>NZ_JAZHOB010000009.1:0-296328 GCF_048751585.1 Pollutimonas rozaliensis | reverse complement strand
TGCTGGCCTTTGTGCTGTCGGCGGCGCTGGCCGGCCTGGCCGGGGCCACCAAGGCGCTGGTGTTCGTGTCGGCCACGTTGACCGATGCAGCCTGGCAGATGTCCGGCATGGTTGTGCTCATGACTTTAGTTGGCGGCCTGGGAACGTTCACAGGTCCGGTGTTGGGCGCCTTTATTATCGTCATGCTGGAGAACAAGGTGGGCGAGCTTGGCCGTTTCCTTAGCCAAGTGACGGGAGTGCAGTGGTTCCAGGTGCTGGGCGAGTCGGTGACGATTGTGATCGGGCTGATCTTCATCATTTGCGTGATGGCGTTCCGGCGCGGGATCGTGGGCGAGCTGGTGCATCGCGCCAAGCTTCGAAGGCGTTAGTGTTGCTTTAGGCGCATCCAGAGTGCTAAGGCCGAGGGCTGGCGCGAAGAAGCCGGCCCCGCTGGAAAACGATGCCTATCGGTCATAATAGAGCGATCGATCATTTAGCTGAATCTCCTTCAGTCCCGCATCATGTCTGAAACCATCCTAGTCACCGGCGGTACCGGCTTCATCGGCAGCCATGCCACGGTCGTCCTGCAGCAGGCCGGCTATCGCGTCCTTATCCTGGACAACCTGTGCAATAGCGCGATCTCGGTCCTTGACGCCATCGCCGAAATCACCGGACAGCGTCCCGACTTTGTCCAGGGCGACGTGCGCGACAGGCAGGCCCTGGATGCGCTGTTCCGCAGCCGCGCGATATCAGCTGTGCTGCATTTTGCGGGTTTGAAAGCGGTGGGCGAGTCCACGCAGAAGCCGCTGGACTATTACGACAACAACGTGCATGGCAGCACGACGCTGCTGGCGGCCATGCGGCAAGCGGGTGTCAGAACCTTTGTGTTTTCCTCATCGGCCACGGTGTACGGCGATCCGCAAAAACTGCCGCTGACCGAAGACCACCCCCGCTCCGCCACCAACCCCTACGGACACACCAAATTGGTGGTGGAGGACATGCTTGAAAACTTGTACCGCAGCGAGCCGGGCTGGCGCATTGCCCGGCTGCGCTATTTCAATCCGGTGGGGGCGCATCCCAGCGGTCTGATCGGCGAGGCGCCGCAAGGCGTGCCCAACAACCTGATGCCTTATGTGGCGCAGGTGGCCACCGGACGGCGCCCCCGGCTGCAGGTTTATGGCAATGACTACGACACGCCGGACGGCACCGGCGTGCGGGACTACATTCATGTCATGGATCTGGCGCTGGGGCATGTGGCGGCCCTGCGCCGTTGCCAGCAGGCCGGGCAGGAAATGCTGACGGTCAATCTGGGCACGGGCGTGGGGTATTCGGTGCTGGACATGGTCAAAGCCTTTGAACAAGCCAGCGGTAAGGCCGTGGCCTACGACATTGCGCCGCGCCGTCCCGGCGACATTGCCGCCTGCTGGGCCGATACAGAATTGGCATTCCAGACGCTGGGCTGGCGCGCTACCAAAGATATACGCGAAATGTGCGAGGACGCCTGGCGCTGGGAAGCCATGCAAGCCGCCCGCGCGGGCTAGTGCTTGCCCAGTGACAAGGGCAGGGCCGTTTTGTAGGACACCTGTTTCAGCGCAAAGCTGGATCGTATCTTGTCGATGCCGGGTATGGGCGTTAGCTGCTCCAGTATGAACTGTTCCAGCGCGCCGATATCGGCCACCGCCACGCGTATCAGGTAGTCCGAGTCGCCGGTCATCAGATAGCACTCCATGACTTCGTCGTGTTCGGCGATGCGCCGTTCGAAATTGGCCAGCGCTTCCTTGTCCTGCGATTTCAGGCTGATGGAAATGAATACATTCAGGCCCAGGCCCAAGGCGGCGGCATTGGCCAGCGCCACGTAGCGGACGATAATGCCGGCGGATTCCAGCGCCTTGACCCGGGTCAGGCAAGGCGAGGGCGACAGATGAACACGCCGGGCCAGTTCCACATTGCTTAGCGAGCCGTCGCGTTGCAGTTCATCCAGAATGCGTAAGTCGGTAGTATCCAGATTCATATGCTGTAGTGGTTGAGTAAAACGGCATTTTATGCTGAAAATGGGCGGAATTTTCCCCGTTATCGAAACCACATGCTTGCGAAAGAAAAGGAGAATAAGGGTGCCGACCCATTCTTCCAGTGCCTGAACCGACATGAATTCACCTTTCCCTCCGCAACCGTTGACCGACATCGATCCCCAGGAAACCGCCGAGTGGCACGACGCGTTTCAGTCCTTGATTGCCGCTCATGGGCCGCAGCGCGCCGCCTTCATGCTGGACGAGCTATGCAATATGGCCGCCACCGAAGACATTCCCTGGAAGCCGCGCATCGGCACGCCCTATGTCAACACTATATCGCTGACCCGGCAGCCGGCCTTTCCCGGCGACCTGGCGCTGGAGCAGAAGCTGGGCGCCATCATGCGCTGGAATGCCCTGGCCATGGTGGTCCGCGCCAACGCCGCCTACGGCGAATTGGGCGGCCATATCGCCAGTTATGCCAGTGCGGCCGATCTGTTCGAAGTGGGCTTCAATCATTTCTTCCATGCGCGCGGCGCCAGCGCCGGCGGGCATGCCGGCGACCTGGTGTTCCTGCAGCCGCACAGCGCGCCGGGCGTGTATGCACGCGCCTACCTGGAAGGGCGGCTGAACGAAAACGACCTGTCCCATTACCGTCAGGAATTGGGTGGGCCCGCCAGCGGGGCGCGAGGCCTGCCCAGCTATCCGCACCCTTACCTGATGCCGGATTTCTGGCAGTTTCCCACAGGGTCGATGGGCATCGGGCCCATCAGTTCGATCTACCAGGCGCGCTTCATGCATTACCTGACGGATCGCGGCCTGCTCGATTGCACCGGGCGGAAGGTCTGGGGCGTGTTCGGCGACGGTGAAATGGACGAGCCCGAATCCATGAGCGCATTGACCCTGGCGGCGCGCGAGCGCCTGGACAACCTGATATGGGTGGTCAACTGCAATCTGCAGCGGCTGGATGGGCCGGTGCGCGGTAACGCCCGGGTAATCGATGAACTGGAGAAGCTGTTTTCCGGGGCGGGTTGGAACGTCATCAAGGTACTGTGGGGCAGCGACTGGGACGGCCTGTTCGCGCGCGACCACAGCGGCGCCCTGCTGCGGGCCTTGTCGGAAACCGTGGACGGCCAGATGCAGACCTTCGCCGCCAAAGACGGCCAATACAACCGCGATCATTTCTTCGGCCAGAACCCGCAGTTGGCGCGCCTGGTGGAAGGCATGAGCGACGAACAGATCGACGGGCTGCGGCGCGGCGGCCACGATCTGGTCAAGATCTACGCCGCTTATGCCGCGGCGGCCGGCACCCAAGGCCGGCCCACGGTCATCCTGGCCCATACCAAGAAGGGCTATGGCATGGGCAGCGCCGGCCAGGGCCGCATGACGACGCATTCGCAAAAGAAGTTCGAGGACGCCGACCTGCTGGGCTTTCGCGACCGCTTCAATCTGCCGCTTTCCGACGAGCAGGCCTTGCGCCTGGATTTCTACAAGCCGGCGCCCGACAGCCCCGAACTGCGCTACCTGCGCGCGCGCCGCGAGGTGTTGGGAGGGCCGCTGCCCGCCAGGCAGGACCAGGCCCAACCGTTGGCGGTGCCCGATATTTCCGGCTATGCGCGTTTCGCATTGCAGGGCGGGCAGCGCGAAATGTCGACCACCATGGCCTTTGTGCGCATGCTGGGTGCCTTGCTGAAAGATGTCGCCCTGGGGCCCCGCATTGTCCCCATCGTCGCCGACGAGGCGCGTACGTTCGGCATGGCCAATCTGTTCAAGCAGGTGGGTATTTATTCCAGCGTCGGCCAGAAATACGAGCCGGAGGACATCGGCTCGATACTCAGCTACCGCGAAGCGAAGGACGGCCAGATACTGGAAGAGGGCATCAGCGAAGCGGGCGCCATTTCCAGCTGGGTGGCGGCGGCCACCAGCTACAGCGTGCATGGCATGGCCATGCTGCCCTTCTATATCTATTACTCCATGTTCGGTTTCCAGCGGGTGGGCGACCTGATCTGGGCCGCCGCCGACCAGCGTCCCCGCGGCTTCCTGATAGGCGCGACCTCGGGCCGGACCACTTTGGCGGGCGAAGGGCTGCAGCATCAGGACGGCGCCAGCCACCTGTGGGCCGCCACCATCCCCAACTGCAAGGCCTACGACCCGGCGTTCGCCGGCGAACTGGCCGTTATCGTTGATCGCGGCATGCGTGAAATGGCGGTCGAACAGCGCGATGTGTTCTATTACATTACCGTGATGAACGAAAACTACGCCCAGCCCGATCTGCCCGAGGGCGTGGAAGAGGACATCGTGCGCGGCGGTTACCGCTACGCCAGCTACGAAGCCAAGGCGGGGGCGGGCGAAAACGGCCGGGTGGCGTTGCTGGGATCGGGAGCCATCCTGACCGAAGTCATCAAGGCGGCGGAGCTGCTGGCCCAGCAAGGCATTGCCAGCGATGTCTACAGCATAAGCAGTTGGAGCGAGCTGGCGCGCGACGGCCAGCGCTGCGAGGCGCGCCCGGTGCAAGATGCGCAACCTATGCAGGATGGCCAGGACGACAATGACCGTCGGAACGGCATGGACGGGCAGCCGCACATTGCCCGGCTGCTGCGGGCCTCCGAAGGGCCTATCGTGGCCGCCACCGATTATGTGCGGCTGGTGCCTGAATCCATACGCGCCTACCTGCCGGAAGGGCGGCGCTACATCACCCTGGGCACAGATGGCTTCGGCCGCAGCGATACGCGCGCCGAATTGCGGCGATTCTTCCAGGTGGACGCGCAGGCGGTCGCCGAGGCTGCTTTGCGCGGACTTTCATTACACAAGCCAGCGCCGACCTGATATCCTTGCAGGGAACCCGAAAGACACCCGCAAGCCTTAAATGAATTCTGTCAGAATGCAGTTGCTCTTGGTCGGCACCATGGCCATTTGGGGCTTGAATATCTCGGCCATCAAAGTACTTACCACCTACTTTGATCCGCTGATCATCGCCTGCTTTCGCATGGCGCTTGCCGCCGTCATCATCAACTTCACCCTGATCGGATCGCGGCAGCCCATACCGCTGCTGCGCATATCGGCGGGCCAATGGCTGCGTTTCGCGCTGTGCGCCTGCTTCATGATCTACGGCAATCAAATCTTCTTCACCTCCGGCATGCTCGACGCCAGCGCCACCAACTCGTCGCTGATCATGGCGCTCAGTCCGCTGGTGGCCTCCATCCTTGCCGCCGCGGTATTCCGCGAAGCCATCACCGGCTTGCGCCTGCTGGGCATCGCGCTGGGTTTTGGCGGCGTATTCGCCGTGGTGTTCAGCAGCCATGGCGCGGCGGTATCGGGCCCCAGCTGGGGCGACCTGAAAGTGTTACTGTCCATGTTCAGCTTCGTGGTGGGCGGCATGATCATCCAGGACCTGGCGCGGCAATTCAACTCCATTCTCATCAGCAGCATTGTCTACACGCTGGGCGCCATTTTGCTTTGCCTGCACACGCTGGCGGCCGGCTCGGTCGACCTTAGCGCCAAGGCGCTGCTGGCTCCGGGGCTCTGGCCCTGGCTCCTAATGGTGTTCACAGGCATCGTCGCCACCGCCATCTGCAATATGTTCTGGAACCGGGCCATTGCCGAGCTGGGCGTCGCCCGCACCTCGCTGTACCAGTACTGGATTCCCGTCTTCGGCGTGGGTTTTGCCATGCTGACGCTGGGCGAACCGTTTACCCTCTGGCATGTCGTGGGTTTGCTGGGTATCTTGCTGGGCACCTATCTGGGGACCCGGCGTGCGGGCCCCAAGCTTGCGGGAGCCGCCAAATGACGCAAGCAGTCCTGGTCATCCATGGCGGCGCCGGTGCGATATCGCGCGCCAAAGCCACGCCGGCCGTCATCCACGAATACGAATCCGCCTTGCGGGCCACCCTGGAACGCGGCTCGGCCATTCTGGCTGACGGCGGCTCGGCGCTGGATGCCGTCGCCGAGGCCGTGCGGCTGCTCGAGGAATGCGCGCTGTTCAACGCGGGACACGGCGCGGTCTTTACCAGCGACGGCCGGCATGAACTGGACGCGGCCATCATGGACGGCAAGACGCTGCGCAGTGGCGCCGTCGCCAATGTGACCACGCTGCGCAACCCGGTGCTGGCCGCCAGGGCGGTCATGGAATGCAGTCCCCATGCCTTGCTGGCCGGCCCGGGCGCCGACGCTTTCGGCCGCGACGCGGGCCTGGAGTGCGTGCAGCCCTCGTTTTTTTCCACCGAGGCCCGGCGCAGCCAATTGCTGCGCGTGCAAGCCACGGGCGAAGAGACCATCGTCCTGGATCACGACGGGCAATCGCTGACGGAAGATGCAGCCGCTACGGCCCCGCTGGATGAAGGCCGTAAGCTGGGCACCGTGGGCGCCGTCGCATTGGATCTGCACGGCAACCTGGCGGCGGCCACATCGACCGGCGGCCTGACCAACAAGCGGCCCGGCCGCATCGGCGATACCCCGCTGATCGGCGCGGGCTGCTATGCCAATAACGCGACCTGCGCGGTGTCGGCCACCGGCACGGGCGAAGCGTTTATTCGCCTGGTGGCCGCCTATGATGTCTCGGCCCGTATCGAATACCAACGGCGTTCGCTTGACGAGGCCGCCGGCTGCGTGGTGTTCGACAAGCTGCCGGCCATAGGCGGGGCGGGCGGCCTGATTGCCATCGACGCTGCGGGCAACATCAGCATGCCGTTCAATACCGAAGGCATGTACCGGGGCTACCAGCGGTTAGGGCAGGCGGCTTGCGTCGCCATACACCGCGGGCAGTGACGGCCTTTCGGCCTGGTGCATGCAGGCCCATAGAATCACCAAAGTCAGCACAAGAAAGTCATGCCGCTGTTGCTGCCCAGTATGACGTGGGTAGTAAACTTGCCTGTACTTATAATCTGTAGCCAGTTGTACCCGCAGCCGGCCTTCGACTGCGCCATCCGAGGCTTATTCATGAAGATCCTTATTACCGGCGGAGCCGGATTCATCGGTTCGGCCCTGGTGCGCCACATCATCGGCCACACCAGTGACACCGTCGTGAACGTGGACAAGCTGACCTACGCCGGCAATCTGGAATCCCTGGCCGAGGCCGCCCAAAGCGAGCGCTACGCCTTTGAGCAGGTCGACATCTGCAACCGCGCAGAGCTCGATCGCGTGTTCCGCCAGCATCGCCCGCAAGCCGTCATGCATCTGGCGGCCGAATCGCATGTGGATCGTTCCATCGACGGGCCCGCCGCTTTCATCGAAACCAATATCGTCGGCACCTATACATTGCTGGAGGCGGCGCGGCAGTATTGGACTCAACTGGACGATACCGACCGCCAGGCCTTCCGCTTTCACCATATATCCACCGACGAGGTCTACGGCGACCTGGAGGGCCCCGATGAGCTGTTCACCGAGACCACGCCCTACGCGCCCAGCTCGCCCTACTCGGCCAGCAAGGCCAGTTCCGACCATCTGGTACGGGCCTGGCGCCGCACCTACGGCCTGCCTACGCTGCTTACCAATTGCTCGAACAACTACGGTCCGTATCACTTTCCCGAAAAACTGATTCCGTTGGTCATTTTGAATGCGCTGGAGGGCAAGCCGCTACCGGTATACGGCCAGGGCATGCAAGTGCGTGATTGGCTGTATGTGGAGGATCATGCCCGCGCCCTGTACAAAGTGGTCACGGAAGGCAAGGTGGGCGAAACCTATAACGTTGGCGGCCATAACGAAAAGCGGAATATCGACGTCGTGCACACGATCTGCGATTTGCTGGAAGAGCTGGCGCCTGGCAAGCCGGCCGGCGTCGCCCGGTATCTGGACCTGATCACCTACGTAAAGGACAGGCCTGGGCACGACATGCGCTATGCCATCGATGCCCGCAAGATCCAGCGCGAACTGGGCTGGGCGCCGCGGGAAACCTTCGAATCGGGCATCCGCAAGACCGTCCAGTGGTATCTGGACAACCTGGAATGGTGCCGCCACGTGCAGGACGGCAGTTACCAGCGCGAAAGGCTGGGGGCCGCTTAGCCAGTGTCATCGGCAAGATGCCGGCAGTCCGGCCTTTTGAGGCATAGCTGTGCTTAAAATAGCGCCATGACAGCAAACGCAGACCCGCAGACCGCCTGGCATGTGGCCTATACCAAGCCTCGCCAGGAGGACATCGCCAAAATCAACCTTGAACGTCAGGGTTTCGAGGTCTATCTGCCGCTGTTCAAGACATTCAAGAAGCCGCGCAAGGGCGGCGATGCGTCGCAGGCAGGCGTGCTGCTTATTCACGAACCCATGTTCCCGCGCTACGTGTTCTTCAAGCCCAAAAGCGCGACGCAATCCCTGGGTACCTTGCGATCAACACGCGGCGTGGCTTCCGTCGTCATGTTCGGAGCGGCCTTTGCCCATATCCCGCTGGAACTGCTGCAATCCATACGCGCGGCCGAGCAGTTGCGCAATGACGCCGGACTGGACCAGGTCAGCCCCTTCCAGCCCGGCAGCCGGGTGCGCCTGAGCGACCCGGCGCTGGCCGGCCTGGAAGGCCTGGTCCAGGAAGTCTCCGCCAAACGGGTTGTTCTTCTACTGGAGATACTGGGCCGCCAAAAGACGCTGAAAGTGGGTTTCGGCCAGATAGAGGCGCTTTAAACCGACTGCAATATTTCCCGGGCCACGCCCACGGCCGGGTTTTCCTCCACGCGCCGCTGCGCGCAATACAGGTCGATGGCCGCCACGTTTTCGTCGTCATCCAGGGGACGGAAACATACACCGTCGGGCCGCAGGCATGATGCGGATCCAGGCACCAGCGCCACGCCCACACCCGCCTCCACCAAAGCTAGCAGCGTGGGCATGACGCTTTCATGGACGATGGCCGGCTGTATCTGGAAGTGGGCAAAAAGGCTTTGTATCCGCTCGCGAAAGTACAAAGCCGCATTCGGGTTGAATCCAATAAAAGGCACACCGTGCAGCTGTTGCGGATCGATGCTTTCCTGATCGGCGTAAGGATGGCCCACCGGCAGGGCCACGCACATGTTCTCGCGGCTGACCCGGGTAAAGACCAGGGAATCGTGCCCGGTGGCGGCGGGGCGGCGCAGCAGGGCGATGTCTATTTTTTCTTCGGCCAGCATCTCGATCAGGTGCGTGGACAAGTCTTCTTTCAGGCTTAGCGCGATATCCGGCCGGCGGCTGTGGCAACCGGCCAGCAGCTTGGGCAGCAACTGGTAGGCCGCCGTGGTGGTAAAGCCGATGGAAAGATGGCCCGACCCGCCCGCCGCAGCGCGTTGCGCCGCATGGACGGCGGCCTGCCCATCCGCCACCAACTGCCTGGCTTTCCTTAGCAGCACGGCGCCTGCCGGCGTCAGCTTGACCGAGCGCGTGCTGCGCACGAACAGGGCGGCGCCCACTTCGGCTTCGAAACGCCGAATCTGCTGGCTAAGCGGCGGCTGGCTGACATGCAGGCGCTTGGCGGCATTGCCGAAATGCAATTCCTCGGCCACGGCAATGAAGGCTTCCAGCGCGCGCGTATGAAGCAGCATGGTGTTTTATGTCCTAAAAACGACTTAATCTATACGCCAATTTGTATTAGACATCTTAATCCACAAACTTTACTCTGACGCCATCTTTTCAATGCTGGGCTACACCAGCGATCCGCATCAATTATTACTATAGGAACCGGACCGATGACATCAGTGACACCTAAATTCCGTTTGGCCGCGGCCGCGCTGGCTGCCGCCGCCATTGCAATCCTTCCCTCCGTCGCGAAAGCGCAGGCGGCGGCGTACCCCGCGAAGCCCATAACTCTGATCGTTCCTTTTGGACCCGGCAGCGTTACCGATCTGCTGGGGCGCATCGTCGCCAAAGGATTGGGCGATTCCCTGGGCCAGTCGGTGATCGTGCAGAACAAAGCCGGCGCGGGCGGCAACATCGGTGCGGCCGAGGTCGCCGCGGCGCCGGCCGACGGCTACACATTGCTGCTTGGGCCGACCAGCACCAACGCGGTCAACTCCAGCCTGTACAAGAATCTTAAGTATCAGCCCCTGCGCGATTTCGTGGCCATTACCGATGTGGCGACGGTGGCGAACGTGCTGGTGGTCAACCCCGAAGTCCCCGCCAAGAGCGTCAAGGAATTGATCGCCCTGCTGCCGAGCAAGGAATACTCCTATGCATCCACCGGCAACGGCGGCAGCATGCACTTGTCGGGCGAGCTTTTCAAATCCATCACCAAGACGCCCATTTTGCACGTCCCCTACAAGGGCGGCGGCGCGGCGCTGGCCGATTTGCTGCCGGGACGCGTCCAGGTCATGTTCTGCAATCTGCCGCTGTGCCTGCCGCACATCCAGTCCGGCAAGCTACGTGCCTTGGCGATTACATCGTCCAAGCGCTCCGCCTTGCTGCCCGACGTGCCCACCATGGCTGAAGCCGGCCTGCCGGATTACGAAGTCAACGGATGGTTCGGCCTGTTCGCCCCGGCCAAGGTCGACCCGGCCATCGTGCAGAAGCTGAATGCCGAAATGAAGACCATCCTGGACAAGCCGGAGATCAAGAAGCAGCTGCTTGCCCAGGGCGCCGAGCCGGACTGGAGCACATCCGAACAATTCACCCAATTTGTGACCGCGGAACACGACAAGTGGGCCAAGGTCATCAAAGAAGCAGGGATCAGCGTGGAATGAGCAGCAACAAGAACCTGAATCGATTGGGTGTGGTCGAGGCGGCCCGCGCCATTGAACGCAATGAAATAAGCTGCGTCGATCTGGCACAGGCCTGCCTGGACCGTATCGCCGAGCGGAACAATGAAGTCGAAGCTTTTGTCGCCTACGATGCCGACAAGGCCCTGGCGGCGGCGCGCCGATTGGATGTGGCCCCAAGCGGGCATGTCTTGCGCGGCATACCGTTTGCCGTGAAAGACGTCATAGATACCTCGGATTACCCCACCCAGTATGGTTCGCCCATCTACAAGGGTTTTCAGCCCGCGCTGGATGCCGCTTGCGTGGTCATGGCCAAGAACCGCGGCGGCGTGCCGCTGGGCAAGGTCGCCACCGGCGAATTCGCCACCCAGACGCCCAGCCGCGCGCGCAATCCCTTGCGGCTGACGCACACCCCCGGCGGGTCGTCCAGCGGCTCGGCAGCCGCCGTGGCCGACTGCATGGTGCCGGTGGCCTTTGCCACACAAACCACCGGCTCCATTGTGCGTCCGGCCATTTATTGCGGCGTGGTGGGCTACAAACCCAGCTTCGGGCTTATCGCCACCGCCGGCCTGAAGGCGCTCAGCCCGTCGCAAGACACCATAGGCGTCATCACCCGCAAGGTGGAGGACGCCGCCTTTTTCACTTTGGGTCTGCATGGCGCCAAAACCGTCAACAGCGTCGTGGCCAAGCCTCGCATTGCCTTGTGCCTGTCGCGGCAATGGGACTACGTCAAGCCGGAAACCCTGCGCGCACTGGAAAGCCTGGTGCACAAGCTGGAGCTGGCCGGCTGCGCGATGAGCCGTATCTGGCTGCCCGAGGATCTGGAGCGCCTGATCGCCATCCAGCCGCGCCTGTTCAAGTACGAAGCCAGGCAAACCCTGGCCAACGAACGGCTGCTGCACAAAGAGTCGCTGAGCCCGCGTTTGCGCGCCCGCCTGCAAGGCGGAGACGACCTGGGCTTTGACGAATACGTTTCCATGCGCCAGCAGGTGCGCGAAGCGCATGGCCTGTCGGAAGAGCTATTCCGCGACGTGGATGCCGTCTTGTATCCCGCGGCGGCCGGCGAGGCGGAAGCCGGCCTGGAATCCGCCGGCGATCCGCGCTTTGGCGCCCTGTGGACGCTGCTGCATCTGCCGTCGATTTCCTTTCCCACGGATCTTGGGCCCGCCGGCCTGCCTCTGGGCGCGCAATTGATAGGCGGTTTCGGCCAGGATACGCGTTTGCTGGCCGTGGCCAACGCGGTCACACGGATGATAGAGCCGGTCTAGCCCAGCAGGCCGCGCTTGGCCAGGCTGGCGAACAGGGCGGCAATGCCGAATTCCCAGGGCGGCAGTTGGTCGCTAAGGCCCACCCGGTTGGCCAGGCAGCCCAGCTTTCCGGTGGAGATATACACGTCGTCGTCCAGATGATGCGTAAAGCCCGCGCCCTCGGTGCCGCGATCCTGAGTCGGCGCGAACATGGTGCCGCAGAACAGCATCATGCCGTCGGGGTATTGGTGATTGCCGCCCATGGCATGCCCAACCAGTTCCAAGGGATCGCGGCTGATCTGCGCCATTGAGCTGTATCCTTCCAGGACGAAGCCGTCGCGGCCCTCGACCCGCAGATGAATCGTTGCCGATCGCACATCGTCCAGCGTGAAATGCTGATCGAACAGCCGGATGAAGGGGCCTATCGCGCAAGCGGCGTTGTTGTCCTTGGCCTTGCCCAGCAACAAAGCGCTGCGGCCTTCGAAGTCGCGCAGATTGACGTCGTTGCCCAGGCTGGCTCCCACGACTTCGGCGCGCGACGATACCGCCAGCACGATTTCAGGTTCGGGGTTGTTCCAGGACGAGGCATGGTGCAGGCCCACGCCCGCGCCCGTGCCCACCGACGACATCGGCGCCGCTTTGGTGAAAACCTCGGCATCGGGGCCTATGCCCACTTCCAGATACTGAGACCACATTTTCTTTTCAAGCAGCACCGCCTTAAGACGCTGGGCATCTTCCGAGCCCGGACGGATCGCACCCAGGTCGGACCCGATCACCGCCACCACCTCGCGACGGATCGCGTCCGCCGCGGCGGCGTCGCCGCGCGCCTGTTCTTCGATCACCCGTTCCACCATGCTTTGCGCGAAGGTAACGCCGGCCGCCTTGACCACCTGCAGGTCGTTGGGCGCCAGCAAGTGGCGCTGGGCGGGATTGGGGCCGTGCTCCAGGGCCGAGGCCAGCCAGTCGTCAAGGCGCCCCAGCGACGGCCCGGATGCCCGCCGGACCGTATCGGCGGGGGTGCTGTCTTCCAGCAGTTGGGAAACCGTGGGTGCGACGGAGGTGATATCGATCAGTTCGCCGTCGCGGACGGTGACCACGCAAGGCCCGCCGGCGTCGCCCGGCAGCCACGCGCGCCCTACAAGAACCGCGCGGTCCGCATCTTCAGGCAATGTGGCCAAGGTGGTGATGTGTGGCATGGAAGGCTCCTAAGGTTCTGCGCGCCGTGTATGCGCATCATTATTTTCGATTGCCCCCAAGTGTAATGGATGAGGGTGGGCTTTTAATGTGCGTCAGCGTGCGATGACTCATGACTGGCTTGCACCGATAAACGTAGTCCCATAGCCTTTAGGATGGCGGACAGGCTGCTGAGCGATGGGTTGCCTGTTGGGGATAGTGTTCGATAAAGTTGCGTCGGATTTAAATGGGCCTGTTCTGCAACAGCCTGCACTCCCCCGAAGGCCAATGTCATGTGCCGCAGAATTGTCAGCAATTCTGCTTGCTCACCATCTTTAAGAATGTCGTTGATGACGCCGATCGCAAAGGCGGGATCGTTGCGATATAGCTCCGCCATTGCGATGTCATGGGGCCTGCTTCTCATCGTCTTTTCTCCGTTGCCAATCTTGCCAGTATCCGATAGCCATCTGATGTCCGCATCTTGCGTGCGTTTGTCGCCACCACCCAACAGCAGAACCACGCGTTTGCCTGAGAAGGCGTAGTACACGCGATAGCCTGGACCGACATCAATGCGTAATTCCCATACGCCTCCGCCGCAGAACTTGTGATCGCCGAAGTTGCCTTGCTCGATGCGAGCCACGCGCCGTATCACGGCCACCTTAGCTCTTTTATCGATCAGTCGATTCAGCCAGTCAATATAAGGATCCTTATATTTTTCGTCCGTTAAGTAATGCGCGATTAGATACTGAGCCATTTTCGTCTATAAACGAAATTGATTCAAGGCTGAGTATCGGCTATTGCTTTTAACCATGTCGTACTCCTGTCGATAGGGGGAATACGACTATAGATATGTATGAACGTCCGTTAGGGACGCAGTGAATGAAAATAGCGAGGCGAAGAACTACCGGTGTTGCGGCAAGCCACACAAGAACCCTTACATGCCATCTTGTACTGTTGACAATACAAGTTTATGATTCAGCTTGGATAAAAACATAGCAAACTTCATCTCAGGAGATCGACATGCACCTTACCGGATTCCGCCGCTGCCTAATCGCGGCTGCCTTGGCCGTCCTGCCCTTAAGCGCTAGCCTGGCCCAGGCCAACAAGCCTATCACCCTTATCGTGGGCGCATCGCCCGGCGGCACCACCGACCGCGTGGCCCGCGGCATTGCCCAGGAAATGAGCGACCTGCTCAAGCAAACGGTCATCGTCGAGAACAAGCCCGGCGCGGGCGGCAACATCGCGGCCGATACAGTGGCCCGGTCCAGCAAGGACGGCGACACGCTGCTGGTCAGCTTCACCAGCTTCTCGGTCAATGCCAGCCTGTACAAAAAACTGCCTTTTGACCCCAAGAAAGACTTCACCCCCATCAGCCTGCTGGCGGAAGTGCCCAGCGTACTGGTCGCCCGCAAGGATTTCCCCGCCAATAGCGTGGCGGAACTGATCGCGCTGGCCAAGAAGAAGCCCGGCGAATACAGCTTTGCGGTGGGCGGCATCGGATCATCCCTGCACATGGCCACGGCCAGCTTCCAGATGGATGCCGGCATCGAAGGCCTGACCGTGCCGTATAAAGGCACGGCACCCGCCGTGCAGGACCTGATCGGCGGCCAGGTGGACCTGATGTTCGCCAGCGTGGAAAATGTTCTTCCATTGATGGGAACCGATCGCATCAAATTCCTGGGTGTGACCAGCACACAGCCCATGAAGCAGTTTGCCGGCGTGCCGCCGATTTCCAATACCTTGCCCGGCTTCACGTCCAAGGCATGGTTCGGCATGTTCGGCCCCGCGGGCATGTCGCCGGAAAGGGTCAAGCAATTGAATACGGCCGTGGTCGAGGGCGCCAAGCGCGCCACCTTCATCGGGCTGATGACGCACGGCGGCGGCGACGTCGTGACCAACACGCCGCAGGAATTTGCCGACTATGTGGCCAAAGATATTGATCATTACGCAAAAGTCGTAGAATTCACGGGCGCAACCGTCGACTAAGAGGCTTAATGATCGCCAACCCCACCCCTCGTTACTATCGTATCTATCGCTTGCTGAAGCAGGCGATAGAAAGCCATCAATTCGCCAGTAACGAGGCCCTGCCCAGCGAAAACTCGCTGGCGCAGGAATACCAGGTATCGCGCCTGACCATACGCCGCTCGCTGGAGCTCTTGCAGCACGACGGCCTGATCGAGCGCCGCCAGGGCCTGGGCACCTTCCCCAAGCCGGGCAATATCAAGACCGCGCCGCTGCCGGCGGACATCAACAAGCTGCTGGCCCGGCTGTCCGAAATGGGCAGCAGCACCCAGGCCAGCCTGCTGTCCTTCGGCTACGAGACGGCCAGCCCCGACGTGTGCACCAAGCTCGAGCTGCCGCAAGGCGCAAAAGTGCAAAAGGCTGTCCGGGTGCGCTATCACGACGAGCAGCCTTTTTCCTACCTGATCACCTATGTTCCCGAACATATCGGCCGTCAATACAGCGAAGCGGATCTGACCCGCCTGCCCATCCAGTCGATTTTCAAAAAGCTGGGCATGAAGCTGGCGTCGGCCGAGCAGGGAATAAGCGCCGTACTGGCCGACATGCAGCACGCCGAAGCTTTGCAGGTGGATACCGGATCGGCCTTGCTGCGCATCAGCCGGGTGGTGCGCGATGCCGACGGAACGCCCGTGGAATACCTGATCGCGGCCTACAACCCGGCGCGCTTCGAATACCGCATGACCCTGTCCAACAAGCGCTCCAAGGCAGGCGACACCTGGGTCATGGACGCCGCGGCGAAAAGCGCAAAAAAATAATCTAGACGTAGCGGCGCGCCTGCTCCATCAGCGCGGGCGTCTCGATCAGTTCATTCAACTCATTGAAGTCCAGCATCGAATCGGCCAGCGGCGCCGTCGTGCCGTTTTCCCGCAGCGTGCCGTAATAACTTTGCAGGCTATGTGCCACGGCCCGCGCCGCGCCGCCTGGGAAGATCACGATCTTGAAGCCCATGGCTTGCAGATCGTCCACGGTGTGCAAGGGGGTGATGCCGCCTTCCACCATATTGGCCAGCAAGGGAATGCGCGCGCCGAAGCGCTTGGCGGCGGCAAGCAATTCGTCCTTGCTTCGCAATGCCTCGATGAACAGCGCGTCCACGCCGCAGGCCAGGTAGGCCTCGGCCCTTTCCATGGCGGCGTCGAAACCTTCCACCGCCAGCGAATCCGTGCGCGCCAGGATCAGCGTGTTTTCGCTATGGCGCGCATCCAGCGCAGCCTTCAGTTTGCCGCACATTTCTTCCACCGGTGCGATCGTCTTGCCATCCAGATGGCCGCAGCGCTTGGGGAAAGTCTGGTCTTCCAGCTGTATCATCGCCGCGCCCGCCTTCTCGAAGCCGCGCACGGTGCGCATCACATTCAGCGCATTGCCAAAGCCCGTGTCGCCGTCCACGATAATCGGCAGCCGCACCCGGTCGGCGATACGCGACAAGGTCTGCTCCACCTCGGTGTAGGTCGTCAAACCCACGTCGGAGCGGCCCAGCCGCGTATAGGCAATCGAGGCGCCCGACAGATAGGCCGCCTGGAAGCCGGCCTGCTCCGCGATCAGCGCGGAGAAACTGTCATAGATGCCGGGAGCCAGCAGGGCGCCGGAAGACTGCAATAGCGATTTCAATGTCGTCATGTGTTGCTTTGTAGGTATTGGCGTTCCAGCTGGCGCATCAGGCCGCCGGACAACGCGCGTTCAATCAGGAAGTCGGGGATTTTCTGGCAGGGTAGATCCAGCAGCGGGGACGGCAGGTCGGAACCATTTGCCGCCGTGCCGGCCGGCCACACACGAATACATGCATTGGCGGTGTCGATCCGGACCTGCGCGCCTTCGGGAATCTGCTCGGCGCCTTCGCACACAATCGCCAGCAGACCCAGGTTGTAGGCATTGCGGAAATAAAGGCCGCTGAAAGACGGCGCGATAACCGCCTTCACCCCCAGCTCCACCAGCACGCCCACAGCCTGTTCGCGCGACGAGCCGATGCCGAAGTTCTCGCCGGCCACCAGCACGTCGCCGGCTTTCAATGAGCCTGCCAATTCCGGGTAGCGGTTCTCCAGGCAGTGGCGGGCTATCTGGGCTATGCCCAGTTTCATGTAAGCGCCCGGCGCCAGGGCGTCCGTATCGATATTGGCGCCCACGCGCCAAACCCTGTGCAAGCTCATGGCGCCTCCGCCAAAATCGGACGTGGATCGGTAATGCGGCCGGTCAGTGCCGACGCCGCCACGGTATAGGGCGAGCCCAGGTATACATTGGTTTCCGCCGAGCCCATGCGTCCCTTGAAATTGCGCGCGGTGCTGGAAATGACATTGTCCGCGCCGGCCAGGGCATTGCCGTAGCCCGAGCAGGCGCCGCAAGAAGTCGCAAACAATTGCGCGCCCGCATCGATCAAGACCTGCAAAGTGCCTTCCCGCGCAGCATCGTTTTGATCCTGCACCGATGCCGGCGCGACCAGCAGCCGCACAGACGGGTCCACTTTGCGATTGCGCAGCACCCGCGCCGCCGCGCGCAAATCGTCCAACTTGGCGCCGGTGCACGCGCCTATATAGGCCACTTGTACCGGCGTGTGCGGCAGATCGCCCACCGCGCAAGTATTGTCGGGGCTGTGCGGGGCGGCCACCATGGGCGCCAGCGTCCACGCGTCGAAACTGCGCCGGTCAAGGACGGCATCCGGATCGGTCCGCCACCGCCGGGTATCGATGGGATCTGTAACGCCGGCCTTGCGCAGATAATTTACCGTGGTCTCGTCGGGTGCGATCAGGCCCACCTGCGCGCCCAGCTCGGCGCTCATGTTCGACAAGGTCATGCGCTCGTTCATCGACATCGCATCGATCGCGCTGCCGGCATACTCGACCGCGCCATAGTTGGCGCCATTCGTGCCATACAGGCCTATCATGTGCAGCATCATGTCCTTGGCCGTTACGCCGGCCTGCAAGGTTCCGTTCCAGTCCATCAAAATGGTGTCGGGCACCTTGACCCAGATCTGGCCGCTGACCACCACGCCCAGCATTTCCGTGCTGCCTATGCCGAACATATAGGCGCCGAAGGCGCCGCCCGTGGGTGAATGCGAATCGCCGCCCACGCAAAACATGCCTGGCCGTATGTGGCCCTGCTGCGGCAGCACCACATGGCAGATGCCGATCGAGTCGTAAACGTGCGGCAGTTGCTGGCTGCGCGCCCAATCGCGGGTCAAGGCAAGAATGGAGCGCGAATCGTCGTCCTCTTCAGGAACGTAGTGATCCATGACCAGGACGACCTTGGACTTGTCCCAAATGGACGCACCCAGCTTGTCCAGCATCGGCTTCAGTCGACGCGGCCCACTGGAATCATGGAACATCGCCAGATCCACATCGCAGGTAACGATGTCATGCAGCGCGACCGAAGCCCGGCCGCTGGCATGGGCGATAAGCTTCTGGGCGAGTGTCTGCGCAGTCATTGAGTTGATCTCTAGCAATAGGTAAGCATGGCCCTAAAGAAGGCCGGCAGACTTTATTGTAAAGATGTACTTATAACAATACAAGTTAGAGGGAAAAGATACTGTTATAGGCCGTTCAGGGATTGTCGCGTAGACGATACCATCCCATTCCTATCCACTCCCGTATTGCGATATTGCTCAGGTTCAAGTATTCGGCCTGCGGAATGAAATTCATGATTCCCTTGAACCCCTTCGTGTAGAAGCCTGTAGGCGCGGGAATAATGTTGAAGCCTGCTTTTTCAAAGATTTGCTTGGCACGAGGCATATGCCAGGCATGGGTGACCAGCGCTATGGTGTCTACGCCGTAGGCCTGAAGGATCTTTCGCGAAAATGCGGCGTTCTGAGCGGTATTGTCGGACTCCACCTCCAGCCATCGAACCGGCACATTGAACAGCGATTCCAGTTCGCGCTTCATTACCCAACCCTCCGCCTCGCCGCCGCTAGGCGTGCCGCCTGTTACCAGTATGGGCAGCTCATGCTGGTTGTATAGGAAAGCTGTGTAACGTAGACGCTCTAGCGTCGCGTTGTTGGATACATCGGCTGCGTACTCAGGCTGGTCATGGCTGATACCGCCGCCAAGCACCACTATGGCCTGGGCCTTGGCCATGTCCGCAGGATGCACGGCGGGGTAGACCTGCAGCGTGTGTATCAGATGCAGAGCGGTAAAGGGCATGCTTAATATGGCCAGCACGCCGGCGCTGACCAGTATCAGTACCAACCCGGAACGGCGATAACAGCGCCATAACAGAAGGCAGCCTAGCACCAGTAACGCCAGGATACTGGTAGGAAGAAGAATGACTTGAGAGATAGTACCGTTTAAGGTGGAAGTCATGGCTACTTTATGTAGAGCTGCATGATAAGGAGCGGTTTAGCGCTGAATCCTTTGCTCGGCATTACGCATGCATCCCCAAAAAATCACCAGCGTCAGACCGAAAAAAACAATGCCATTATTACGGCCCAGTATCACTTGGGTAAGGCTGAAAATAAAGAAGCAGGCAAGCAAACACGCGCCGCCAATCGCAAACGCCTGTACGGCTGGATCGCTACTGCGCAGACGTTTATAGAAAAACCAAAAGGGCACCATAAATAGGGCCAGTAACCCTAAGAAGCCGAACAATCCCTGGTGGAGCCATACCTCAATAAAATTATTATGAGTGTTGGATAGAGTAGTAATCGACGCTTTGGTCTTTTGCTCGGCGGTCAACTGCTCTAGATGGGCGTCGTAGTCTTTATAACTCCACCCAAGTACGGGTTTTTCACCAATGCTTATAACCGCCGCACGCCAAGCCTCTAAACGCATCCCTATCGACGTTGAGGCGTTTCCGTTGGTTGCGTAATCATTTACTTCGGTAATGGCAGCGTCAAAGCGGTTTATGATTTGGCGCTGCATGATAAATCCAGCGGATATCAACAAGGCTGCCAACAAAAAGGTGCTGATAGCCACATGTTTCATACTGCTATTTCCAAGAAAGGCAATCGCGTAAAGAATCAATACAGCCGGAATAGCCAACCATCCCCCGCGGCTGCCAGATAGCAGTGACACGCACAACCCTGCCGCGAACCCTAGACAAAGAGCAATTTTCCAAAGAGACGCATGGCGCCCTTGAGTTTTGGCCCACGTAAACCCTGCCAAGCAAAGTATGCCTGCCGTAAGCGATATATTTCCAAAGGGAATGGCGCTAGTCATGTAGCCGTCGGGGCGGTAGCTACCTTCCGTAAAGCGTTGCCAAAGAGCCAGCCCGAATGCCGAAATGGCACCAATAATCAGGCCACACCACAGCGTGCGCGCGGCCGGCGGGGCTTTTAGCATTAAAAGTAAAATGGGAATACATAGCAGGTAGCGGCTGCTCTGATCCAATGTTTTAGGTTTATTGCCATGAATCAAGAAGGCTGAGAGCGCAACCAGGAATACAACCAACAATAAGTACGCCAGGGCTCTATCTTCAGTGGAGGGCTGCAGTGCGGGACGTGAAAGCAAATAAGCCAAGCTGGTCAGTAGCAGCAGAGCAGCGCCAAAGGAATAGCCAGAAGGAATAGCAAAAGCCATTGAAAAAAAAACGAATACGCCGAGCGATGTAAGCGATTGCCACCGCTGGCCAGGCAAGCTGTCGTTGATCATGAGTCCTGCGTCAAGGAAATAATGTTCGGATCGGTGAATTGAAAATGTGTAAATCTATCCGAACTTGCCAAGGGCTTTGCCCAGTTGATTTATCACATAGTCTTGCTCGAGCTGGGTTAAGCCTACCCACAACGGCAAACGAATGATCCGCTCCGCTTGAATATCGGTGACACTCATCGTTCCGTGCGTACGGCCATAGCGCAGGCCGCCAGGGGATGAATGCAAAGGAATGTAGTGAAACACGGAGTAGATATCAAACTCCTTAAGCCTCGCTAATACTGCCTGTCGATCAATATCTGGGCCTAACAGTACGTAATACATATGCGCGTTATGCTGACAGTCTTTGGGAACGATAGGGCGCCGCAACATACCTTGGGCTTCCAATTCCGCAAGGCCTGAATGATAGTATTCCCATGTGTCCAGCCGGTGCTGAGTAATATTGTGAGCCTCTTCTAATTGCGCCCACAGAAAAGCCGCAATCAACTCCCCCGGCAAGAAAGATGAACCGACTTCTTGCCAAGTATATTTGTCCACCTCGCCTCGGAAAAAGCGGCTTCGATCAGTTCCTTTCTCGCGAATCATCTCCGCCGTCAGTGCGAGACTGGGGTCATTGACTAATAAGGCTCCTCCTTCGCCGGATATTACGTTCTTGGTTTCATGAAAGCTGAATGCACCCAGATCGCCGATGCTGCCTAACGCCTTCCCTTTATAACTGGCCATCACTCCTTGAGCAGCATCTTCAACCACTTTCAGTTGATGTCTTAAGGCTATCTGCATAATGACGTCCATTTCACATGCAACACCTGCATAGTGAACAGGTACGATGGCCTTGGTCTTTGACGTTATTGCCTCCTCTATAAGCGATTCGTCGATGTTCAAGGTATCTTCCCGGATATCCACAAAGACAGGCACTCCGCCGCGCAATACGAAAGCATTAGCCGTCGACACGAAGGTGAATGACGGCATGATGATCTCATCACCGGGTTGTATATTCAGCAGTAGAGCCGACATTTCCAGCGCGGCAGTGCATGAGTGGGTAAGCAGGGCCTTCGTGCTACCGGTTTGCTGTTCTATCCAACTGTGACACCGTTTAGTAAAAGGGCCATCGCCTGCCAGCATGTTGCCGCTCTGAGCTTCGTTTATAAACGCGAACTCGTTGCCCGTTAGAAACGGACGATTGAAAGGAATCTTTCTGCTGATCATTCTAACCTCCAAGTCTGCGAGCTTCCGCTGCTACCGTAGCAAGGTAGCTCCGGTACTCGCAATTTGGCATGGTCGAAAGCAGTGCTTCAAATTGTTCAATGCTGATAAATCGACGAACTAAGGCTGCTTCTTCTGGGCAGCCAATTTTGATACCTTGACGCCGCTCGATTGCTTCTATGTAGGCAGAGGCCTCTTGCAGTGCCGTGCTAGTGCCGGCATCCAGCCAAGCAAAGCCGCGACTCAAGCGGTGTACTCGGAGCTGGTTGCGACGCATATACTCAAGATTAACTTCGGTAATCTCAAGCTCACCGCGCTGCGAGGGCTTGAGCGCGCGAGCAATTTCGACAACTTGGGCGTCATATATATAGATGCCAGGTACGGCGAAGCCACTTTTAGGATTCTCAGGCTTTTCTTCCAATGACAAGGCGCGCCCGTGGCGATCAAACTCCACTACACCGTAGCGCTCTGGATCACTAACATGGTAAGCGAAAATGGTGGCTCCGCGTTGGAGTTGGCAAATTGCCCTGGGAAAGTCATCGCTTCCAGAAAATATATTATCGCCCAGCATCAGTACGACGCTGTCCCCATTTATAAAGTCTTCCGCAATCAAAAATGCTTGAGCGATGCCCTCAGGGCGCGCCTGCTCCCGATATTCCAAGTTGATTCCCCATCGTCGCCCATCGCCTAATAACTGCTGAAAGCGTGGCAAATCCTGTGGCGTAGAAATTAGACAGATCTCTCGAATGCCAGCGGCGATGAGAACCGTGATCGGGTAATAAATCATGGGCTTATCGAAAACTGCTTGCAATTGCTTACTTGATACTTGAGTTAAGGGATATAGCCGAGATCCATTGCCACCGGCAAGAATAATTGCTTTCATAGTCTTTAAGTTGGCGTAACGGTTTATATGCAGATGTTTGTGTTGTAGGAGATGTTTTGCTGAGAACCGATGAGAGCGCCCGGGCTAATGTGGGACACATCTTAGTTGTTTTAGGCTAAGTGTCCCATACTTTCTTTCAGAAATCTGCTTTAACCGTGCTTGCATATGCTCCAAGCAATATTGATCTAATAATTGCTGTCGTTCCTTATCGATAAGTATGGAGGCTCCTTGTGTTGAACGCAGTTGACTCAACATACCAATTTCCTTATTTTGCTGGTAATAGGAAATAGAAAATGGTGCCAGAGTAAATACACCTAAGCCGTAGATTTGGTAGCGCATCGGAATGGAAGAGTCCGCCATTACCGGGTAGACGGCTTCAAAGGGAAACACAGAACCCCAAAACACAACTGGAGTCTGTGGGAAATGCACTAAGTTATCTCGTACTTGTTTTCCTGTTATTTGCATAGATTTGGACTCTGCAATAACAGTTGATGTATTTAAAGCTGCTGCGCCAATGAGTACAAGGATCCCTGCCCTGTTTAATAGTAATGAAGTATTAGCTAGACTTTCACGTATGCAAAGTAACGGAGTAACCAGAAGCAAGCTAGCTAAAGGAATATAAACTCGCAAAATACCAGGACGTCCTATCAGCCCCAGTACCATAACTGCTGCGATACAAAGAATCCAAACGGCACAACCCCGCCAACTGGGATGCAACACAAGCAGTAAAAGGGCAGCCACCATGATGGGTAGAAGCGTAGGATGCCATAACGTAGTGAGCCCTCGTCGAACTTGGTCCATCGAGTATGTTTGGCTAGGGATGGGGCCTAACTCATTTAGTACGGCATTCAATCGATCGGGATTGGCAACATTTGGGTCAACAAAAAACCAGTTCTTAATTAAGTCAATATCATTTTGGCTATATTCATGTTTCTTCAATATGTCCGGTCGCTGTAGCAAACGATCAGCCGCACCAAAGTCAGTAAACGATGCCCTGGCAGAGTTAAGTTCAAGAAAGTCACTCCATTCTGGTGATTGGTAAGCGTTTCTATCTACGACTGCGGCGATACCGATAGCAGCAGCTAAAAGGACAAACGCAATTTTAGCTGAACGAAACTTTCGAAGTGAAGACCAAGGTAGAAGAGGGCTTCCAACGGCCAGAATCAAAAAAGCTTCTTCGCTGCGAACGAGGTAACTCATGAGTGCTAATAGACACCCTACTATCAAAGGTCCTATTTTGTTATTCTGTGATTCGTAAAAATTCCAACAAATGAGTGCACTAACCATCAACAAGCCCGCATTGATGGTGAATTGAGGAAAGAGGATTGGCCTACATAGTATTAATACCAAGACAGCTAAGGTGCCAAGGTAGCCAATTCTGGAAATATTCAGACAATGGGCAAATGACCAAGCGATAGCGAATAGAACTCCAATAGTAGCTATGGAATAACCAAGTATCCCATTAATTTCGGGAATAACCCGAACCATGTGCCCATATAAAATATTTGAAAAGAATAGATTTGGCGAACTATAGGCTGCTAGGCCATAGCCATGAGCAACCATCGACATAGCTATATCGTCATTGGTTTCCCATCTAGGCTCGAAAGAAATGGAAAATAAACCCACAACAAGTGCAGAGACGATGAAGCTTATGAGGAGGGATGTATTACCTTTTAAATTAACCTTAAACTTAAATATTGAATTAACCATGAGCTGCAACCATCGTACCCAACACGATCAACCCAACCCCGACTATCCTATGCAAACTCAATGGTTCATTCAGGATCCACCCACTCAATATCAGAACAACAACAAAATTTAAGCTCATGAAGGGATATGCATGGCTCAGTTCAAACTTGGTCATTGCTGCCATCCAAGCGAGAGAAGCTAAAAATGCGGCGGCAAACCCGGAAAGTATTCCGGGATCCAAGAATAACGATAACAAAAATCTTAACTTTTCCCACAGGCCAATTGGGAGTGGGCCGAATTCCGAAATTCGCCATTTCAAAATTAGCTGACCATACACTGTTAGTCCGATGGTCGCAAAAATGTAGACATAATCTAGAAGCCGAGCCATTATCTATCCTTGAATCGCTAAGCCAAAGCCAGTTTTTCCATATCCATTGCCGTTATACAGCATATAGCGTTGTCCGCCATGGTCGAATACGAAGGGATACTCGATCATTTCAGAGTCCCATCCATTTGACGAGATATCTATACCTGTTGTCTCTAACGATAGCCGCCAGTTAGAACCGTCCTTGCTGTATGCGTGTCCAATGCGGTATGTGGTTCCTAGCCCGCTTCTATAGGAAAACCACATCTCGTAATCGGACTGTCCTGTCTGCACGACTGTGGGTCTGGAAAAGGCCTGTGCTTTGCCCAGCTCATACGGAACTGCTAGACCGTGTTTACGCCATAGGTGGCCATCGCTGGACGATGCAAAATTAATGACATGGATCATTTCCTTATTCTCAGACGTCCATGATATGGTCGATCCGTACCACATAGAAAAGAGTCCACCCTGGTGTGCCATTACCCATGGGTAGGAGAGACTGATCGGATCATGTTTATCGGAGCTGATGAATGGTTCATTCTGATCTAACCGCAACGTCAATTCTGGTGTGACAACAAAGCGACCGATGTCACCACGCCAATGCGCAGTTGGATTAGCCTGCCAGCCCATGAATAGCATGTATGTAATACCGCCTACCGTATAGCAATTCCCAATGCTTATCCCGTCTGCATAGAAACTATTAGTAGGCCCATGCTCAAAGAAGGGTTCGAAATGGTCGGTTATTACCCGTTTTTGAACGATATCGATATCAACGGCGCCTACAGACGAGCGATTATTACTGTCTCGACCGCTATAGAATATTCTAAAAATATCTTCCTTCATATGTACAGCTAAAGGATTTGCTGCGTGAGTGAGTAGTTTTGGATGCCGTCTCAAGGCTCCTTCGGGCGTGTATAACAAGCCTGTTTTTCGCCAAGCGCGTGTCATATCTTTCTTAAGCGCGAACTAGGCACGCGAGAGCGCTCAGAAGGTGTTCCTAGATAAACCCCTTCTGCATCTGTACTAGCCAATATTAAAGCACCGGCCCCAATTACGCATTTTGGTCCAATTTGTACATGATCGCGAATCGTGGCATTCACTCCAATAAAGCATTGTTCTCCGACTTCAACCCCTCCTGAAATGACTATGTGTGAAGCGAAAAATGAATGGCTTCTTATCACCGAATGATGCCCGATGTGATTTCCGCTCCATAGTGTTACATTGTCTTCAATGCTAACAAAAGGCTGTATAGTGTTATCTTCCAATATAAAGCAGTTTTCGCCTATGTGCATGTTATTTAATACTGTCGCCTTAGAGCTAATATAGCTTGGAAGATAATAGCCTAGTTCCTTAGCAGCCAAAAATTTTTCCTTTCTGATTTGATTCAGTTTTGAATAGCTTATGGCTATAAAGATTTCGTAAAACTCTGGTGGATGGGACCGGGTAAGCGATTCAAAAGGTATCACTGGCAGATCGCAGAAGGAAGAGGACGATTGAAAAGCCGCGTCCACTGTAAAGGCAGCCACTTCATAGTCGGAGTCGGTCGTGAAATAATATTTGGCTAGTTGTGCTATTTCACCAGCGCCGAAGATAATTAATTTTTTCTTCATAATTTTTTCCGTACGAGCAATGTGAATTCGTACAAATCATAGTCATGTAGCAAAGCGACATTTCGAGAAAAATGACTTTTACAATAATCAAATAGAAAGCAGGGATCCGCATAGTACAGATGGTCTCGCATCTTTTCTTTATCTGAGTATTTTGTTAGACAATTGAACGCGAATCCTTTACGGCTGGTAGAGTCTAAAATTTGAAGTGCATTTTTTATGTATGTCAGCCAAGCATCAGCGCTGTGCTGTAGGCGCACGTTAAAAATTCCGCTTGCTACCCCGTAATCCGCAACAGTAGTTGGTTTCGCAGAAATCTCAAAGAAAGCTGATGAGTGATCTGAATAACGTTTCTTTGCTGCTGCAATCATTTCACCGGAGACATCGCAGCCATTATATCGAAATTTAATATAATGTTTGGCAAGAAATTCATAATAAGCACCGTAGCCACAGCCGAAATCATTCAGCGAGAAATCTGCATCATGAGCTATGCATTTACTAAGTTGTTTGAACCTTAATTCCTGACTGTCAGACCCATTCCAATCAACTCCTTGTGGAGTATCGCCATGTTCTACGATTTTGGCTGTATAGTATTTAGCAACATCCGCCAACATGCCGTTTTTCTTACTTTTATCCATAATTACGTGATGTTGTCATAGCTAGTTAAAAATAATGTCATCAAAGCGGATGGTATTTATCCCGTCAGCGATAAGACGTCTGGCAACCGAAGCCTGAACGGCTGGCGCCGTAGCAATTATGACACTGTGTTCAGTAAGGCTCTCAGTGTAATCGGAATACCCGAAAATGGGTTTATCTAGTGGCCATGCCTCCGATGGATCGTCCACAAGTAAAAACTCTACTAGACTCCAAAGCTGAGGTGCGTAGGCTCGAATCACTGCTGCCATTTGCCCGGCCCCAAACATTGCTAATCCTGTATTGACGGCTCGGCGCTGTAACAGATCGCTTTCAAGGCGAGCCCATGCTCTCATGTATTGTTCCCTGGAGTGAGCCAATGCATATTCCGTATCTTCCATTGGTAGAGGCTGCAGTCGAGGAGAAATAGTTTTATGTTGAAAAGCTAATAACTGAAAATCTCTAGTATCAGACAATTGTGGAACAGACTCTACAAGCTCTAAGCCTGCAGCCTCAGCAATGATCTTCAGCGCAAGCGATGTAAAGGTATATAAATGATCGTAGAACAGCAGCTCAATGTTCGGTGGGCTGGCTGAAGGGCAAACTATGATTACGCGACCTTGTGGGGCCAGAAGTTTGCAGATTAGGGAGAAAAACTCCGCCGGGCTTTCTGCGTGCTCTATGACATTAATTGAGAAAATAAAATCAAATTGCTGTTGAAGTGCTGCAGCAAGAGTTGAATTAAAGAAAGAGAGGGTGTAATGAATTTGTGTATTGGAGCTTAAGTTGCTAGGGAGTGCTGGATCAACGCCCCAAAAAAACGTTTCGGGCCATCGTGTATTGAGTTCTTTCAATAAATTTCCAGAACCACAACCAATTTCAAGCACTGATCCGGGGACGCCTGTTCGTCTGACTAATATATCTGCATACTGTTTAGCACGTTTTGTATCTGCCGCAGGCGATGCGGATGGCAAGGAGTATTCTTCTGAATATGTGGATCGCACGAATTCAGATCTCGCTGGATTTGCATGTGTCACTAGCCCACACGAAAGACAAGTTGTTTTCTCTAAAGCAATCGGCAATACATGGCCGTCACTCACAAGCGCTCTATTGTTATGGGGCAGCGGTAGCGGAAATAATGTGCCGGAGCAGAGAATACAAACGGCATTATTCATATGTGTATACGGAATAGGAATTCTAACGGCATTTGATTCGGCGTGATATTTAGTAACACTAGAGCGATATAGATTTTGGTGGTCTATCAGCGATAAACTCAACGACAGTGTTTGGAGATCTAAACGGATACCCAAATAACTCTTGGACGGCTACATCAAGAGAGACCGGTCCTAAAGCATTCGGGATGGAAATTTGTTGCTTGATGTGCGGTATGGTATACACATGATTAATTGCTCTTCTTGCATGTTTGGTATTATTTTTGCTGCCTCGGTGATAAAGCATTCCGTCCAGTATTATAAAGGATCCAGCCGGAGCGCATATTTGGATAGAGTTTTTTGAGATATATTCATTAGATGGAAACGAGGAATATTTGTGGCTTCCAGGCAGTACATAGGTCGCCCCATTTTCTAGCGTGAACTCATCCACACAATATAGAGCATTTATTATAATTGGTCGATCACTAACGAAATGTTGATAAGGTAAATCGCGATGCCAAGCATCTTGATTATATCTTTCGTTTGGTGGGTTTATGATGCCATTCTGTTGGTTTAATATATACTTTCCATAGATAAGCTTATCTATCAATTCTAGAAGTAGCGGATGCGTTGCTAAGCCTATAAAGAGAGGGTGGTGCGATAGAGGTAGTCGTATAGTGTTAAATTCATCCTTCTCTTTTAATTGTTTTACTCCAAAGCGATTGCGATAATTGTCCAGTGTAGTATCAAACGTATGAGCAAGATGCTCTATTGTTTCATGCGAGAAATTGGCGCTTAATACGGTGTAGCCCAGCCTCACTAACTCTTCGGTAGCGTGATCTATCTCAGTGGTGTTAACGCATTGTTCTAAGACGCCGTATTGATTAAAGGAAGGGCTTTTCATAGTGGAGTGTCCCGATGGATTTTTGTTATACGATTGTTGTGTATTTCCCTAACTATGGTGTAAGGTCGGTTCTTTGTTTCAGAGAAAATTTTCGACAGATATATACCAATCACTCCAATAAAAGAGCTTATTAGGCCTCCCAAAAACCAGATAGAAGCCATAACCGAGGTCCAGCCATCTGCAGGCTTCGAGAAAAGTGCCCAATTGATAAGCAGATACAAAATGTAGGTGGCTGACAAAAAAAGGATTGCAGAGCCAATATGAAAAATAGCAATTAAAGGGGTATTGCTAAAAGAGGTGATGGCATTTACAAGTACCGAGATTTTTTTTCTTAATGTATATGTGGTCTTGCTCACGTTGCGCTTGGATACTGATTGTGCTTTTTGCTCGAACCCAGTGATCACCCATAAGCCTGCAATAACAACTTCCCGCTCCTGGTGCATTATTAATGCATTCACATAACGCCGGGTCATTAAGCGTGCTGTAATTACGTTTTCCGGTAGTGTTACACCAGAAAGTAATTTAAACAGTCGGTAAAACCATCTCCCACTAAGACGTTCAAAAACGCCCCCTTTGCGTTCTTCTTGGACGCCGTATATTACATCGCAGTTCGTTTTAAACAATTCGGCAGAGAAATTTAATAGCCACTCCGGACTTTCTTCAAGATCGCTATCGATTAGAAATATGAAGTCCCCCATTGCGTGGGCTAGACCTGTCATCATGGCTTTATGGTGGCCGAAGTTACGCGATAGGTCGATAATGATAATGTGGTCGTCGCTTTTAGCGAGCTGTATAGCTATATCAAGACTGTTGTCTGGTGATCCATCATTCACCAAAATGAGCTCATAGTCATCCTTTGCAAATTGATTGGCGACGGCGGTAGCCCGTGTATAGAATTCGAATAAATCAGCGGATGATCGATATAGAGTGGTTACTATCGAGAGCTTCATACTCTTATATGCCTCATGTAAAGATTCGCATCTTTGCCGCAATTGAACAATAAGTCAAGAATAGATACATTATGTACAAACGCTCCCCAAAGTTGAGGGTAGTCTGGGTAACCATCATAATTGAACCAAGACAGACGGAGGCCTCGATCTACGAATACCTGCTCATCAATATAATCCTTAGCGGCGGGGCCAGACACATACTCAGATCCGCCCGCTTGTTGACAAAGATCAGCTAGCCGATCGGACTTCCCTTCAATGAGATCGTAATCCCATGAGTTTGTGATGGTCGTCTTTATATGAAGGTAGTTGCAAATTGCATGGATGAACGTAGAATTTAGCCTTGAAAGATGGCTATATGCTTGCTGCAGATATAGGGGCTCAAGCCATTCGGCGATTTCCCTGAAGTGGGGTGCGCGACTATAGTTCTGCACCAAGGCCTTCCAATGCATTGATGGCCAGGTTATGCCATCAATCTCTGTGTCACGGATGCGTTGGTGATATTTTCCTTTAACCACCACAGGGACAGTCAACCATTGTAGGCCTTGCGGTGTTTTGATTTGATTGCGGTTTCTCCAGTCTCGCCGAGTGTACTGCATGTCATCAAATAGTATGAGCTCATCGACAGTTGCTATCATGTCGAAATAGCCTTTCCAAGGGATGTAATTTGATTGAAGAATCGCGACACGCTTCATAAGTATTGTTGTATTAATTAAAAATAATTGGTTAAGAGTAAGAGAATCTATAACTCCGCTTAATCATTAGTGCTGGTACAGCGCGGGCATATTGATCTTCGTCCCAACAAGAAGCACATCACCGTATGGCTGTGATTCAAAATTGTCCTATGACTAACGACATTCCTTGCAATATGGGAGGTGGCATTTTTTCTTGCTTATTTGCCGGGATTCTATATGCGGAATATCCATAATATATATAGTCGCACTTGCTTTTATCATCAATTACCCCGCTCCAAGGTCGCTCGGACAGAGCAGAATAAATAAAAGGTTGCGCGGCGCAGCTTGTGATTGGATATTTTATACTCGCACTCATCTCTTTATCTAAAAGATAAACGTGATGCTTACTCGCGGTTTTACGCATGTCTGTTAGGGCGTCGACCAACTGATTCCCTGGAGGCTGAGCACGTGTGAGCCAGGCTTCTTTGATCAGCGTGGGATACTTGATGGAAAAAATGCATATAAAGACGAAGCAGTATAAAAATTTTCGATCTATAAAAAGTTGGGAGCCATATGCGGCAAGAGCTATGAAAGTTGGTAGCGCGACAAACATGGCAACGTTTGAGAAGTAGTAAGCGCTTCCTCCCGGAATTTCTAAGGAGGAGGTGATAATTATTCCCGCCAGGGTGGAAGCCCCGATATAGATCATAATCGGCGATTTTATCGTGGCTTTGAAGCCGCTTTCTATAAAAGACAAGATAATCAGAAGGAAGCTAGGAGCAAAATGCAGGAGAAAGAAACCTAGAATTAATACCGTAAAATCTAGATAGACAGGGATTGATGCATTTTCGGCAAAAGGGTTACAAGAACTCGCGATGCAAGCTCCATAGCTTGAATAATGGGCAATAAAATGGAACCAATTTATTCTTATAAAAGAGCCGATAGCACTGTTTGCGGACTCATTTGCCATAATATAAACACCAATACCGCTAGCGATAAGGCACAGTAAACCCCATAATTTCGCTTGGTCATTGATAAACAGTAGCCGTGTCAGCCATAGCCCGAAATATATTGCTCCGACGGAACCTTTGGCGTATGTAATCAATGTGGTGGTTAGAAGGACCAACAGCAAATCTAGCTTGGACAGCTTGCTTTTGAGCAATAGGGGGAGTGATAGCACAAATATTCCAAGCGAAACCATATACGACTCAGAAATAAAGTACGAGATCCATAGCAACCAGCCCGAGAATAGATAAGGCAATGCTATAAGCGAAAGGCAAGCGATCACCCACAATCTTGAAACATCGAGTGTCGCGTTTTTATCGAGAATGGCAATGGTGCCAACGATTGAAAAGACAAGAAGAGGAGCAAACAATACCCATGTAGCTATGCCATAAACTTCGAGTACCGAGACGCCTGAAAGAAGGCTGAGAGCTGCGAAGAATACATGTGAAAGTACATGATATGAAATAGGCACTAGCCCATTTAAGCCGGTAGATGTAACGCCGTAATTTTTAATCATTGCGGCGATGCTTGCATGGAAGAGAGTATCTTGGTGTACCTCTCCCCGTAGAAGTTTTGTGGCTATGTCAAAAGAAGTGTATGCGTGCTGGATGAGTAGCACAGTGAGTGCAGCAATTAAGCCAGCGACAACGATATTTATCCACTCATTCGCTTGCCATCGCAAATGCCTTGCGCTATAAAATCCAGCAATGCCAATCAGAAAATACACCGCATATGCGCCGAGCTGTCCGCTATATACGCCCGCCCATAGTGCTGCTGACGTAAGAATTATCCCCCACACTAAGTTCTTGGTGTAGTGTGATATTGCGTAGAGTAAAAGTATTACCCCAATGCTGGCTGCGCCGACACATACAGAGGCTATAAATACTGTTTCAGTACGCACAATAATATTTCCGCCTATCAACACCCATATGGTAGAAGATATTAGTAATGCAAATATGTAATTCAGGCGCTTATTATCAAGAGACAGCGAATCGACGAGTTCGCCCCCAATCCAGTATTTCATTATCTATGGTCTTATGTGATGATTGTTATCGTTAATTTGCCTAGTGTGTCGAATTGCTTCAATGATGACTGTGAATTGTACCTCCAAAGTACATTACTGAAGTAATGTAAAAGATAGATGTCTGTACCGGAAAACTGATATGTCGAATAGACGGTGATTTTTTATCCTACTTGCTTTTAAAAATCAAGGAATCAAGTCTACAAATTTCTGCTTGAATGTTGGCGTCCCAACCAGAGAACTCTTTAGGTAGATCGCCGACGGTGTGATACGTACCCTTCCTCCTTTGAGGAGTAGTGGTGTAAGTTCCTTCTATAATTTCTTCTATGCATTCTTTGAAAAGTGCCTCAATCTCTATATGAAGTTTTTTATATGTTTGCGAGAATGTGGTTTGTTCTTTAGTAAAGTTTACATAGCGTTGATAGAGTATTGGGCCGGTGTCTACTCCTTCATCAATCAGGTGAATCGATACGCCGCTTGGTGTGCAGTCGAAAAAAGACCAAAAATTCGGATGAGCACCTCGGTTCCAGGGCAGATAGGAAATGTGCAAATTAATTATTGGAGCATTGGAGCTTTCAATGATTGATTTTTTTAAGATATACCGATAGCCATAGCTAACCACAAAGTCGTATCCCTGAGTTGACTCGATTTTTTTCTGAGTATGCCAGACCTCACAGTTGGAACTGATAAGTGTATCGATTAACGTAGTTTGTCCTGGTGTATAGCCCAGGAATAGAACCTTTTTACGTGGATTATCCAGGCTCCTGATAACTTTTACTTCCGTATCCATGAGATCTCACTTTGTTTATATAGGTGTCGCGAAGTTCACGCCATTGTATAATGCGTAGAATTTGACCAAATCAAAATACTATGACTAATTTAGATGCTTCTATCTCTTACGACGCTCTGATTGTGCTTGCGAACGAGATGGATGCCAATGGCATTCTGAACGAAGAGTCGGTCGCCAGAGCAGATTTAGCGGCGGAGATCGCTCGCGATCTGCACGTGCCCTACATTATTACCTGCGGTTGGGCTTATAGACAGGATTCGAAAATTAAAATAGCTGACGCGTTTAAAGACTTTCTGATCAATAAGCATTCTGTTAGTGCGGAAAAAATTATTACCGAAGTCAATTCCAGGGATACCGTGGGCGATGCTGTTTTCACAAGGGCCAATATAATCTCGCAAAAACAGTTTCGTAATATCTGCGTTGTCACTAGTTCATATCATGTGGCTCGTACAAAAGCCATATTCGATTTTGTTTATGGTAAAAACTACATGATCGATGTCGTGGGTGCTGTAGCTAATTATGATGATAATGTTTTAGACAAAGAGAAGGCCTCGCTTGAATCGTTTAATAAAACTTTTTTGGGCATCGAGGCCGGGGCTTTGATGAAGATTATCGACAGATTAAAGAAATGTCATCCATTCTATAATGGTGTTGCTCACGCAAGCATTTGACATATAAATCTATGCGAAAATCAGTTATTATTCTTCGCCCGTCGATGGGATTTGCGCAATAAGAACGTATATTGTCATGACTGCAATGAATGTCGCTGTTGAACTATCAAGCTTTGCTCTTACTATGCTCTAGGACAGCGGCAATAAATTTGTCAGGCTCTTTTATGTATTTCGATAATTTCCTTAGCTCTGCCTCAGGATAATTCCACCACTCTATAGTGTTCAGCGCTTGTGCGATATCTGAATTAAATCTATAGCGAATTAATCTAGCTGGATTGCCTGCCACAATCGCATACGAGGGCACATCCTTGGTTACTACTGCGCCCGCACCGACGACTGCGCCATTCCCTACATTGGCGCCGGCCAGTATGATCGCAGACCTACCTATCCAAACATCATGCCCAATAATAGTTTTAGGGGGGGGGGTCAATAAATGTTCCGAAAATTTTGCTTTGATGCTATCGCGGCCCGAATAAAATGCGGGTGACATGCTTACCCACTCCATCGGATGCCGAGCGCCCCCAATTATCACTCCACTCGCAATTGAGGTGAAATGTCCTATCGAGGCTTGATAAATATCGCAATCGTATCCACAAAAACTATGCTTACCCATGGACGAGGCAACAAAAGATGTTCCTGATTCAACCTTGGCCGTCCGATGAATTTCAGAGTTTCGAATCGAGGATAAGCGAGCCTTCTTAATTAGCTTCGCGATGAGGTACTGAAGCATATCGTTTGTTTTGAAAATGCGGCTGATCACGTCGTTCCGCAAAATTGAAGAAAACAACTAAGTACAGAATATAGAAAAAGTCCAAAGGGCTAGGGAAGAAAATCGGCTCCGTCACTGCTCTTAGTAAAGAAAATATAATAAAAAGCAATGTGATGGTTTTATGTTTCAAGCGTTTGGTTGAAGCCACTATCAATACTAATGACAAGAAAACTAGCATGAAGCCTGCAAGACCATAAAACGAATGCAATCTTATAAAGGAATTATGCGGATTGCCGCCGTATATAGCGGCGATGGATGTGCCATTATAATTTGCACCAAAAATCAATGTATAAACGTCTATTTTATGTAAATAGTCTGTCATCATTCGAGCTCTGTGCTCGTCAATGATGCCACCAGAAAATTTTGATCCTTCAATGGCAAGATCGAAATATGCGATAATTTCTGTATAGTATGTGAACAGGGCGAATATCGCGACCGGGCTTGCCGCTAACCCTATTGCTAGGAAGATTCTTCGCTCGCTCTTTGATTCGGTAACTAGGGCGTTCAAGAAGATGCTGGAGAATAAAATGAGTCCGGCAATTATTATGGAGCCACGCCCCAGACCAAAAATTGCAACGACAAGCGTTGCGACTGTGGGCCATAAAGGCAGTCTATTGTGCTTTAAATAATAGGTGATGGAATAAGCGATCTGTAATACTATTAAATAGGACGGCAGACCGTTAGTACTAACGCCAGGAAAAATAGCGCCAAGCGGCTCGGCTTCCTCCCAATGGAGTGCGATTCCTATCGCGGTAGCCGTAACAAATAGCCAAAATGTATACCGAAGGCAGGAAATCACATGCTGATGAGGCCTATTAGCAAAAGTCCTCGCTGCCATGATTGCCAATGGCAAAGAAAATAGATAAAAGACTGAAGCGGCGCCTTGATTCAGATTCAGCACTGTGAGAGATGAAAAAATCACTATGCCGAAAAATGTGATTACTTGTGAGCGAGTCAACGATACCCGACTTAGCCCAATAAGGGCGTAGAGTCCGCATAATCCGTAACTTGCCGCAATCGTCGTCGGCTGCTGGATCGCGAACGCGAGCAGTAGTAGCGAAAGAAAGGCGGTGTCGTAAAGAATTTTCATTGCTACAAAAAAAGTAGACAATTTTTAGGAAAGTTCACAATACGTTTGCCAGCGACATTCGAGGATAAGCATCCAATAAGCTGTCAGGAGTTACATTGATCACTTTAATTTGTTTCTCTTTAGCAAGTTTGGCAATTAAATAATGAAACTCAGTGGTGATCCAGTAAAATTTCAAATAGAAGGCAAGGTTGTAGTTAAAACCCGAAATTTCTTCCTCATCATCATAACAGTGGCCTTTTCCAGCTGTACAAAAAGCGTTATAGTCGCATCCTAGTAAATATATTTCGCTAAAACCCATATACATGGCAGTTAATATCGAATATGCAACTACATTCATGGCTGCATATACATTCTTATCTAATTCCGCACTCATCTTTTTTACTGGATACTTCTTTGAGTGGATGTAGATTGCACGTATGTTTTCGTCAAGTCCGTCCAGCAGATGTTTAGCTCTCACATCTGTAATAAATATGGGCGGACGTTGCGAATACTTGCTTGAAACCTCGGAGAAGGTACAGTCCCACTGTTCCCAATACAGGTTATCTATTAGAGTGTAATACTGGGGGGATAGCTTGGATCCAATCCGTGATTTGTAAAGTGAGTTAACTCCAAACAGGATTTCTTTGTTCAAGGATTTCAGGTTTTCGTCGGTAAGCGTATTTAGTGAAGGTCCGGTTCCAGCTATAAAGCAACGATTTCCAACGTGAATGTCTTTAAAGTTTTTGTTTTTCTTTATTATTTTTTTTGATCGGTTGTCTAGTGAATATGCAATTTCACTGACGAAATTATAAGTACCATATATTAATTTATCGATATTTTCTTTTATTGCAAACTTGCTCATATGTTAATCCACTAATCCATCATCAGATACTGGAGTTCCGAATTTTGCAGGTTTTTTAAGTCGTTTGCCAATGATTGACCCCAGCATCTTGGGTGGCAATCCATACCCCGGCCTTACGCTACGAACCGAATCTTCCGTGATTACGGCGCCAGCCTCAAGGTCTTTCACAAAATATAGCGAGCGCCGAAACTGGACATTTCCTTGCTCACTCGACTTCCGGCCATAATCTACATTTCCGAGCGCACTCCAAGCCGTATCTGCAGCCTTGCAAAGCCCTTCCATTTCCTTGGGCTCTAGCGAAAAACTGTCATCCGGGCCGCCTGCTGTACGGTCTAAGGTGAAATGCTTTTCAATGATGCTTGTCCCGAGGCCGATGCTGGTAATTGCCGTCGTATTATCCACCGTGTGATCAGAGAGACCTGTCACCAATCCGAAGCGTTGGATCATGTCCGGAATCGTATAGAGATTGTAGTCCGAAGGGGGGGCGGGATAACCGCTCACGCAGTGTAGAATTGCGAGCTCCTTGCAGCCACCGTCGCGAGCTGCGGTGATGGCTTCTTGAATTTCCTCGGCATCGGCCATGCCTGTCGAGATGATCATGGGCTTACCGGTGTTAGCTACATATTTGATGAGTGGCAAGTCCACCGCCTCGAATGAGGCTATCTTGTAGGCGGGCGCGCCTAAGTCTTCAAGGAGATCAACTGCTGTGTAGTCGAAAGGCGAGCTAAAAATAGTAATGCCTACTTTACGAGCATGTTCAAAGAGTGGTTTATGCCACTCCCAGGGCGTATGCGCCTCTTCGTATAATTCGTAGAGTGTTTTTCCGGCCCATAGCCCACCCTTGATCTGGAAGTCCGGCAGATCACTTTTGAGAGTGATCGTATCTGGCCGGTACGTTTGTATCTTGACTGCAGAGGCACCCACTTCTTTGGCTGTTTCGATCAGACGGAAAGCTGTTTGTATATCGCCATTATGGTTTGCAGACATCTCTGCAATTATATAAGGGGTGTGGCCGCGACCGATTTTACGTCCGGCAATGCTGATTTCTGTACTCATAAGGTTATTTCCGGGGTCGGTGTGTAATGTCTGTTAACAAAGCGCCCGGCATCATTGCGGACTTTTGAATGCATGTTGCTTCTTGATAATGTAGGCGGGCAGGGCCCGTTTAGAAAACCTCACCAACCAGCACAACTGCGCGAGATTGTTTGTTCAATTTTCGCGCACATTTCGCTTCGCCTATAACGAGATGCGATGGCAGAGCTTTGAACGTTTCTGCGGTCGTCGCTATGGCTGCGTGGGCTTGACTGAGTGAGTTTTCAGCAAATTTATGATTCTCGATCAGTGTAATTTGAATGCTTCGTAATGCCAAGCAGCTAAGCTTCCAGAGACTGGTGCCCACAGCTGGCGCGATATTACTGTTTGCCATAGCGAATGCGAGGTCGATTTATACGTCTTTGATGCAAGTCTCTTGCTGCAAGGCCTTGAGCATCCACTCAGCTCGTTCCCAGTCCTCAGGGGTGTCGATATCTTGGACGCGATGGCGTGGCAAGATAACCGGGATCGCATTGGAAGAAAAAAACGGTTTGGCGGCCAACCAAGCGTCCGCTTTACCCCAGTAGAACTGACCCGCGTCATGCCAGGCTTCTGGCAAATCCTGCGAGCGTGTGTTGAAATTTTCAGGGTAGAGCATTTCAATTCGCTGGTCGGAACGAATTCGGATTGCTCGTTGGATAGGAAAAGCGTAGCTTGTAACGCTAAATGCATAATCCCCATTGTTCTGGCGCAGCAATTGCAGTCCCCGCTCAATATCGTCGGCTCGTATGAAAGGAGCAGTGGAATAGATACAGCAAACTTCGTGTGCAGGCGTAGCATGAGCATTTTGCCAAGCTATGGCATGTGCGATTACTGGAATAGTGCCAGTGTAATCGTCTGAAAGTTCTGGGGGGCGCATAAAAGGCACATCCGCCCCATAAGCCTGAGCGACTCGAGCAATCTCTTCGTCATCCGTGCTAACGATGAGGCGATCAAAACACGCGCTTCGCAAAGCTGCCTCGATGGACCAAGCGATCATTGGCTTTCCGCAAAACGATTTGATGTTTTTTCGAGGAATGCGTTTGCTGCCGCCGCGAGCAGGGATGACTGCCAGCCTCATAAGCCCATCGCCTCGCGCAGGGCGTTAACTACTTCATCTTGTTCCGCATTGGTTAGCGTAGGGTACATGGGGATGCTGATGGCCTCGCGGTAATAACGTTCGGCCTCGGGGTAGTCTCCATGCTTGAATCCCATTTTCTGATAGAAAGGCTGAGTGTGAACAGGGATGTAGTGCAAGTTGACCATAATGTCCTTGGCACGCAAGGCTTCAAAAACTTGAAGGTGGCTTCGGGAGATTTCATTCAACTTCAGGCGGATTACGTAGAGGTGAAAGGCCGAATAGCTATCTGGATGCTGCCAAGGAAGTACAAGCGGCAGGTCGGCCAGCAGCTCATTGTAACGGGCAGCGATTTCATGACGCCGTGCAACATAGTGATTCAGACGTGAAATCTGGCTTACACCTAGGGCCGCCTGTATGTCAGTCATACGGTAGTTATAGCCAAGATCAACCTGCTGGTAATACCATGGACCCTCCATAGGCCTTGTCATAAGCGCTGGGTCGCGCGTGATGCCGTGGCTATGAAAAAGGCCGAGCTTGGTGGCGAGTTCGTCACTATTGGTCAACGCCATACCGCCTTCGGCAGTAGTAATAATCTTCACCGGATGGAAGCTGAATACAGTGATGTCGCTGTAGCGACCGTTGCCGATGGGTTCGCCCTTATACATGCCGCCAATTGCGTGGGATGCGTCTTCAATGATTTTGAAGCCATACCGTAGGCTTAATGCATGGATGGCTTCCATGTCGCAAGGCTGGCCGCTTAGGTGCACCGGAACTACGATTTTCGGAAGCTTCCCGGCCTTCTCTGCCTCGTTAAGCTTGATTTCGAGAGCCTTCGGACAGAGGTTATAAGTACGTGGATCAATGTCGACAAAATCTACTTTGGCGCCACAGTACAGCCCGCAATTAGCTGAAGCTACAAAAGTATTCGGAGAGGTCCATAGCCAATCGCCGGGACCCAGCCCGAGTGACAAGCAGGCGATGTGTAAGGCGGAAGTAGCACTATTCACAGCGACCGCGTGTTTTGCGCCGGTATGCGCGATAACGCATTGTTGAAACCGAGGGATATTAGGCCCTTGGGTTAGATTGACCGATTTGAGTACCGCAATGACTGCTTCGATGTCAGCTTGGTTAATGTCTTGTTGTCCGTAGCGGATCATGTGAATCTCTCTATCTCTATATGTTATGTGGAGTGCTAGGCCGAGGTTTTTGTGTTGTCTTTAGTTAGTTTTTCATAGGCGATGACTTTCCAAACTAAAATAACTATAAAGGATAAGTTAAGTCCAATTGGAACAGCCATCATGGACAAGCTTTTGCTTAACGCCCACGTCGCCGTAACGAAAACAAACAGTGCTGCTATATGGCTTTGAATGATAGGCTTATCGCAACCTTGGGCATATAGAGCGAAATGAGGCACCATGCTAAGGGCATTGATAACCATGGCGGATAGAAGCCAAACATACAAATCAATGGATTCTACATAAATTGGATTGTCGATCCAGAGCAATAGATAGGGCAAAAGAAACCAACTGACCCAGGCGAATCCGGCAGAAAGTACCACTGTGAGTACATACATATGGTTAACTTTTCTATGAGCAATGCTGTATTCTTGAGACTGATGCAGTTTAATCAGAGCCGGATACGTAAACGCAAAAATTCCGGCGTCGAGAAATGTTAGCAGCGTGCTGGCGACTCCAAAAAATAAAACATAAGCGCCGACACTTTCTATGCCTCCCAATGCCTCAAGCCAGTAGCGGTCAAACGTCTGGATTCCGCGTAATGAGAGCGTTGCGAGCAGAAAAGCAACGCTAACTACGACGCCTCGCTTAATCCAACCCCAATCCAAGGAGGAGCGCCAACCACCCATACGCAGTTTTAATATTTTCCAGATTGCTGTTATCGCGGCGGCCAAACCCGCGGCAACCCAGAGCGCCATAACAAGCTGCAATTGGCGACTAGAAGGATCCCATGTCATCAACGCCACCGACGCGAGCGCCCAACTGCCCTGCCGTATAAAGAGGATGATACTTGCGGTAATTTGCTGGGAAAGAGCGATTAACAGTCTATAAATTTCCTGATTGAAGTGCTCTAACAGTAAGATGGGAAGAAACCATGGGAAGAGATACTGAGGCCAACCCGAGTACTTCAACAAAATCGCGAATACGACAGGTATAAATATCAGATACAAGAGTCCCGATAGCGATGCCTGACTTTTCAATAATAGGCCTTGCAGCTCTTTTGGGGTCTTTAAAATTTCGCGAGTTACATAAGTGTAGTAATCTAGGCCGACGAAGTAGATGCTGTAACCAACGACCGCAGTGAACAGTCCGTAATAGCCGACCGATGCTGGATCCAGATACTTAGCTAAAAAGAAAATGAACACAAAGCGTGCACCAAGGGTGGCGCCATGCAGTGAGATGCTCAATATACGATTTGTGTTTGTGGCCAAGGAATTGCTCAAGTGTGGAAATTCGCCGGTGCAGGCGCGCTAAAGCGATCGTATCCTAGCTTTAGTCTTGGAGCGCTGGTCGCAATCGTTGAGAGTCGACGTCAATCCGATACCGCTGGTGACCATTTGCGCTTTTGCATCGAAGCCCCAGCATCGAACCCAGGTCTCGGCTTCCGTGCATACTATTCGCCCTCAACGACGGTGCCCTTCTGCTTCTATGGGCTAAGGCTTTCTTGACCATGCCATGGGGTAGGAGAGTGTACCAACTTTGTTTTCATTTGGTCAAAGTCCGCATGTTGTCCAGTTCACCGTTCAATCTTGCTCAGGACGGATTCGCCCCGAGACCTTAAGCCTTATGATATCTTGCCCAACTGCCGTAATCTAATCGACCTATTTTACTCCGTGCCATGTCCCTTCCATCCACCGATAGGTTGGCGTTCAATTCCACATGAGGGTAGACCAGGCCTTGCATTCGTGCTGACGTGTTTGACAGTCACATCTAGGGCCTATGCGAGTTGCGATTAGCATTACAATTACAACCAATGCATACAGACGGGTTTGGTTGCTTCCTTATATTATTGATGGCTTATTCCCCTCTTCCATAAACTTACCTGCTCAGCACCTCAATGACTCAATACAAAATCTGCACTAGCTGCATAATGGACACGAGCGACCCCCGTATTCATTTTAATCATGCTGGTAAATGCGATTACTGTAATAATTTTGAATTCAATATCAAACCGAACTGGCATACGGATGAACAGGGATATGCGCAACTTATGGAAGTCGCGCAGAAAATAAAAGCTAGTGGGAGTGGCAGGGACTTCGACTGCATTATCGGCTTAAGCGGAGGGTTGGATAGTTCTTATACTGCTTACATTGCCAAGGAAATCATGGGGTTGCGCCCTTTGCTCTTCCACGTCGACGCAGGTTGGAACACTGATCAAGCTGTAGGCAACATCGAAAAGCTGGTGAATGGCCTCGGGCTGGAGTTGTTTACCGAGGTTATAAATTGGGAAGAAATGAAGGACCTGCAGGTGGCTTTTCTAAAGGCGCAGATTCCGGATCAGGACCTGCCGCAAGACGTGGCCTTTTTCTCTGGGCTATACAAGTTTGCTCGCAAACATAAGCTCAAGTATGTCCTTACTGGTGGTAACTTTTCGACCGAATGTTGTCGAGAGCCCGAGGAATGGGGCGGTTACCCCGGTATTGATCGCACACTAGTCATGGATATACATCGTAAATTCGGTTCAAGGCCGCTAAAGTCATTTCCGATCGTAGACATCATGACGTATAAATTATATTACCGATACGTCAAGGGCATGCAGATATTTAAGCCACTGAACTTGGTCCCATACATCAAGAAGGATGCCGAAGCTTTACTGCAAAATAAATTTGGTTGGCAGCCATTTCAGCATAAGCACCACGAGTCGCGGTTCACTCGATTTTATGAAGATTACTGGATGCCCCGAAAGTTCGGGTATGAAAAACGGCGCGCCCACTTTTCCAGTTTGATCCTTACGGGTCAAATGACACGCCAGGACGCTTTGGAACGCATGTCTAAGCCCGAAATGGATGAGCATTTCATGAAACAAGAATTTCGCTATATTGCTAACAAGCTTGATCTGACTGAAGATGAGTTGCAGGCAATTTTCGAAGGTCCGAATAAAACATATCGCGATTACAAAAACAAGAAGTGGCTTATTGGCCTGGGTGCGACCGTCATGCAAAAGCTCGGTCTAGAGAAAAGATTGTTTCGATGATTGCGATAATCGACTACGGGTTAGGTAATATCCTGGCCTTTGCCAACACTTATAAGCGTTTGAATATAGCGGTAAAAGTGGCCAAGTCGGCGGAGGATCTAGAGGGCGCGACCAAGCTGATTCTGCCCGGTGTAGGCGCATTTGATCATGCCATGAGCCTTTTTCAGCAATCTGGAATGCGAGGGCAAGTAGAAGAGCTAGTGCTGGAGCGTAAAGTTCCAGTGTTGGGCATCTGCGTAGGTATGCAAATACTCGCTTCAGGCAGTGAAGAAGGTACTCTGCCAGGATTGGGCTGGGTGGCCGGGGTGGTAAAAAAATTCGACGTAGCTACCTTGCCTCATAGTACCCATCTTCCTCACATGGGCTGGAACGATGTGGTACCACTTAGGCGGACGCCTTTGTTTGATCGATTGAGTGAGGATGCTCGTTTCTACTTTCTTCATTCCTACTATTTTCATTGCGCCAACAAGGAAGATGCATTAGCCGCAGCCAAGTATGGGAAGGATTTTACCTGCGCGGTCAATCACGAAAACGTATTTGGCGTACAGTTTCACCCTGAAAAAAGCCATCATTACGGTGCCCAATTGCTTAAAAACTTTGCGGATTTATAAGCGTGCTTAGACCCAGAATAATTCCTTGTTTGTTGATAAGAGACAAGGGTTTAGTAAAGACTGTGAAGTTCTCCAACGACAAATATGTTGGCGACCCTATCAATGCGGTGCGTATCTTCAATGAAAAGGAAGTGGATGAACTGATCGTACTGGATATTGATGCTACCGTGAAAGGGGCCGGCCCCGACCTGAAGATGATTGAAAGGTTGGCTGCCGAGTGTCGAATGCCTTTCTGCTATGGAGGCGGAGTCAAGACCGTCGAACAAGCCAAAGCCATTATTGGGCTTGGCGTGGAGAAAGTCGCGTTAAGCTCGGCTGCCATAGAAACCCCCCAGCTCGTTGCCGATATTGCTCGTGAGTTGGGACGCCAGAGCGTTGTGGTAGTGCTTGACGTAAAGAAGAAGTTGTTGGGTGGAAAGTATGATATCTGGACTCATAACGGCAAGGTCAACACGCATAAGCATCCAGTCGAATTTGCACGGCAGCTTGAAGACCTGGGTGCGGGCGAAATTGTGCTCAATTCCATAGACCATGATGGCGTGATGAAGGGCTATGATTTGGGTCTTGTGGAAAAGGTAAGAGGCGCCACGACAGTGCCTTTATCAGTAGTGGGTGGAGCGGGGGCGTTGGACGATTTGGCTGGCTTGATCGCCAAGTTTGGCATAATTGGCGCAGTGGCTGGAAGCCTGTTCGTTTTCAAAGGCGCGTACAAAGCGGTGCTTATCAATTACCCCAACCCCATCGAAAAAGACAAACTTATTCAAGAAGCTTACCCTCAATAAGTAGAAGTCAATTTTTGAATTTATAGGGAAACTGGATTCATGTTGGAACCCGGAGCAAAACTATTGATTACCGGCGGCACTGGCTCTTTCGGCCATGCTGTGTTGAAGCGTTTTCTGGCAACCGACATCGCCGAAATACGAATCTTCAGCCGGGACGAGAAAAAGCAGGATGACATGCGCAAGCGTTACTCCAGCTCGAAATTGAAGTTCTACATAGGCGACGTACGCGACTATGCCAGTGTGCTGAATGCCACGCGAGGCGTGGACTATATATTCCACGCCGCCGCGTTGAAGCAGGTTCCGTCTTGCGAGTTTCACCCCATGGAGGCGGTAAAGACCAACATCGTCGGCACTGAAAACCTGTTGGAAGCCGCGGTGCAAAATGCGGTCAAGCGAGTGGTGTGCCTAAGTACCGACAAGGCGGTCTACCCTATCAATGCCATGGGAATATCCAAGGCGATGATGGAAAAAGTCATGGTCGCGAAATCGCGCAATGTCGATGAAACCAAAACCGTGATTTGCGGTACGCGTTACGGCAATGTAATGGCTTCGCGCGGCTCTGTCATACCCTTATTTATCGAACAGATTCGTGCTGGCAAGCCTTTGACGATCACAGACCCCAACATGACGCGCTTCATGATGACCTTGGCGGACGCGGTGGATTTGGTGTTGTATGCGTTTCAGCACGGGAACAATGGTGATCTATTTGTGCAGAAGGCGCCGGCCGCTACCGTGCATACCTTGGCGCAGACATTAACAGCTATCCTGGGCAAACCCGATCATCCGATTCAAGTGATAGGGACACGTCACGGGGAAAAATTATACGAAGCGTTGCTGAGCCGCGAGGAGATGGCATGCGCTCAGGATATGGGTCAGTATTTCCGTGTGCCCCCTGACCTTCGTGATCTTAATTACGACAAATATTACGATCAAGGCGAGGAAAAGATCTCGCGCAGCGAAGACTATAACTCGCATAATACGGAAAGGCTTGATCGGGACGGAATGGAACGCTTGCTAATGAAGCTGGATTTTATGCACGCCATCAAGCGCGGCGAACACGCCACTCCTGAGGAATAAGCGATGAAGGTCCTTGTGACAGGGGCGGGAGGATTTGTAGCTCGCAATCTAATTGCTGCGTTGGGCGAACGTGGCGGCGTTGAAGTGCTGCCATTTACTCGCGGGGACGGCGAGGCTGTTCTCCGCCAGCATGTCGCTCAGGCGGACTTTGTGTTTCATTTGGCTGGGGTGAATCGTCCCGAGTCCATAGAGGAATTCAAAGCCGGCAACACAGATCTAACTCGGTTGTTATGCGATACGCTTAGTGCGGAGGGCAGGCTTATCCCCGTGGTTTATTCTTCGTCAACACAGGCGCTGACGGATAACCCCTATGGAGCAAGCAAGCGTGCTGCGGAAGAGCTTCTGCAGCAGTTTTCTGCCAAGCACGGAGTTCCAGTATATTTATTCCGCTTGCCGAATGTGTTTGGCAAATGGGCAAGGCCCAATTACAACTCTGCCGTAGCCACCTTTTGTCATAATATTGCGCGTGGACTGCCGATTCAGATCCATGATCCCGCGGCAATGATGCAATTGGTCTACATCGACGATGTGGTTGCCCATTTTATACAAGCCATGAATGACCAGGCAGCGGGCTCGCCCTTTATTGAGGTCGACCCGGTTTACAGAATCAGTGTGGGAGGCTTGGCCGAGCAGCTTCAGGCTTTCCGCAATAGCCGCGCGAACCTGATTATGGACGCTGTCGGGACGGGACTGATACGGGCTCTGTATGCCACTTACGTCAGTTACCTACCGCCCGAAAGCTTTGCCTACGAGGTTCCCAAGCATGAGGATCGGCGTGGTGTGTTTGTGGAAATGCTGAAGACCCGAGACTCAGGGCAATTTTCTTTTTTGACCGCCCACCCCGGCGTAACACGAGGCGGTCACTATCACCATTCTAAAACTGAAAAATTCCTGGTTATAAAAGGACAGGCGCGGTTTCGTTTCCGGCACATCATAGACGGTAGCTATCACGAGCTTACAACCTCTGGAGACAGTCCTGTTATTGTTGAAACCGTACCAGGCTGGACGCACGACATTACCAATATTGGTAGCGACGAAATGGTGGTGATGCTGTGGGCAAACGAAATCTTTGATCATGCCCGTCCTGATACCTTTGCATGCCCGGTGTGAAATGAAAAAACTGAAAGTAGTTACGGTTGTCGGAACCCGGCCCGAAATCATTCGCTTGTCACGGGTGATGGCTGCGCTTGATCGGTACTGCGACCATGTTCTCGTCCATACCGGCCAGAATTATGATTACGAGTTGAATGAAATATTTTTCCAGGACTTGGGTATACGCAAACCGGATCATTTCCTAAATGCGGCCGGAGCGTCAGGCGCTGAAACCATAGGTAACGTGATTATCGCTGTCGATAAGGTGTTGGCCGATGTGCAGCCCGATGCCGTGCTGGTGCTGGGCGATACCAATAGCTGCATGGCGGTGCTTCCCGCCAAGCGCCGTAAGATTCCCACCTTCCATATGGAGGCCGGTAACCGTTGTTTCGACATGCGCGTGCCGGAAGAAATCAACCGCCGTATTGTTGACCATACCGCCGACATCAACCTTACATACAGCACGATTGCTCGCGACTATCTGCTAAGGGAAGGTTTGCCTCCCGATATGGTTATCAAGACTGGTAGCCCTATGTTCGAGGTTTTAAACTATTATCGCGACGGAATTGAAGCTTCGAATATCTTGGATCGCCTTGGCTTGGAGCCTGGCCAGTTTTTTGTGGTCAGTGCGCATCGGGAAGAGAACATCGATTCGGACAGGAATTTTCATAAGCTTGTCGATGTTTTAAATGAGCTTGCTGGCCAGTATGGTTATCCGGTTATCGTATCTACACACCCACGCACACAAAAACGTGTGGATGCTTTGGGAGTGAAGTTCCAAGAACAGGTACGGCTACTCAAACCTTTGGGCTTCAAGGACTATAACAAGCTGCAAATTTGCGCCAAGGCGGTTTTATCGGACAGTGGCACCATCTCCGAGGAGTCTTCGATATTGAATTTCCGCGCCTTGAATATTCGAGAAGCGCATGAGCGGCCGGAAGGCATGGAAGAGGCAGCCGTCATGATGGTTGGCCTGGATTCCGAACGAATCATGCAAGCATTGAATGTGCTTGAAGGCCAGGACTATGGCGAGCAGCGGTCCCTGCGTTTGGTAGCAGACTACAGCATGCCCAATGTTGCGGAAAAAGTCGTGCGCATCATTCATAGCTATACCGATTATGTGAATCGAGTCACGTGGAAGAAATACCATTGAAAATAGCTTTGGTCACCCAGTATTTCTGGCCAGAGTCTTTTTCAATCAATGATCTGGCCAAAACTCTTGTTGAACAAGGGCATACGGTAGAGGTATTTACGGGCAAGCCCAATTATCCGGAAGGGAAGATTTTCCCCGGATATGATGCTGACGACTGTGCGCAAGAAAATTATGGCCCTGACATAAAGATAAATCGCATTCCTTTACGCCCGCGCGGCTCAGGTGGCGCAAAAAACTTATTATTAAATTATTTGTCTTTCGTTTTTAATGGTCTTAGATATTTTCCAAACCAGATTAAAGGCAAAGACTTTGATGTGATTTTTGTTTTTACGCTTTCTCCCATTACATCTGTCATCCCGGCCATCTATTTGAAATGGCGGCTGAAGAAGCATCTGGCTATTTGGGTACTTGATTTATGGCCTGAAAGCCTGCGGGCCACGGGATTTATCCAGAATAAATATATTCTCGCCGCAGTGGGTTGGTTGGTGAGGGCGATCTATTCGGCGACGGATACTATTCTGGTGCAGTCCCAGGCGTTTGTGCCGTCAGTTTCCCGCTATGCAGACGCGAGCAAGGTTATCTACTATTCGAATTCATATAAAGATGCTCCCCTGTCAGTTGGACCGACGAAAATTCCGCCGGATATAATTGACATGCTGGAAAGCCATTTTTGTCTTGTTTTTGCCGGCAACCTAGGTACGGCGCAAGCGGTCGAAACCTTGATGTCTGCCGCCGACAGCTTGCGGCATCTTCCGGATTTTCGACTGATCCTGGTCGGTAGCGGTAGCATGTCGGGATGGTTGCAGCAGCAAAAGCAAGAGCGTGGCTTGGACAATGTCATATTGGCGGGCCGTTACCCGGCAGAAGAAATGCCGCAATTCTTTTCCAGAGCCCAAGCTCTTTTGGTCTCGCTGAAGCGCGCGGAAATCTTTGCACATACGGTTCCGGCAAAGGTGCAGTCATATCTGGCCGCCGGTCGTCCCATTATTGCGTCGTTGGACGGTGAAGGAGCCAGGGTTGTGCAAGATTCCGGCGCTGGCCTGGTCTGCGCTGCCGAGGACGTCAGTGGCTTGATACGATGCATTGAGAATCTATATAACATGCCTGCCAGTGATCGTGAGGCGATGGGGCAAGCCGGCCGGAATTATTTTCTGGAAAACTTCGAAATGGGCAAGCAGGCCTCCCGCTTGGTAGACATTCTCCAACGCCGGATTGACGGCGCTCATTAATTGTAGGGCGATGCATGGATCAGCGAATGACTGTAGGGGTGCTGGGCGCAACCAGTCCTGTCGGCACCCAGGTGTTGAATCAGTTGGTCGAAAAAGGCATGGACGTGATTGCTTTTTCGCGGACGCGTGCTGACTCACAGAATGGATCATTGCGATGGGTCAATTTGCCCAGTCTTGACACGGATGCCCTACGTCGCCAGGTCGGATCAATTGACTTGTGGATTGCCGCCAGTCCGATATGGATAATGCCTGAACATTTTGCGATGATGTCGCAATTTAGCGCGCGACGGATCGTTTGTGTTTCATCGACAAGCCAGTTCACTAAAGCAAGCTCATCCAGCCCTGACGAAGAACGAGTGGTGCGGCAATTGGTTGAAGGCGAGCGAGCGCTGATGAATTGGGCCGGTAGCCAGGGCATAGGCTGGACGGTATTGCGGCCAACGTTGATTTATGGACGCAGCAATGACCGTAATCTGTCTGAAATTGTAAAAATCATTCGAAAGCTACGACTTTTCCCCTTGTTCGGCAAGGCGGAAGGGTTGCGTCAACCCATTTATGTGGATGATGTGGCTCTTGCATGTGTGCTGGCCGGCTTATCTCCCAGTGCTGTGAATAAGGCCTACAACATTTCGGGGGCGGAGCGCCTAAGCTATAAAGAGATGGTTACGCGTGTTTTTGTCACAATGGGGTTAAAGCCTCGTTTTTTGACCATTAATCTGTCTCTTTTCAGTTTCGCGCTGTTTTTTTTAAAGAAGATTCCGCGTTACAGGAAGTGGAACGCGGATATGGTGTTGCGCATGAATCGTGACATGGTTTTTGACCATAGCGATGCAGCCCGGGATTTTGGATTCAGCCCTCAGCGATTCGCTTTAATGGAGCGGGATGTACAGTAATGTCACCAAGCAATTTAGCGTTACGATGACAAGAAAATTAGTATTCAAACATGAAAAACGACATGCTGCTCTGGGGAGCGCTATTGCTTGCTGTGTTATTAGCCGCTTGGCTGCTGACAGCAGTATTACGCCGCTACGCTTTGGCCCATCAGGTTATCGACATACCAAACAAGCGTAGTTCGCACACTATGCCTACACCGCGTGGTGGCGGTGTGGCGATCGTCGCCTGCTTTTTATTATCGCTTCCCGTGCTGGCTATGATGGGGTGGATCGGTTGGTCAATGGCCTACTGTATTGGCGGCGCAGGTCTGGTAGTGGCCCTACTGGGATTTCTAGACGATCATGGCCACATAGCGGCCCGGTGGAGGCTGCTGGGGCATTTTGCAGCGGCGGCATGGGTATTGTTCTGGATGGGAGGACTGCCAGCTTTCAGTGTCTTTGGGCACATGTGGGATATGGGGTGGTTTGGCTACGTGTTGGGCGCCCTATATCTGGTCTGGGTACTGAATTTGTATAACTTTATGGATGGCATAGACGGTCTCGCCAGTGTAGAGGCTATTTTTGTTGCTATTGGAGGGGCAAGCTTTTACATCATTGCGGGCGATACCAGTTTGGCGGGAGCTCCGGTGGCTCTGGCCTGTGCGGTGGCGGGATTCTTATATTGGAACTTCCCGCCCGCCAAAATCTTCATGGGCGACGCTGGCAGCGGCTTCCTGGGAGTCGTGCTGGGGGCCTTGTCGTTGCAAGCGGCTTGGGTGGAGCCGCAACTGTTCTGGAGCTGGTTAATACTCCTTGGAGTATTTATTGTGGATGCCAGCTTGACTCTGTTTCGCCGGCTATTGCGTGGGGAACGGGTGTATGAGGCGCATCGAAGCCATGCTTATCAGTGGGCTGCCCGACGGTTTGGAAAGCATTTGCCGGTAACCCTAAGTGTGATCGGCTTGAACCTCTGTTGGTTATATCCGGTGGCTTGGTTTGTTGCAGTTGGCAAGCTGGACGGGGTAATAGGAGTGGTGATTGCCTATGTGCCCTTGGCTTTTCTTGCTTTTAAGCTCCAGGGCGGGCAAGCCGAGGCTGCTGCTGTCTAAGGTCTTGCCGTAAGATGCCTTGTACTAGAATGCCTATCTATAGCGATTTATTGAAGCAAGCATGAAGAAGAAAAAATTATTTGTGGTCGGTGCGGGCGGCCATGGCCGGTCCGTGGCAGAAGCCGCCATGCTTGGTACAGCATGGAGCGAAGTCGTTTTCGTTGATGATGCTTATCCCTTGCTGCGCTACTCCGGGCAATGGCCCATTGTTGCCAATATCGAGTCGTTGGCCGGCTTGATTGCGCGTGAAGACAGCGTTGTTATTGCTATAGGCAACCAATCCGTACGCAAAAGGCTATTTGGGCTGGCACAGGATGCAGGGGCGATGATGGCAACCATCATCCATCCCAAAGCCTGGGTAAGCCAGGATGCCAGTATCGGCGATGGGACGGCGGTGATGGCCGGCGCCATTATCGGTACTCAAGCTAAAGTCGGGATGGGCGCCATTGTCAATGCCAATGCGACGGTGGACCACGACGCTGTATTAGGGGACTTCGCGCATCTTGGTGTGGGTGTGCAGTTGGCGGGGGGGGTGGTTGTTGGCGACGGTGCATGGTTGCAGGCGGGCACCTGTGCAGGTTATCGGGTTCGTGTGCCGCCTGATGCGGTGGTGTTACCCGGGACCGCCCTACAGGCTGTCGAGGCGCAGACTTAGACATGACGATTAACACTAATTTTCGGTCGTCCCTGGTATTCCTGTTCGATCTTGCCGCTGTGCTGGTTGCATGGGTAGGTGCTTTTTTTATTCGATTTAACTTTGATTGGCCTACGGGTTATGAACGCACGATCTGGTTGGGCCTGATCCCTTTGCTGCTTGCACAACTAGTTGCCTGTAGATGGGCGGGCCTGTATCGCGGTATGTGGGTGTTTGCCAGCTTGCCCGATTTAAAGCGGGTGCTGAAAGCCGTGGTTGTCTCGGCAATAGTCATGATGTTGTTTACCGTGTTCGCTCGAGGACATGTCGTGGTGCCGCGCTCGATCGTGCTGCTCTATCCTTTGCTTTTGCTGTTAATCATGGGCGGCGGGCGGGCGGCGTGGCGCATGTGGAAGGAATACCGGCTTTATGGCAATAAGCTGCACCAGGGAAGGCCGGTAGTCGTCGTTGGTGCGGGCACGGCGGGCGCCATGTTGGTAAGGGAACTGGGGCGCAGTGCCGATTGGGAAGTGGTGGCCTTGGTTGACGACGACAGCGGCAAATGGGGCCTGGAGCTTTCGGGCAGGCGGGTTGAAGGCGGCACCAATATGCTGCCTGAAATACTGCAGCGCTGGAATGCCAAACACGTCATTCTTGCCATGCCATCGGCCAAGGCGGAATCCCTGCAGCGGGTAACAAAAATAGCCAGCAAGGCGGGGGCCAATTTATTTACAGTCCCGGGCCTGGGCGAACTAATGAGTGGTAGGGTTGCAATCAATATGATGCGCCCGGTAAAGATCGAAGACTTGTTGGGCCGTAAATCTGTTCATATCGATAACGAGAACGTACAGGCCATGCTTCATGGCAAAAGAATACTGGTTACCGGCGCCGGCGGATCGATAGGCAGCGAGTTATGTCGGCAGTTGTCCCGGTTTGAGCCGCTGTGCATTATTCTGTTCGAAGCCAGTGAGTTTGCGCTATACATGATAGAGCAGTGGTTTGCTGAGCATCGGCCTGAGATCAAAGTTATTCCTCTGGCTGGTGATGTCAAAGACAGGGAGCGTATGAATCAGGTGTTCGAAGCATGGAAACCCAATGTCGTTTTCCATGCTGCGGCCTATAAGCATGTACCTTTGATGGAAGTGGGCAATGCCTGGCAAGCGGTGCGCAACAATGTGCACGGCACGCTAACGGTCGCCTTGTGTGCTCAGCGGTACTCCGCGGATCGATTTGTATTGATTTCCACCGATAAGGCCGTTAACCCCACCAATGTAATGGGTGCCACCAAACGTATGGCGGAAATGCTGTGCGAAGTATTGCATTGCCAAGGCGAAAGGACAAAGTTCCAAATGGTTCGTTTCGGGAACGTGTTGGGCAGCACGGGCAGTGTCATTCCGAAATTTCGCGCCCAGATTGCCAATGGTGGGCCTGTTACGGTCACTCACCCGGAAATCACGCGATACTTCATGTCTATTCCAGAGGCGGCCCAGTTGGTATTGCAGGCGGCGGCCATGGGTAACGGCGGAGAAGTGTTTGTATTGGATATGGGGGAGCCGGTAAAAATAGTGGATATGGCTCGCAACATGATCCGTCTATCCGGTTTTACCGAAGATGAGATCCGCATAGAGTTTACGGGCTTGAGGCCTGGGGAAAAGCTATACGAAGAGTTGCTGGCCGATTCTGAGGAAACCCTGGAAACCTTACATGAGAAATTGCGAATTGCACGTTCACGATCTGTGCCGGAAGGGTTTTATCAATGTATTCAAGAGTGGCTTAGCCGCTCTGAGCCGGTTTCGGATGATGACGTCCGTTCGGAGCTGAAACGGTGGATACCTGAATACCAACCGCAGAGCAATATTCAAAACGCAATCGCGCTTGACTAAGTCTTTGCCCCGGGAGCAGCATCATTACTGTTGATGTCGGCCCCGGGGCATGTGCTATTTATTCAAGGCTGCCGAAATATATGTCGCATTAACGCGGCGAATAATCCCAACATAATGCCCAGGATTACACCTAAAGCCAGAATCAAGGCTTTTTGGGGTTTGATGGGATCCTCAGGTTCGGTCGCTGCTTTATCTATGATGGCGGCCGTAAGGTTTTTCGGAGTTAGTTCGACACTTTGCAGTAACGCTTGGGCTTTGCGCAGGCCAGGCAGCTCCGGTGTGTATGCTTCATCGTTCTGCCTCTGTTCCAACTGTGCCAGCTCCGAGCGTAGCGCCTTGGCTCCGCGCAAGTACATCAGATCGCCATTAGAGAATGTGTTGGTCGCCGAGGCGTGTTGACCGCTAATCGCAATCAGTGGCGCGCCCGCCGGCGGTACCTCTAATCCAATCGATTCCGCAATTGACAAGGCATCCTTTGTCCGCACGATCTGGTTGTCACGCATGCCGCGGGCAATCGTGCTCAATACGGTAATCTGCTTCGCAATGCTATTTCCCCGAACCTGTATGTAGCCGGCCAAGTTATCTAAAAGTTCTTGCCGTGCACGGGCTAGCGCGATATTTACATAGTCGTTGGCCCAGGCGGCGATAACTGCGGGATCGTGGCCCTCCAGCGTGATTTCGCTGACCAGATCAGTGGGTTTTTTCGGCGGGATAATGGTCAATTCATCGTCGAGCTTTTCATGCAGCCACTGTATGCCGCTACGGTCGGTAGGTATAGAGTGTCCTGGCAGATAGTAGCGCTCAAAAAACTCCTGTCGCACAGTGTCCGATGCCAAATGCTTCAGGAATATGGCGTACGCTTCGTTTGGGGTGATTGTTTTTATACCTTCGTCAGTATCTTGGACGCTTGATTGAACGGACGATGACTTAGCTGCATCCTCTGTAAGCTCGCTGGCGGCGTTGTAGCCCACCAGATCGGATACCCTTGGCGGCAACATCTGTACCGTGGTTTCATAAACCGGCGTTGCCATAAACGCATATGCCGCGGTCATACAGGTAACGACAACTACACAGACCAGGATCAATATTTTTTGTGACCATAATGCACAGATAAGCTCAGGCAAATCTATTTCATTTGCTTGGCTAGTTTGAGGCTGATTTTGTTCCAAACGGTACTCCGAAGTATTGATCAATATCTTATGTAGGCAAATCTTGGTAGCCGAGTTGCTTATATGGTAGTTTGAACTGCAATTACATCGATGGCCAAATGTTGCCATCGATGAAAAACTGTTCCGCAATTTCCATGATCAAGCTGCGGCGATGGCCGGGCATATTCCGTAAATACATTAATAATTTTAATTCGTCTTCGGAAAGCGGCGCCAATTCCTGGGCGGTGTTCTGTAACGGCTCGGACACGGCATAACCATGCGTCTCGGAACTTACTCCATAGCGCAACCATACTATGGGTACATTTAACCATTTAGCCAGTGTCTCAATCTTATCGAGAGTAGGGCGTGCCTGCCCTGTAAGCCACTTGTGAGCTGCTTGTTGAGAGATGGACTGGTTCGGATGCCGCAAGTTGAACTGAAGGGCGAGCTCCGACGCCGTCTCTATCTTTTTTCGGCTGCGTTTCAGCGCTAGTTTGAGACGGGCGGAGAACGCCTGTTTTTCATCTACCTTCGACATGATCGAAGTTTGCCTTGAAGACAGTGTTGCATGACAACCAGTTGGTTGTTTTGATAAACCATATGGTTTAATATCAACTCGGTTTCCAAAGGCGGGGGAAGCCCTTATCTGGAATCAATGAACTGCCTTGGCCAATTCGTCCCGGAAAACTGGCTTGTTTGGAACCGATGCAACCAAGAATGAATAAATACGAACAAGCAAGGTCAGTACTCCAATTCCATAGTGATGACATCGATTTGGTGGAAATATTCCGTCATTTGTGGCGGGGGCGTACGGCAGTTTTGCTGATTGCGGGCTGCACCACGCTGCTTGCCCTTGCTTATGCATTCGCGGCGCCACAGAAATGGACGTCAATTGCGTATGTCATGGCTCCCAGGGTCGAGGACATTGCGGCCTACCTTGAACGGCGGCGGACGCTTGCCAGAGCGGACAAAGAAGAATTTATTGACGCAGCGGCATTCGCGTCTGGATTGTTTGACGAATTTGTGGAGCTTAGCGCCACGCCACTGCTTAAACAGCGCTTTTTGTCTGAAACGAAAGAATTCATCGAACGCCAGGAAGGGTTGGGTAATCTTGAGGCGACCGCCTTACTGGAGCACATGGCGCGCATTACCCCGGTTGTCTCGGCGCCCCAGAAAAATCAGATAGTGCCTTACTACAAGATATCGTTTGCGACGGACAGCCCCCAGGCGGCGCAGCGAAACTTGAAAGAATATATAGAGTACGTGAATGCACGGGCGCTTGAGCGAAGTGACTCAGCCTTTTTGGACCGCTTGAAAGCGGGCATCCAGGCTCGCAAGGCCAGCCTGGCTGAAATAGAATCCGGAATTATTAGCCAGCGAGCCAGCCAGATCATAATTGTTGAAACAGCGCTGTATACCGCAAAGCAGGCCGGTGTTACCGACTACGCGGTGGGGCTTGCGGTGCCGGGTAATACCATCGTCGAGCTTCGCAGCGTCGATAGGCTATTCATGCTGGGGGAAAAATACCTAACCGCAGAACTGCAGGCCCTTCGTGAGCGGCCGCTGGTCTATCCTCCGCGTTACCACGAAATTCAATACGAGCTTAAGCAGCTTGAAGCGCTGCAAAATCATCAACTTACACCTTCGTTGAGCTATCGGTATCAATTGACGCCAACCTACCCGACATCACGGGACTCCCCCAAGCGCCTGCTCATTATTGTGCTGGGGGTATTGCTTGGGAGTATGTTGGGGTGCTTTTGGGTATTGATCATGGGGGCCATCAAACGTTCGCAATCAGCCCCCCATCCACCCTTACAACCGAGCCCGTAATATAGGAAGCCTGCTGGCTGGCAAGAAAAGTCGCCGCAGCTCCGTACTCCGACGGTTTTCCATAGCGCTTCACGGGTATCGTTCCCACGCTTTCTTCCATTACGCTTTCCACGCTGCGATTCTCGCGCCCGGCCTTGGCTTCGTCCAGGGCAACAATGCGGCCCGTGGCGATACGGCCGGGAACCAGCACATTGCTGGTGACGCCTTTGGGTCCGACCTCGCGCGCCAGTGTTTTGGACCAGCCTACCAGTGCGCTGCGCAGTGAATTGGACAGGCCCAGGTTGGCAATGGGCGCGATGACACCGGACGAGGCGCTGGTGATGATGCGCCCCCAGCCTTGTTCCAGCATATGCGGCAGCGCCAGATCGGTCATGCTGATTACAGACAGAACCATCTCCTGGAAGTGTTTTTCCCAGACTCCGCGATCCACATTCCGCACCAGGCTGGGCGGGGGGCCGCCGGTGTTATTGCACAGGATGTCGATGGGGCCCGCGGCCTCGACCACCTCGTTGTGCCATTGCTCGAACTGGTCGATGCGGGCCAGGTCCCATTGCTTGCCGATGGCCTTGCCGCCGGCTGCTTCGATGGCCTTGCATGTTTTCGAAAGCAGGTCTTCGTTGATGTCGCACACCACAACTGTGGCGCCTTCGGCGGCCAGCGTCAGGGCAATAGCCCCGCCCAGGCCGCCGCCCGCGCCATGCACCAGCGCGGTCTTGTTGTTCAATCCAAAATCCATGGTCTTTTCCCTTGGCTGGTAACTTAGGTGCCTACGCATAGCGGCGCACGCATTTTGCGTAAAAGGGCGATGACGCTTTGAGCGGTGATGCGGCCCGTCTTGGGGTTTTCCGATGGAATGTTCTGGATTTCCATGGAAAGCAGCGCGGAGTCGGACACGACCTGGATATGATGGGTGTTGCGTTCCAGGTTGGGGTCGGCCCATACCTCTAGCTGTGTTTTATCGGGGCCGATGCCTGCAAGCGATACGCTGACGGCAACATTAAGGTTGGCGGGGAAGCCCGCCGCCGCTTCACGAGCTGTGCCGGAGAATATAAGCGTGGGTTCTTTAAGGTTCAGAACATCGATGCCGCGCTGCTCAAGAAACGGGGCGCCGACGAAGCCGCGTGTCGGCTTGCGCGAGGTCATCTTGACGGACTGTATTGTTCCTTCGGCCGCGCCCAGTATGGCGTCCAACCCAAGAATGGCGCCCGAGGGAACCAGTATCTGGCCCTTGTGCCGCCTGGCCAAGTCCATCAGTTCAGGATGCGCCAGCAAGGCGCCGCTGCTTAGCGTAATGACTTTCTTTCCGGCCTTTAGCACAGGGATGGTGATGCTGGGCAGAAGGTGCGCGGGGGCGCATTCGATCACCACATCGCAATGAGGCTCCAGTCCGTCCAATAATGTGAACGCAGGCGGCTTGCCGCCCCAGTCGAACTCGGGCGGCTGTTGGGGGTTGCGCACGCCGACGGCGGCAAGCCGGATACCCTCGATGCCCTGGGCGATATGGCGCGCCACCGATCGGCCTATGGCGCCAAAGCCCGCTATCCCTATGCGTATGTCATCCATTGCTGTTTCCTTGTTTCATGAAGTTCTTCCGGCATGGCAACCGGAGGATCCCATTCTAGGAAACCGATAGGCGGGGGACAAACGATTTGTTATCGCTTCGCCGATTAGCCTGGCTAATGGCTGGCTGTTTTCTTTGCTTCGTCCAGGACCCAGTCCCTGAACTTCTGCATGGCGGCGCGCTTGCGCGACGAGCTGCGCTGCAGCAGGTAGTAGTCGCCGGCGCTTCTGACCGGTTCGATGCCGGGCAGCAGGATCTCAAGTTCGTTGCGTCCCGGATAGCCGTGCAGCAGGACACCGGGAATAAGCGCGATGCCTTTATGGTCCTGCGCGGCGCGCAGGGAAATATAGAAGTGGCCGTATTCGGGCTCATGTCCCGTGGGTGTGTAGTCGACTCCGTAAGCCTTCAGCCATTCGGGCCAGGCCTTGGGCCGGCTGGCCGTGTGCACCAGCGCCGCTGTGCTGAAGTCGTTCACGTGGCGTATGGGCGGCTGGGTGGCATACCACTTCTTGGACGCCACGGGGACCATCACGTCGTGGAACAGCAGGTCGGCTTCGATGTCGGTCCATTTTTCCAGCATGACCAGGTCAACGGAAGGGAAATGGGCGGGATAGCGTTGGCCGGGCAGCTTGCCGGCGCGCAAAGCCAGGTCAATGTTGTCGGAATGCATGTCGGCGGGCCGGATATCGGACACTACCCGCACTTCGATGTCGGGATGCAGCGAGGTGAACGATGCAAGCCTGGGCATCAGCCACAGGGTGCCGATGGTGGGTATGGTGCTGACCGTAAGCGTTTGCTGGTGGTCTGGCCGGGTCATGTCGCGCATGGCTTTTTCCAGGCCGTCCAGCAGCACATGGCAGGCTTCGTAGAACTGCATGCCGGGGCCGGTAAGCTCTATGCCGCGCGCATGCCTGATGAATAGCGGGGTGCCCAGGAATTCTTCCAGCTTTCGTATCTGCAGGCTGATTGCGCCCTGCGTCACGAACAGCTCTTCGGCGGCCAGCGTAAACGAAAGGTGCCGGGCGGCGGCTTCAAAGTACCGCGTGGCAAGTAGTGGGGGAAGACGTCTGCTCATAGGCTCGCCTGGGGTGATTCAAGACCGCGTCCGTTCATGGCATTAGCCAAGCTAATAGCATCGCATACTTTAAATCGTTTGTCCCGCCGTATGCTCGTCACTAAGATGAAACCATGCAAGTCATGCCCCATGGGGCGCGTTGCCGTCATGAAAGCAAACAGGAGTTCAGTAATGTTAGACAAGGAAGTAAAAAAGTCGATCCGCGAGCGGTTTCTCAAGATCGATACGTCCAATGTGGCCGATGTGCTGGACGAGATGGGCTACCCCGATCAGGGCTTGCAATCGGGTTTTCAGCGCCAGACAGGCACAGAGCGTCTGGCGGGCTGGGCCTACACCATTCGCGGGCAGATGACGCCCTACGGCTTTGGCGGTGATGCCGAAAAAATGAAGGCCTGCGCGGGTCTGTCGGAAGGCGACGTATCGGTCTGGTCGGGCGACGGCGATGGCATTTGCTATTTCGGCGAACTCATTTCCATCGGCATGAAGGAGAAGGGCAGCGTGGGCGCACTGGTCGATGGCGGGCTGCGCGATACCAGCTGGATCAATGCTCTGGGTTTCACGGTGTTCGGGCGCTTCCGCACGCCGGTGCAGTCCATCAGCCGCTGGAAGGTCAATGCATGGAACGTGCCGGTCTTCCTGACAGGCGCCACCGGCAGGCGCGTGGCCGTCGAGCCGGGCGATTTCATCCTGGGCGACGACGATGGCGCGCTGGTCATCCCGCAAGCCATTGTGCAAGAGGTACTGGAAAAGTCCGAAGTACTGACCCAGCAGGAGATCGATATCCGCGACAGCTTGAGCAAGGGTATGTCGCTGGCCGAGGCGCTGCAGAAATATGGTCATGTTTAAGCAATAAAGAAGTAAGGCCGGGCGGGGCGCGCAAGGGCAAGCATATGCCTGTGGGCCTGCGCCGGGTTCAACCACAACGGAGGAGACTATGAGCAACACTACACGTTCTCGAACGCGCTTGCGCGCGCTATTGAAAGGCAGTCTGATTGCATTGGCGCTGTGCGCCGCGGGCGCGGCCCAGGCCTGGCCCGACCGGGCCTTAAGGATGATCGTGCCGTTTCCGGCGGGCGGCATCAACGATACCGTGGCCCGCTTGACGGCCAGCTATTTGGGCAAAGAACTGGGCGTCAGCATCGTTGTCGAGAATCGCGCCGGTGCGGGCGGCACCATAGGCACCATGGCCGCGGCCACCAGCGAGCCGGACGGCTACACGGTATTGTTGGGCGCCAGCAGCACGATCGCCGTGGCGCCCAATCTGTACAAGAATCTGGGCTATTCGCCCACCAAGGATTTTGTCGCCTTGGGCGGCATCGGTTCGGCGGCCAGCCTTCTCGTGGTGGCATCCAATTCCAAATGGAGCAGCCTGGGCCAGTTGGTCGAGGTCGACAAGAAGGAGCCCGGCACCATCAACTACGGTTCGGCGGGCGCGGGCACCAGCCATCACATCAAGACCGAAATGCTGAAGCTGCGCACCGGGGCAAAATGGATGCACATACCTTATAAAGGCGGCGCTCCGGCGATGACCGACCTGATGGGCGGGCAAATCGACTTTCTGCTCGAACCCCTTCCCACCGCGCTGCCCTATGTGCAGTCAGGCAAGATCAAGGCGCTGGGCGTTACGACCATGAAACGTTCGGCCGTACTGCCCGATGTAAAGACCTTCGACGAGCAGGGCATCAAAGGCTTCGACGCAACGCTGTGGTTCGGCCTGTTTGCGCCCAAGGGCGTGGACGGCGAAATCGCCAAGAAGCTGGGCGACGCCATGCAGCGCGTCTTCGCCAGTGCAGAGGTCCAGCAGGACTTCCAGAAACGCGGCCTGGATGCCTACGAAGGCAGCAGCAAGCAGTTCGGTGAATTCGTGGTGTCGGAGATCCAGGTGTGGGGCGACGTCATCAAGAAGGCGGGGATAAAAGTGGAGTAGGCAACGAAAGCCTTGTTAAACGAATATGCCCGCTAAAGCGGGCATATTCGTTAGTGGCGACAGGATGTGGCCTGAAGTCTGAAGAGCTGACAATACCGTGTCCACAGCATGAATCAGCCGGTGGTGGACAAGGCTGGAGCCCTCGCTATAGCGCCGCTTGCACGCTCCTGGTAAATCAAGTCCACAATCTCATTATTGGCCGTGTAGCCATCCACCAATTCATAGAACAGCTCGCGCGAACGCGGATAATCATCCGCGCGAATTGCGGCATCCAGCCCCGTCAATGCTTCTTTCAGAGCCTTCCAGGACAGGTGCTTTTCATTCGCGCGCATGATCATGGGATGGTCGGTGGGCGATACGTTATCGCCGATCAACAATTCTTCATACAGTTTCTCGCCGGGGCGCAGCCCGGTGTAGCGGATATCGATGTCGCCGTCGGCGTTGTCCGGATTGCGCACACTTAAGCCCGACAGCTGGATCATTTTCTCAGCCAGCTCGGCAATCTTCACGGGTTCGCCCATGTCCAGCACGAAGACGTCGCCGCCCATGCCCATGGACCCTGCCTGTATCACTAGTTGGGCGGCTTCAGGGATGGTCATGAAGTAGCGCGTGATCTCGGGGTGCGTGACGGTAACCGGCCCGCCCTGGCGTATTTGTTGCTTGAACAGCGGAATGACCGAGCCCGACGAGCCCAGCACATTGCCGAAACGCACCATGGTGAAACGCGTTCGGTTTGCCGCGGAATCGGTCTGGCTGCCGTATAGAATGGGCTTTGGCTCCTTGGCCAACGCCTGCAACACCAGCTCGGCCATGCGCTTGGTGCCGCCCATCACATTGGTGGGCCGCACGGCTTTGTCGGTGGATACCAGTACAAAGTTGCTGACGCCTGCGCGCAAGGCCGCTTGGGCGGCGTATAGGGTGCCGAAGGTGTTGTTGACGATGCCTTCGGCGATATTGTGTTCGACCAAGGGCACATGCTTGTAGGCGGCTGCATGGTATACCGTATTCACTTTCCAGGCGCTCATGACATCCAGCAGACGGGTGGGGTTGCGCACGGAACCCAGTACGGGCATGACCCGCACCGAAAGCCCGGCGCTGCCAATATGCGCTTCAAGCTCGCGTTGTATGGCGTATAGCGCAAATTCCGAATGCTCGAACAATATAAGCATCCGCGGTGTGCTGCGCATAATCTGCCGGCACAGCTCCGAACCAATGGACCCGCCCGCCCCGGTCACCATGACCACCTGGTCGTGTATGCAGCGTGCGAACAGCGTGGGGTCCGGCGCGACTGGATCGCGCCCGAGCAGGTCGTCGATGCGCACTTCGCGCAGGGCTTCGACTTGGACTCGGCCGGCGGCCAGGTCCATCAGTCCGGGCAGGGTGCGTACCGGTATGGCGTAGGGAGCCAGCCTGCTCATGATCTGATAGCGGCGCGCGCGTGATGCCGATGGAATCGCCACCAATATTTCCTGTGCGTCGGTATCGCGCAGCATGTAGTCGATCCGGTCGGAACAGTACACTTGCAGGCCCGCCATGACGCGACCGTCCAGGTCCTTGTTGTCGTCCATGAAGCCCACCGGCAGCAATTCGCCGCCCAGGCGCAGGGCTTGCAATAGCTGATTGCCGGCGGCTCCCGCGCCGTAGATGATCACGCGCGGGCGTTCTTCCTTGCGTTTACCGCCATTGGGTATCAGCGGCAGGGTTTGTTCGCCGAATTGGACATCGTTGAAATAGTGACGCATCAGGATCCGCAGGCCGCCAATGAACATAAGGCTAAGCAGCCAATAGATAACGATGGTCGAGCGCGGCACAACGGCTGGTGCGTCGCCGTACAGGTATACGGCGGCGGTCAGCAGGGCGGCGGCGGCGGTCACGACGCGGGCAATCGTGGTCAGGGCCTCCGTCCCCAGATAGCGCATCACCGCGCGGTATAGGCCATAGCGGATGAAGAGCGGGATGGCGGTCAATGGGGCGGCGGCAAACAGCCAGGCATGGGCGCCCAGCGGTTGGACAACCCAGGGGTCGCCCAGGCGGACAAAAAATGCCAGCCATAAGGCCAGCCATATAAGCAGGATGTCCACGGCAACCTGCAGTGCGCGTTTGTTGCGCGGGGAAAGCGCAAGCAGGCGTTCCCGCAGTGCGTGGCTGCGAACCTGCAGGATGTGTTCAGTGTCCATGGGTTTGCGCGACTTTGCTTGCTGCGTGCATGACTTCGGCAAGCGCTATGCAGGTTCTGGTGATGTGGTGATATTCCAGGGTGGGATGGACCAGGAACATCAAGGATGTTTCCCCCAGCTCGCGTGCCACCGGCAGACGTCGGGCGGGGCGCCAGCCTGTTCCATCGAAGGCTTTTTCCAGATACACCTCCGAGCATGAACCCTGGTAGCATGGCACGCCCCGCGCGGTGATTTCCTGGACGATGCGGTCGCGGTCCCAACCTTCTGCCAGCTTGTCAGGCTCGACAAAGACATAGCATTTGTAGGCGGCATGGTGGCAGTGGCTGGGCAGCGTCGGTACGCGCAGTCCAGGCAGTTGCCGTGCCGCATTCCATATGCGGCGGGCGTGGGCCTGCCTTATCGTGTGCCAGTCCGGCATGCGCTGCAACTGGATGCGGCCGATGACAGCCTGGGTTTCCTGCATGCGCCAGTTGGTGCCGAAGCTTTCATGCAGCCATCGGAAGCCGGGAGGATGCTGGCGTTCGTAGACGGCTTCCCAGCTTTTTCCATGGTCCTTATGCGCCCAGATTTTGCGCCACAGCGCCTTGGTGTTGGTGGTGACCATGCCCCCTTCGCCGCCCGTGGTCATGATCTTGTCCTGGCAGAAAGACCAGGCGCCGATATCGCCAATGGAACCCACGGGACGGTCCTTGTAGCGGGCGCCGTGTGCTTGTGCGCAGTCTTCGACCACCCATAGGCCATGCAGCTCGGCCAATGCCATGATGGGGTCCATGTCGCAGGGCCATCCGGCCAGATGGACGCAAATGATGGCGCGGGTGCGGGGCGTGATGACGGCGGCAATGGTGTCGGCCGTGATGTTCTGCGAGTCGCGGTCGACGTCGGCAAACACAGGGGTTGCGCCGGCCAGAACAATACACGACACCGAGGCCAGGAAGGTGCGGGGAGGGACGATGACTTCGTCGCCCGGCCCAATTCCCAGAGCCATCAAGGCGGCCTCCAGTGCCTGGGTGCCGTTGCCCACCGCCACGGCGTGGGCGCAGCCGGCCCAGGCGGCGAATTCCTTTTCGAAATGGCGGCATTCCTGACCGGTCCAATAATTGACCTTGTTGGATAGCAAGACGTTGCCGACGGCCTGGACTTCCTCGTCGGTGTAATGGGGCCAAGAGGAGAAAGCGGTATTCAACATAATGTTCAGCTCTGCTCAGGAAGGGTTAAGGGGCTTGCTCAGATGGGTCGGGCGCGCGCCGGCGTCCCGACAGCCACCATCGCGTCGGGCACGTCGCGGATCACGGTCGTGCCGCTGCCTATGGTGCTGTTGCGTCCAATATGAATAAGATGATTGATGCTGGCGCCGAGGCCCACCCAGCTTTGCTGGCCGATGTGGACGCCGCCGCCCAGTCCCGCGTTGGGTCCGATGTGTACAAAATCGTCGATCAGGCAGTCATGTTCGACAGTGCAGCCTGTGTTCAGGATGACTCCCGCGCCTATCCGGGCCCCCACGTTCACGACGGCCCGAGCGAACACGGCGCAGCCCACGCCCAATTCGGCATGGCGGCTGATGACGGCGGTGGGATGGACCACGGACACCAAGGACGCGCCCGCGTCGCACAGGCGTCGCTGCATGTCGGCTCGGACCCGGTTGTTGCCGATGCCGACGATCACGCCCTGATAGTTCCGTAGCTGGGCGAATAGCAGCGAGGCATCGCCGACTACGGGCCAGGGATCGGTGTCGCGGCCGATGTTGGGCCAGGCGTCGTCATAGAAATCGATCACGGGCCAGCCGCTGCTCTGCGCGGCATCGGCAATGACGCGGCCGTGGCCGCCCGCGCCCATGATGGCCAGGTGCTTCATCGTTCGTTCCCGGTGAACTTGCGCATGGTGGCTTCACCCTGGGCATTGACGCCTTTGCGGGTCAGCACCAGCTGCACGGTCATGGCCAGTATTTTCATGTCCAGCCAGAAGCTGCGGTGGTCCACATACCACACGTCCAGTTGAAAGCGCTCCTCCCAGTCCACCGCGTTGCGTCCATTGACTTGCGCCCAGCCTGTCAGGCCGGGGCGCACTTCGTGCCGGCGGCGCTGTACGCTGTCGTAGCGGGGCAGATACTCCATCAGCAGAGGGCGGGGCCCCACCAGGCTCAGCTCGCCTTTCAGCACGTTCCACAATTCAGGCAATTCGTCCAGGCTGGTCGAACGCAGCCAGCGGCCAAAGGGGGTCAGGCGTTGCGCATCGTCCAGCTCTTGCCCTCGGGCATCGGTGGCGTGGCGCATGGTGCGAAATTTCAGCATCAGGAAGGGCTTCTCATGCAAGCCGGGGCGCTGCTGTTTAAAGAGGATGGGGCGGCCCATTTTCAGGGCAACCAATACGGCCACGCATGCCAGCACGGGCGACAGCAGCAGCAGGGCGGTGGTGGCGGCGACGATGTCGAACAGTCTTTTGATCATGATGCAATGCCTATTTCCCGCAGCATGGTGGCGTTGATCTTGTGGACGTTGTAACGGTCCTCCGCCATGGCGCGCGACTGGGCGCCCATGGAAGCGATCAGCTCGGGGGCGGCGTACAGGCTTTCCATGGCCTGAACCAGTTCATCCACGGACCGGGGCGGCACCAGGTAGCCGTTGCGGCCTTCCTCCACCGTTTGCCGGCAGCCCGGGGCGTCGGTGGTGATGATGGCGCGGCCCATGGCCATGGCTTCCAGGACGGTGCGGGGCGTGCCCTCCCGATAAGACGGCAGCACATATACGCTGCATGCGGCGATGGCGGGGCGCACATCGTCAAGGCGGCCCAGGTAGTCGATGTCGCCCGCTGCGATCCAGTCATGTAGCTCACTGTGGGAAATGGCATCGGGGTTGTCGTCTATCCAGCCGGCCAGGCTGAAGGTGCATTCAGGATGCGCGGCCCGCATGCGCGCCGCCGCCGCGGCGTATTCGCGCACGCCCTTGTCGCCCAGCAGCCTGGCGATCAGCAGGAAGTGCGGGGCGGGAGGCAGCGGTGCGACCTGGTAGCGGTCCAGGTCGACGCCGGAGCCGTTCACTATGCAGGTGTCCTGACGGGCGGACAGAATTTTCAAGGCACGGAACAAGGCTTCGTCGTCCGGGTTCTGAAAAAAGGTCTTATGGGCTTTGTTCAGTCCTTGCCGATACAGCGCCTGCACAATGGTGCGCAACCTGCCGCGCCGGTCTTTCGTTTGATCATTACCCTGAAAGGCGTAGCCCAGGCCGGTGATCAGCGCGTAGCGTTGCGGTACGCCCGCCAGCCATCCCGCCAGTGTGCCGTAGATGACGGGCTTGATGGTGTAGGCCAGGGTGTAGCGGGGGCGCAGGCGGCGCATCAGGCGCCACAGGCTGATCAGGCTGCGCAGGTCCTTGGCGGGGTTCATGCCGGTGCGCTGCAGCGGAATATCATGGACGGTCAGGCCGCGTGCCTGTAGTGCCCGGTGCATGGGCGACCCGGCTCCAAGGCCGGGAGCGGCCACATGCACATCCAGGCCTTGGGCTTGCAAGGCGTCCAGCAAGGCGCCTCTGAAATGAAGAATGGAATCGGGAAAACCGGCGATCAATAAAAAAGTCATGACTTCACCATGCCGGAGGCGGACGCGGGTTGTGACAGGGACGGGCGGGTTCGAAGGCTGCGATGCGGATTGGGCTGGCGCCTGCGGCCCAGCAACGAGATGAACAGGTAGATCAGGATGGGCGCGAACATCCATTTTTGCCGAACCGCGATGCCCAGATTGGCGGTGGTAATGGCCAGAATCAGCCAGGTCAGCAGGCAGTAAAACCACATGAAGGCCCGATTGCCCACCAGCTTGTGCCGCCGGTGCCTGATGATCTGGGCGCCGCCCGCCACCGCCAGGAAAACCAGGACTACGTTGTCGATTGAAGCCGCCAGGCCGAAAATACTGCCGGCTTCATAAGGCATGGGCCGGAACAGATAGCTGAACAATTGCAGGGGCAGGCTCATTGATGCGATGTCAACACTGCTGCCACCCTGGGTGTTAAGGGACTGGCGGTGCTCGACATAGTTCATGATGTCGTCGGCGCCGCTGGCGTCGCCCAGTCCGGCGTAGGTCAGGGCAAAGGGGACCATGGCCGCGGTGGCGGCCAGGGCGGCAGCGCCCAGGAATAACCGCTGGCCCAGCGGCAGGCGGCGTTGCAGCACCAGTGATCCGGCCAGGGCTATGACCATGATGCCTGCAATGTGCGGCCGGACCAGGGCCATGATGAAGATGGATGTCGCCAGCAAGATGACGCGGCGGCTCATATTCAGCGTGGCGTAAAGCGTTAGCGCGGCGGCCATGAAGGCCAGCGCGTCCTTGCCCAGGGCCGATGACCAGAAACTGATCGAAGGCAGCAGTACGATCAAGGTAGCGAACCGGCGCAGCAGCTTGGTTTTGTCGGCGGTGGCAGCCTGCAGGCAGGCATCGAAGGCAATCAGTCCGATCGCGCCAAAGATATTGAACAGCAGGCAGGCGCCCAGAAATGACAGATCGAGCCCGGTGACGAACAGTGTGGCGATATTGACGACGGCGCCAGTGCCGAAAGGGGCCATGAACTCGCCCTGCTGCGCCTTCATGTAATAGACCAGGGCGTCGGCGCCGTTCTGGACGGCGTAAATGGCATATGCCAGGCAGAACATGGAGTGCCAGGCGTACAGCAGCATGACGCGGCCTTTGCGAACGTCCAGCATGCGGCCGGCCTTGAAGGCCAGCAAAAGGCCCAGGACATTGACAAGTAGGGCGCTGGCCAGTTGCAGGGGGGAGCCGATCAATTCCATCTTGTTCAGCCTTGCGCCAGGGGACGCATGGCGGCGGGGGACAGGCGGTTCTTGACGATGCGGAACTTGCCGCTGGCCTCGCGCGGAATGTGGTCGACCACATCCAGGTTGATGCGCATGGATTTGCCCAGCCTAAGGGACAAGGCATGAAGGAAGTTCTCGCGCTGTTCTTGCGTGAAACGCTGGTTCGCCATCAAGGCCACGTCTACGGCGTCCGGCGTTTCCTGGACGATCTGGAAGCAAATGATGCCTTCGGCGTCCTTGGTGCTATTGCTGATATTGCCCAGGTTGACCTTGCCGTTCTCGGGCGACCAGATGAAATCGGCGGTTCGTCCATCGATATGCTTGACCACTGGAAAGCAGGATCCGCAGGCGCAGCGGTGATCGTCCGGCGCCAGGCTGATGCGGTCGCCGATGCGGTAACGGATCAAGGGGGTGCCGCGCGTGGTGAACGAGGTCACCAGAATTTCGCCTTCGCGGGCGGGCTGCATGGCCTCGTCCACCACTTCGAACACGCCCGTCAATGGGTGGATGTGCAAAGACCCTTCGGGGCATTCCAGAATGAAGGGGGCGCCCTCGGATGCGGCGTACTGGTCCACCACGCGGCAGCCCAGCATGGCCGGGATCAGTTCCCGATGTACCGGCAAGACGGTTTCGGCAGTGGGGAAAAAGGTGTCGACCTTGCCGTCGTAGCGCAGGCCGCGTTCCTGCGCCATGGCGCACAGGTCCAGCACGCTGGATGGAAAGCCCACGATGTAGTCGGGTTGGAAATCCTGTAGCGCCCGCCAATAGGCGTCGAAATACTGCGGTCCGATATGGAAGGTCGAGAAAAAGCGGATCTTGTTGATATGGTCGTCGCGCCAGATTCGCCCGGATGCCAGGTCGACGGGCCGCAACAGGCTTTTGCCGCTGAACCACGCCACCTTGCGGCCCAGCTTGTAGCCGTAGCGCGAACGGAAGTAGTCCTTCAGCGCGAAGCGTTCCTGCATGTCTTCCGGGTGGTAGATCACCTTCATGGACGCGCCTGTGGTGCCTCCGGTCAGGCTGACAATGCCCTCGCGTTCTTCGATGCTGCGGATCTGATCCATATGGGCCAGCAGTTGCTCTTTTTCCAGGATGGGAAACTCATGCAGTTCCTTGCCGCGATGCGGGGCATACCAGGGCGATTTTTCTGTGGCCCATTGCAGGAACAGGGCCTGCCGCCGGGCGGCCTCCTGAGCAATCCGATCGGCTCCGGCCTGTTCAAAATCGCGGTAATAGCGTTGATAGGCCTTGTACTCGCCCCGATGCCGTTGCCGGTACAAGTGCGTGTTGTAGACGCTGATGCCGGCATCCTGTACGGCGACCGGAGCGTATTTCAGGATCAATTCTTTCAGTGACATCGTTCACCTTTGGATCAATAAGGCAGCGCCATGGCTGTCTGGTATAGGGATTCGAATCGATCGACCGCATGATTCATCGTGTAGTGATCGGCGATGCGTCCGCGCGCGCGGGCACCCATGGCTTGCAATTGGGTAGCATCCAAATCGGCCATGTGGATCATGGCTTGCGTCAGGGCCGGCACATCGCCTGCGGGAACGACACGGCCGCCCTGCCCAAGCAGTTGGCGGGCATCGCCGACGTCGGTGGTGATGCAAGGCCGTGCGGCGCACATGGCTTCGCCCAGTGCGTTGGGAAAGCCTTCGGTGCGCGAGTGCAGGCAGAATACGTCCATGGCGCTAAGGCAGTCGATCACGTCGCTGCGTTGCCCCAGCAGCAAGAATCGCTCCGGATGCGGGGTGGCGGCGATCTGGCGGGCCAGCGCCTGGTTCTCGCGGGTCAGGTCGCGCCCCACCAGCATGAAATACAAGCCGCGGCGCTGGCGCATGGCGGCGTCGGCCGCCTGCACAAAGCTGTGATGGTCCTTGGCCGCGCTGTACCTTCCAAGGGAACCGATGACCAGGCTGTCGGGAGGGATGCCCAGTTCGCGCCGCAGCCTGTGGCGTCCGGTGTCCGAGTAAGTGAAGGTTTCCGGATCGTAGCCGTTGTGGATGACTTCCATGCGGCTGCGGTCATAGCCGGCCCGGGCATGGACTTCCAGTGCCGAATCGGCCACGCAGACGATGCGCCAGGGCAGGTGGCGGGATGCGATGGCGCAGCTGCGGCGCACGGCCCGCTTCAGCCGCGTACCGCCCGACTCGAAGTGGGAATTCCGGATGCCCCACAGGATGCGCTTGATGCCCAGCCGCCGGCCGGCCAGGCCGCCGAGCAGGTCTGCGTAGTACATCCAGCATTGCAGCACGTCCGGCCGATGGGCCTGCAGCGCGCGCTTCAAGCGTATATAGGTGCGCGGCGTATCCCGCAACGACTGCATTCCCAAGGCGGTGACGGCTATGCCTTGCGCTTCCAGTTGGGGGCCCAGTGTCCCTTTGCCCGTCAGCGAAATCACCCGGTGCGCATACTGCGGATTGCCGCGGTGAGCGTCAATCAGGCGAAGCAGAAACCGTTCGGCTCCGCCTACGTCCAGGCCGACGATGACATGGGTAATGTGAATGGGTGTTGTCATGTTTGTTGCGCCTGTAGCCAGGCCTGGAAGGAAAGCACGCACCACAGGCGTTGTGAATGGTCTTGATGTCCGACCTGGTGCTGCTGCCAGGCATGCTGGATGGGATCGGCATTCAAGTAGCCTTCGCGGGCCAATCGCGCCGGGTCGAGCAGCGCATGGGCCCATTCGCGCAGGGGGCCGCGCAGCCAGTCGCCCAGGGGCACGGAAAAACCTTTCTTGGGCCTATCCATCAGCGCTTGGGGGACGTGCCGGTACAGCAGTTGGCGTAGAGGCCACTTGCCTTCGCCGGCCCTGATCTTCCAGGCCAGCGGCATGCGCCAGGCCAGCTCCACGACTCGGTGATCCAGCATGGGAACGCGTACTTCCAGGCTATGCGCCATGGCGGCCCGGTCCACCTTGACCAGGATGTCGTCGGGCATGTACATGGTGGTATTGGCGGCCATCATGTCGTGTTCGAAGCAGTCTGTCTGGGGCAGCGCGCCGGGTTCCGTCAGCGGCGTGGGAGCTTCGGACGCATCGCGCACCAGTGCGCCGGGATCGGCCCAGTGGCTGCTGAGCTGGCGAAAGAAATCGCGCTGATCGGGCGACGAGAGCAAGGTCGAAAGCTTGTGCAGCTTGTCGGCATTGATGTTGCGTGCCAGGCGTCCCGACGATGCGCGGCGCAGGCCCTCAAGCATGGCGTCCCAACGGGCGGGAGGCACTCCCGCCAGCACCGAGGCCGCCAGCCCGCGCAGCGGTTTGGGTACGCTTTGTATGCGGCGCCACAAACGGGGCGCAAAGCGAAATGTGTTGTAACCCCCGAAAAGCTCGTCGCCGCCATCGCCGCTCAGCGCCACGGTTACATGTGCCCGGGTCAGCTTGCTGACGAGCAGTGTGGGAATCTGCGAACTGTCGGCGAAGGGTTCGTCGTAAATATGGGGCAGCGCCGGGATCAGGTCCAGCGCGTCGCTGGGCTGTACGACCATTTCGGTATGCTCGGTTCCCAGGTGCTGGGCGATGGCCGCCGCATGCGGCGCCTCGTTGTAGCGGACATCGTCGAAGCCGATAGTGAATGTGCGTACCGGCTGCATGCTGTGCGCTTGCATCAGCGCCACGATGGCGCTGCTGTCGATGCCGCCGCTAAGGAAGGCGCCCAGAGGCACATCGGACAGCATCTGGCTGCGCACGCTAAGCGACAACTGCTGCTCCAGCGCATTCACCGCGTCCTTGGGTGTTCCTTCAATCGGATGGCGCAGGCCGGAGGCAACGGTTTCCGCGACCGTCCAGTAGGCCATGGGTTGTGCCGCCCGGGCTTGAGCCGAATCTGCCAGGTTCAGCGCAAGCAAGTGGCCGGGGGGCAGCTTGTGCACGCCTTGGTAGATGCTATGAGGCGCGCTGATGTAGCCATGTCGCATGAAGGCGGCCAGTGCCTGCCGATCCACGTCAGCCTGGAAAGCGGGGTGGCGGCGCAGCGCCTTCAGCTCGGAGCCGAACAGCAGTACGCCGTTCTGCCAGCCCCAATACAAGGGCTTTTCGCCGAGCCGGTCGCGCGCCAGGAAAAGCTGTCTGGTCTGGCGATCCCACAGGGCGAAGGCAAACATGCCGGTGGCCGCCGTCAGCGTTTTCCGCAGGCCCCAGGCGCTGGCGCAGGCCAGCAGTGTTTCCGTGTCGGAATGGCCGCGCCAGTGGGGGGCGCCGCCCTCCGCCTCCAGTTGTCGGCGCAGATTCAGGTGGTTGTAGATTTCGCCGTTGAAGACAATGACATGGCGCTGATCGGACGACAGCATGGGCTGGTGCCCGGCCGCGGACAGCTCCAGCACGGAAAGCCGGCGGTGTGCCAGTGCCAGGCCGCAGGATTCATCGGCCCAGACGCCCTCGTCGTCCGGTCCGCGGTGCGTAAGCGCGTCCGCCATGTGGCGGGCGGTGCTATGCAGGGGTGCGCTGGCGTCCAGCGTATGGAAGCCGGTCAGGCCGCACATGGTATTCCTTGGCTGCGTGTCATAGGGATAGTGGCGCCGTGGCGCGAGGAAGCAATAGCGGTAAATAGGTTTCGACCACCCGATCGACGTTGAAGTCTTGCGCGCGCAGCCGGACATCGGGCGGGTGCGGGTCTTCCAGGGTCTGGTCTATGGCCTGCGCCAGCGCGCCGGGGTCGCCCACGGGCACGAGCCTGCCCCAGCGGCCTTTACCCAGGATTTCCTCCGGACCGCTGGGGCAGGCGGTGCTGACGACGGGCGCGCCGCAGGCCATGGCTTCGACGAGCACATTGCCAAACCCTTCCCAGCGGGAACTCAGCACGAAGACGCCGGCCCGGCCCATCCAGGCATAGGGATTGGTTTGAAAGCCCGCCAGCAGGATGTCGTCTTTGCAATGCAATTCGTTGATCTGGGCTTCCAGCGCCGGGCGTTGTCCGCCTTCCCCCAGTATGGCCAGTCGAAGGGGACGCTGCGCGCGCAGCAGGTCGAACGCGCGGATCAGGGTCGGAAAATCTTTTTCGGGACTGAGACGGCCCGCTGCGACGATCACGGGCGGCGCGCCCGGGGCGAACCAGGGATGGTCCAGCGGTTCCGTGCTCTTGGTAGCCAGGGCCGCGGTGTCGATAGGGTTGTGGCGCGTATGGATGCGTTCGGGCGCGCAGCCCAGCCTGCGGGCCAAGTCCTGGGCGACGCCGTCGGAGACGGCAATAATGGCATCGGCGCGCGCATATGCGGGCCGCATCAGCCAGGGCAGGCACCACGCCATGCCAGGGTTCGAGTCCGACAGCAACTGGCTCAGGTTGGCGTGTTCAGTCAAGACCAGGCGGGTCGGCACCTTGGCGATTCGGCAGGCCCAGCTGGCGATGACGTTGACGTAGTTCATGGCCGACACAAGGGTGGCAGGGCATTCCTGGCGCAGGTAGCGTGCCAGGGGCCGTAGGGTCTGGCGCGTACGGGGCGCATGCAGATTCACAATGCGTACGGCGGGCGAGACATCGGCCAGGTAGATGCCGGCCTTGCGGGCAAGCACCAGATCCACGTCCAGCCCCTTGGCGGCCAGGCCATTGGCCAGCGAGACCATGACGCGTTCCGCGCCGCCGCCATGCAGCGAAGGAATGAACAGCGCCACACGGCCGCTCGTTGTGCGTTCGGCCGCGGCGGCCGGCGGGTTATGCGCAGAGGCGGCGGAATCAAGCATGGATTGCATGGCGGAAGTCCCGATCCAGTGTTTGGCGTACCGCCGATAGCTGCGCCGGGGTTTGGCGCAGCAGGGTGGCGATGATGTCGTGCACCGGATGTTGTGTGAACTCGGCAAGGGGAATGCAGGCCTCGCTCTTGCCGCAGTAAGTGAATAGTTGCAAGACCTTGGGATCCCACTCGAATCCGATCACGGGCACGTCCAGCGCCATTGCGGTGACCGCGGCATGCATGCGATAGGCCGCCAGCGCCTTGTAGTTGCCGATGCGCTGCAGCAGATCAGCGGGCGATGCGATGGATGTGCAGACCGACAAGCCTGGGTACTTGGGCGACAGCGTGCGCCAGACTGTGTATGCAAAGTCGTTGTCGACGCCCGAGCCGTTGGAGATCAGTTCGATGTGGTCGGCGCCGACTTTCTCAGCCAACGCACCGATCAGGGCGTCCCACCATTGCAGTGCGTATTGCGGGTCGGCCATGGAATGCTCGGGTGCCACGGCTTGTAGGGCCGAGGGCGCGATGACGCCCAGGCCTACTGTGTTGGTTTGCATTGCCAAGGTGTCGTTGCGGGTCAGATACAGGCCCGTATCAGCGCTGCAACGGATCTTGTGATGAACCGCCTCTCCGCCGATGGCTTTGATCAGGTCGTAGGTGTTGCCATCGCGGCAGATCACGCAGGCCACGGCCTCGGACCGCAGGATGCGCGCGGTTATTTTTCGGCCCAGCCAGCTGTAGCGTTTTCCTGCGCCGACCGAAAACAGCTTGACCGGTACGCCATGGCGCTCGCACTGTTGCACGATGCGCAAAATGAGCAAGGGGAAATTCAGATAATTGTCCATCAGCAGATTGCCTCCACCGATTACCACTTGTTGGTAGTGCGACACCTGATAGCCAGTCGCAATGCGGCGATAGCGGGTGGCGTGGAACAGCAGCGCGATGGCGTAGTTGACCAAGGCGATGCGCAGTAAGGCGCGCCATATGCGTTGCGGCCAGGAGGGCGTACGGGGCGCTGTGCCGGCGGCTTGCGCAGCGGCGGTATCGGATGAGGCCGCCGCTGGAGCCGGCGTGCCCCCGTAGAAGTCGCGAAACGTTGCCGCAACGCCATGTTCGGCACACAGCTTTTCAATGGCCAGTTTGATGATGCCGTCGCCGACATTCCTGGATGCATATTCGCCGATGAACAGGGTCTGCTTCATGGTGTCGTCCACTGCGGCATGTTTGGAAAACGGCTCATGTTTCGGTCTCTTGAATTTTGCTTGTGTTGCGCTGAAGCCAAGCCTGCAGCTTTTCCTTCAGGAACACATAGCCTGCGACGCCGGAAAGATGGCTGAGCAGTAGATAGAGGATGGCAAAGCAAAGGCCGCCCGCCAGCGCATGCCAGCCGGAACTCAAGGCGGCGGCATGCATCAGCCAGGCGGTGGCGCCCGCGCAGATGGCGGCCACCGCGATGGGCTCGAACATATCCAGCAATTGTGCGCGCCAGGTGTAGCCTATCTGGGTGGCGGAGCAGTACATGTAGTAAAGGCTGGACAGTGCGACGGCCAAGATCTGGCCCGTCACGATGCCGATAAGCCCAAAGGGAATCGAAGCCGCCAGAAGCGCCAGGTGTATGGCTTTTTTCGCCATGCCCGTGTACAGCACCAGATCGGTCCTGCCCAGCACTTTGAGCATGTTGAAGTTGACCGTATGGATGGGCAGCAGCATGCCGGCGATGCACAACAGTTGCAGATAGGGCACGGCCGCCGCCCAACGGGTATCGAAGGCAATCGCGAACAGGGGGCCGGCCAGGATGGCGATCAGCAGCAAGGCTGGCGCCATGATGTAGAACAATAGCTGCAGCACGATGCGGTACATCCGGCGCAGGCCGTCCAGGTCGTCCTGAAGCTGCGCCATGGCCGGATACGTGGCTTGCTGGACCGCACTGTTCAACTGATCCACGATCAGGTCGCGTATGCGTTTGGCAAAGTAATACAGGCCTGTCGCCTCGGCGCTGAACACACGGCCGATGACCAGCACGTAAGAATTTTCGTAGAGCACGTTCAAGGTGCTTTCCAGCGTCAATTTGGAACCGAAGCCAAACATCCGGCGGAAGGCCCGCGTGCTGAAAGCCAGGCTGGGCCGCCAATTGCCGCTTAGCCATAGCAAGGCTGTGGATACGGCGGCGGCGATCATGAATTGCGCGACCAGGCTCCACACTCCCAGGCCGGCATAGGCCATGAACACCGCAATGGTCCCTGCGATGATGGTGGCGGCGGAATTAATACGCATCAGCGACTTGAAGTCCATGGCCCGGTTCAGCAGCGCCAGCTGGACCACCTTGAATGCATTGATGAACAGTACGAGCCCAATGACGCGAATCAATAAGATCAGTTCCGCTTGTTCATAAAAATGGGCGACCCAGGGCGCCGACAGGTAAAGCGCTAAATAGATCAGCACGCTGAAGGCGAGATTGGTGACAAACGCCGTCGATAGATCGATATCTTCCAGCTGCTTTTGCCGAATGATGGCTTGGCCGAAGCCCGAAACCATCAAGACATCGGCCAGGGCATAGCAGATGGCGATCATGGCCATCAGGCCGAAGGCGTCGGGCGTGAGGAAGCGCGCCAGGAACAGCGTGAACACCACCGAGGCGCCGCGGCTGACCACCATATTGGCCAGGTTCCAGGCGATGCCGTGACCGACTTGTTTGCCCAGGGTGTTCACCGGTCAGACATCCTTTGAGCCGTATTCATAGTGGGTATACCGATAGCTGCCGTACTTGCTGCCATAGCGGCGATTGGAAGCCGAAAGATCGTTGAAGATCACACCGTTGATTCTTGAGCCGGATTGCCGCAGGCGTTTGACCGATTCTTCCAGCTCGCCCAGTGTCGTGACGCCGGCCCGAGCCAACAGGAAGACGGCGCCCGCATGCGAGGCCAATGCCATGGCGTCGGACACCACCAATATGGGGGTGGTATCCAGCAGCACCACGTCGTAGCGGCTGGACAGCGCCTCGAGCACCTTCGGAGCGGCCGTCGAGAGCAGCAGTTCGGCCGGATTCGGCGGCAGTACGCCGGTGGTGATCAGATCGACGTTGGGCAGGACGTTGGGCCGTATGGCCTGCTCCGTTGAAATCGTGGCGCTGATCAGCTCGCTGAAGCCCTTGGGGCGTTGCATGCCGAAGTACTGATGCACATAGCCCTTGCGCAGGTCGGCATCGACCAGCAGGACGCGCTTGCCGGCCGCGCCGAGCACGGCTGCAAAGTTGACGCTGGTGAACGATTTTCCTATGCCCGGTGTGGGGCCGCTGAACAGCACGATATTGTTGGGGGCGTCCAGCATGCCGAACTGCAAGGCGGTGCGCAGGCTGCGCAAGCTTTCGATGGCCGGATCGCTTGGCGTGACGTTCGCCAGAACGTGATTGCCCGGGCGGCGGTCCATGATCAGGCGATGGAGTTCGGCCTGACCCGCTGTATGGGGTACGGTGGCGAACACGTTCAGCCCCAGAGTGGATTCGATGTCGGCGGGGTCCTTGATGCCGGGGCGCATCATGTTGCGCAGGAAGGCCGTGCCCACGCCCAGCGCCAGTCCCAGCAGCAGGGCCACCGACAGGACCAGCGGCTTGTTCGGCTGGATGGGCCTGGTTGGAACGACGGCGGTGTCCACGACCCGCACATTTCCGATCTTGCCTTCCTTGACCAGCCGAAGTTGCTGGGCGCTGTTAAGCAGATTGACATAGAGCTCGCCGTTGACTTTCACGTCTTGCATGAGCGTAAGCAATTGCTGCTCCAGATCGGGAAGATTGCTGATCTTTTTCGATAGCTCCGCGATTTCCTTCTTGACCGCCGCGATCTGACGGTCCAGTACCTGCATGGTGGGGTGGGCTTCGGTGTACAGCGCCGCCTGTTCGCGGCGCTTTTGTTCCAGGGCGAACAATTGCGACTTCAGTTGTACCGACGTATTCAGCGACAGGGAGCCTTCCGTACCCAGATCGAAGGTACCGTGTTCGTCGCGGAATGCCGTATAGCGGTCGGCGGCCGCATCCATCTTTTCTTTCAGCTCGGGCAGGAAATCATCCAGGAAGGCCAGTGATTTTTCAGCTTCGGCCGCCTTGCGCTCGATGTTCTGGTCGACGTAGGCCTGGCCTATGGCATTCAGTATGTGGGTAATGCGCCCAGGGTCCGTGCCGGCCATGACGGCGGACAGCACACCCGATTGCTTGCCCTTTTCGGATACTTCAAGCGCGCTTTGCAGGCTCTTGATCATCGAGATGCGCGACTGGCGGGTCACGATGAAACGGGCGCCGGGTTTTGCGCTCAAGGCGGTGATCCGGATGCTGGCGGGCGCGCCCTGCAGTTCGAACGGCACCAGTTCACCCACCTTGCCATGGGCCAGCTCCGATTCATCTGTTCCGAGCAGGGTGTAGCCGTCCTCGGTGGCGATCAGCGCCAGAGGGGTTCCTTCCAGTTCGGCGGGCATGTCCAGGCGGTCCAGCTGCACGGACTCCGTACCCGACACATAGCCGTCCATACCCAGAAAGCCGGGTTTCGACAGCCCCGTTGCGCGCGAAGCCAGCCATCGGCCGACGAAGGGCGCGTAGTCCGGCTGTGCGCTCAGATGCAGCCGAAGGTCATCCACGGCCTGCCCGATCACCAATCGGGAACGAAGAATCTCGATCTCGGCCGACGCGGGCGACTGCACGTTGAATAGGGCGGCCATTTCACTGAGCGCATTGCTTGTCGGCCCGTTGCCTTGTTCCACTTGTATCAGACTGTCCGCCTGATACACCGGCTGCGTCAGGAAGGCATACAGGACACCGAAGAAGAGGACGACGGCGGTAATGGCGGCGATGAGCCAGCGGGCTTCGATTACGATGTCGAGCAGGCCCAGCAGGTCCACGTCGTCCCTGTCTTTTTGGTCCGCGAGGCTGGGCTGCATGTCGTTATTAGGTATTGTCATCTTGGTTTTGAGCCTTCACCCGATTTGGCGGATACGCTGTACCCAGTGATCGACGCCGCGCTCGATGGCGGCATAAGCTTGTTCGAACGCGTCGCGCGGCTTTTTATACGGATCGGCGACGTCGAAACGCTGGCCCTCCGGCAGCTCGCCCAGGCAGCGGATCTTGCCCCGCGCCAAGGGGTAGCGCGTCGCCAGCTCATTTTGCTGATCGCCTTCCATGACCAGGATCAAATCAGCGCTGGTGCACATGGCTCGCGTGATCTGTTGGGCGCGATGCGCCGACAGATCCAGGCCGTGCGCCCGGGCGATGTCTTGCGCCGTGCTGTCGGCCGGGTGGCCGACCAGTGCGGCCAGGCCCGCCGAATACACGGCCTTATCGGGGAAGTGCCGCTTGAAAAGCGCCTCGGCCACGGGACTTCGGCATATATTGCCGATGCAAACGAGCAGGATGTTATGCATGGTCATGATCGTCTTAGCGCGTTGTGTTGCGGGTATTGATGAACAGCGAGTTGTAGCTTGGGAGCAGGTTGGTGATGAAGCGATTCCATCGCACCACCGGCGCCGGGTCCACATACACCACATCCCTGGGCTGCAGCTGGAAGTCGTTGGCCAGGACGAACGACGCCGGCGAGCTGGCATCCAGGTGATAGATCTCGGGCAGCGCGTCTTCGCCGCCAAGTTCAACCGGCATTTTGCGCACCACATAGATCTGGCTGGCGTCGGCTGTCCAGGGATTCGGGCCGCCGGATTCACCCAAGGCTTCGGTCAAAGATAGACGCCCGTCATGCAGCGGTTGCGCGCGGGGCGTCCACACTTCGCCCATGATGAACACTTGCGATTCAACCTGGTTGCGCACGCGCAGCAAGTCGCCGTTGGCCAGCAGGATGCGGTTGGGGTTGACGCCTTGGCGGGTCAGCCTGGACAGATTGATATTGATGGTTTTATCGTTGCGGGTCAGCGCAATGGATGACCGATCCGCTTCCTCGCTGAAGCCGCCCGCGCGGTTGATGGCCTCGGGCAGCGTCATGGGGATGTCGTCCAGCGTTTGCAAGCCGGGGACGCGCACTTCACCATCCACATAGATGCGGCCGTTTCGGTAGGCTTGAACCCGCACGGTGACCTGCGGGTCATGCACATATTTGGACAGGCGCCGCGTCAGCAGCTCGCGCGCTTCGTTTTCAGTCAGCCCGGCAATCTTGATCGGACCGATGAAAGGGAACTGTATGGTGCCGTCGGGATTTACGTTATAGCCATTACCGACGTCGGCTTGACTGGTGGAGCCCATGCTGCGGTTGGATGTGGCCGGTGTCAGGCCCAGTTCCGGGTGGCCCCAGACAACAATGTTGACGACATCGCTGCGCCCGATACGATAGACCTTGCGTGTTCCGAACAGCTGTTTTATGTCTTTGTCGATACCCCCCTTGGATGCCGTCTTGCTTTGCTGGGCAATCAGGGCGGGTGTAATGGGGATCAGCGTGCCCGCGGGCGCGGCGTCCTCCGTGGCATCGCCGTACTGGGTTTTGGCGCCCATGCGCATGCCTGGAGCCATCGCGCAGGCCGTCAGCAGGCAAGAGATCGTCAGGATGGCTATCGTCGGTCTCAGTCTGCTGAAAACGGTCGAGACATGCACCGGAGTTGAAGTCGTCATCAAGGATTCTTTTTCTTAAAGTCTTTACAGGAAAAAATGCAATATCAAGCCGCCGGGCAATAGCTACCGCAGTGGATGCGCCGGGTGGCGGTATCCGAACGAAGAGCATTGCCTGATGGCAACCGGGTTGTAGGCGTCGGCCGGCACAGCCGCCGACGCGGAGAAGATCAGGCTAGTGTTGATTGCTTGTGCCTGACCTTGATGTATTGCCGCGACTTAACAGCGTCAGCAATACGGCGATACGTTTCGATGAGACCTGGGCCGCACATTCCATTCCAGCCTCCCCACGTCCGCGTCGTTGAGCCGCGTGCGTCGCCCTTGTGGGTCGGCGTTGATCGTATGCCGTGTGGCATTGATTCGCGCTACCGCTACCTGGCGAGTTTTGGCGCAGGCAGCAAGCGGGGCAAGCGGATTGCTATCCATTGCCGGTTGCGCCTGGGCCCTGGAGCCTGGATGTTCATTGGGCACTTCTATTCTCCTCATTTGCTGCCTATCCGCTAAAAGCCGGAGAGACCAAGATCAATTTATCATCGGCTCCGGACCTGCCTGTAACAAACCGCAGATGTTTACAACGGAAAGGTCCACCAGTCGGCGGAGTCAGGCAAATGCGCTTGTGACGTTATTTTTTGTACTTTGTGTCAAAACGATGTGCCAGGGAAGGTCAATTGTTACGCGAGCAGGGGGAAGGCATGGGGTTCGTGTGACAACATTTGTATGGTGTTCTATGAATACGAAACCGTATGTCACTAGCGGATCGAAACCCGTCATCTGATTGTCAAATCCGTTCCGGCTCAATCCCGCTCTGTCGTTGCGTATTGTTGCAAGCTATGCGTCATTCGTTGCAAGCGCGGCGCCGTTATTCCGGCCGCCGGCTCAGCCTTGCCAGCCAGTCGGCGGGCCAGGGTATGGAAAAAGGGCCATCCTTTTGGGATGGCCCTTTGAAGCGGATGCGCAAGTGCAGGGATCGCTTAGGGGAATTCCTGGCGCGTATGCATAACGGCCAGAATCTTGACGTGATCGTCCCGGACTTCGCACACGATGATGTAATTGGGGTGCGCCATGATTTCGCGGGTGCCGGGCACACGGCCCGGTCTATATATATAGGGATAATCCGAGACGGGCAGCACCGAGTTTTCAATTTGATCGTGCATGGCTAGAGCGGCATGCACATCAATGTCTGCGATGTAGCCGATGATGCTGTCTAAGTCATCAAGTGCGGCGGCACTCCAGGATATGGGTAGCATGGTTGTCCGATTCTTAGTGTTGTAATACCTGGGACTTAGCCGTCCCGACCATTCGGTCGGGTGCCGGCTTCTTCCTGATCTTCCAGTTTATTGCTTAGTTTTTCGCGAATACGAGCCATTGCTTCGTCGTGAGAGATGCCTGGGCGAGTATCGTTGCGGCTGGCTTGCACTTTCACACGAAACCAGCGGCCATAATTGGCCGCTTGTTCTTCGGTCTCGAACTCGGAGACGATGGGAGAGAGGGCAGCATTCATGGAAAAAATTCCTTGTGTATTGTCCTAGTATAAAACAATTAGGCACAATTGGCGTGATTTGCCATCTCGAAAAAGCCGGCATCGCGCAGGGCGCCGGAGCGCCCGACGACTTGGCCCTATAGTGGTTTGACCGCCAAATCTCCCCTGTAAATGGTATTTTCCAGCGTTGCCGCATGGGCGGTAAACGGATCAGGCTCGGCTGGGGAGTTGACATCGAGAGTCCAGCGCGCCAAGGCGGCGTACGTCATGAACTTTATGCCGGGCTCAGCTTGTATCTCGGAGAAATATTCGCTCAGCATGGCGATACGGGCCACGCGCGAAGAGCCAAAATCCCCCCGCAAATGCAATACGAGCGGAATCAGGCCATTCACATCCAAAAGTGCCCGGGTTTCGTCACGCCATATCTGTAGCAGGCGCGCATGCGTGTGGCGGGCCGAATAGGCTGGCCCGTCGGAAAGTGCATACGATGAGGGAATCTCGGCTAGAGTACCTGCGGGTAGCAGAAACCGATAAGGGGTATCGTCGTCTTGAAACGTCGCATCATAGTCAAGACCCAGTTCAAGCAAATGATGAAGGGTTGACGGCGAAAGCTCGTTGTCAGGGCTGCGATAGCCCAGCACTTTTGCGCCTGTAGCCTGCTCCACCGCCTCCACGCCATCGCGCAGCCATGCTAGTTCATTGTCGGGTTGCGGCCTTTTCATGTCGGCGCCTCGGCTGGCCACCTCGTGGCCGGCGGCCACGACGCGCCGTAGCTCTTGCGCGTGACGGTTCGCGTCATTTCCGGTGACGAAGAAAGTTGCGAGGATGCCGTGTTTGGCCAATACATCAAGCAGGCGGGGCAGGCCGGCGCGCACGCCGTAACGTCCATATGAGAATCTGCCGAACAGGCGTTCCGGGGTGGTGGTAAGCAGGTCGTACGATTCCGCGTCGAAGTTGACGGAGACGGCGGCCACACTGCGCGTGGCTTCGGGCCAGGGAAAACCGGTTTTCATGTGTGGCAAGCCTCTTCGAGGTAATGGGGATTGGCCAGGCACCATTGAGCAAAACCGGCGCAGGAAAAAAACCTGACGCCGTCATACTGTTGAATATGGCGTATGACCTCTTCGAAAGCACGTGAGCGGGACGGAGTGCCGCTGCCCCATCCGGAACGCGGATGGACCGTCAGCACAAAGAATCCATCGCTGTTGTAGATATGCTCGAACTCATCGATCCATTGATCCCTGACTTCTGATGGCGGCGTGTGGCTGAACTTGTAGAACGGGAAATCGTCCAGGCTATAGGTATTGTTGGGAAGCTCAATCAGATTGTTGGTGCCCCCCGCGCCATCGGAGAAGCGCAGCCTGTAAGGAAGGTCATAGTCCTTATCGCTGGAATCATAGATATAGCCCATGGACTTCAGCACTTGCATGGTGCGATCGCTCTTGCGTCCCGAGGGCGAGCGCCAGCCCAGTACCTGCTTGCCCAGCAGGTTGCCGAGTATATCGTTTGTCTTGCGTAGCAGCGCCTCTTCTTCTTCGAATGGCATTTCCCAGGCTTCGTGAAGATAGCCATGAGCGGCAACCTCGCAGCCTGACGAGTCGATGGCCTTGACGAGGTCCGGATATTGTTCTGCGTCATATCCGGGAACAAAGAATGTGCAGGGCACGCCAAGCCGCTGGAACATCTCCAGGTGGCGGGGGACGCCCCTTTTTGCGGAGTAGCGGCCCCAGGAGTGGATGCCCAGTGGCGCAATACCTCGCCCGACTTCATGGCACGGTCCATCGAAGTCCACACCCAGCAGCACTACGCACTTAAGATCGGATGGAAAATACGTTTTCATTGCGTCCCTGAAAATTGTTGAAGACAGTCGGTTTCACTTTTATTCAGCCTACCTTTATGTTGGCGCGCTTGATGACGTCGCACCAAGTCTTGCGCTCTTGCTTGACGTAGTTTGAGAACTCCTTCGGCGTATTCGTGGTTACATCAAGCCCCTTGCTGCCCAGTGTTTTTTGCAACTTGCCCGTTGCATATACGGTTTGAAGAGCTGTCGCGATTTTTTCGACAATTTCCTTTGGGGTGCCGGCGGGGGCGAATAGACCCGTCCAGCCCACGGTGTCGAATGTGGGATAACCCTGCTCAGCAATTGTCTTTACGTCAGGCAGCACCGATGAGCGCCCAGCCGCCATTGTCGTCCCCAAGGCCCGCATCTTTCCCGCGGCAATGTTGCCGTATTGGCTGACGACCGTATCCAGCATGAAATCGACCCGCCCTCCCATCAGGTCCGCTGTGGCCGCCAACGCACCGTTATACGGTATGGCAAGCATGTCCACATCGGCGATCTGCTTGAACCGTTCAATCGCTAAATGTGACGAGCTTCCAATCACTGTGACCGCATACGTCAATTTGCCTGGCTCCGCCTTCGCCCGTGAAATCAAATCCGGCAGGGATGCTATTGAGGAGTCATGGTTTACAACAATCACATTGTTGTACTTGGCCAGTAGAGCAATTGGCTCGAAATCTTTTTCCGGATCGTAGGGCAGGTCATATAGGCATGCGTTTGCGGCATGCGTTCCGATGGACCCGACCATAATGGTATAGCCGTCTGGCTCGGCTCGGGCAACCGCCGAGGTGCCAATGGTGCCATTGGCACCGGCCTTGTTCTGAACCACGATGGACTGGCCCAGCACAGAAGTCATTTCGTTGGCTACAGCGCGCGCAATTATGTCAGTGCCGCCCCCGGCGGCTATCGGTACCACGAGTGTTATCGGGCGGTTTGGCCAACTTGAACCATTCTGGCCCCATGCGGCGGAAGATGCGAAGGTTCCGATCATCGCAGCCAAACAAATAATCAGAATTTCTTTAGTTCTACGAAATCTCTTCGTCATATCCATGTCAATCTCCTTTAGCGGTGTATTTGTTTGAGTGGTACTGAACAGTTCCTCAGATAAACGAGGGCAATGTGTCGGGCATTTCATCCAGCGGCCAGATCGGCCTGCGGACTTTACGGTAGGTAAATCTGGACAGGTCGGGAGAAACAAAGCCGCCGCTGTCGGCCAGCAGCACGCGCCGCGCGATAGGTTCGAAGGCTGCCCTGAAATGCTGCTGCGATTTCACAACAAGCACATTGGCGCGGGTTGGGTCCACGCCATTGGATCGAAAAAAGCTCAGATCCTGCGTCTGAATGTTATTGGTGGTCAGGATAACCGTCAGCTCGCCGCAAATAACGGTGGCGGTGGGGCCCAGCGTCAGCCGCGTTCCACGGCGCATCGGGCCTTCGTACACCAGGTTCCCGTCGCCGATCCGCTGCACGCGGCAATGGCCGCTGAATGGTTCGCCATATACCTGGGGCAGACGGCGCGCACCGAAGGTCAACCGCAGTTCCGCCCCGACACCCGCGGCGGCACATTCCTGAACGGCTTCTGGATCGCATATGCAGGCGGCCGCGACTCCCCGAATGCCCGCTTTATGCAAAGCGCGTAACAGCGCCACTCCGTCGCCTGGCGCTCCATGCCCGGGGTTGTCACTGAAATCCGCAACGACAATAGGTCCGTTTCCTTCTGGTGTTTGCTGTATTTCCTGGATCACCGTGGGCAGATCAAGCAATTCAATCGATCGCTCTGCCCGGGTCTTCCATAGTTCCTCCATTAATGGCCGGATCACGCCGCCTGCGTGATCGCGACCTGCCAACGATGTGACGGTTACCGCCGGCCCAGCCTGCTCGATGTCCGACCACGGGAAACCGACCGATACCTCGACGGCTTCTATGCCCGGGTGTTGCCGGCATATGGCCTTTGCCTTGTCAAGCAGTCTAGGCATGGGCCCACGGCCATGCGTGCGGCCATGATCGGCGCCATCCAGCATTGGGGGCTTGAATACATGGACGTTGAACCTGTCGCCGGTCGTGAGCATTCGATTCAGCAATGCCGCGGCTTCAAGGGCGAGCGCATGCTGATCGACATGCGGATAGGTGCGATATACGAACAGGCCATTGATCAGCTCTCCCATCTTGGGAGTTACGTTCGCATGCGTATCCAGCGTGATGACTATCGGCTTGTCCGGCCCTAACACGTGTCTAAGTTGCTGAAGGATGTATCCCTCGGCGTCGTCAATGCCTTCCGCGACCATGGCTCCGTGCAAAGCCAGCAGGGCGCCGTCGGCGCCTGCCGCTGCGCGCGTCAGCATCTGCACGCAATGGTCGAGCATTTGGCGCGACACCAACCCGGAGGGCGTGCCATGGGCGGCGAAGGGTTGGCGCAAAGTCCAGCCATATTGCTCCGCCGCCACAAGATGCGCGCCCAATTCGGTGCTGGTCCCGGCAAAACGTTTCGCCACCGAATCGCCTTCAACAAAGATGCGTCGGCGAAATGCCTCCATGTCCGTAATCGAGCTGCTGAACGTGTTGGTTTCGTGGCTGAACTGAATGGAAACGATGGTATGCGGCATATGTCCTTAGATTGCGTCTACAAGTCCGATAGAGCTCACTCTAGGTACGTTGTGTATGCCGGTCAAATCATTAAAATAGAAGACTTCATACCATTTTTGATATGTTGATTTCGAGGTTACCCATGCAAGACTTAGCCCTTCGACGGTTTGACCTGAATCTGCTTCCCGTTCTGGATACCTTGCTTCGCACAAGAAGCGCGACCAAGACGGCTGAGATCCTGGCGCGCACCCAGCCGGGAATCAGCCGGGACTTGGCAAAACTGCGACGCCTGTTTAGTGATCCCTTGCTTGTTCGAGTTCGTGGGCACTTGGAGCCGACTCCATATGCCCTTGCCCTCTGGCCCAGTTTGCAGCGCGCATTGGACGAAACGCGCGCCACCCTTGATCATGCCAACCCGTTTAATCCGGCCACAGCCAAGGATGTATTCCATGTGGGTAGCAACAGCCTGACAGAATCGATGCTATCGACGTGGATGGCTCGCAATTTTTCAAAGGCCGCGCCGTCAGTCTCCGTTCACTTTACGCCTGTCCCGGGTTCCCAAGTGCCCGCGGAAGCATTGTTGAGCGGCCAAATGCATTTGGCCGTAGGCCGTTTTGATGGCTGTCCGAGCTCTTGCCTGATCAAGCCTCTATTTACGGATCGACGTGTCTGTGTGATGCGGCAAGGGCATCCGGTGCTGAAAAAGCAGTTGACCATCGAGCTTTTGACCACATTGCGATTCGTTACGACATCCACCATGCTTGGCCAGCCGAATGAGATCGATAGCCTTTTGGCTCAACGGGGACTGAGTCGCCGATTCCAGTTCTTCGTGTCCAATTTGGCTCTTGCACCGCATGTGCTTCTAGAAAGCGATTGCATCACCACATTGCCCAGGCGAGCCGCGGAACTGGCGCTGTCTCAGTACCCTTTGGCCATCAAGGAGCTTCCTGACGAAATCGCCGAGACAACGTATTCCATGATCTGGGCCAAGCGCTGGGATGGAATTGACTCGGTAAGATGGTTAAGGAGGCAGGTGGAACTTGCCTTCGACGTGAAGGACGAAAAAGTACTCTGACCGGCAAGGGCAAGGGCAAGAGTGGAGGTAGGAGAGCTTTAAAGTTTATTAGCAGCCTGCTTAATAAGTATCAAACAGCCGGCCATAAGGGTGGAATGATCCAGTAGATTCCAAACCTTGCCTAAGGTGATGTTTGACCTTAATAACGCATGGCGTTATTATTTGGCCATGATCGAATCGTTCAAATGCCCTGATACCCAGGCTTTGCATGAAGGCAGGCGGGTTGCACGTTTCGTGAACATCGAGCGGGTCGCTCTGCGTAAATTGCGTCAACTGGAAGCGGCTTTGCGGTTGGAAGATTTACGCATTCCACCCCAGAATCGCCTGGAAGCCCTGAAAGGTAACCGCAAAGGGCAGCATAGTATTCGCATCAATGATCAATGGCGGATTTGTTTCGTATGGCGCGATGGCTATGCATACGACTTGGAAATTGTGGACTATCACTGAAAAGAGCGAATTATGGTTCGTGAAATTGCTCCGGTAACCCCGGGGGAGCTATTGCAAGAAGAGTTCTTGGCCCCGCTGGGTATAAGCCAATACCGCTTGGCGAAAGAGATCGGCGTTTCGGCGCGGCGCATCAACGAGATAGTAAAGGGGATGCGGGCCATCACGGCCGACACAGATCTTCGCTTGTGCCGGTTCTTCGGGTTGTCGGACGGCTATTGGCTGCGCGTCCAGGTAGCGCATGACACTGACGTTGCCAAAGACGCGCTGGCGGATGTGCTGGCGAAGATCACGCCGCTGGAGCACGCGTAGGTCGATTTTTGCCAGAAAGGCGCTGGACACCCTACAGCCAAACCTCCGGGAAGCTTCCGGGATGCCGGGCCGAACCTCTGCTTTCCTTCACGCCAAGGTTTTCAAGGCGTTCAAATTCAGAAATGTCGCCGGCAAGTTTTTTGCAGGCTACATGGCCAAGTAATGGAGAGGCCAGTTGGAAGAACTTATGCTCAAGCCGTTCGCTTTGCGTAAGCAGATCCATTGAAGGCATGCCCGCATCGACCAGCGCACAGTAGCGTTGTCCCTGCAGTGTTTCGATTTCGACCTTCGCCTGCATCGGTGGCCATCCATCCATCAGGTTTACGTCGACCTTTTCTCGAAGCTGGATGATGTCTTTATCGTTGGCAAGGGCGTCGTTGTAGGTTTCGGCTTTTCCTGTATCCCATCCAGCCAGCGCATAGGTGGCATTCTGGCGCAGGCTGAACTTTGCTTCGGTACCAGTTTTGGGACTTTGGATGTTGCAAATGGAATCGACGGTGCGATCGGCGTGAATGGCTACTTTTTTAATCTCCGACGCCACGATGGGCCGCTCCTGCTTGATTTGCCGTATGCATTCCAGCGTGGCTATCGTTCCAAAGCACGATGCGTCGAATTTGAATAAATTATTTCTTATATGAAAGCCTTGATCGGGCTCGCCCAGTGCCTTCGATGCATTGAAGTCCGGACTATGGGTGAGGGAAAAGCCCATCCCATGTTCGAAGATGTTTACAGGCCCATCAAGGCCGTGCTGAACCAGGACAGCGGCGGCCAGTCCATTTCTTGCGGCCAGCCCGGCATGCAGCGGCTTGGCCATGGTCCCAAACATTGCCTTCAGTCCGGCGGCCTGCGTTCCCGCTATGCCCAGCACGCTTGCGGTCTGTATCGGGTTCAAGCCAATAAGATGTGCGCATGCGGCGGCGGCACCAAAGGTGCATATCGTTCCGGTGGCGTGATAGCCCCGTGCCAAGTGGCCGGGCGCAAGTAGCTGGCCAATCCGGCAAGCGGTCTCATAGCCGGCGACGAAGGCGGTGATAAGCTCTTTTCCGCTCTTGCCGTGTTGTTGGGCCAAAGCCAGCAGGGCGGAAAAAATAACAGCCGTCGGGTGCCCGGATATGGACAAGTTGACGTCATCAAAATCCAGGGCATGGGCGGTTGTTCCATTGATCAAGGCCGCTTGCTGCGCCGTGTACCGCCCGGCTTGCCCGACAACGGAAGCGTATCCATTTTGTTCGAAGCCCGGATGCTCGGCGCCTAGCAAAATGCCATGCACAGGCTCGGCGCAGCCGGCTATTGTCACGGCAAACCAGTCCAGAATGCACTGTTTAGCTATCGCAATAACATCGGCGGGCAGTGTGTCGAAGCGATACGCCAGAGCCTGTTCAACCAGGGTTTCAGTGACCTTGCCCGCTTGGCAAGTGGCTAATGGGTCCGGAGACGAGCCTGTTTCCATGACTTATCGATTTAATTTATGGTTAATTTACTTTTCTGGACAACCTCGCCCCACTTTTCAACCTCCTGGCTGACGTAGGCGGCGAACTCTTCAGGCGTGCTGTAATCGACTTCATAGCCTTGGCCTTCAAGCCTTGCGGCTACGGCTGGATTCTTTATGACTGCGGTCACACTCTTGTTTAAAGAGTCGACTACGTCTTTTTTGCTTCCGCCAGGGGCAAATAGCCCGTACCAGGTGTTCATGGAATAGCCCGCCACACCGGCTTCTTGCATCGTTGGAACGTCGGGCAGGGCGCTGGAGCGGCTGGTGCTGGTTACCGCCAAGGCTCGCAGGCTTCCCGCTTTGATATGAGGCAGGACGCTGGGCAGGGTGGTGAATGTGGCGTTTACGTGGCCCCCAAGCAGGTCTGTATTGGCCGCTGCCGCGCCTTTGTATGGCACATGAACCATTTTTACCCCCGCCATCAGCTGAAAGAGCTCTCCTGCCAAATGGGGTGAGCCGCCCGTGCCTGTCGAGGCAAAGCTGAGTTGGCCTGGGCTCTTTTTTGCATATTCGATGAACTCGGCAACTGTCTTGACGGGTATGGAGGGGTGGACAGCGAAGACGTGGGTTGTTTTCGCCACCAAGCCTATGGGGACGAAATCTTTGATGCAGTCATAAGGCAGCTTGGGATAAAGCGACTGGTTCACGGCGTTGGGCCCAATGTTGCCCAGCAGCAGCGTCTTGCCGTCGGGTTTGGCCTTTGCGACGAAATCCGTGCCGATTATCCCGTTGGCTCCAGGGCGATTTTCGACAATTATGTTGCTCCCCAGAGCGGTGCCCAGTTCCGGGCTTATGGACCTGGCTAAAGAGTCGACACCGCCCCCTGGCGGGTAAGGGGCGACGATGCTGATAGGCCCGTTGGCGAAAGCGGGAACTCCGGCGGTGACGGCCAATGCGACGAGTCCGTTAAGCATCAGATGTTTAAGCGTGATTTTCATGGTGTTTGCCTCTGTGTTGATCAGCGGATCGGGCTATTGGGCTTTGATGCCGGACTCTTTGATGACCTTTTGCCATTTTGTATCTTCGGCTTTCATCAGTGCCGCGAACTGCGATTGGGTGGTGGCGGCCGGTTCTGCTCCCTGTCCGGTAAAGCGTTCACGCATTTCGGGAGTCTGCAAGATTTTGTTTACCGCTATGTTGATTTTTTCTATGACGGCTGAAGAGGTCCCCTTGGGTGCAAGCAGGCCCGCCCAGCCCACCACCTCGTAGCCCGGAAGGCCTGTTTCGGCAATCGTCGGCACATTGGGCAGCAACTGGGATCTTTCGGGACTGCTGACGGCCAGGATCTTCAGTTTTCCCGCCTGCGCATTGGGCAGCGAGGAAGGAATGGTGTCGAACATGACGGCTACCTGGCCGCCCATTACATCGGTGACCGCCGGCGCGGCCCCTTTGTATGGGACATGCATCATGTTCACATCGGCCATGCTGGTCAGCAGGACGCTGGCCAGATGCAGCGAACTTCCGTTTCCTGATGATGCGTAGGAGATGGACCCCGGCTTGGCTTTGGCGAGCTGAATGAGATCTTTCACCGAGCTGACCTGCAGCTTCGGCGTTGCCACCAGAACAAAGGGCAGTAAAGCAACATTGCTGATGGGCTCGAAGTCGCCGATCGGGTCAAACGGCTGCGTGCCATGCAAGTAGGGGCTGATGCTATGAGTGCTTGTGGTGGCCATGATAAGGGTATGCCCATCGGGCTTGGCCCTGGCTACGGCCACCGAGGCAATCTGGCCGGTTGCTCCGGGCCGGTTTTCGATGACAACGGGCTGGCCTAGCTCGTCGCCAAGTTCTTTGCTGATATAGCGGGCAACGATATCCGTTGAGCCGCCAGGCGAGAACGGCACAATAAGTCGTATGGGCTGGTTGGGGAAGCCGTCGGCCGCGAAGGCCGGATTACCGGCCAGCGCCGTTGCCGAGGCGATTGAAACAAGAGCGCTTAGCGCCGTATATAGTTTTTTCTTCATGGTTGTCTCCTCACTGATATCGTTTTTGTGTGATTTCCGCCAGCTTTCTTACTGCAATAATTGGCTTTTCAGTTGCGCCACCATTCGACGGAAAGGGCTGGGATCGCCCGTTCCTCGAGCGACCAACAGGGCTCCCTCGATTCTGAAAACCGTGTCCTCGGCCCGTTGATGGGCTTCCGTTGTGGAAAAGCCGGCTTGGATAAGGGCTTGGGCAAGGGCTTCGACCCAGTCTCCAAGTCCGCGGCGAACATGTTCTTGAAATAACGGAGCGCTGCCGCCCATTGCAAGCATCCCCAGCAGGCAGGACTCTTCGCCTTGGGAGTAATAGATATTCAAGTGCTTGATCATCTGCTCAATGCGCTTGACTGGATCTCCATCGCTTTGCAGCGGGGCAATGATCTGCTCGTGGAAGATCCGGTTGGATCTTTCCGCCACGGCAATGGCCATATCGACTTTCCCCCCGGGAAAATGATGATAAAGGCTCGCTTTACCCAATCCGGTTGCGCTGGATAGGCGCGACAAGGTCGCGGAGTCGTAGCCTTCTTCTTTGAATACCTGGGCCAAGCGGTTCAAGACTTCCGTGAGAGGGAGCAATGCCGCACCCATTAGCTTGATTCCTTTGTGCGGTTAAGCTGCGCCATGCCGCGGTTGGTTTCATTCGTCACCACCATGAGCCCCTCGTCGAACCCCAGGCCTGGACGGGTAAACATGCGCCATGCGCCAAGTGCGATCCCGACGTGCACGGTGGCTCGAACCGAAATATCGGTTTCGTTACAGCTGCCCCCTAAATAGGGCAATACATCATGTTCTTTGCAGGTTTGAATCGCCTGTATGGTGTTGACCAGAGATCCATTGTCGGGGCTCTTGATTTGAAACGCGTGCGCCGCCTTTGCTTTGGCGAACCGCAGCATTTCTCCGGGATTATTGACCCACTCATCCGCAATCAGCTTGCATTTTGGGCCTGATGCATCGAGCCGATGGCGCAGGCTTGCCATGCGTTCGCAAGCCTCACTGGCGGAGGAGCTTACGGTGGGATCTTCGAAGTAAACCTGATGGTGGCCTGCAAGCCGGACTATCTTTGACAAGTAGTCGCAAATCTTGTCTTCGTCATTGTCAAACATGCGACCCAGGGAAGAGTGGAAGTCAAAATGCAAGTCGGGCTGATACTCGCCGCCACCCAGGTTATCGATCCGTTTTATGATCCATGAAACGTATTCGGGAAGCTGTTCGCATTGCGTGCGTGTTTGTATTGCGCTTTGAGGGAACATTGCAACGCGCCGCATGATCGCCTTTTCCACATTTTGTTCCCATTGCCCGCCGCAAGACCCGGCAAACCCTGGCGCCGCATAGCGCTCCTGGATTTGATATTCGTCGATCAGGATTTGCGCCATGATGGTGTGCTTGGCCAATGCGGCCGCGGAAAGCAAGGCTTGAGACATTCCGTACGCGACGGGTGTCAGCAATTCCTTTTCAAGATCAAGATCGTCAAGCAAGGCGGCCGCTTGACGGAATCCCTTGAACTTCTTTGCGTTGTACATGGCAGCCAACGCCGCCTCTACACGAGGCAGGTTCTCGGTGCGCAGGGGTGGCGGCCTGCCTGCATAGCCGGCGTTCAGCACCGTTACGCAATCTCCGTAGGCCACGCGCCCATCGGCAAGCTCCACCATGATGCAGTAGGCGACGCTGGGCTCGCGTATCGCAGAGAATCCAGGAGTAACAGGCTTGCCTTTGAAAAAGAAACCATCGGCCTCCGCGCCTGTTTGGATGGCGGGTTGGTCATTGACCCAAAAACCGCCAATGCCGGGTACTAACGTAACTTTCCTTATCTCCAGATCTTGCATTTCAAAACCTTTATGTTGGTGGGTTCTTTGAGCCAGGCATATTGATGCTTCTCGGCAGTGTTATACCGAACGATCGGTACAATACTATTGATTCAAAAGAATGGCATATCGGTGAAAACCCGATATGCCCTGTCGAATATTGCTTCGTCGGCCTTGGAGGCTATTGAGGGAAAAGCCTGGGCTAAAGAGGAATCGCTTGCGTCATTCCAGCTCGGACCGCAGCAGCTCGCGCGTTACCGCCCATCCGTTCGTATGATGGGCGCGCAGCAGTTCGCGCAACAGCAAGCCATCGCGCTGTGTCAGCGCCGCCAGGATCTGTTCATGTTCGCGGGTTGCGCTGTGCCATCTGGTGTGCTCAAGATTGCCGGCGTAGCGATAGCGCCTGATGTGCAGGCATTCCGCTTTGTATATCCTTGACAGGGCCGGGTTGTGGGCGCCGTCCACGATAAGCTGATGGATTCTTTGATTCGTTTCAAAGTACAGCATCAGGTTCTGGTTTTCAAATGAGCCGATCATTTCTTGATGGAGCCGGCTTATCTCGGCAATTTCCGCATCGGTGATTCGGCTGCAGCTGAGCATGGCGGCAATGCCTTCCAGTCCGATCAGGACTTCTATTTCGGCATCGATGTGATCGATGCTCAGCTTGGTGACGAAGGCGCCGCGATTGGGTCTGAGCTGAATCAGTCCTTCGGACTCCAGTATTTTCAGCGCCTCGCGCACGGGCGTGCGCGAGAGGTCTTGCTGCCCCTCCAGAATCGATCTTTCCGAAATCCTCTGTCCCGGCTTCAATTCGCCGGTGACGATCAGGTCGCGCAGGCGATTGACGGCCATCGCGGTCAAGGAGCCCCGGGATCGGCCCTGGGATTCAGCCGCATCCGCGCCGAGGGCGGCTTCCATGTCAAATTGCATGCAAATCTCCGACTAACAACTGAAATTAGGGGAAAACCATAAGGAATTTATGGATTATTGCATGCAATAATCCATAAAAACTAGGCCTGCCGCCACGGCTTTTTTTGGCGAGACGGGCTTTCACATGGTTTTCTTTTTATGCGCCGGCTCCTTCTTCGCCGCCTGGGCATATTAACCGCGGCATCGATGCAGCTTTTTAATAAGTCAATAATCCATGAATTTCCACAAGTATTTTTCCAGCGTTACGCGGCCCGTGCAAAGTTGCGTCGTGGGCAGCGGCGGGTTCGGCCGAAGTTTTTTGGCGCAGAGCATGCGGGTGCCGTTGATGCAGTGCCGGGTGGCGGTGGACCTGGATGCCGCCATTGTCGTGCAGGCGATGCGCGACGTGGGTGTGCCGGCGGATCAAATCAAGATTTGCGAAACGCAGCAGTCCGCGCAATCGGCCTGGGAGGGCGGCTATTACATTGCATCATCCAGTCTGGCGAACGTGGCGGGCTTGCCTTTGGATATCGTTCTGGAAGCCACCGGCAACCCGGAGGCGGGCGCCATGCATGCCAAGATCGCCTTGGATGCGGGGCTGCATCTGGCCATGGTATCGAAAGAGGCGGACAGCGTAATCGGCCCGGGACTGGCTCATCTTGGACGCAGCCGCGGCCGCGTTGTCACGCCGGTTGACGGCGATCAGCCCAGCTTGCTGATCGGCCTGATTACCTGGGCGGAAAGCCTGGGTTTCGAGATTGTCTGCGCGGGCAAGGCCAGCGAATACGATTTTGTATTCGACCCGGCCTCCGGCAAGCTGACCAGCAACGGGGTGACGATAGCCGCGCCCGAGCTCGAAGCCTATTGGACGATGGAGCCCGGCCGCGCACAGGCTGTCGTTGCGGCGCGGTCCAGAATCGCCGGCGAACTTCCCCAGCGCACGGTGCCTGATTTTTGCGAAATGCTGGTGGCGGCGAACTCTACCGGATTCGGTCCGGATTTGCCCGACATGCATGCGCCGATACTGCGCACGGCGGAAGTGCCCGAAGCCCTGCGCCTGCGCGCCGAAGGGGGCCTGTTGCAGCAGGATGGCGTGCTCGAGGTTTTCCATTGCCTTAGGAAATCCGACGAAATCAGCTTCGCGGGCGGCGTGTTCGTGGTGGTTCGCTGCCATGACGAGCCCAGCTGGGAACTGTTGGCGGGCAAGGGGCATGTTGTCAGCGCCGACCGCAAGACGGCTTTGATCTTCCTGTCCCGGCACCTGCTGGGATTGGAGGCCGCCACCAGCATTATCGAAGCGGCGGGGCTGGGCGTATCAAGCGGGGCGGTCGAGCCCCGGCCTGTACTGGACCTGGTGGCCCGCACTACCAGGGACTTTGCCGCCGGAACGGTGCTGACCATGGGCGGACATCATCATTCCATCGACGACGTAACCCCCATGCTGGTAAAAGCCGCGGCGCTGGGCAGCCGCACGCCAGTGCCGTTCTACTTGATGGCGAATCAAAGGCTGTGCCGGGACGTGAAAAGCGGGGAAGTCATTTGCTACGGCGACGTGGAAATCGAAAGCGCATCCACGCTGCTTGAAATGCGCAAGTATCAGGATTCGGTGTTTTTTGGCCAGTCCGAAGACAGCAGCTCTTAATCAAACGCAAGGAGACAAAGACCATGAATCATAAGAAATTCGCCGTGGCCATAGCCGTGGCAGCCAGTCTGACCAGTTCCGCGGCCTTTGCCGCCTGGGAGCCCACCAAACCGCTGGAGTTCATCGCCACGGCGGGTCCTGGCGGCGGCACCGATCAGTTCGCCCGGGTGGTTCAGGCCATCGTGCAAAAATACAAGCTGACCTCGTCCAGCGTTATCGTTTCGAATAAAGGCGGTGGCGGCGGGACCGAAGCGTTTGTGTTTGCCGAAGGCCATAAAGGGGACGCCAACAAGCTTATTTTTTCCACCAACCTGGCATGGCTGATGCCCATGATCACGAATGTGGGCTACAAGATCGAGGACATGACGCCGGTGGCCACGATGGCCGCGGATGAGTTCGTCTTGTGGACGGGCGCATCCTCGCCATACAAGACCGCGCAAGACCTGATCGCCGACGCGAAAGCGAAAAACGGCGCTCTGAAGATGGGCGGCGGGCAGTCCAAGGACACCGATCACATCCTTACCCGCAAAATCGAAAAAGCCATGAACGTCAACATGACTTATGTGCCGTTCAAATCCGGCGGCCAGGCCGCTGTTCAACTGGCCGGCGGCCATCTGGATGGCAACACCAATAACCCGGGTGAAAACATTTCGTACTGGAAGGCCGGCAAGGTTCGCCCTTTGTGCATTTTCTCGGCCCAGCGTTTTGCCGCGACCGGCAAAGTCACGGCTGACAAGGCCTGGTCCGATATCCCCACTTGCAAGGAAAGCGGTATTCCCATCGACCAGTTCAATATGCCGCGCACCGTATGGCTGCCGGGCGGCGTCACGCCCGAGCAGGTCGAGTTCTATGTGAACCTGCTCAAGCAGGTGTCTGAAAAGCCTGAATGGAAGGAATGGGTTGCGCGCGGCGTGCAATCGGAATTCTTCCTGACCGGCGACAAGCTGGACGACTACATCAAGAAGGACTCGGCCGATCACTACAAGCTGTTTGCCGACGACGGCTGGTTGGCGAAGAAGTAAATTTGAATCCGGCCGGCCCATAGGGGTCGGCCTGTCGATAGCGGAAAAACATGTCACTTATTGATCGACGGACGATGGAGCTGGCCGCGGCGGCCGCGATCGGCGCTTTTGGCGGCCTGGTGGTCGCCGGAAGCCTGCAGCTAACGACGGGCTGGTCGCCCGAAACCGGACCGCAGTCGGGCTATATGCCTTTGCGGCTGGGCATCATGCTTTGCGTTGTCAGCATCCTGCTTTTTCTGGGCAGCTTGCGCAGCCCTGATCGCAGCGGCTTCGTCAGCAAGCAACAATTAAAACTTACCCTGGCCATCTTCATCCCCACGGTTCTCCTGGTTGCATCCATGCCGTTTCTAGGCAGCTATACCGGTTCTTTGCTTTATCTGATTTATATGCTGAAAGTGCATGGCCACGCCAGTTGGCTCAAGACGCTGCTGATTCCAGCCTGCGTCGTTGTCGCCTTCTATCTTGTTTTCGAGCTTTGGTTCCAGGTCGAACTGGTCAAAGGGCCCGTCGAGTCCTTGCTGGGTATATAGGGAATTCCGATGACCGATCTTAATTTGCTGTGGTCCGGGTTTGAAACGGTGCTTACCGTGCACCATATTGCCATCATGGTGGGCGGCGTGCTGCTGGGCATTCTGGTGGGTGTGCTGCCTGGCCTGGGAGCGCCCAACGGGGTTACCTTGTTGTTGCCGCTTACCTTTGCCATGGATCCGGTCAGCGCCATTATCTTGCTGTCCTCATTGTATTGGGGCGCCTTGTTCGGGGGCTCGACCACGTCCATTCTGTTCAATATCCCCGGGGAACCGTCTTCGGTCGCCACCACCTTCGACGGCCATCCCATGGCCAAGAGCGGGCGGGCCGAGCAAGCTCTGGCAACGGCTTTCCTGTCGGCCGGCTTTGGCGCGTTCGCCGGAGTGGTCGTGGTTACGCTGATCGCCAACCTGGTGGCCGATTTCGCGCTTCAATTCAGTCCGGCGGAATTCTTCGGCGTCTTCATGCTGACTTTCTGCAGCTTTGTCGGCATGAGCGGCGGCAACCCCTTGAAAACGGTTGCCTCGCTGTTGATTGGATTGATATTGACCGCTATTGGCATGGATACGGTGTCGGGGGAGATGCGGCTTACCTATGGCTCCGACTCGCTGGCCAACGGCGTTTCGTATCTGGCGGCGGTCATCGGGCTTTTCGGCATTGGCGAGCTGCTGGTTACGGTGGAAGAGGGGCTGGAATTCAACGGCCTGAAAGCCAAAATGAATTTCCGGGTCATCTGGCGCACCTTCCTTTCCATGCCGCGCCACGCGGTCGTGCTGGTCCGGTCGACGCTGATAGGATGCTGGATGGGGATCACTCCGGGCGGGCCGACGGCGGCATCGTTCATGTCTTATGGGATCGCGCGGCGTTTTTCCCGCAACAGCGATCGCTTCGGAAAAGGCGAGCCCGAAGGTGTGATCGCCCCGGAGGCGGCCGACCATTCCGCCGGGGTGTCGGCCTTACTGCCCATGCTGGCATTGGGCATTCCCGGATCGGCCACCGCGGCGGTCATGATGGGCGGACTGATGATCTGGGGGCTGCAGCCCGGACCTATGCTGTTCATAGAGCAATCCGATTTCGTCTGGGGCCTGATCGCTTCCATGTATGTGGCCAATGTGGTGGCGGTCGTGCTGGTCCTGACGACGATTCCGTTTTTCTCGTCGATTCTTAAGGCGCCGTTTTCCATTATCGGCCCCATCATCATCGTGGTGTGCCTGATCGGCGCCTACACCATCGGCAATAGAATGTTCGACGTCTATCTGGCGATGATTTTCGGCGTCGTGGGCTATGTGTTCAAGAAGCTGGACTACCCGATAGCGCCCCTGATCCTGGCCATGGTCCTGGGCGACAAGACCGAAGACGCCTTCCGGCAGTCCCTGTTGATGTCCCAGGGTTCGTTTTCGATCTTCTTCGATAACTGGCTGGTCACGACCCTGATGATACTGTCCGCCTTGCTGGCATGCTGGGGGCTGTTGCCGAAGCTTAGATTCTGGCGGGGAAGGGTCTAGCGGAAAGGCTGAGATAAGTTCTCGGCTCCATCCATTATGTTTACGGTAAGCGCCACAACGAGCTGTCTTGAGGGCTTGATGAACGCTGCGACGCATTACCGATGATCAATTTTTGTCTATATCGGCCTTTTTTATGATCATGTTCCAGCGTTCCAGTTCGGCTGCCGTAAACTTTCCAAGCTGATCAGTATTCATATAAGTGGCTTCGGCCCCAAGGGCGGAAGCCCTCTCTTGGAATGCCGGGTTAGCAATAATCTTTCTGACCTCCTCCGATATCTTTTGAGCAGCCTTTGGCGGCGACTTGGCACTCATATACAAGGCGAACCAGCTCGAGGTGCCGAAGTTGCTCAAACCCAATTCTTTGCTGGTTGGGACTTCGGGGAATACCTTCTGTCGGGATTCAGAGGTAAAGAGCAATGGGCGCAGACCACCGTTTTTGATATGTGCTACCAGTGGTGGCATGGAAACCAACACCAGGTCAATTTGGCCTCCAAGCATATCGACCACAATTGGACCGGTACCCTTATAGGGTATATGGGTCATTCTGATGCCAGTGATACTCTGGAGTAGCTCCATGCCAACGTGTGCGACCGAGCCTGGCCCGGCCGAGCCATAATTCAGCTTGCCTGGGTTGGCCTTTGCGTAATCCAACAAATCCTGGAATGTCTTTATCTCCTGGAAGGATGAGCGAATGGCTAGAACCTCGGGCGCCTTGTACACCATGGCAACTGGCTGGAAGTCTTTCAGCGGGTCATAGGAAAGCGAAGTCAGATTGGGTGCAATCACATGAAAGCCGGAGAACGCCATATATAAGGTGTAACCGTCAGGCTTGCTTTTCAATGCATACTGGGCACCTACGATGCCGTGAGCGCCGCCCTTGTTTTCGACAACGATTGATTGACCCAGAGCTTTACCCAGGTCGTCAGCCAGCGCCCGTGCGGCGAGGTCGGTTGTTCCACCGGGTGGCGCCGGTACTACGATAGTTACTGGTCGATTTGGGAAGCTCTCGGAAGCCACGGAATTTTCTAGCATGATGAACGGCAACAGCCCGAAAGCCACCAGCGGAAATAGAGTACGAATCTTGGAATTGAAAGCTTTCATTTACACCTCCCATTATATGGATTCAATAAGTACTGCCAGGGCGCTACCGGCATGTGTCCTGCCATAAGAGCGATGAGACCAAACCCATCCGTCGCTATCGAAGCGAAGAATGATTGGGTCGAGCTCAGGCTGCAGCAGTTGGTGCAGCCTTCCCGCAATCTCTCCCTTTGAAACACGGTCCATTAACTTGAAAGCAGGCTCGAAATACCCATTGCCGGGGCTGAGGACGTAGCTGTCGTGGCCCAGGATCCGTGTCATGCGACTGGCTTGAGGGGGTAAAATGGAATTGTTCGGTAATACTCCCAACATGCTTAGAACTCGAGCTACGCCGTCCCGAGCAAGCTTGACGCCATCCGGCGAAATCCAGCCTGATATTCCCAGCTCGGCCGATATTCCCGGAATTCCAAATTTACCGGCTGATGCAACTGGGGTGCGACCCTGTCCGATATACGAAGCCACCACGGTTGTTGGCGCCCCAAACGCTCGGGCCATTTCTTCGCTTTTTCGGTTGATCGCAGGATCGCCTTCGGTATCTGGAAAGAGCAGAGTGCTGTGTTCGATAATTAATGAGCAGCCGCCCGCATGTAGATCCATGTAATAGTCTGCAAGGGGAAAGAGAATGTCATGAATGTATGCGGTGATTTGTTCGGTCGTTGAGCCATTGTGACGCCCAGGAAATTCCCTGGCCATGTTGCGTTGGTCGATAGGCGAAGTACGTGCGCCTGCTGACACGGCCGGTGCGTTGGCACAAGGTAAAATGATCAAGCGCCCATTCATCTTGTCGGGTTGTATATCCCGTATGAGATCTCCCAGAACCACCGGCCCCTCGTATTCATCTCCATGGATGCCTCCGGTGATCAGCACGGTCGGGCCATCCCCATTTCCTATGATCGCAATCGGTATTGGTATGAAGCCGTAGGCATCATCGTTTGGGGAATACGGCAAGTTCACTGTGCCGATTTGCTTTCCCGGCTTTTCAAAATCTAATGTGGTCCATAAGGTGGTTTGCATAGTGTTCCTTTTTTATGGTCATGAGGCTCAAGCGGGCTGTGGAATAGCGAACCGGCGCATGGGATGGATTGGAAAGCGCCTGGTCTTGAACTGCTAGGTCATATCAATTCGAATACAGCTATTTTCTGTTTAGACCCATGCAGTAGAAACGAGACTCGAACCAGATGTCCTATGAGTGAGCCGCAATTGGTTTCAGCGCGGGATATCTGGGCATATATGCAGGGCCCTTCATTTAGCTCTACGGCTGCAAATACATATGGTGCGTCGGCATTGAATCCCTCGTGGTGAGTACGAAATACTGTTGTGTGCGCAACGATCTTGCCAAGCCCACTTGTTTGTTTCCAGGTTAATGCGTCCTCATGGCAGAAGGGACAACAGACCCGGGGATAAAAGACATACTTCTTGCAGCTGCTACACTGTTGCACATTCAACTGGCCGTTATTGCAGCCATCCCAAAATGGCCGGTTCAAGGGCGTAATGAGTGGTTGTGGTTTCTGCACTGGGATCCCCTTAATCAGCACGTTCCAAAATAGCCGCGCTTGAGCTCAGCCCTCGGCCATAGGCCACCATGCCGTAACCGGACACGATGCCGCGTTTGCAAGGTATTTGTCGCCGGCCCGCCTCGCCCAGCAATTGAGCAACAGCTTCATAGACACCTATCATGCCCCCGCTCGCACCTGCTTGGCCGGCCGATAACTGGCCACCGCCCGTGTTGATGGGAAAGGCCCCCTGGGTCGTAATGTCGGTCTGGCGCAAGAACTCGGCGGCCCGACCGGAAGGACATAGGCCCAGCCCCTCAAGCTGGACGAATGCCATGACGGGGTAATCGTCATACAACTGAGCAAAGTCCATTTGTGCGGGCACAAAGCCGGCATTGTCATAGAGCCGATCCGCCAGCCTTTGCCAGCCGCCGGGCACCTGATAAATATCGTTGGCGGGATAGTTGTGTATTTCCTCTGCAGCGAGAATGCGTACCGATGGCCTGTTTAGCCGTGCAGCCGTTTTCTCGGATGCGAGCACGATGGCGTCGCCTCCGATACAAGGCATGACGCAGTCAAACAGACATAAGGGCGATGCAATCGGCTTTGCACTTAGGTAAGCAGCCATGGTCAACGGCTGCTTGAATAATGCATTTGAATTGAGCAATCCATTTTCTCGTAGTGCTATGCAGAATTTCCCAAAGTCCTCGCGTCTGGCACCGTGACGTTCCATATATAGCTGCGTGTGCAGGGCAAACATTCCGTTCGCACCCGCAAAGCCTTGTGGCGACATCCACTCTTTGACTGATCCGTTGAAATGGTCAAGCGTCTTGTTATGGGCGGCTACATCGAATGAGTCGGCAGCCACCACCAACGCGACGTCACATGCGCCATCCCGGATGGCACGCGCGGCATGAGACATGCCGATAATGCCGCTGGCCCCGCCATAGACCCCTTGAAACATAAAACGTGTTTCAAGTCCGAAATGTTCCGCGACCGTTGGTACATTGTCCGGCGGCAATCCAAAGCAGGTTACAGCTAGGCCGTCAACGGCCCTCCATGGCAATCCTGCGCTTGTTAGCGCAGCCGTCCCGGCCTCATACATTAATCGCTGTAGGCTTCGATCTGACTTTTTTGCATAGGCTGCTTGCCCTGCTCCTACGATGCGCACACCCTCAAACATTCCAATCATGTCAAATGACTCCCTCGGCGATCAGTGAGGCGAACTGTTGGTCGCTGAGTCCGAGCATGTCCATATAGATCTCTCGGTTATCCGCACCTAGACTATTTCCTGAATGGCGTATCTCTCCCGGGCTATCACAAAAGCGGGGGACGACACTCTGCATGCGTACCTCGCCGAAATCCGCGTCGGGCACTGTTACGATGTTTTGACGAGCTTGATAGTGTGGATCTTTGAAGATGTCTCGGATGTCATAAACCGGACCTGCGACGACTCCTAATTGCTCGAATAGCGCCATAGTTTGGGCAAGGTCACGCTCATGAAACCATCCAGCCAATACTTCATCTAGAGCAGCGGCATGCTCGCAGCGGAGAGCATTGTTGACAAAGCGCGGATCCGTAATCAGTTCAGGCATTTCAATCGCTAACGCAAGCCGTTCATATGTTTTCTGTGAGCTTGCGGAAATCCCTATCCACCGGCCGTCACGAGTTTGATAGGTGTTACGGGGTGAGTCTTCTGCCAGACGATTGCCTAGGCGCTCTTTTACGATGCCCAACTGATCGAAACCGATAACTTGAGACTCGACCAGACGGAAGAGGGGTTCGTACAGACTGACATCGATCTCCTGGCCGCGCCCATTGTCGTTATCGCGCTTGTAGATTGCGAACATGGCTGACATGGCTGCAAAGGTTGACGCCACTGAGTCCGCCATCGGGAATCCGGGCAGCGTGGGGGGGCGATCCGATGCGCCAGTGAACGAAGGAATGCCTGAGAACGCTTCGGCGATAGTTCCGTATCCGCCACGCTCCGAATAGGGTCCGGTTTGCCCGAATCCAGAGATGCGCACCATCACGAGTCTCGGATTTATTTTGCAAAGCGTGTCGTAACCCAGACCCCAGCGCTCAAATGTGCCAGGCCGATAATTTTCAATAAGAATATCGGCCTGTTGTACCAATTCCATAAACAGCTCTTGCCCGCGCGGTTTGGATAGCGTTAACGTAATCAGCCGCTTGTTGCGCGCAATGACTTTCCACCAAAGCGATTTTCCCTCTTTCATGGGAGTCCAATGGCGCATGGAGTCCCCTTCGCCTGGCATCTCAAGCTTGATGACATCCGCACCAAAATCGGCCAGTTGTGTTGCCGCAAGGGGGCCGGCGATCATGTTTCCGGCGTCGATTACACGTAAACCCGCAAGAGGGCCTTTGTGCTTTAAGCCGAAGACAGTCTGGTGCTGCGTAGAATGGATACAGTTTTGCATGAAGAGCATTTTCCAAAACGTTTTTGTGTTAGACTTCCGAAAATTGGAAGTTTTAATTCCACTATTTATTAATCGTAATGGCCACTGAAATGGATAACAATACGGGTAAACCCCTTGAAGACAAGCCTCTAGACCGCTTCTTGAACGTTATGGATGCGGTCGCATCTGCCGGCCAACCGATTACCATGACGGATGTTGCGGTGATCTGTGGATTGCCTGTACCGACTGTGCATCGCCTAGTCGCCCAGCTTGAGGAACGGCGGTTACTGAAGCGATTTCCGGGGTCAAAGAAGTTGGTGGTCGGCTTATCTTTGGTGCAATTGGGCTCTGCTGCGGTTCATTCCGCCCTGCGCGCCGATCAGCCTCATCAGATCTTGGCTGCCTTGGCGAGTGCGATTGGAGAGCATTGCCAGATCGGTCAGCGTGTTGATCATGACGTGGTTTATGTGGATGCGGCTTCTTCCAGTCGTTCACAAGGCTTGCGCTTCGAACCAGGGCGCCGTTCGCCAATGCATTGCTCCTCAATCGGGAAACTATTCCTTGCGGAGATGAGCGATAGCCAATTTGAGCAATGGCTGAAGCACGCCAAGCTCAACCGGGAAACATCGGCCACTATTACATCGCCTAAACAGTTGCGGGTATGTATTGAGCAAGTGCGGGATGAGCAATGGGCCACCAGCAACGAGGAAGTAGTCACCGGAGTCGTAGGTTGCGCGGTGCCTATTCACGACCAGCAAGGGCGATTGATTGCTGGCCTCGGAATCGCGGCGCCCAGCGCTCGCGTGACTTTCAGTCAATTAATGCAGTTTAAAAGTCCGATGCAACAGGCATCAATCGAGATCGCACAGGCGCTTATAAGCGCCGCGTAATATCCCGTGACGGCCAGTGCTTGTTCTAGCTGACGCAGTTTGGATGTCCATGGCGGAATAAATAAAATAAAAGAAAGCCGGCGATCTTGCGGCTTTGAAAATCCAAACTGAGCGCGTCAGCCGCGCCCGATATAAGGCATCTTGGTGGCCATCACGGTCATGAACTGTACATTGGCGTCCAGCGGAAGGCTGGCCATGTAGACCACGGCGCGTGCGACGTGCTCCGTGTCCATGACCGGTTCCGGCCGGATGGAGCCATCGGCTTGCAGCACACCCTTGGATATCGCATCCGTCATGTCGCTGGCGGCATTGCCGATGTCGATCTGGCCGCAGGCTATGTCGTATTGGCGGCCATCCAGCGATGTGGCCTTGGTCAGGCCGGTGATGGCGTGCTTGGTGACGGTGTACGACACGGCGTGAGGGCGCGGGGCGTGCGCCGAGACCGAGCCGTTGTTGATGATGCGGCCGCCGCGCGGTTGCTGTTCCTTCATCAGCCGGAAGGCGCCTTGCGTACACAGGAAGGCGCCCGACAGATTGATATCCACGGCGGCCTGCCATTGTTCGTGGCCCAGATCTTCCAGCGACATGGCCGGTGCGAAGATGCCGGCGTTATTGAACAGCAGGTCCAGGCGGCCGAAGCTTTCCTTTATCTGCCTGAATAGCTGATCGACGGCAGCCGGATCGCCGATGTCGGTGGGCACGACCAGTGTGCGCACGCCATAGTTCCGGCTTTCTTGCGCGGTGGCCTCAAGGGGTTCGGGGCGGCGCCCGGCCAGGGCTAGGGAGTAGCCTTCGCGCATCAGCGCCAGCGAGATGCATTTTCCCACCCCCGAGCCCGCGCCGGTAACAAGAGCAAATTTTTCCATTTTCAAAACCTAGTGATTGTCGCGAGGGACTTTGGCGCCGCTTTTGCCGACCAGGAAGTCGAAATCGACGCCTTCATGCGCTTGCAGCACATGGTCGACATAGAGCTTTACGTAACCTCGATCGGTATGGATGGCGGGGGGCTGCCACTGTTCGCGCCGTGCCTGCAGTTCGGCGTCGTCCACGTGCAGGTGCAGGCTCCTGTCGGCCACATCCAGCGTGATCAGGTCGCCGTTTTGCACCAGCGCCAGCGGGCCGCCGATGGCGGCTTCGGGCGAGGTATGCAGCACCACGGTGCCGTAGGCCGTCCCGGACATGCGCGCATCGGAGATGCGGATGATGTCGTTGATGCCTTTCTTGAGCAGCTTGGGCGGCAAGGGCATGTTGCCCACTTCGGCCATGCCGGGGTAGCCCTTGGGACCGCAGTACTTCAGAACCATGACGCAGTTCTCGTCGATGTCCAGTTCGTCGTCGTTGATGCGTGCGTGCAGGTCTTCGATGGATTCGAACACCACGGCCCGGCCGGTGTGCTTGAGCAGATGCGGCGAGGCGGCCGACGGCTTGATGATGGCGCCGTTGGGCGCCAGATTGCCGCGCAGCACGGCGATGCCGGCATCGGCCTTGAACGGTTCTTCGAAGGAGTGGATGACCTCGGGCCGCCAGCAGGGCGCTTCGGCCACGTTATCGCCCAGCGTGCGGCCGTTCACGGTCAGCGCGGACAAATGCAGCAGGCCTTGTTCACCCAATTGGCGCAGTATGACGGGCAGGCCGCCCGCTTCGAAGAAGTCTTCCATCAGGTAGCGGCCCGACGGCATCAGATCCAGCAGGCAATGGACGCTGCGGCCCAGCTTGTCCCAGTCCTCAAGGCTCAGGTCGACGCCGACGCGGCGCGCCAGGGCGATAAGGTGCACGACGGCATTGGTGGAACCGCCGATGGCGGCATTGGTCCGGATGGCGTTTTCGAACGCTTCGCGTGTCAGTATCTGCGACATGCGGACGTCGTCATGGACCAATTGCACGATGCGGCGACCGGCTTCGCGCGCCATCACATGGCGCCGGGCGTCGACGGCGGGAATCGCCGCATTGCCCGGCATGCCCATGCCCAGGGCCTCGACCATGCAAGCCATGGTGGAAGCGGTTCCCATGGTCATGCAATGGCCGTGGGAACGGTGCATCGAGGCTTCCGCTTCGTGGAATTGCTTCAGTGTGATGGCGCCGGCGCGCAGCTGTTCGCTCATCGAGATGGTATTGGTGCCGGATCCGACCGCCTTGCCTTCATAGTAGCCCCGCAGCATGGGGCCGCCCGATACGCCGACGGTGGGCAGATCGACACTGGCCGCGCCCATCAGCAGGGAAGGCGTGGTCTTGTCGCAGCCCATCAGCAGGACGACGCCGTCCAGCGGGTTGGCGCGCACGGCCTCCTCGACGTCCATGGAAGCCAGGTTGCGATACAGCATGGCGGTGGGACGCATCATGGTTTCGCCCAGCGACAGCACGGGAAACTCCAGGGGGAATCCGCCCGCGTCCAGCACGCCGCGCCGCACATGTTCGGCCAGCTCGCGGAAATGCGAATTGCATGGGGTCAGTTCGGACCAGGTATTGCAGATGCCGATGACGGGGCGGCCATCGAACTGGTCTTGAGGAATGCCGCTGTTCTTTAACCACGAGCGGTAATAAAAGCCCATTTTGTCCTGGCGGTCGAACCAGGCCTGGCTGCGTAGTTTCTTGCGATTGGTCGTCATGTGCTTAATTCTTATGGAATGGAGTACGGGTGTTTTATGCGCTGGCGGTATTGGTTTGGAGGCTGCCCGACATGCGGACGCACAGATCGAAGGCTTGCTGCAATCCTTCGATATTGGCGATGCCCTTGCCGGCGATGTCGAAGGCGCTGCCGCTGGCCGAGGTCACCACCGGCACGGGCAGGCCGCCATGCAGGGTCACGCCATGGTCGAAGCCGATCAGCTTCATGGCGATCTGGCCCTGGTCGTGGTACATGGACACGATGGCATCGAAGTCGCCGCGGCGCGCGGCAATGAAGATGGTGTCCGGCGAATAGGGGCCGCGCGCGTCCATGCCCATGGATTGCGCCTTCTTCACGGCCGGCTCGATGATTTCGATTTCCTCCATGCCGATGGAGCCGCCGTCGCCGGCATGCGGATTCAGGCCCGAGACGGCGATGCGCGGCTTTGCGATTCCGGACTGGCGCAGTGCCGCGTCGATGATCTTTACCGCGTCGCAAATGCCTTCCTGAGTGATCAGGTCGGCCACTTCCCGTATGGGCACGTGGGAAGTCACCCGGGATGTCCACAAGTGCCCGGTTATGTTGAATTCGCAGACGAAGCCCGGCACCTGCAGGCTTTTCTGGATGTGGCGCAGCTCGTCTTCTTCGGTCAGGCCGCCCAGGCGCAGCGAGTGCTTGTTCAGCGGCGCGAAAATGATGCCGTCGCATAAGCCGCGCTTGACCGCTTCCAGGGCGGTTTCCAGCGCCTGGAAAGAAGCGCGGCCCGCTTCCAGCGTGCATTCGCCCAAAGGAGGCGATTTGCCATCCAGCCAGTTTTCCTCCAGCACGGTCACGCGGCCCGGCTCGTAGCGTATGTCGTCCAGGCTCTTGATGGCCAGGGTGGGCAGTTCGATTCCCGTCAGACGTTGCGCGTCGGCCAGCACGACAGGGTCGGCGATCAACAGCAGGTTGGCGGCGTTGCGGTTTTGCTCGCGCCCCAGCAGTTTGACAGCCATTTCGGGGCCGACACCGGCGGGGTCGCCCAGCAGGACTGCAAGGCGGGGACGCTTCGTATTCATAGTGATTCCTTTGGATTGATAACAATAGGCAAGGCCGCGGACGACCTTGCCGGGGGGCTTAGTCGGCCTTGATGCCGGATGCCTTCAGCAATTTGCCGTAGCGTTCGTATTCGCTTTTGTTCATGGCGGCGAACTCTTCGGCCGTCATGAGGTCGATTTCGCCGCCCAAGCCCTTGATGCGGGCTTCGACGTCGGGCAGCCTCAGGCTGGCATTCAATTCCTTGTTGAGACGGGCAATGATGTCGGACGAGGTCCCGCCGGTGGTCAGCAAGCCGTACCAGGTGGTGACGTCGGCGCCGGTGATGCCTTGCTCGGCCAGGGTCGGAACGTCGGGCAGGGCGGAGGCGCGCTTGGGCGAGGTGACCGCCAGCGGGCGCAGCTTGCCCGCCTTGATCTGGGCCATCGCCGACGAGGTGGAGTCGAACATCATGTCGGTTTGGCCGGCGATAAGGTCGACGTGTGCTTGCGAACTGCCCTTGTAGGGGACGTGTATGGATTTCGTGCCGGTGGCCAGGCTGAAGGCTTCGGCGCCCACATGCTGCGTGCTGCCGACGCCCGACGAGGCATACTTGAAGGTGCCCGGCTTGGCCTTCATGTCGGCCAGCAGGTCTTTCACATTGGTGTACTTGGAGGAGCTGGGCACGACCAGTACATTGGGCATGATGGCGACCAGGCCCACGGGTGCCAGATTGGTCAGTGGATCGTAGGTCAGCTTGAGCATATGTGGCGCGATGGCCTGCCCGGTGTTGGTGGCGACCAGCAGGGTCAGTCCGTTGGGTTCGGCGCGCGCGGTCATGGCGGCCGCGATGGTGTTGGAGGCGCCGGGGCGGTTTTCCACCACAACGGTTTGCTTCAGGCCGGTGGTGAACTTATCGGCCAGCGTGCGAGCCAGGATATCGGTGCCGCCGCCTGGGGATGCACCGACCATGATGTGCACCGGTTGGCTGGGATAGGTCTGGGCGGCCCCGGCGCCCGGAAAGGCGAAGCAAGCCAGTGCCAGCGCACAGGGCAGGGCGCGGCGTAAAAAGAAAGGGTATTTCATGGATTGTCTCCTGTATTTATCGGTTTTGTCAGTTCCGCCGCCACAGCGGAACCCGGGTACAGCTTAAGGGGTATGTTCATTCCATTCCAATAGAATATAGTCAGCTATCCATATACTTTTGTGTATGATTCAAGAATGACCGATTCCGCCGCCTACCCCTCTTTGCTGTTGCGCCTGCGCACACGCCAATTGGCCTTGCTAAGCCTCCTGGACGCCGAGCGCAATCTGGGCCGCGCGGCGGCCGCGCTGCATATCAGCCAGCCGGCGGCCAGCAAATTGCTGCAGCAGGCCGAAGATACGTTCGGCGTGGCCTTGTTCGAGCGGCATGCGCGCGGCATGACGCCGACCCCGCATGGCGAAATACTTATCCGTTATGCGCGCCGCATGCTGACCGACTTCGGCTTCGTGCGCGAGGAAATGGTGGCGTTAAGCTCGGGCTTGCGCGGCACCTTGCGTGTCGGCAGCGTGCCGGGGGCGGTGCCTGAATTGCTGGCCCCCACGCTTAGCGCCTACAAGCAGCTTCATCCGCGTGTGGCGGTTTCCGTCATTGTCGACACCAGCAATGTCATGATCCGGCAATTGGCGCGGGGCGAGGTCGACCTGGTGCTGGGCCGCCAGACGGACGTGCAGGGCGAGGGCGACTATGTCAGTGTGCCGCTGCTGGAAGAAGCCCTGGTGGTGGTGGCGCGGGCGCAGCATCCGCTGGCCCAGCGGGCCAGCGTGACGCTTGCCGACCTGGTCGGCATGCCATGGATACTTCAACCCCCCGGCTCGCCCCAGCGCAGCCGCTTCGATGCCATCCTGCACGAGAAAGGGGTGCGGACCCGCCTGAACATTACTGAATCGGCTTCAACCCTGGTCACTACGGCGATGCTGGAGATTTCCGACATGGTGGCCATTATGCCGGCTTCACTGGCCGAGCATTATGGGCGGCAGGGTGTTTTGCGCGTGCTGCCCGTCGACCTGTCGGTGCGCCTGCCCCCCATCTATCTGATCACCCGGCATGATCACAGCCTTTCGCCGGCAGCCGCCCGTTTCGTGGCGCAGCTGCGCAGCGATGCCGGATCGCCCGCCTAAGCCTTAACCGGCGTTCACATACGCCGTTTTCACGATGGTATAGAACTCCTTGGCGTAGCTGCCTTGTTCGCGCGGGCCGTGGCTTGAGCCTTTGCGGCCGCCGAAGGGAACATGGTAGTCGACGCCCGCCGTGGGCACGTTGACCATGACCATGCCGGCCTGGGCGTGGCGCTTGAAGTGCTGTACGGATTTAAGCGAGGTGGAGCAGATGCCCGCCGCCAGGCCGAACTCCGTATCGTTGGCCAGCTTCAGCGCCTCGTCGTAATCCTTGACCTTGATGACTGTGGCGAAAGGGCCGAAGATTTCTTCGCGGTTGATGCGCATGCCGTTATGGGTGTTGACGGCCAGGGCGGGTTGCAGGAAATGGCCCTTGGTGCCTTGTTCCACCAGTTCGCCGCCATGCACGGTGGCGCCTTCCGATCGGGCGATGTCGATGTAGTCCAGATCCTGCTTCAACTGCTTGTCGTCCACCACGGGGCCGATGTGCGTTTCGGCGTCCAGCGGATTGCCCACGCGCAATTGCTTCATGCGCGCCAGCATGGCTTCGACGAAGCGATCGTGTATGCCTTCGGTCACGATCAGGCGGGACGAAGCGGTGCAGCGCTGGCCGGTAGAAAAGAAAGCGCCGTTGATGCAGGCTTCGACGGCGGTCGGCAGGTCGGCGTCGTCCAGCACCACCATCGGGTTCTTGCCGCCCATTTCCAATTGCACTTTTTTCCCTGTTGCCATGCATTTCTGGGCGATGGAGCGGCCGGTGCCGACGGAGCCGGTAAAGCTGATGGCGTCCACATCCGGCGAATTGACCAGTGCTTCGCCGACCACCGATCCGCGGCCCATGACCAGGTTCAGCACGCCGGCGGGCAGGCCCGCGTCGGCCAGAATCTTGACCAGTTCCCAGGTGCAGGCGGGAACCAGGTCGGCGGGCTTGATGACGACGCAGTTGCCGAAGGCCAGGGCGGGAGCTATCTTCCAGGCGGGAATGGCAATGGGAAAATTCCACGGGGTGATCAGGCCGACGACGCCGACGGGCTCGCGCGTGATTTCGACCGTCAGGCCGGGCCGCACCGAGGGCACCAGTTCGCCTGTCTGGCGCAAGGCTTCGCCGGCGAAGAATTTGAATATCTGGCCCGCGCGTCCGGCTTCGCCTATGGCTTCGGCCAGCGTCTTGCCTTCTTCGCGCGCCAGCAGCTTGCCCAGCTCTTCCTTGCGGGCCAGGATTGCGCTGCCGGCCCGATCCAGGATGTCGAAGCGCTGCTGCGGTGTCGACAAGCCCCAAGCGGGAGCTGCCTTGCGCGCGGCGGTGATGGCGGCCTGGGTGTCCTGTTCGCTGGCCTGGGCGAATTCGCCGATGACGTCGGACAAGTCCGCGGGATTGATGTTGCGCGTGGTCTTGCCGCTATCGACCCATTGTCCGTTGATGTAGTTGGCGTAAGTTGACATATCGATTCCTGAAAAGTGATTCGGGTTAAGCGTTCAGAGAACGGTGGCGCGGCATGTCAGCGCTTTTCGTTCCCGGCGTTTTTTACATGGACTGCTCCAGCATCCGCACGTAGTCTTCTTCCGATGCTTCGCGCGGGTTGGTCTTGTGGCTGTGGTCGGCCAGTGCGCCCTGGACGATTCTTGGAAACAGATCGCGCGTGACGCCCAGCTGCTGCAGCCCGCTCGGCAGGCCCAGGTGCTGCGTCATCGCGGCAAGTTCGGTGCCGATGCTTCGCGGATCCGGCAGCGCCATGGCCTGCGCGATGCGCTCGAGCTTTCTTTCCTTCCGCATCGAATCGGACGGACTGTTGAATTCGATGACGGCCGGCAGGAAGATGGCATTCAGCGTGCCGTGATGCAGCTTGGGGTTGATGCCGCCCAGCGAATGGCTAAGGCTGTGGACGCAGCCCAGTCCTTTCTGGAATGCCATGGCGCCCTGCATGGAGGCGCTCATCATATTCAAGCGGGCGTCGCGGTCTCCGGGGTTTTGAGTGGCGAGTTCTATATGCGTCCAGCCCCGCATCAGGCCGTCCAGGGCGATGCCGTCGGCCGGCGGGTTGAAGGCGGGCGACATAAAGGTTTCCAGGCAATGCGCGATGGCGTCCATGCCGGTTGCCGCCGTCAATATAGGCGGCAGGCCCATTGTCAGGTCGGGATCGCAGATGGCCGACTTCGGAATCAGGTGCGGAGAAATGATGCCGACCTTGCGTCCATCGTCCAGGATCAGGATCGCGCCCCGGCCCACTTCGCTGCCTGTGCCGGCCGTGGTCGGGATGGCGATGATGGGCGCCGTGGCCGAACTGACCCGCGCGGCTCCGCCTTCGATGAGGGCAAAGCTCTTCAGCGAGCCCGTGTGGGTGGCGCAGACGGCCGTGCCTTTGGCCAGGTCGATGGACGAACCGCCGCCTATCGCAATGATGCCGTCATGCCGTCCGTCGCGGTACATGTCGGCGGCGGCGCGCACGGCCTGTTCGTTGGGATTGGGCGGCGTCTGGTCGAATATTCCGACTTTGGAGCGGTCGGCCAGCTTGTCCACCACCCGGTCGCACAGGCCGGCGGCCCGCACGCCGGTGTCGGTCACGATCAAAGGATGGCGTATGCCAAGACGGTCGCATTCCTGCTGCAGCAGGTCTATGGCGCCGAACCCGAACTGGACCGGGGTTATGTAGTTTATAAGGCTCATCTGTCTCTTCCTTCCCTGAAGTTGCCGCCCTGCGGCGCCTATTCCGGTTTTGATGGGGAAAAGCGCGGCGGCGATCCTTGGGACTTTAAGAAATAATGCCTACCCTGCATAATGACAGCTTCTGATATGGCCATAACGATTCCTTATACCCATGCTGCCGCCGCTGAACTCGATCATTTCCAGGCTGCGCCTGAAGCATTTCCGCTTGCTGGTGGCATTGGACGATTGCGGCTCTTTGGTCAAGGCCGCCGAGCAGGTCGCGCTTAGCCAGCCGGGCGCCACGAAGGCGCTGCAGGAAATCGAGTCGGCATTGGGCGCCGAGCTTTTCAGCCGCACGAACCGGGGGCTGGAACCCACGGACCTGGGCTACTGCGTCATACGCTATGCGCGCCTGATCACCACCGACATGATCCACCTGCGCGAGGAGATGGTCGGCATTCTGCAAGGCTATGGGGGCCGGCTATCCATAGGCGTGATCATGGGCGCCGTGCCTTTGCTGACCGATATGCTGTCGCCTTGGCTGGAGCAAAGGCCGGGCCTGTCGGTTCAGATCGTGGAGGACACCAGCGCCAGGCTGCTGCGCCTCCTGGACGATGGCAGGCTGGATGTCGCCATATGCCGGACCAGCATCAGCGAACACCCCGATCTTTACGAAGCGGTGAACATACGGGAAGAGCAGTTGGCCATCGTAGCCAATATCAATCACCCATTGGCTGAGGCCAGGAATTTGCAGTTGTCGGACCTGGCCGCATGCCGCTGGGTGGTCTATTCCGCCAACATGCCCATGCGGCTGCTGCTGGAGCGCGAGTTCCACGAAGCGGGCTTGCTGTTTCCACTGAATCTGTTTGAAACGACGTCGGCCTTTACCACGCTGTCCATGCTGCAGCGCAACCCTTCTATGGTGGCGCTGCTGTCGGTCGACGTGGCCCAGTTTTGCACGCGTTTCGGCATGACCCGGATCTTGCCGCTGCGCTTGCAGTCGCGCAGCGAACCGTACTATTTGATCACCCGCCGCGACCGGACCTTGTCCCCGAACGCGGCATTGTTCGTGCGCGAGGTGCTGGCCGATACCGCAAGCCCGCATGGCGATGGTATGATCCCGATCGTCGATTCAAGAAGCGTGTAGAAGAGACCGGCCGCATACGCCGGCGCCGACGGAGCAACCGCCCCGGAAACTCTCAGGCAAACAGGACTGCAGGCTTACAGACAATCTGGAGAGCGGCCTTCAATGGCCCACCGAAGGGGAACCATGCGCGGCCGGCCTACGCCTGCGGCGCCGGGTGAAACTCTCAGGTACCAAGACAGATGGGGCGTCGCCGTCATAAGGCGGCGGCCAACCGCTATCTTGGAGCTCCTATGCCTCACATTGCCATCATTGGCGCCGGCATCACCGGCGTCACCTCTGCCTATGCCCTTCGCAAGCTGGGTCATGACGTTACCGTTATCGATCGCCAGCGCTATTGCGCCATGGAAACCTCGTACGCCAACGGCGGCCAGTTGTCCGCCAGCAATGCCGAGGTCTGGAACAACACCGCAACGCTGGTCAAGGGCATGCGCTGGATGCTTACGCGCGATGCTCCCTTGCTGGTGAACCCATCGCCCAATTGGCATAAATACTCATGGATGGCGCAGTTCGTGCGCAACGTTGCCAACTACCGCAAGAACACGGTGGCGACCACGCGCCTGGCCATCGAAGCCCGGCGGCACTTGTACCAAATGGCCCAGGACGAAGGCATCGAATTCGACCTGGAGAAGCGCGGCATCCTGCACGTGTATCACGACCGTAAAAGCTTCGAGGCGGGAAGGCGGGTCAATGCGCTGTTGAAGCAGGGCGGTCTGGAGCGCCACGAAGTCACTGCCGACGAGGCGCGTGGCATCGAGCCCGCCTTGCGGAGCGATTGCTATGGCGGCTTCTACACGCCGTCCGACGCCACGGGCGACATCCATAAATTCACGCGGGGCCTGGCGGAGGCCTGCCAGCGCATGGGTGTGGCGTTCCAAATGGAAACCGAGGTACAGGCCATACAATCGGCCGGCTCGGCGCATCGGCTTTCGCTCAAGGGGGCCGGCGAACAGCGCTGCCTGGAGGCGGACGCCGTTGTGGTCTGCGCCGGCTCGGCCAGCCGGCGCTTTGGCGCGATGCTGGGCGACAGGGTCAACGTATATCCGGTCAAGGGCTATTCCATTACGGTCAATCTGGACGACGAGGCCAGTGCCGGCGCTGCGCCGTGGGTCAGCCTGCTGGACGAGGAGGCCAAGATCGTAACCAGCCGCCTGGGCCGCGATCGTTTCCGCGTTGCCGGCACGGCCGAATTCAACGGCTTCAACCAGGATATCCGCGCCGACCGCATCCAGCCGCTGACCGCCTGGGTAAGGCGCAATTTCCCCGGCGTGGATACGTCGCGCGTGGTGCCGTGGACGGGCCTGCGGCCCATGATGCCCGACATGATGCCCCGCGTTCGCGCTGGGAAGCGGCCGGGTGTGTTCTACAACACCGGGCATGGCCACCTGGGCTGGACGCTATCGGCCGCGACGGCGCGGATGCTGGCGGCAAAGGTGGAGCAGGCGTTGGCGTAGCGGCCGGCGGGAAGCTTTTTTACGACGCAAATTCTTGCCTGTCGTTACCGCATTGAAAAACTCCTGACGTTATTGTGATTCTTGCATGTCCGCTTGCCGGGCATGCGGTTTGCTGGCGTTGCCTTAAGGTATTCGGCTACCTTGCCGGCGTTTGCCTTCGGATTCAATAATCGTTTTATCCAGGAAATTATTGCGGTCTATACAGGGTTATAAGTGACGAACAAGCACCCCAAAATTGCAGTGGTCATTCCCAGCTACAAGGTGCGCAATCACATCCTGGGCGTCGTGACGGGATTGGGCCCGGCAATCTGCAAAATCTATGTCGTGGATGACGCTTGCCCGGAAAACAGCGGCGAGTTCGTGGAAAGCAGCTGTAACGACGAGCGATTGACTGTTATCAGGCTGCGGAAAAATCAAGGGGTGGGCGGCGCGGTCATGGCCGGCTATCGCGCGGCGATCGCGGACGGCATGGACATTATCGTAAAGGTCGATGGCGATGGACAAATGGATCCCGCCCTTATTCCCGATTTTGTCGCGCCCATATTGGCCGGGGAAGCCGACTATGTCAAAGGCAACCGCTTCTTCTACCTGGATCAGGTCCGTGCCATGCCCCGCGTGCGCCTGTTCGGCAATTCCGTCCTTTCGTTCATGACGAAGTTATCGTCGGGGTACTGGGACATACTGGATCCGACGAATGGTTATACGGCCATACATTCGGCCGTCGCGCGCCACCTGCCGTTCGACAAGATCAGCCGCCGCTATTTCTTTGAAACCGATATGCTGTTTCGCTTGAATACCCTACGGGCCGTGGTGGTGGATGTTCCCATGGAGGCCCGGTACGGCGACGAAGTCAGCAATCTGAGGATCCACAAGGTCATCGGCGAATTCCTGTACAAGCATTTCAGGAACTTCTTCAAAAGAATCTTCTACAACTATTATTTGCGCGATATGTCGCTGGCATCGATCGAGCTTCCCATTGGGTTGGCGCTATTTGCATTCGGGGTCGGGTTCGGGGGATATCAATGGCTGCTGTCGATAACCAGGGGGCTTTCCTCGTCGGCGGGTACGGTAATGCTGTCAGCCTTGCCGGTCATCATCGGCCTGCAATTCATCCTGGCCTTCCTGGGGCACGATATAAGCTCAGTGCCGAAACGTCCGTTCCATCGCCTAAAGCGCAGGCTCAATGCAAGCAAAAATGAAATGGAGCTTAAATATGGTAAATGAGGACAAGGCCTGGATCGAATACCGGGAACGGTTTGCGCAGGTGTATGACGAGTCCAACTACGCCAGCCCTCTGCAGTCATTCGTGATGCGCGCCAGCCATAAGCTTACCGAAAAGCCTTTCGGGCCGCGGGATCACTTCCAGCGTGTGATCGAAATCGGCGCCGGAACGGGCGAACACCTGCCTTTCGTCCGCCATGGCTTCGATGAATACGTCTTGACGGACCTGGATGCGAAAACATTGGAAGTGGCCGAAAGGAAGCTGGGCGGCCTTCATATGGGCAAGCTGCGCTTCGAGACGCAGGCGGCGGGGGGGCTGGGCTATCCGGACAATTCATTCGACAGATTGGTGGCCACGCACGTTCTGGAACATATCTACCAGCCGCATCTTGTCTTGAAGGAATGGACCAGGGTGCTGAAGCCGGGCGGTGTGCTTTCCATACTGATTCCCACCGATCCAGGCATGGCCTGGCGCCTGGGCAGGCATGTCGGACCGCGCAAGAACGCACTGGCCCAGGGCATCGCCTATGACTATGTCATGGCGCGCGAACACGTTAATTCCTGCAATAACCTGATCGCCATCCTGCGGCATTATTTTCAACCCTTGAAAGAGGCTTGGTGGCCGTTTCCCTTGGCCTCGATCGACCTGAACCTGTTCTTCGCCTTTCATGCGAAGGTGGCCAAACAGGACAGCGCGGAATGATCACCTACCTGGCTGCCTTGCTTTGCGTGCTGGGCCTGGCCGTGGGTCAGGTTTTGTTCAAGGTCAGCGCTACGGCATTGGCTGAAGCCGGCACCTTTCTTGCCCCCAGAGTCGCCGGCGCCTTGCTGGCCGCCATGGTCCTGTACGGCATCACGTCCGTGGGCTGGGTGTGGGTACTGCAACGAATAGAACTGGGACGAGTGTATCCATTGATGGCCCTGGCATTCGTGCTGGTGCCGGTGGCCAGCCATTTCGTTTTCGGCGAACGCTTCCAGGCCCAGTATTTCATAGGCGTGGCGCTGATCATGGCGGGGATCATTCTGGCGGTAAGGGCATGACGATGACGGCGTTCGCGCGGGCGGCGGCTCTGTTGCTGTTGGTGTTTGGCATTCTGGTGGGAGCCGGGCTTACGGGTTCCTCGCTGGGACTGGGCCTGGAACAGCAATCCGGCCTGGTCAGTGCGGACTCAAAACGCTTGCTGGGCCAGGAAAGGCCGATACGATCCGACGAGTGGGTGGTGTTCACGCCAATGGCCATCGCTCAGTACAACCACGAGCCGCGCTTTCCCATCGTCAACACGAACCTGGGCCCCGATGGGCAGAACATGCTGGTGGCGGGTATGGCGGGCGTGCCGGTCAAGCATATATCGCAACTGGCCAAGCCCTCCACCTGGGGATTCTATGTGTTCGACCTGCGCCGGGCTCTGGCATGGTATTGGTGGCTGCCGGTATTCGGCTCCCTGTTCGCGGTATGGGGGGTAATGGGGATATTGGCGCCGGGACGGTGGGCGGTGGGATTGGGAACGGCGGCGACCTTCGTCACCTCGGCATATGTGGCGGCCTGGTCCAATTGGCCGGCCTACACCGTGATGTTTCCCGCCATGGGGTTCTGCATGTTCATGCAGATATTCCGCAGCGTGTCATGGCCTCGGTTGCTGATGCTGGGCTTTGGGCTTGGGCTGGCGCTGGCCGGCTTCGTGTTTGTTCTGTACCCGCCGTGGCAGGTGTCGGTGGGCTATCTGTTTCTTTTCCTGACGGCGGGCGTGGTCCTGCGCGACCGGCTATGGCAATGCGTTACCGCGCCCCGGGTGCTGGCGCTTGCGCTGGCCGGGGTGGTCGCCGCCTATATGTGCTGGGCGTGGTGGAGCGATGCCCGGCTCGCCATCGAGGCCATGCAGGCCACGGTGTATCCGGGTCAGCGCACGGCCGCCCCGGGCGGAGGCCTGTCGGTGTGGGAAACCTTTCGCGGTTTCGTGAACAACCATTCGCTGTATTACGAATTCGCCACATTGACCAATCAAAGCGAAGCTTCGTCGTTCGTCCTGCTGTTTCCGGTGGTGATCGCCGCTGTCCTGCTGGGCCTTTACCGCAAGCGCCTGCCGGCGTGGCCCGAAGCGGCCTTGATGCTGTTCTGCCTGTTTGTGTTGTGGTTCCAGTACGTGGGTATCGGACCCACCTTGGCAAAATGGACGCTGTGGGGCAGTGTGCCGCCCAAGCGCACCGATGCGGCGATAGGCTTGGCTTCCATTTTGCTTTGCGGGGCAACGGTGGCGTCGGCCAGGACAGCGGAAGGCTTGCGCAATCGGGAGATCATCGCCATCAGCGCCCTCGGCGCGGTGGCGGCGATGCTGGTGGCGGTGAAGGCTCCCGAGGGCGCGATAGGGCGAGTCCCGTTTTCGATGTCCCTGCTGATCTTGCCGTTCATTTTCTTTCTGTCGTGTTGGCTGCTGCGCAAGGATGCGAGGTCTTTTGTGTTGGGCGGTCTTCTCCTGACCAGCTCGATGTCGCTGCCTTTCAATCCCCTGGTACGGGCCCCGTCGGAGGTCGCCCCGGCCGGCGACCTTTTGCGGGCCGCACGAGAAAACAAGCAGCGGGTACTGGTCGTGGGAACGCAGATCGAAGCCATGGAGCTTTTCGCGGCGGGTGTGCCGGTTGCCAGCGGTGTGTTCTATTATCCGCAGCGTTCAATATGGAAGGCGCTGGATCCCTACGGAAAAAGCGAACCGCTGACGAACCGCTACCAGCATATGCTGTACAGCAGCGATCCGACCGGCAAGGTGGCCGACTACAGGATAGAAGCTCCTAGCCCGGATGTCGTAAAGGTGTTCATCAATCCGGAGCGCTTCGATTTCGCCTCGGTGGGGGCGCAGATCGTGCTGGCCCCCACCGGGCTGGACCTGTCCGGCAATCCCTATGTCGAGTTGGCAAGCAAGGATCCCGTGCGCAGCTTCTACCGGGTTATTCCCAAACCCGTGGCGGCCAGGCCAGGCTGAAATCTTCGCTGCATATCGTCAGGTTGGGGTTGTAGGCCGGGTCGCTAAGCAGGCTTTCGCCCCAGCGCTGCTTCATGTAGTTCACTTCCTTGGTGAAGCGGGCCTGCTTTTCCGGGGTGTCCTCGTAGCCTCGGCTGGCCGATTCGTGATGATACATTTCGGCGTAGGGCGTCCATACGTTGCGGTACCCGGCTTTGGCGACCCGCAGGCAGAAATCCACATCGTTGAATGCGATGGGCAGATTGGCATCGTCCAGTCCGCCGACTTCCTCGTAAACGGATTTCTTGATCACCAGGCAGGCCGCCGTAACGGCGGACAAGGTCTGTATGAGCGAGGCGCGCCCGAAGTAGCCTGGGTGGTTCCTGGGAAAGTGCTTGTGCGAATGGCCCGCCACACCGCCCAATCCGATGATGATGCCGCTATGCTGGACGGTGTCGTCGGGATACCAAAGCCGTGCCCCCACCGCGCCCACGCCGGGCTGGTTCGCCAGGCTGATCATTTCTTCCAGCCAGTCGGGGCTGATGATTTCGATATCGTTGTTCATCAGGCACAGGTATTCGCCTTGCGCCTTCCTGGCCGCGGAATTGTTCAGCGCCGAGAAATTGAAAGGGCGTTCATCGCGGATCATGCGAATTCGCGAACTGTCTTGCAGGCCGGAAAAATAATCCAGCGTCGCCGGATCGTCCGAGTTGTTGTCGACAATCAATATTTCGTAGTTCTTGTAGCTTGTCCGTTCCACGATGCTGTCTATGCACTGCTTGATCAGCGCAAGGCCGTTGCGCGTGGGGATGATAAGGCTTACCAGCGGCAATGGCTCAGGCAGGGCATAGCGCACGCGATACATCCCCATGTCCAGCAGTTGGGCCTGCGCGTCGATTCCGCATCGGCGGAAATGATCGTCGATGGCGCGTTTGCCGGCCTGCAGGGCGTAGTTCTTGGCCTGCCCTGAAAGAGCGGTACTGCCTGGAACCGCTCTCCAATGGTACAGAACACGCGGTATGTGCACGATCTGGTAGTCGGCCAGCGTCTCGATGCAGCGCAAGGCCAGGTCATAGTCCTGCGAGCCCTCGTAGCCTTCGCGAAAGCCCAGCAGTTTCTTGACGAGCTCGGTCCGGTAGCAGCCCAGGTGATTGATCATGTTGTGCGACAGGAAAAGGTCGGGATTCCAGTCGGGCTTGAAATAGGGCGTCGTGCGATTGCCCGCGGCATCGATCTTGTCTTCGTCCGAGTAGATCAGTCCCGCGCCGGGGTTGTCCACGATGGCTTGGGCGACATGGAACAGGGCGTGTTCGGAAAGCAGGTCATCGTTGTCCAGCAAGGCGATGAATTCGCCGGTGGCCAGCTCCAGCGCCGAATTCGAGGCTTTCGATATGTGGCCGTTCTGCTTTCGATAGCAGACTTTGATACGTGTATCTTCGGCGGCATGCCGTGCAAGCAGCTGTCTGACGGAATCGTCCCTGGATGCATCGTCGGCGATGCATAGCTCCCACTCCGGATACAGCTGCGCGCGAACTGATGCTATGGCCTGGTCCAATAAATCCAGCGGAGGATCGTACACCGGCATCAGGATGCTGATCAGAGGTTTGCGCGGCATGCCCTTGATGCGTTTCCGGATATCGAATCGCAGGGCGTCGTCGATGCCGCCATAGCGGCGCAGCCACTCGGCATAATCATTGGGATCGGCGGGCGGCTGATCTCCGGAAGAACTGTGGGCGGCGCGGCGGGTCAGGCGCTTTAGCCTGTGGCGCATTCCCGGCAGGCCTTCACGGCGCGCGATGGCGCGCGCTTTATGGAAAGCCATGCGCCAGCCGCCGGCGCCTTGCACCGAGGCCGCCAGTACGCCCAGCAGCCGGGCGCCGCGCCTTGCCTGGTCGCTGGGCCATCGCAGCGGCGCGGTCAGCTTCCAACTGGTGGAGGCACGCAAGGCCTTGATCTCGCCCAGCAGCATATTGTTCAGGATGTTCCGCTCATTCAGCGCATGTTGATAATCCAGGGCCGATTTTTCCAGATTCCTGATGTGCGTTTCCTTGTCCAGTATCGTCTGGTTCAACTGCGCCGATTCGGTCAAGGAGTGTTCCCGGGACGATTTGAATTGCGCAATGAACGCCTCCAGATTGCCGATATGTACCGCCATATCGTGCATTGCGCTATCCCGATCCGGGCGCCGGGCGGGCCGGATCGCCAGCGGCTGATCGGGGTTCCATTCCAGGAATCGTTCTATCGGCAGGCCGGTGACGTGCTGTTGAATCTCCGCTTCCTGCTTGATGAATTCAGAGAGGTCCTCTTCCGTCAGGGGATAGCCGGCTTGTTCCAGGGCCGACTGTATAAATTCGCGACGCGATCCTGGATAAGGTTCGCCGGGAATGCCCAGTTCCTTTACAGAGGCCAGCATCAGCAGCAGGGACCGGAACAGCAGGCGGCCCAGCGGAACCGCGCCCTCCAGCGTCCATTCCTCATCGATGGCTGCTGGAGCCCCATTGGCTTGAATGACTATGTTCTGCGGAACAAGGTCGAAGGCCCTGCCCGGCAGCGCGGTATGCGGATCGCGCCATCCGGCCGATGGCGCGGCATCGCCCAGCACGCTGCGCAGCGCCTGGACGTGGCGTTCGATGAAGCGCGCCACGTTGTCGATCGACCAGCCGTCCTGGGTAATGGCCTTGACGAACTCCCACGATAGAGTGTGTCCCTTTATATAGGCCGCTGTGGAAGGATGGCTGAACCGGATGGGTGGATTCCCGTCGGCTGTCGCCCACGCCGCTCCCGACGACGGCGCTTGTATCGGCTCATAGCGTAACGTGACCTGGCTTTGCCCCGGCGTTTGGATAAACAGTGTTTGCTTGCAGTATTGCGGCGCGCGGCCAGTGCTGTAGTGATAGGCTAAAGTTTCATCGCCGTCGGCTTGCGGCGCCTTGGCTCCCGCCCGGATCAGAAAGGAGTTCGCCAGTTCCAGGCCGAGTCCGTTCTTGAAGACTTCCGGCCAGGCCAGCACCAGCGAGAAATTGGTATGGGCGGGAAGTTGCGGATCGGAATTCACGCTTTGCCAAGCCAGTGCGTCGGCATCGAAAACGGTGCTGTCCAGACCCGCCTGGGTAATGATGGACGCGGGCAGCTTGTAGTCGGGAAATGGGGCCAGGAATTGGGGGGCGGGAAATCCCGCCGCCTTGATCAGCGTATCCAGTTCCCGACGGCCAAAGGTTTGCGGCTGGTCGGCGCGGTAGCGGCCCTCGATTCCATACATGGCAAGGCCCAGATGGTCTTCGGGCGCGCCGGCGAAGTATTTCAGGCCCATCTGGTTTTCTATCGCAAGCAGAAGGAAGCCATTGGGCTTGAGCAGCGTTCGCACCCGCTTGAGCAGAGCAAGATGGGGCGATGGTCCCCGCGTGAACATATTGGCGTATTCCAGAACGCCGATAAGCGTGATGACATCGAATTGACCTGGGTGCTCGAAGAGGTCGAACGATTCCGCCACCACGGCCACATTGCGCAGATCCCGCGTCCGGGACCGCGTCATGGCGGCCCGGCGCGTGCTGCCCTCAAGGGCCAGTACGTTCGCCCCGCATTCGCCCAGATAGCGGGTGATGGCGCCGCAACCCGAGCCTATTTCAAGTATGTCGCCCCGCAGCTCATGCTGAAACGGGCGCAGAAGATTGGCGCGCGCGGCCGATAGATGATAGGTGGACGGCCAGTCGTCGCACTGCCGTCGCAGCTCGGGCGACAGCACCGATAGGTCGCGGGCCTGCTCGATCACGTTCGCCAGCCGGGTTTCGTGCTCGTCGCCGTCATTGTAATCAATGCCGATATGTTCGGAACGCGCCCAGACCCCCGTTTGCTCGTTCAATACATAGCCGCTTGCGGCAAGCTGGTCCATCATGTCGTTTCCCGGATGGCGTTGATGCGCAGGCCCATGTCCGCGATACCGAAAAATGGATCCTTCTCGCCCGGCTGCACATGCAGGTGGATTGCGTCGTAACGGCGGTCCAGCGGAATGATGTCTTCGCCATGGCGCTTGGCCACGCCTATTGAAATGAAATAATCGCCTCCGGCCAGGCGGCAGTCGAATTCGAGCTCGGCGCATAGGCTGCTGTGCGGGCGGCCGGCGCTCTGGAACTGGCGGTCGCCCAGAATCTCGGTATTGGTGCCGTAGATGGTTACGCCTTCTTTTGTCTTGATGGTGATGCCCAGGATGGGGCGTACGACGGCGGCCAGGAATCTTACGGAGACGGCAAGGACGATGCGCTGCGAGGGAGCGATGGACGAAGGATAGCTTTTCCCATTGGCGCCCAGATAAAAATCAAGAATGGCCACGCTGCCGTCGCCCCAGCGATACTCGTGGCGGTTGTAGCCCGGACGGGTTGTGAACAGATCGTCCCGTTTGCTAAGCCGGTAGGCGGGTTCGGACCCGGATGACGGCTGGCTGCCGGTCTTGCCGCGTTCCTGTTCCGCTTGCCGGCGCTCGGCGGAAAGGCCGGTCGGCAGGACGGCCTTGTCTTTGCCGAAGAGCAGGTCCAGGTAGCGGTTGACGACTTTGCGCGGCTCGCCTATCAGCACCTGTTCACCGTGATCCAGCAATAGGGCCCGTGAGCAATGCGCCACGATTTGCTCGCTGGAGTGGGTGACCAGCAGGATGCTGGTGCCGTTGCTTTTCAGTTGGCGCAGGCGTTCGAAGCATTTTGCCTGAAACTTGGCATCGCCCACCGACAAGGCCTCGTCAACGATCAGGATGTCGGGTTGGATCTGCGCCTGTACGGCGAATGCCAGGCGTATGGTCATCCCGCTGGAATAGGTCTTGACCGGCTGGTCGATGAAATCGCCGATGTCGGCAAAGTTCACGATGTCGTCGTAGCACGCATCGGTTTGCGCCGGCGTCAGGCCCAGCAGCATGGCGTTCATGTAAATGTTCTCGCGGCCGGTGAATTCCGGGTTGAACCCTGAGCCCAGTTCCAGCAGGGCGGCGATGCGCCCCTTGGTCTGAATAGTGCCGCTGCTGGGATTGAGCGTGCCGCAAATCAGGTGCAGCAAGGTGGATTTGCCGCTGCCGTTGCGGCCGATGATGCCGACGGTTTCGCCGCGGCCGACCTCGAACGAGATATTGCGCAGCGCCCAGAACTCGCGGAAATATTGCCTGGGGGGGCGGCGCAGGGCTCGTTGAAGGCGCGGGCAGATGGATTGCTTCAGCCTGTCCTGAGGCCTGTTGTAGGTGTGATAGCTTTTGCCCAGGCCTTCCACTTTGATGGACGGATCAGATGACATCGGCAAACCCCTTGCGGGTTTTCTGGAACCACGCGAAGCCCAGCCCCGCGATCAACAGGGAGCCGGCCAGGTATGGAAAAAAAACGGTCCAGTCGGGCGTTTTCCCCCAGAACAGAACGGCTCGCGCCTGCTCTATGGCGGGGGTCAGCAGATTGAGCAGCATCAGGTGCCGATATTGCGGCGGCAGTGCGGTGGCGGGATAGAAAATGGGCGACAGAAACATCATTACGGTGGTCAGTATGCCGATGAACTGCGCGATGTCGCGCAGATAAACGCCAAGCGAGGCCAGCCCCCAACTGATCCCCATGGTGAGCAGCATCAAAGGCAGCGCCACGAGCGGAAGCAGCAGCACAGTCGGGTGGGGCGGACCGAAAAAAACCACGTAGGCGAACAGCCAGACGGCCAGGCTGACCAGGGCGTGAAACAAGGTGGCGCCCAAGGCCACCCAAGGCAGCACCTCAAGCGGAAAAACGACTTTCTTTATGAAGTTGGCGTTCGCAAGCATAAGGCCGGGCGCCCGGTTTACGCATTCGGAAAAGATGTTGAAAACAATAAGGCCGGCAAAAAGGATAAGGGCGAACTCGGTTTTGGAATCGCTGCCCGTATTCCATCGCGCCTTGAAGACGTAGCTGAACACGAAGGTGTATACCGCCAGCATCAGCAGGGGATTGAAGAATGACCAGAGTATCCCCATGAAGGAGCCGCGATAGCGGCCCAGGACCTCGCGCTTGACCAGCGCATGAACCAGGTGGCGATTGCGCCACAGGCTGGCCAGCATCTCCCGGGGGGACGCGGAAAAGTCCCTCATCGGTCAAACACCTCGGCGTCGGCCAGCAGCGCGGCATTCTTGTCCTTTTCCGATAGCACCGGCTGGCTGGCGGCGGGCCACTGTATGCCTATGGCGGGGTCGTCCCACCGTATGCCGCGTTCGAATTCGGGAAAATAATAATCCGTGGTCTTGTACAGAAATTCGGCCACATCGGAAAGCACCAGAAAACCATGCGCATAACCTTCGGGCACCCATAGCTGTTTCTTGTTCTCGGCGCTAAGCAGTTCGCCGACCCATTTGCCGAAGGTGGGAGAGCTTTTACGCACATCCACGGCCACGTCGAAGACTTCGCCGCTGACTACGCGCACCAGCTTTCCTTGCGGATGCTGTATCTGGTAGTGCAGTCCCCGCAACACGTTGCGGGCCGAGCGGGAATGGTTGTCCTGCACGAACTCCACCTGTCGTCCTATGGCCTCTTCGAACTGCGCATGGTTGTAGCTTTCGAAGAAACTGCCTCGGCGATCGCCGAATACCTTGGGCTCCAGAAGGATGACCTCGGGAAGGGCAAGGGGCATGGCTTTCATCAGAATACCTTGTCATCCAGCATACGCTGCAGGTACTGCCCGTAGCCGTTCTTGGTCAGTGCCTGCGCCAGCTTTTCCAGTTGGTCCGCCGTAATCCATTTGTTGCGGTAGGCGATCTCCTCCGGGCAGGAAACACGAAGCCCCTGGCGGTTTTCCAGAGTGGAGATGAACTGCCCGGCCTCCAGCAGGGATTCATGCGTGCCGGCGTCGAACCAGGCGTAGCCGCGGCCCATGATTTCGACATTCAGCAAACCCTGCTCCAGATACAGGCGGTTGATATCGGTGATTTCCAATTCGCCCCGTTTGGACGGTTTAAGGTCCTTGGCCATGTCCACGACTTGTTTGTCGTAGAAATAAAGCCCGGTGACGGCGTAGCTGGACTTGGGTTTTTTGGGCTTTTCCTCCAGCGACAACGCCTTGCCCTCGTCGTTGAATTCCACTACGCCGTAGCGCTCGGGATCATTGACGTGGTAGGCGAACACGCTGGCTCCTTCGCTGCGCCGCATGGCGTTGCGCAGTTGCTGGTGCAGATCGTGGCCATAGAAAATGTTATCGCCCAGCACGAGAGCGGAATGATCGTTGCCGATGAACTCCTTACCGATGATGAAGGCCTGCGCCAGGCCTTCGGGCTCGGCTTGGGCGGCATAGCGCAGTTGTATGCCCCATTGGGCGCCGTCGCCCAGCAACTGCTCGAATCGAGGGGTGTCTTGCGGCGTCGAGATAAGCAGGATGTCGCGTATGCCTGCCAGCATCAGGGTGCACAGGGGGTAATACACCATTGGTTTGTCGTATACGGGCACCAGCTGTTTGCTGATGGCCAGTGTGGCGGGGTGCAATCGGGTGCCCGATCCCCCTGCCAGGATGATGCCTTTGCGTTTCATGGGGCTTCCGTTCGAGTAAGTTGCCGTATGGCGCGGTCAAGGTGGACGCGCCAGTCCGGCAGTTGCAATCCAAGCGCTGCGCTCAGTTTGCCGGTATGCAGGCGTGAATTCTTCGGCCGTTTGGCCGGTAGGGGATATTCTTCCGTAGCGATGGGCCGTATCTGTTCGGGCGCCAGGCGCAGGCTTGCACCTTTTTCGGCCAGCAGGCGCACGGTATGGACGGCCAGTTCGTGCCAACTGGCCTGGCCCGAGGCGGCAAGGTGGTAGAGGCCGGAGGGAAGGGCGCCCTGCCGTTTTGCGGCAATCGCCAGGGCCGTCACGTCGGCCAGCAATTCCGCCGAAGTGGGGGCGCCGAACTGATCCGCCACGATGCTCAAGGTGTCGCGTTCGGCGGCCAGGCGAAATATGGTCTTGATGAAATTTGCGCCATGCGCGGAGTAAACCCAGCTGGTCCGGAGAATCAGGGCGTTGCAGCCGCTGTCCAGGATGGCTGCTTCGCCTGCGCGCTTGCTGCGCCCGTAGGCCGAGAGCGGGTTGGCGGCGTCGGTTTCGATGTAGGCGTCGGCCTTGTCGCCGTCGAATACATAATCGCTGGAGTAATGCACCAGCAGGCCGCGGGTGCTGCGTGCGTAGTCGGCCAGGAGTGCGACCGCGTGCGCATTCACTTGCTGTGCGGCTGCTTCATCTTTTTCGGCCTGGTCGACGGCGGTGTAGGCCGCGGCATTTACGATGATGTCAGGCGCATGATTGCTGACTGTCCGCCGCAGTCCCGCGAGGTCTTGCATATCGGCCTCTTGCCGGCCCAGGCACGCCAATTCGCCAAAGGGCAACAAGCTGCGCTGTAACTCGGTTCCCACTTGGCCATTTTTTCCCGTAAGCAGTATTTTCATGCTGGATGCCGCGTTTCCTTCTTCATTGTGTGACTTGCATTCAATGTATAGGCGGAAGGACAGAGGGTATGTAAGCGTTCACTAATTTTTGCTAGTTTTTGCTCAACGGCCTGGCGGCGGCCAGCGTCTTGCCCGGCTTGAAGCGTTAAAGGATGGAATCGCCGGAGGCCGCGCCAGCGTTGAGTATCGTTACAGTTTTCCAAAGATTCCAGCAACTACTATGCCCAGATTCCCAAGCAGTGTCTGCCGATAGACGCCGGCCTGGAGCAGCCCCGCCAGACGCGGCAGCAGCCATCGCCGGCGCGCGCGCATGAAGGTTTGCAGGACCATGCGGTTGCGGTGGGTCAGCCAGGGCTCCAGCATTGTCAGGGCCAGCGTATTCTGATCGTTCCAGTGCTTGAACTGCCCCTTGAACAATTTTCGTATGCGCACCAGGCGCGCGGGCCAGTTCGCATTCATGCCGATGACATTGCCGCTGTGCTGGCGGTAGCGCACCGATGGATAGCTGTCGTAAAGGACGGCGCCGCCGCAGCCGCTGACGACCAGATAGGTCCACCAATCGTGGATCACGATGTCGGCGCGATGATCCACGCTGCGCAAACGCCGGCAGGCGGCGGCATTGAAGACCATGGTGTTGCCGCCCGCAATATTCTGCATCAGCGCGTTGGCGAAGCTGGGGGGACGCAGGAAGCGTTGCGAATAACCGAGCTCGCGATTGTCTTCGTCGACGTAGCGCGTGCGTGTGCAGTACAGGGCCAGGGCATTGCGGTGCATGGGTTCCAGTTCCGCCCGCAGCATTCCAATGGCGCGTTCCAGCTTGTCCGCTTCCCAGATATCGTCCTGGTCGGAGTAGGCATAGAAATCCGCCGATATGCCTTCGTTGTGCACCAGGGACATGAAGTTCTGCGTGGGCCCGTCTGCCTTGCTGTGCGCGATGTGGATTTTGTCGCGGCCCCATTTTTGCTGGTAGTGCTCGAGAATGCTCAGCGTGTTGTCCGTGGATCCATTGTCCGATGCCCAGACCGCCCAGTTTCCGTGTGTTTGCGCGGCGAACGATTCCAGTTGCTCCTTAAGAAATCGTTCGCCGTTGTAGGTTCCAAGAAGAATGGCGACCCTTGGCTCCACGGTCCGGCTTGTGTCGCTTTGTGCGGAAATGACCATTGGCAATATGCAAGTGCTGTAAAAGAAATTTTCGGCTGTGTTTACCGGCGTGCTCTGTGGGCCTGCCTTCCATGCAAGATATATGCCTGAGCGAAATGCATGGAAACGCGTTGTATCGATTGTTGGCTGGATGTCCTATTGCTTGCCGCTACGCTGTCTCTCATGCTTGCCGCAATACGGAAAGATGCCGTAACGCTTTCTTTGGCGGCTTTGCGCGCCCGGCGGCGGCCGCCTGCCTTTTTTCAGCATTTTTTCTTACTGGCTTTCTTTGCATGGTGTATTTATTCACCGCCTTTCTGGTCTCGCTGATCCTGACAGCTATGCTAGTGCGGTACAAGAATTTGCATAGCCGCTATACGGCTGATGACGATTTGACGGGAGCGCAGAAGTACCACGTGCGCCCGGTGCCGCGGGTCGGCGGTATCGCGGTGGCCCTGGGAATGCTGGCGGCGGGCTTGCCGCTGGCCATCCGCGAGCCTGGAGTCCTGGTTCCCATAGTGCTGATATGGGCCTGCTCGCTGCCCGCGCTGGCGGCGGGGCTGATCGAAGACTTTACGAAGAAGGCATCGGCCGGATTGCGGTTGGCGCTTATTGCGGGTTCGGGAATCCTGGTTTATGTTTTTCTGGAAGCGCGCTTGACGCATCTGGACATCCCGGGCATCGATTGGCTGTTGGGCTTTGCCGCGATGTCTTTCATCGCCACCCTTATTGCGATTTGCGGGGCCGCCAATGCCATCAATATTATCGATGGCTATAACGGCCTGGCGGCCGTGGTGTCGGCCCTGATCTTCGCGGGTTTCGCCTATGTTGCCTACTACCTGGACGACAGGCTGCTGCTGGTGGCGTCGGTGAGCATGATAGGCGCGATTTGCGGCTTCCTGATCTGGAACTATCCCAACGGACTGATCTTTCTGGGCGATGGAGGAGCCTACTTCATCGGCTACATGATGGGCATGGTTTCAATTCTGCTGCTGGCGCGGCATCCGCAGGTCTCCGCCTGGTTTCCCTTGCTGCTTTGCTTTTATCCGGTATTCGAGACCTTGTTTTCGATCTATCGCAAGGCCTTTGTCAGGCGGCATTCACCGGTGGAGCCCGACCGCGTGCATTTGCACATGTTGATCTACAAGCGGATCGTGCGCTGGGTGGATGCCGATTTCCACAACGATAAGCAGTGCAAGACGCGCCGCAATGCCATGACTTCGCCTTTCTTGTGGGTTTTTTCGTCGCTGGCCGGCGTGCCGGCACTGCTGTTCTGGCGGAACCAGCCTGTTCTGATCGGTTTTACGCTGTTTTTTTCGGTCGCTTATGTGTGGATGTACAGGGCGCTGGTGCATTTTCACGTACCGAAATGGATGGTGATCAAGCGCCGCGAGTAATCACGCGGGTGTAAGATTAAGTCCCTTTGCAACCGCGGTTCATTCGTATAGTGGCCACCTTCAGCATTCATGTCATCAGCCTTGTGGCCGCGCAGGACAGGCGTTCCTTCATGGATGCGCAACTTGGCCGGTTGGGCCTGCCTTGAGTTTTTCGATGCCGTTCATGGCGCACAGAATCCCGATCAATGGATCGCTTCTACGACCATAAGATCGAGTCCATAGGCCTGGACCCGGTTTGCGTGACGCAGGACGATGATTTTGAATCATCGATCAATGTGCCGGACGACGGCGGCAGGCACAGCCTGTCCGACACCTTCCGGCGCGAATATGCCAGCCTGAAAGATGCGCTGGCCCGCCTGGTTCATAACCTGGCTTTCCTGTTAAGGATAAGGCTGCTTCCCAGGCGCCAGATTTAGAAGGCCCACGATATATCCAGGCGGACGCCATGCTCTTGCCTGCGCCGGGCGAACTGGCCGGCGTAGGCCATGCCCACCTTCATGTTCTTGGACGCCGCGGCGTCCATGCCAAGGCGCAGCGACCAGGCCTGGCGCGCCACCGGCAGGCCTTCCGATTTGAATGCCGTCCGCGGGCTTCCGTCTCGAAAGTGTTGGCGCGAGAATGTGCGCACATTGCCGCCGGCATGGCGCCAGGCGGCCAAACCGTATAGGCGGGCTGCGCCGTGAGCCATTTTCATGACATGAGCCGCCTTGATGCCGACCATGGCAATTCCCAGAATATGACTGGCCGCCGATACGTTCAGCGCAGCCGGTCCCCCGTTTTCAGTGTGCGCCTGGGCATTTGTCTTGATCCATGCCATGCGCAGAAAGGGTTCGACCCGTGTCCTGGCGGGCATGCGTTGCGCGGCGCCGGCCAGCCGGCGCAAGGGGGATGCGATTTCCGCGAATAACTGCAGGGTGCGCGCCTGGTAACTGCCCGATAAGGCATCGTGCAGATCGGCCACCGCAATCTTTCGGCGGCTATCTATGGCGTGCCAGCTGTGCGCGGCGCCGACGATAAGGTCCGCGCTGCGCCAGCGCCCCGCCATGGTCGCGCCGGCATGCAGGCTGTCGATGCGGGCGCTGGCCATGTCCGCCGCCCGGCGCCCCTGGCTGTGCTGGGCGCCGGCCAAGGCGCCGATGTGCCAGTGTTCGCCCACGGAGCGCGTCAGGCCCGCCACCATGCCGCCCAGATCGCGGGAGTCGCCGGGCGTGCCGTCTTGCGCCGCGCGATCGGCCGAGGCGTGAAAACTGTGTTGCCAGAACCGCGTCCCTGAACGCGCTTGTGCGAAGGGCTCCGGCATGGCGTGCAGCAGCGCCGCCTGACGCAGGTGGCGGCTGTCTTCGGCCAGACTCGATAGCACCGAGGCATGCCAGCTTCCCGATAATTGCCGGAATGCTTCTTTGGCCTGTTCGCGGTCCATGACGATGATCTGGTCGTGCAAGTCCGGGTTGTGGTCGTCGATGGCGCCGGCGGCATCGCCTTCGGTCGGCGTATCCGCCACGTCATCCAGCGCAGTGTCGTTGCGGTTCAAGGTAAGGTACACATTGTGTGTGTCGTAGCTGAGTGTGGGATCAAGAAAGGGCAGGTTGGTATGGGCCGATTCGAAACGGGAGCCCTCGAATCCCAGCCCCGCCTGCAGCACGGTATACCGCGTGCCGGGTTTCCAATCGCCGGCTTGCGCCAGCGCAATGACCTGGCCGTCCAGCAATGCATGGCCCATGACTTGTATGGTGTCCGAGCGGCCCGCCGCGTCCGTTCTCAGTTCCAGCAGGGCGCCCGGCTGGAACTGAAGGTCGCCCAGCACAGACAGTGTTCCCATCACGCCATCCATGCGGGGCGCCAATGTGGCGCCGCCGCGCAGCACCGCCGAACCGATGGTTCCATGGCCTTCCAGGCGCGCGCCCGGGTTGACCTGTATTGCCCCGCCAAAGAAATCCTCTATCGCCAGAGTGCCCTGGTTGACGATGGCTGTGGCGGGATTGGTGACGAAGCCCCGCATGCGCAAGGTGCCGAGGCCCTGCTTGACGATGGGGACAGAGCCGTTGACGATCCCGGCCTGCGTTGCGCTGCCTTTATCCACGCGCCATTGCACACTGCCGGCATAGTCCGCCGGGGCCCCGGCCGAATGGCCTTCGGTGTCGCGGCGCAACTGCACCGTGTTGTACACGATGGCATCGGGGGCATAGTCCAGCGTCGTGCCTTGGTACATGTCCAGCGTCCGATACGTCTGGCCCAGCGCGCTGTTGCCTTCCACCCGTAGAGTGCCTTGCTGCAGCAAGGTGTTGCCCTGATAACTATTGGGGCCCGAGAGCACGAGTGTCCCCGCGCCGCGTTTGATCAGGCCTTGCCGGGACCCGCCCAGGTTCGAAATGCCGCCTTCCAGCCGTAAGACCGTGTCGCCGGCGGTATGCACATGCGCCTGTTGGTCGATGAGGACTGAGCGCCCGGATGCGAATGACCCGGCGGTATACAGCGTGTCGCCTGAAAAAACAAAAGGCGCATTGGGTGGACCCAATTGCGCCTCGTCATGTATCCAGCGGATATCGTCGGGCGGCGGCGACCAGAGCGCCAGCGACAGGGGGTGGTCTTTGCGCTTGGTCGACGCCCAGCTTATGGCGTCGGCCAGAGCGGCTTGGCTGGCGCTGAGAAACGAAGCGGTTGCCACGGCGGCGAACGCGCGTCGATATTTATGAAGGATGTCCGGCTTGGCAAAATATGTCTTACACGGTAACTGCGATGCATCTTGAGTCATCATAGTATTTCTCCGGTAGATTAATACGTCACACCTGCGACGCCCGGATTATGATACATTTTGATTTATATTGATATAAATATCTAATTTTTGCAGCGCCTGGCGCAGGCCGGCGGGCAGCGGCACGGGTCGGCGCAAGGCCTGGTCTACATAGACATGCACAAAATGGCCGTGGGCGGCCGTCAGGTCTTCCCCTTTTTTGAAGATGCCGATTTCATAGCGCACACTGGTATTGCCCATATGCGCCACACTGACGCCCGCTTCGATCTCGTCGGGAAAAGCCAGCGGCGAGAAATAGTGGCAGCCGGTTTCCACGACCAGGCCTATGACCTGGCCGCGCGCGATATCGAGCACGCCGCTATCCATCAGATATCTGTTCACTGCGGTATCGAAAAACGAGTAATACGTCACATTGTTGATATGGCCGTATACATCGTTGTCCATCCAGCGCGTGCTGATGGGCACAAAAAGCCTGAAGTCGGTGCGCGGGCGCGGCTGGGGTCTGCTCATAGTCAGTCTCCTGTCATAGTGCGTGATTTTTTCGTATGCTACGATCTTTTCACTTCATGAACCAAGCCGGACGCCAGCCATGACCTGTTATAAATTGGGCGACCTTGCCCCCCGCATCGACGACAGCGCTTTTATCGCCGCCGAGGCCACCGTTATTGGCCAGGCGACCTTGTCGGCCCATACCAGCATATGGCCGGGCGCCGTCATTCGCGCCGACAATGAGCCCATCGTCATTGGACAGGGCTCCAATATCCAGGAGGGCGCGGTGCTGCATGTGGATCCGGGCTGTCCGCTGACCGTGGGGCAGGGCGTGACGGTGGGGCACCAAGCCATGCTGCATGGCTGCACCGTGCATGACGGAGCCCTTATCGGCATCCAGGCCGTGGTCTTGAACAAGGCGGTCATCGGCAAGAATTGCCTGGTGGGCGCGGGGGCGGTCGTGACCGAAGGGAAGTCGTTTCCCGAACGTTCGCTGATACTGGGGGCGCCCGCCAAGGTGGTGCGCACGCTAAGCGACGAGGAAGTCGCGAATCTGCAAAAAAGCGCCCGCGACTATGCCGAGCGCGCCTCGCACTACAAGACCGGCTTGCAGGCCTTGTAGGCTAGCGCAAATTCTCTTGCACCCAGGTTTCGCATTCGATGGCCAGATCCATCATGGCCTTGATGATCAGGGTGTCGGGCTTGCCCTGGGCGCGCAGCGCATCGCTGAATGCTTCCATGCTTTGCTCTGTCGGAAGCCAGTCTTTTTCGGGCTGCAGTTCCAGCCCGTTCGTATGCTTGATGTTGCCGTTGGGCAAGATATACCAATTGTTCATCGCGCCATCATAAAGCAAGCGGGCCGCTTTATTCGCGCATTACCCGCCGGTGGCGGCTATTTTGCTGGAGTCTCATGATGGGTCGGGCTGTTTCCCTACCGATTTCCACGCCTGCTTACGGCGCGGCGCGCCCGATCGCGGGCATTGTCGTGCTGGTCCTGTCGTCATGGGCGCTGTCGACGCTGGATGCCAGCGGCAAGTGGGTCATGGGCGCCGGCGTGCCTTTGCTGGTGCTGTGCTGGGTGCGCTACGTGGTGCATTTGCTGCTGGTGCTGGGACTGGTGCTGCCGCTGCGCGGCAAGAGCGTCCTGCGCAGCGTCCGCCCCTCCGCACAGATTGCCCGCGGCTCGGTCATGCTGCTGGCGACCCTGTCGTTCTTCACGACCTTGCATTACCTGCCGCAAGCCGAGGCCACCGCCATCAATTTCCTGGCGCCGCTCATCATGCTGGCGCTTGCCCCCTGGGTGCTGAAAGAGCCGGCCCGCCTGTCGCGCTGGGTGGCGGCGGGCGTGGGCTTCCTGGGTGTATTGATCATTATCCGGCCCGATGCGGGGCTGGATCCAGTGGGGACATTGTTCGGCTTGTTGACGGCGTTCCTGTTCGCGGGCCAGTACATTGCCACCCGCCGGGTGGCGGTCGACGATCCTTTCACCACGCTGGTCTGGAGCGGCGCGGTGGGAAGTCTATGCCTGACCGTGATCCTGCCGTTCGTGCTTCCTTCCGTGTGGCCGTTGCTGGCGGGCTTGAATGTATGGCAATGGCTGGTACTGATATCCACCGGTTTTTGGGGCGCGGTCGGGCATTTGCTGCAAATCCAGGCGTACCGATATGCGCCCGCGTCGGTGCTGGCGCCCTTTATCTACCTGCAGATAATCAGCGCGGCCGCCCTGGGTTGGCTGATATGGGGACAGTTTCCCGATGCCTTCAGTTGGCTTGGTATCGCGGTCATTTGCGCCAGCGGCATGACGATAGCCGTGGTGGAGTGGCGGGGCCGTAAATTATAATGGCCGCATGAGTAAAAGAATCCTGATCGTTCGCACGTCCTCGCTGGGCGACTTGGTGCATATGCTTCCGGCTATTTCCGACATCGCCTTGCATGTTCCGGCTGCGCAAATCGATTGGATCGTCGAAGAAAGCTTTGCCGAGATCCCGGCTTGGCATCCCGCCGTCAACGAGGTCATTCCGGTGGCGCATCGGCGTTGGCGCAAGCATTGGTGGTCGCCGGAAACGCGCGCGGCGCGCGCCGCCTTGCGCCGGGACCTGGATGCGCGTCAGTACGACGTGGTGCTGGACATGCAGGCGCTGATGAAATCAGTGTGGCTGGTGCGGCAAACGCATGGATTGCGCCATGGCCTGGACAGGAAGTCCGCGCGCGAGCCGCTTGCATCCTTCTTCTACGACGTAAAGCATACGGTCGAATTCTGGCAGCCCGCTGTGACGCGGCAGCGCGAACTGGCCGCCGCCGCTTTCGGCTATTCTTATAGCGGCGAGCCAGATTTCGGCCTGCATGGCATTACCGACGGCATCAGCGTTCAGCCTTATGCCGTGATCATGCCTTCGGCCAGCCGCGACGACAAGCTTTGGCCCGAAGCCGATTGGCAAAAGGTGTTTTCCCGCTTGCACGAACATGATTTGGACTTGAAGCTTTTATCGGGCAGTCCGGCTGAAACCGAAAGGGCGCGCCAGTTGGTGGCGGGCAACGCCCGCGCGCAAGTACTGCCCCGCATGAGCCTTACCGAAGTGGCCGGGGTGCTGGCCGGGGCGCGCATGATGGTGGGCCTGGACAGCGGCTTGACGCACCTGTCGGCGGGGCTGGGGCGTCCGACCATAGGAATCTACAAGGCATCCACGCCGGTGCGCACCCCCTTGGAAGGACCGGGCTACACGGCCAGTCTGGGCGAGCGCGGCAATGCGCCTTCGGCCGAGACCGTACTGAGCGCGGTGGAGCAGGCGCTGGCATCCAACGAGCCGCAGCATATCGGGCTGACCGGCGGCGCGCCGGATTGAATCCGGGCATTTGCCCGACATACGCCCCTTTGCTTGGGGCTTAAAATAGTTTATCCATTTGGCGGCCGCAGGCAAAGCTCTTGAACCGTTACTTCTACACCGCGCTTATCCGGGTATTGTCGCCGGCCCTTTTGGGTTGGATGGCTTTGCGCGCGCGGCGTTCGGGCGGCGATTGGGAAGTATGCTCGGGTTCGCGCTTCGGCCGCTACCCGAAATACAGTCCGCTTAGCAAGCCCGTGTGGGTGCATGCGGTCAGCCTGGGCGAAACGCGCGCCGCCCAGCCTTTGATCCAGGCGCTGCTGGATCAGGGCGAGAGCGTGCTGTTGACGCATATGACTGTTACCGGACGGCTTGAAGGCCAGCGCGCCTTCGCTTCGGCGATTGCCCAGGGCCGGCTGGCGCAGCAATGGCTGCCCTATGATTTCCCGGGCAGTGCGCGCCGGTTCATAAGCCACTACCGGCCCAGCGCCGGCATTCTGATCGAGCGCGAAGTCTGGCCTAATTTGCTTGCCGCGGCGCGGCGCTTCCAGGTGCCCATGATGCTGGTCAGTGCGCGGTTTTCGGACCATTCATTGCGGCAAAGCCTGCGCGTGGGCAGCGTGATGCGGGAAGCCTATGGCCAGTTCGATGCCGTGTACGCCCAGACCCTGAATGATGCCCAGCGCCTGGAACAGGCGGGGGCCGTGGCGGTGCGGGTGTCGGGAAACTTCAAGTTCGATGTATCGCTGCCGGCCGATAAAATACAGCGCGGCCGCGATTTCGCCGCGGGCCTGGGGCGCAAGGTAATTGTTATCGCCAGTACCCGCGAGGGGGAAGACGAGCTTTTCATACGCGCGATAGGCCGGCAGCTCAAGCGGGCGCGCGGGCAGGGACGCAATCTGTCCGAGCGGGTTTTGTTCTGCCTGATTCCCCGGCATCCCGAGCGTTTCGACGATGCGGCGCGGCAACTGGCCAGCGCCGGCTTGGCTTATGTCAGGCGATCGCAGCTTATGGAGGCGGGCGATTGCAGCTCGACCGCGCTTCAGGCCTGCGCCGATGCGGCCGTCCTGCTGGGCGATACGCTGGGCGAGATGCCCTGGTATTACGCCCTGGGCCAAGTGGCTATCGTAGCCGGCAGTTTCCAGCCTTTGGGCGGCCAGAATCTGATCGAGGCCTGCGCCGTGGGCGTTCCGGTGCTGGTCGGGCCGCATACGCGCAATTTTGAACAGGCGGTGGTGGACGCCCTGGACGAGGGCGCGGCATTACGGGTGCACGACGCAGACGCGGCTTTGCAGACCGCCTTGCAACTACTGGACGATGCGCAGCGCCTGGGCCGCATGGGCGAGGCCGGCGCTCATTGGGTACAGATGCACCGGGGCGCCGTGGCCCGCGTGATGGCCGGGCTTAACGAAATCAAGAGATAGAGTCGCGGCCCGGCGGCTACAGGCCGTGGTATTTACGGCCCAGCTCCAGGGTGGCCTGGAAGAAGCCTGCCTTGCTGCCGCAGTCATAGCGCATGCCTTCGTACTGAAGGCCGAATACCGGCCGGGCCGTCAGCAGGCTGGCAATACCGTCGGTCAACTGAATCTCACCCCCTACGCCGGCCTGCGTTTTGCGTAGGTGCTCGAATATCTCGGGCTCCAGCACGTAGCGCCCCACTACGGCGAGGGTCGATGGCGCGGCAGATGGAGCCGGCTTTTCGACGATGCCCGCCAGACGGGTGGTTTTTTCGTCGACGGCTTCGCCCGAAATGATCCCGTATTTATCGGTGTGATTGCGGTCTATGTCCTGGATGGCGATGACGCTGCCGTTCTGGCGGTGGGCCGCTTCGACCAATTGCTGGGTGACGGAGACCTTGGCGTCGATCAGATCGTCGGCCAGCAGCACCACGAAGGGCTCGTTGCCGACTATGGGCGCGGCGCACAGCACGGCGTGGCCCAGCCCCAGCGGGGCAGGCTGGCGCGTATAGATGCAATTGACATTCGAGGGCAGAATGTTGCGTACGATTTCCAGCAACTCGTTCTTGTTCTTGGCGGCCAGTTCGGCCTCCAGTTCCGGTACGCTGTCGAAATGGTCTTCGATGGCGCGCTTGTTGCGTCCGGTAATGAAGATCAGGTCGGTAATGCCCGCCGCGATGGCCTCTTCGACGGCATACTGGATAAGGGGTTTGTCTACGATGGGCAGCATTTCCTTGGGCATGGCCTTGGTGGCGGGAAGGAAACGTGTGCCCAGCCCGGCGACCGGGAAAACTGCTTTTCGAATAGGCTTCATAGAGTGGTAAGTGCTTTATGGAAGGGTTTCGGAGCGAATCATACGCTATGGGTGTTTGGGACGTCATCGTGTCCGCAGCGTCTTGTATAACAATTTTCTATACCGACAGCCGTCCATAGCAAGCCTTATGCCCGGATCCGGCTTGGTGCTGCCCGGGAATGTCCAAACCCGCCATATACGGGCGTTTGTGACGGGTAATCGGGGTTTGGCGGCCGCTAACACGTCGTTACACTAGGGAAAATGCTTATCCTGGCTGCCTGAATTTACCCTTTATATGTTCATTACCAATACCGATCGCGTCCGTGCCGAGCTTGAAAGCCAGATAGTGGCGGGCATTTTGCCGCCCGGCGTTACGCTGGACGAGGCTCAATTGGGTCAAATGTTCGATGTATCGCGCACGCCTGTGCGCGAGGCGTTGCTGCAGCTTTCCGCCGAGGGATTCGTGCGCATCGTGCCGCGGGCCGGCATCTATGTCGTGCAGCTTTCGGCCGGGGAACTGGCCGAAATGTTCGAGACGCTGGCCTACGCCGAAGGCCTGTGCGCCCGGCTGGCCAGCCAGCGCATCACGGCGGCGCAGATCAAAAAATTGAGCCTGCTCCAGAAAAAGGGGAAGCAAGCCCTGGAAGACCGGGACCTGGACGTGTTTGCGCAATACAACCTGGAATTCCATGATTACATCCATGGGTGTTGCGGCAATCGCTATCTCAGGTCGCAGATTTTGCACATACGCAAGCGCACCAACCCCTATCGCCGGCAACAGGACGAATTGAGCGCCGATTGGGCATCGCAGGCCTGGCAGGAGCATCAGCTTCTGTTCGAGGCGCTTAGCGAGCGCGACGAAGATGCCGCCATGATGGCGGCGGCCGCGCATATCAATGCCCGTACCCGCCCATTCCTGGAATTGGCCGAGGCTTCGCCGGAGCATTTGTTTTTCGGTACCGATGCCAGGCACACCTCCGTGCCCAGCATGGTGGCCGCATCGCGCCTTTCCGTGCCCATGCAGCGTTGGCAATAAGCGGACAGCCGTAGCGGCCGCGCGTCCAATCTGCATTACACTGGCGCCAACACCATTTCGTTGCCGCTTATGCGATCTTTATTCCTGATTGTGCTCTTGGCTAATTTGGCCCTACTGGCTTTCGGCCAAGGTTTCTTCGGACCGCCTCCCAGCGAAAGAGGGCGCGAGCCGCGCCAATTGTCTGAAAGAAACCAGCACGCCGTCACGTTGGGCGCTCCCCAGCTGGCTATCCAGCGCCGCTAAGGGCCAATCGCGCCAATCCGTCCAGAGCCGGCGATGGCAGCCATTGGACGGCCTGCCGGGGAAGGTTCAGGTCGCCCTGCGCCCTGGCCAGGCCGCGCTGCACTTCATCTTCCACCAAGGACCAGGCGCCGCCCGTGCTGTACACCCGTGGCGGCTGGCCGAATCGCTCCAGCCCCTCACGCCATTGACGCAGCAGCGCGCCGGCTTGCGCGGCGGCTATGCCGCTGCTGATGGCCTGCCGCGTATGCGTGGGGTAGGCGGCAATCGTGGCGTTTGCCTCGGGCAGATTGGCGGTGCCGGTAGCCAGCGCGCTACGCATCAACGCCGGTCCCGGCAAGATCAGGCCGCCATGAAATACCAGGCGCCCGGCACTCTCGCCGGCAACCGGCGGCCGCTGCTCGGGACCCAGTGTGTCCAGGGTCGTGGCGGTGCCGAAACTGGCCAGCAGCAGCGGCCCGCCCTGCGCGTGCCGGGCCAGGCCTATCATGGACACCCAGCGGTCGGCGCCCAGTTGTGCCGGCGTGTCGTAGGCATTGCGCACGCCGGTGGCCTGCGCCTGTCCGCTGATCCAGGACACCGAACGGCCGCAGCGCAGGCGGAACAGCTCGTCCAGCGCGTCGGCCAGGGCCTTGCCGGCCACGTTGACGCCCAGGGCGGCCCGCGGTTTCGGTGTCAATTGATCCAGCCAGGCTGCCAACTGGTGCAGGTCGTGGTGGCTCATGGCCAGGGGATGGCTTTCGCGGCGGCCGGTTCCGGGATCGACCCAGCCCAGCTTCAGGCGCGTGTTGCCGGCATCGATAAGAACGATCATGGAGCGTGCTCCTGGCGTGGGCGCACGGACACCTCGCCGATGGATATGGATTGTTCGCCCTCCGGTGTGCGCAACAGCAATTGGCCGAAACTGTTTATGCCGCTGGCAATGCCGGCTTGCGCGATGCGCCCGTCGTCCAGTACGTTGATGTGCTGCCCCGCCAGGGCATCGACCTGGGCATAGCGTACAGGTAGCGCATCGAATCCATACGCGGTGGCTTCGTTCAGGCTGGTGTACCAGGCCTGGGCCACTTGCGCGACCAGGCCGGCCGCCGAGACGGCGGCCGCCTGCTTGTCTTGCCGGGCGATTTCGGACCAGTCGGCCACCTGGCGGTTCAGCGACAGGCTGAGCGCGCGCGCATCGTCCAGGTTCAGGCCCATGCCGATAATGACTACATAGTGATCGGGCGACAGGCGCGATGCGCCGGCACGCGTTACCTCCACCAGTATGCCCGCCAGCTTGGCGGAGTGCCATTGCACGTCGTTCGGCCATTTCATGGTCATGTGGCCCCGGTGCCTGGCTTCGATCAGCTCGCGCAAGGCTTCGCAGGCAGCCAGTCCCGCCAGGGGCGATAAGGTGGGCAGCCGCTGCGGCGCAACGAATACGTCGAATGCACAGGAGAACATCAGGTTGGCTCCGGGCCGGTTCTGCCATCGGCGTCCGGCGCGTCCGCGTCCGTGCTCTTGAAGGTGCGAGCCCAGCAGCCAGGGACGCGCCTGGGGTCCCCCCCTGGCGCGCGCCATGCTCAGCAGGTCCGCGTTGGTCGATTCGGTGCGCTCCAGCCATTGGATTTGCTTGAAATGGGGCAGGGTCGAACGCAGTTCGGCAACGAGCTGGCAGGGGGAAGGCAGGGGAGGGTGGGGAGCGGAGGTCATGGATTCCGGCAATTCGGTAAATGCGCGTGGCGTAAAATCAGCCAATCTCTTTATAACTCAAACTGAAGATTATGCTTGCTCGCACCGAAAAGATAGAGTTTCAGGGCGCGGTCGGCGCCATCGATTGTGTGCTGGATCTGCCCATGGATGCCCCCAGGGGCTGGGCTTTGGTGTTGCATCCGCACCCTTTGCATGGCGGCGCGCGGGAAAACAAGATCGTGACCACCATAGCGCGGGCCTGTGTGCAGCACGGTCTGGTGGCTGTCCGCCCCAATTTCCGGGGCGTGGGCGGTTCGGCGGGCGAATTCGACGCGGCGGTCGGCGAAACCGCCGACATGGTCCAATTGGTAAGCCAATTCAATAAGGCCTATCCCGAGGCGGCTGCCGGCAAATGGGTGTTGGCCGGTTTTTCGTTTGGCACTTCGGTCGCGGCGCAGCTGTATTCGGAACTGGCCGCACAGTCGCGGACGGTGCCGGATGCATTGTTATTGGTCGGTTCAGCGGTGGAGCGCTTCAAGTTCCGCGACATTGCAATTCCGGACGACACCTTTCTTGCGCATGGCGAGGCCGACGAGGTTGTGCCCCTGTCCGAAGCCATGGATTTTGCGCGCGGCCGCGGCCTGCCCATGGTGGTGATTCCGGATGCCAGCCATTTCTTCCATGGAAAGCTGCTTGTGCTCAAGCAGCTATTGCAGCAAAGGCTGGCGTCGGTCTAAGCTTGGACGGTGGCGCAATGTTTGAATAAATCTGGTTTCATTCGCTTGCGGTTTTCTTATTGAAACAGTGGATTGGCGGGTGTAACCGTCAGCTTCGTCTGCCTATAATGGTCTTTTGCTCCGTGCCTGCCGCAACGGATCCTCCCTATACGATATGCCGATGACTTTAAAAAAATCCCGCCTTGCATTTCCCCATCTTTCACTTTTTGCCGCTGGCTGCGTCCTGGCCCTGGCGCCGGCCCTGGGCTTCGCCCAGGGAGCAACACCGATCCCCGGCGCCACTCCCGCGGCACCCGCCATCGTTACGGCGGTGGGCGAACTGGCCACCGTACCGGCCCCCAGCCTTACCGCCAAGGCATGGCTGACCCTGGACGCCACCAGCGGCCAGATCATCGCATCGCAGAACCCCGACGAAAGGGTCGAGCCTGCCTCCTTGACCAAGCTGATGTCGGCCTATCTGGTTTTCGATGCCCTGGAAAACAAGCGCCTGACGCTGGACCAGAACGTGACGGTTTCCGAAAAGGCCTGGAAGACCGAAGGCTCGCGCATGTTCATCAAGCCGGGCAGCCAGGTGACGGTCGATGAACTGTTGAAGGGCGTCATCGTCCAGTCGGGCAATGACGCCACGGTGGCGCTGGCCGAGGCGGTCGCGGGCAGTGAAGACGCCTTTGCCGCGCTGATGAATCAGGAAGCGGCCAAGCAAGGCTTGCGCGATACGCATTTTGTGAATTCCACCGGCTTGCCCGATCCCACCCACTTGACCACGGTGCGCGACCTTGCGATTCTGTCCAGGAACCTGGTCGTAAAATTCCCGCAGTATCTGCACTACTACAGTCAGAAGGAATACACCTACAACAAGATCAAGCAGAACAACCGCAACCGCCTGCTCTGGACCGATCCCACGGTCGATGGCTTGAAAACCGGGCATACCCAATCGGCGGGCTATTGCCTGGTGGCCACCGCGCTGCGCGATGGCCGTCGTGTGGTGTCGGTGATCGTGGGCGCGGCCAGCGATTCGGCGCGCGTCGAGAACAGCCTCAAGCTGTTGAACTGGAGCTTCCAGAACTTCGATACGATCAAGCTGTTCGATAACGAGAAGCCGGCGGTCAATGCCCGCGTATGGGAAGGCCAGGCCGAAACCGTAGGCCTGGGTTCTCAGGCGCCCACCTGGATTACCGTGCCGCGCGGCAAGGGTCCGCAGGTCAAGCCGGTGGCCCAATACACCCAGCCGCTGATCGCGCCGCTGAAGCAGGGCGCCAAAGTAGGTACGGTGTCTTTGTCGCTGGATGGCAAGCTGTTGAGGCAAGAACCTTTGTATGTCCTGAACGACGTCGCCGAGGCGGGCTTCTTCGGGCGCGTCTATGACAAGATACGCCTGCTGTTCGAATAGATAAAATAAAGGCCTGCGGCGGTATTTTCCGGCGCGGGCCCGTCCCCCTTAATTCGTTCCCTGCAAGGCGTAGATAATGATTCCCGATGTCGACAACGACAGTATTGTGTATCTGAACGGCAAGCATGTCCGTTTGGGCGATGCGACCATTTCAGTGCTTGATCGCGGTTTTATCTTTGGCGACGGCATATACGATGTGGTGCCGGCCTATAACGGCAAGCCCTTCCGCATGGATGGCCATTTGGCGCGCCTGGAGCGCAGCCTGGCCGCCATCGGCATCAAGGTGGACTTCCAGCGCAGCGACTGGGAAGCCCTGGTCTTCGATATGTTGAAACGCTCCGGCCTGGGCGATTGCATGGTGTACCTGCAGGTCACCCGCGGGGTGGCCAAGCGCGATCACGCTTTTCCGGCCAATGCCGCGCCCACCATTTTTTGCATGGTCTCGCCTTTCACGCGTCCGGGCGCGCAGGCACGCGAACAGGGCCTGTCGGCCGTCGGCATCCCCGATATCCGTTGGCTGCGCTGCGAGATCAAGTCGGTGTCGCTGCTGGGCAATGTATTGGCCAAGCAGCATGCCGTGGATGCCGGCGTCGACGAGGTCCTGCAGTTCCGTGACGGCTTTTTGTCGGAAGGGTCTTCGTGCAATATCTGGGTCGCCAAGGACGGCAAGCTGCTGGCGCCGCCGCGCAGCAATCTGATCCTGGAAGGCATACGCTATGGCTTTGTCGAAGAACTGGCCAGCCAGGCGGGCATTGCCTTCAACGCGCGGCCCATTTCCCAGCAGGAAGTCGACGCCGCCGACGAACTCATGCTGTCGTCGGCAACCAAAGAGCTCTTGCCGATCACGACCTACAACGGCAAGCCTGTGGGCGGCGGCAAGCCAGGCCCCATATATGCCGCATTGCGCGCCGGCTACGACAAGGCCATTGCGGCGCTTTAAGGAGCAGGCCGTCATGCCCGCGTCAAGCAGGCGATGGCGGCCGTACCAGGACCATGCAAGAAATCCCGCCCGAACAATCCCTGATCGAATACCCCAGCGATTTTCCCATCAAGGTCATGGGCAGGGCGCATCCTGATTTTGCCCAGACGCTGACCGATATCGTCCTGCAGTTCGATCCGCACTTCGACCCCGCTACGGTCGAGATGCGGCCCAGCAAGGGCGGAAAGTACATCGGACTGACATTCACGGTGCGAGCGACCTCGCGCGAGCAGCTGGATGACCTGTACCGCGCCCTGCATGCCCACCATATGGTGTCCATCGTTCTCTAGGCCGCCGCAATGATCGACTCTCAATGGCTGCCCAGGCCCGCAAGCTATGCGAGGGTATGGCTGGCCATGCGCGATTTCACCGAAGCCCGCAATGCCGCCACTCCCGACCGCATCTGGCTGGTGGAGCACGATCCGGTCTATACCCTGGGCCAGGCGGGCAAGCCCGAACACATCCTGAACAGCGGCGGCATCCCGATCGTGCAGTGCGACCGGGGCGGACAGGTTACCTATCATGGTCCGGGGCAAGTCGTGGCTTACTGCCTGGTCGACCTGCGGCGCATGAAGATCTTCGTCAAGGAATACGTGGCCTTGCTGGAAGACGTGCTGATCCAGGTGTTGGGCGAACTGGGCTTGGCAGGCGCCTGCCGCAAGCCGGGGGCGCCCGGCGTATATGTGCCCTATGCCAGCCTGGCAGTGCCGCGGGCAAAGGCGGCGGGCGGCGAACTGGCCAAGATCGCCGCCCTGGGCATCAAGATACGAAATGGCTGCGCCTACCATGGCCTGGCATTGAACGTCGATATGGACTTGTCGCCGTTCCTGGGCATCAATCCTTGCGGCTACGAGGGACTGAGGACCGTCGATTTGCGGTCTTGCGGCATACACGCTACCGTGGATGATGTCGGCGAATTGCTGGCGGCCCGCCTGAACGACGCGTTCGACGCCCATCTGGAAGGGCAGGTGGCGGCAACAGCCCAATAAACAAGCATTTTGCAGAACAAGCATCCTGCCCGGTCGTTGGGCAATCGAATCGGCCAGACAAGGTACCAAACAATAATTCGGAGACAATCATGAGCACAGACGGCGAATTGCTATTGATCGACAATGTCGATGGGGTGATAACGCTTACCTTGAACCGACCTGATCAATTCAACGCGCTTTCCGAGGAATTGCTGGGTGCGCTGCAGCGCGCGTTGGCCGATATCGCGGGCAACGAGCAGGCGCGTTGCGTGGTGCTGGCCGCCAATGGCCGGGCGTTTTGCGCCGGCCATGACTTGAAGCAGATGCGCGCCAATCCCGACCAGCGCTATTACGAGCAGCTATTCGCCCAGTGTGGCCGGGTCATGCAAAGCATCGTCAACCTGCCGGTGCCCGTGATCGCAAAGGTTCATGGCACGGCCACCGCGGCGGGCTGCCAGCTGGTGGCCAGTTGCGACCTGGCCATCGCCTCCGAAACCGCCAAGTTCGCCGTATCGGGTATCAATGTGGGCCTGTTCTGCTCGACGCCGGCGGTGGCGCTGACACGCAATGTGCCCATCAAGACCGCTTTCGAAATGCTGGTGACCGGGCAGTTCATCAGCGCGGCCGACGCGGCCGGCAAGGGCCTGATCAACCGCGCGGTGCCGCCCGACGAGCTGGACGCCCAGGTCGATGCCCTGGTGCAGGTCATTTGCAGCAAGAGCCCGGTTGCGGTGCGCACGGGCAAGGCCATGGTCCAGCGCCAGCGCGGCATGAACCTGGCCGACGCCTACGATTTCGCCGGCCAGGTGATGGCGCAAAACATGATGGCCGAGGACGTGGCCGAAGGCATCGACGCTTTTACGCAAAAACGCCAACCCGTCTGGAAAGGGCGCTGAACGCCGCAAGGGCTCTCCATATCCGGGCTGCGGAAAGGGCGATTAGGCGGGGCAAGGCGGGGCGCGTTAAAATGACGTTCCGATTGCATGTCCGGCGGGCGCCAAGGCGGCCTCCGGCTGTGGTCTTTTCTTTGAATGGCGAAGGCGTGAAGCACGCCGCCGCTTTTAGCGCCAAGCCCAGGGGCTTTGCGCAGGAATCCGTATGACTACTCCCGTTGATCAGTCTGCCGTCCGTAAACCCACCGTGCGTCCCGCGCCTTACGACCCAATGCAAAAGCAGAAGTCGGCCGACAAGACCTCGCGTATTCCCATCAAGGTGGTCCAGGCCGAACGCCTGAAGAAGCCGGAATGGATACGCGTGAAGGCCGCCGCGCCGGGTTCGCGCTTCTACGACATCAAGAAGATACTGCGCGAGCACAATCTGCATACGGTGTGCGAAGAGGCGTCCTGCCCCAATATCGGCGAATGCTTCGGCAAGGGCACGGCCACGTTCATGATCATGGGCGACAAGTGTACGCGCCGCTGTCCTTTCTGTGATGTTGGCCACGGGCGCCCCGATCCGCTGGATGTGGACGAGCCGGTGAACCTGGCGCGCAGCATTGCCGCCATGAAGCTGTCGTATGTGGTGATTACGTCGGTCGACCGCGACGACCTGCGCGATGGCGGCGCCGGCCATTTTGTGGAATGCATACGCAAGGTGCGCGAGCTTTCGCCCACGACGCGCATCGAGGTGCTGGTGCCCGATTTCCGCGGCCGCCTGGATCGCGCGCTGGGCATCCTTAACGAGGGCCCGCCCGATGTGATGAACCACAATCTGGAAACGGTGCCCCGCCTGTACAAGCAGGCGCGTCCGGGGTCGGACTACCATCATTCGCTGAAGCTGCTGTCCGAGTTCAAGGCGCTGCACCCCGATGTCCCGACGAAGTCGGGGCTTATGCTGGGCCTGGGCGAGACGGACGAGGAAATCCTGGATGTGATGCGAGATTTGCGGGCGCACAATGTGGATATGCTGACGATAGGGCAGTATTTGCAGCCGTCCGAGCATCATCTGCCGGTGCTGCGCTATGCGCATCCGGATGTGTTCAAGATGCTGGAGCGCGAGGCATACGCGATGGGGTTCTCGCACGCCGCCGTTGGCGCGATGGTTCGCTCTTCATATCATGCGGACGAGCAGGCTCATAAGGCTGGGGTGGCTTGATCGGCTTTAGTCAATTCGTGTAGACGTTCTATAAGAGCGGTGAAAGGGTCTTTGTTCTGGAACAGAGGCCCTTTTTCTATGGGATTGACGTTACTTCTCGGTTGGGGGCAGGGCTTGCAATCCAGTATTCCAATTGACATGAACGCAGGATTTGTCCTCACCGCCAACTTTGATGACAAAGGCGTTTATGGCTGGGCTTGGCCCGGCTGGACGCTTTGCGGTTCTGGCTGCGCCAGAACTCCCCGCGCGTCGGCTCGATTCAGGGCGGCCGCGAACTCGCACGTCGGGCAGCCCCCGGCTGCCCGAAAGCGCCGTGCTCGAGCAGCGCGGCCTTGCCTCCCTGAATCGAGCCGCCACGCGGCGCACGCGTAAATCGCCGAGCCAAGCCCAGCCCAGCCATAAACGCCTGGTCCAGGAAATGCTGGCACGTATCAATGTGTCTCTGGATACGATCTGGAACTGGGAGCTGGGTCGCCGATATTTCATGGGTGCGGCCAAGGCGTTGTTGCGTGTGCTGGATAGGATGCCGCAGCTTTGCCTGGATGCGCTGACTTGATGTTTCTTTGCGCTGCAACAAAGACGGGGCGGTACGGGAAGGGTTCAATACAGATGTAGAGCCGGAATACCGGCGGGCATTGAAGGTATTGAATCATGCGCGGCACCCGAAGCATTGCAAGAGTTGGCATTGTCGTCCTGCTGGCCGGCCTGGCGGCGGGATGCAAGATGGACGGCGGGGCGGATGCGTCCGATATGGCGGGACGCATTCCCGTCGCCGCCGGGGCAGCCGCGGTGGATCTGGTTTCAATACCGGCGGGCACGCTCACTTATCATCCTTCAGGCGAGTACCTGAAGGACGGGTATCCGGTTGCGCCGCCGCAGGCTGTGGTCCGCTTCGATAGCGGCCTGGCCATGATGAAGCGGCAGGTCAGCCAGGCCGAGTATGCCGCTTGTGTGGCGGCCGGCGCCTGCAAGAAGCTGGATGGATCGCAGCGCGGGACGGCGTCCCCCGACCTTCCGGCGGTTGGCGTCAGTTGGCACGATGCCACGGCCTATGCGGCCTGGCTGTCGAAGAAGACGGGCAGCCATTATCGTTTGCCGACGTATGCGGAATGGGTGTACGCGGCGGGGCCCGCCTACAAGGAAGATGTGATACTGGATGCGTTCGACCCCGCCGATCCGGCGCAGCGCTGGCTGGCTGAATACGCGCTGGAAACGCAGCGCAAGGTGGCTGTGGATGCATCGTTGCGGCCTTTTGGCGGCTTCGGCGCAAATCCGGCGGGCTTGCTGGATATGGCGGGCAATGTGTGGGATTGGACCGATACCTGCCACGCGCGGCGGCATATGGATGCGGCCGGAGGTTTCACGACTACGGGCGAGAATTGCGGGATCCGGGTGGTGGCGGGGCCGCATCGCAGCTATATCACCGATTTCATACGCGACCCCAAGGGCGGCGCCTGCTCGGTGGGTGTGCCGCCCAGCAATCTGGGCTTCCGGCTGCTGCGCGACGACGCCAAGGCCGGCGCGGTGACGCCGCTACGCGAACGGCTGCGCGTCATGTAATGCCGCCGCCGGATTTTGATCGCTGAACTAAATTATGTCTGGCTGGCGCCGCGCGTAGCGGCCTGCTGCCGCCCGGCGCAAGCTTGCGCGGGCCCTTCGGCCAGGCGGATAAGATCGTCCGGGGCGCAGACCACGATGCGCTTGCGCCCGCTGTTGACCAGGCCGCGCTCTTTCCAGGCGCTTAGCAGGCGGCTGACCGTGTGCAGGGTGGTGCCGGTCATTTCGGCGATGTCCTGGCGGGTGATGGGAAAATTGATCTGTATGCCTTCGGGCGTTTCTTCGCCGGACTGGTCGACCAGCCGCAAGATGGCGCGCGCGACGCGCTGCTCGACTTCTTCCGTGGACAGCTCGCGTATGCGCGAGTGCGCGTCCTGCAGGCGCTGTCCGACCGTCTGCAGCGCGTTCGAGGCGAAATGGGGATTGCCGGCAATGAACTGGTCCCATTCCGACGAAGGCCAGGCCAGGGCGATGCTTTCCTGGACGGCGATGGTGGATGCGGGGTAGTGGCTGCGGCGCATGGCCCGCGCGATGCCGAAGACATCGCCGGGGTTGACATAGCGAACCACGACCTGCTCGCCTTCGGCGGTAACCTGTACCACTTTAAGATGCCCATGCAGCAGCACAAAGAAATGCGTGGCTTCTTCGCCTTGCTGGAAGGCGGCGTCGCCGTCGGCCAGCCGGCGGACTTGCGCATGTTGCAGAGCCGCGTCCAGGGCTTCGTCGGGCAATGTCCTGAAAAGCTCAAGGTTCTTGATCAGCGTCCGGCTAAGCTGTGATGGCATGGAATGTCCCTGCTGCTGGCAATGCTTTGATTCTACCATCGGCCTGTTGCGGGACTTGCGCTAAATCATTGATTTTTCGCAGGTGTTTGTCTGAGTGTGCCAAACGCCGAGTGTTGTTTTATAGGTGGAAACCCTAGGAATGTGCCTTGAAGTTTGCGCTGCAACAAAGAAGGAAACCTCCCCGGATCGTTCAATAGAGCTGTCGACATTCACGACATATTGATAAGAAGGGAGTTGCAAATGAAAGCGTTCCGTCCAACCTTGTTAGCCGCCGTCATGACCGCCTTGATGGCTGGTGTCCCTGCTCTGGCTGATACGGCCGATAAGCTGGATCGCATCAAGGTCGACCTGCTTGCGCCGCCCATGGTGCATGCGCACGAGCAGAAGGCCACATCGGGCCCCAAAGTCGTCGAGTTCCGCATGACGATCGAAGAGAAGAAGGTCGTGATCGACGACAAGGGCACCACATTGCAGGCCATGACCTTCAACGGCTCCATGCCGGGACCCACGATGGTGGTGCACGAAGGCGATTATGTTGAAATCACGCTGATCAATCCGGCCAGCAATGCCATGCCGCACAACGTCGATTTCCACGCGGCCACCGGTGCGCTGGGCGGGGCCAAGCTGACAGATGTGAACCCGGGCGAGCAGGCCACTTTGCGCTTCAAGGCCGATCGCAGCGGCGTTTTCGTCTATCACTGCGCGCCTGAAGGCATGGTGCCCTGGCATGTGGTCTCCGGCATGAGCGGAACCCTGATGGTTTTGCCGCGTGAAGGGCTTAAAGACCCCGAGGGCAAGCCTTTGCACTATGACAAGGCTTACACCATAGGCGAGTTCGACCTGTACATTCCCAAAGACGAGAACGGCAAATACAAGGACTACAAGACCCTGGCCGACAGCTATGCCGAAACGGTCGAGGCGATGCGCAAGCTGACGCCCACGCACGTGGTGTTCAACGGCAAGGTCGGAGCCTTGACGGGCGAGGGCGCATTGAAAGCCAAGGTGGGCGAGACTGTGCTGATGATCCACTCGCAGGCCAACCGCGATACGCGTCCGCACCTGATCGGCGGACACGGCGACTGGGTGTGGGAAACAGGCAAGTTCGCCAATGCGCCTGAAAAGAACCTGGAAACCTGGTTCATACGCGGCGGTTCGGCGGGTGCGGCGCTGTACACCTTCAAGCAGCCCGGCGTGTATGCCTACGTCAACCATAACCTGATCGAGGCATTTGAACTGGGCGCGGCGGGCCACTTCGTGGTCGAAGGCAAATGGAACGACGACCTGATGAAGCAGATCAAGGCGCCGGGCCCCATCACCAAGGAAAACGCCGCCATGCTGGAAGCTCGGGCGAAGAAACAGGCCGCCGCAACGGCTGCTCCGACCAAGGCGGTAGCCGCCGCCGGCGCAAGCAAGGCCACCTCGCACCCGGCCGGCGAAAAGCTGTACAAGTCGGCTTGCGTAGCTTGCCATAGCACCGGCGTGGCCAACGCGCCCAAGCTGGGCGACAAGGCGGCCTGGAATCCGCTGATTGCAAAGGGCATGGATTCGTTGATGGAGGTCGCTCTTAAAGGAAAAGGCGCCATGCCGCCTCGGGGCGCATCATCGGCCGACGACGCCACTTTGCGGGCCGCGGTCGAGTACATGATCGGAACGGTGCAATAACTTCATACGTTTCATGGGGAAAATACCGATCATTTAACGACGCTTAGCTGGCTACACTCGCTCCATGTCTTTGGCATGGAGCTTTTTTTCGTTCTTCCGCAGTGTTATTGGCTTACCCGTCTAACTGATTCATATAAAGGGCAGCATAACCATGAAGTCTCTACGCAAAACCATTCTGTTGTCGGCCCTGGCCGCCAGTTTCTTCGCCCTGTCCGGCCTGGCGCAGGCGCGTGATCTGACCATAGCGCTGCGTTCCGAACCCAGCTCCATGGACCCGCAGTTCCATTCGCTGACGCCCAACACACAGCTGTCCGAAACCCTGTTCGATCCGCTGGTGCGCACCGATGGCAATGCCAAGCCCGTACCTTCGCTGGCCGAGTCCTGGACGGTCGATGGTAATGTCTGGACCTTCAAGCTGCGCTCCAACGTGAAATTTGCCGACGGCTCGCCCTTTACGGCGGAAGACGTTCTGTTCACTTATGCGCGGGTACCCAAGGTGCCCAACAGCCCGTCGTCGTATTCGCTGTATTTAAGTACGGTCGACAAGGTCGAGGCGCCCGACCCCATGACGGTGCGCATCACCACCAAGGGGCCTTCGCCGGTGCTGCTGGCCAATCTGTCCATGGTGCCCATCATGTCGCACAAGGCGGCGGCGGGGCCGGCGCCCGAAGGCAAGACCACGGTCGAGCTTAACCGGGGCGATGGCCTGGTGGGCACCGGACCCTACAAATTCGTGTCCTGGAAGCGCGGCGCGGAAATCGTCTTCGAACGCAATGATCATTACTGGGGCGAAAAGCCCGCCTGGGACAAGGTCATCTACCGCCCCATTTCCAATTCGGCGGCCCGGGTGGCTGCCTTGCTGGCCGGCGATGTGGACATCATCGAAGATCCCCCCACCGATGATCTGCCCAGGTTGAAAAAAGACAAGAACCTGCACATCCAGGAAACCCCCTCGGTGCGCGTCATCTATATTGCGCTCAACCAGGGCAAGGATGTGCCGCCCGGCGTGTCGGGCACCGATGGCAAGAACCCCCTGACCGACCAGCGTGTGCGCCATGCGCTGTCGCTGGCCATCGACCGCAAGGCCATTGTCGAGCGCATCATGGATGGCGTGGGCTTGCCGGCGGGCAATCTGCTGGCCTATCCGGCTTTCGGCACCTCCGAAAAATACTCCAAGGCCGCAGCCGCCGATCCCGCGCAGGCCAAGAAGCTGTTGGCCGAAGCCGGCTACCCGAATGGGTTCGCATTGTCGCTGGGTTCTCCGGCCGGCCGCTACACCAACGACCAGCGTATCGCGCAGGCGGTGGCGTCCATGTGGGCCCGCATCGGCGTCAAGGCGGATGTGCAGACCATGGCGCCTCCGGTGTTCTTCAAGCAGCGCAACGCGTATGCATTCAGCACCTATCTGGCGGGCTGGGCGGCCAGTTCGGGCGAGATGCTCAATCCCATGACTTCGCTGGTGGTCACCAAGGATCCGGCCAAGGGCCTGGGCACGACCAACTGGAGCAAATACTCCAACCCCGAGGTGGACAAGCTGGTTATGGAGGCGTCCAAGACCCTGGACGACGACAAGCGTTCGGCACTGCTGCAGAAAGCCAGCGGCCTGGCCATGGACGACTATGGCATTTTGCCGTTGCAGTTCGAGCTCTCGGTCTGGGCCATGAAAAAGGACATCCGCTATGGAGGGCGTGCCGACCAGATGACACTGGCGCAATACATGACGCTGGCCAAGTAGCGCGGGGCCGCCCCAGTGCTATCGGCTATAGTCCGCCGCTTATTGCAGACGCTGCTGGTGGTGCTGGTCATGTCGGCACTGGTGTTCGCCGGGCTTTATCTGGTCGGCGACCCGGTGCTGATGCTGGCCAGCCCGGAAGCCACCGATGCGCAGCGCGAGCTGATTCGCCAAACGCTGGGGCTGGACCTGCCTCTTTGGCAGCAGTACTTCATTTTTCTGGGCAAGGCCATACATCTGGATTTCGGCAATAGCTTCCTGACCGGCGAGTCGGCCATGCGGCTTATTCTCGAACGCATGCCGGCCACGCTGGAGCTGGCGACGCTGGCCATGTTCCTGTCGCTGGCCATAGGCGTACCCTTGGGCGTCTATGCGGGCCTGCGGCCCAACAGCCCGGGTGCGCGCGGCATCATGGCGGGTTCCGTCCTGGGTTTTTCGCTGCCCAATTTCTGGGTGGGGCTGATGCTGATCATGCTGTTTGCGGTCATGCTGGGTTGGCTGCCGGCCGGAGGGCGCGGGCCGGTCGTATCATACGGTCCCCTGGACTTAAGCGTATTCAACTGGCAAGGGCTTAAAAGCCTGCTTTTGCCGGCCTGTACCATCGCCACGGCCAAGTGCGCCCTGATCATTCGGGTTACGCGGGCCGCCACGCGCGAATGCCTGCCGCAGGACTACATCAAGTTTGCCCGCGCCAAGGGGCTGCGTGAAAAACGGGTGTTGGGCGTGCACCTGCTCAAGAACATCCTGATTCCCATTGTGACCATAGGCGGCCTGGAGTACGGCCAGGTCTTCGCCTTTGCCGTCGTGACCGAGACTGTGTTTTCATGGCCGGGCATGGGCAAGCTGCTGATCGATTCCATCATTACGCTGGACCGGCCCGTGGTGGTGGCCTACCTGATGCTGACGGTGGTGTTCCTGGCCACATTGAATCTGCTGGTCGATATCGCCTATACCATCCTGGACCCGCGAGTGAGGCTGGAGGCTTCGGCATGAGCAAGATCCGGATGGATTCCGCCATGGGGCCTGCGGGCATGCCGGCCGAACCGTCGGAGCCGATGGTGCCGGCCCATGAAAGCCTGTGGCGGGTTTTCCTGGCCCAGTTCCTGTCCAGCAAGCTGGCCGTGTTCGGGCTGATCCTGCTGCTGGCCTGCCTGGCGCTGGCCATATTCGCTCCGTGGATCGCGCCGCAGAATCCCTTCGACATCGGTACGCTGGACATCATGGACTCGAAGATGCCGCCGGGCAGCACCAATATGGATGGCACCATCACCTATTGGCTGGGCACCGATGGGCAGGCGCGCGATATTTTCTCCGCCATTCTGTATGGACTGCGCATCAGCCTGTTCGTGGGTTTTGTGTCGGTATCGGTGGCCTTCCTGATCGGCGCGGCGGTGGGCCTGGTGTCGGCCTATTTCGGTGGACGCATCGACGCCTTGCTGATGCGCATTGTCGACATCCAGCTGTCCTTCCCGTCGATACTGGTCGCCTTGATCCTCCTGGCGGTATTGGGCAAGGGCATCGACAAGGTCATCTATGCGCTGATTGCCGTCCAGTGGGCGTATTTTGCACGGGCGGCAAGAGGGGCAGCCATTGTCGAGCGCAATCGCGAATACGTCGAGGCGGCGCGCTGCATGTCGCTGTCGTGGCACCGCATACTATGGCGCCACGTTTTTCCCAATTGCATACCGCCGCTGATGGTCATCGCCACCATCGACCTGGCCCATGCCATTGCGCTGGAAGCCACCTTGTCCTTTCTTGGCGTGGGCGTGCCGGTCACCGAACCTTCGCTGGGCATGCTGATATCCAACGGCTTTGAATTCCTGTTGTCAGGCAACTACTGGATATCTTTCTTTCCAGGCATCGCGCTGGCGCTGGTTGTCATTGCCATCAACCTGGTCGGCGACCATCTGCGCGATATCCTGAATCCGCGCAACGAAATCTAGGGATGGCGATCATGAACGAATACGCCACACTCCCCAGCCGCAACGAGTTCGCCGCAGACCTTCCGTCCGGGGATCTTCTGCTGGATGTGCGCAATCTTAAAACCTGGTTCCACACGCGGGACGGCGTGGTCAAGGCCGTGGACGGTGTATCCCTGCAATTGCGTCCCGGTGAAATCCTGGGATTGGTGGGGGAGTCGGGATCGGGTAAAAGCATTACCGGCTTTTCATTGATGAACCTGGTCGAGCATCCGGGACGGATACAGGCCGAACGCATGTGGTTCAACGGCCGCGATCTGCGGGATCTTACGGCGCAAGAGTATCGCCAGCTGCGCGGGCGCGACATGGCGATGATTTTCCAGGACCCCATGATGACTTTGAATCCGGTCCTGCGGGTGGATACGCAGATGGTGGAAGCGGTCCGGGCGCACGAACGGGTATCGCGCAAGGCCGCCCGCGACCGCGCCATACAGGTATTGGGCATGGTGGGCATACCTTCTGCGCAAGAGCGATTGCTGGTGTACCCGCATCATCTGTCCGGAGGCATGCGCCAGCGCATCGCCATTGCGATCGCCTTATTGAATTCTCCGCGCTTGATCATTGCCGACGAGCCCACGACGGCGCTGGACGTCACCATACAGGGGCAAATTTTGTACGAGGTCCAGAAGCTGTGCCGCGAAATGGGCACGGCGCTGATCTGGATCACGCACGACCTGGCCATTGTTTCGGGCCTGGCCGACAGGCTGGCGGTCATGTACGCCGGGCGTATCGTTGAAACCGGCTCCACCCTGGACATTGTCGGCGCCGCCCAGCATCCGTATACGCATGGCTTGATTTCGTCGATTCCGTCCGTCAGCACACGCGGACAGGAACTCTTTCAGATACCGGGATCCACGCCCTCCCTGCTGAACCTGCCTGCGGGCTGTCCGTTCCGGGCACGGTGTTACCGTGCCACGGAGCAATGCGCCGCCGATCCCGTGCTGGAAGAGGCGGCCCCGGGACAATGGGTGCGTTGCTGGCACAAGGGGGTGCAGGCATGAGCCGCCCGGATATCATCCTGTCGCTGCGTGATGTCCGGCGCGACTATGCACAGCGGGCCGATATGGTAGAGCGCATGGGCCGGCTGCTGAAAGGGGGCGGAAAGCCCAAATCGGTTCAGGCGGTGGCGGGTGTCGACTTGGATGTCATGGCCGGCGAGGTCATCGGCATTGTGGGTGAGTCCGGTTGCGGCAAGTCCACCTTGGGCCGCATGCTTACCGGCATCCTGCCGCCCAGTTTCGGCAAGATTCTCTACAAAGGGCAGAATATCGGCCAATTGACGGGTGAGGCCAGGCGCGAGTACGAACTGGGCGTGCAAATGATTTTCCAGGATCCGTTCTCGTCGCTGAATCCGCGCATGCGCGTCATCGACATCATCGGCGAAGGGCCCATGGTGCACGGCTTGGTCAGCCGGGCCGGCAAAGAGGCCTATGTGGCCGGCCTGATGCAGAAAGTCGGGCTGGATCCCGCCTATCGCTTCCGCTATCCGCATCAGTTTTCGGGAGGCCAGCGCCAGCGCATAGGCATAGCCCGGGCCTTGGCGCTGAAGCCTGCCGTCATTGTCTGCGACGAGGCCGTGGCGGCGCTGGATGTTTCGATTCAGGCGCAGGTGTTGAACCTGTTCATGCAATTGCGCAGGGAGTTCGCGCTGACGTATTTCTTCATCAGCCACAACCTGGGCGTGGTCAGCCATATTTCAGATCGGGTGGCCATTATGTATTTGGGCCGCATCGTCGAAATTGCCGATACCGACACCATATTCCAGCGCGCGAACCATCCGTACACGCAGGCGCTCATCAAGGAGCTGCCGTCCCTGCGCACCGACCGGCGCCGGTTCGATCCCATCAAGGGAGAGCTCCCTTCCCCCCTGCATCCGCCATCGGGCTGCGCCTTCCATCCCCGCTGTCCATACGCCATGGACCGGTGCAGGGTGGAACGCCCCTTGCTGAAGGCGGTCGAGGCCGTCCAGGGCCTGCATGCCAGCGCTTGCCATTTGAACGATATGCACTTGAACGATAAACAGAACGCAGCCCAAACTCAGGAGACGACATGAGATTCGCCGATTCGGAATTCGACCCCTATGTATTGTCTTTGCCTACTTGCAGCGCGATACCGCTGATTTGCGATTCGCCGCATAGCGGCGTCGTCTATCCCGCCGACTTCCAAAGCTGCCTGCCGACCTCAATCTTGCGTTCAGGCGAGGACACCTATGTGGAAGAGCTGTGGCAAGCCATACCGTCGGTGGGCGGAGCTCTGCTGGCCGCCAATTTTCCTCGCACCTATATCGATCCCAATCGCGAAGAGGACGATATCGATCCCAACATCCTGGCCGAACCCTGGGCGACCGAACTGCATCCCACCGAGAAGTCGCGGCTGGGACACGGATTGATCTGGAGCATGGCGCGCAAGCAGCCCTTGTATGACCGCAAGCTGTGGGTGGCCGAAGTGGAGAACCGCATAGCCACCTATCATCAGCCTTATCATCAGGCCTTGCAGCGCCAGATCGAAGCGGCGCACGAGCGCTTCGGCGTGGTGTGGCATTTGAATCTGCATTCCATGCCCTCGGATTCCTATGAGGTGCTGGAGATAGACACCGACAAGCCTCTGGCGGATTTCGTGCTGGGCGATCGCGATGGTACGACCTGCGACCCGACCCTGATCGGGATCATCGAGGACTTCCTGTTGCAGCGCGGTTATACGGTGGCACGCAACGATCCATTCAAGGGCGTGGCCCTGATCGCGCGCATCGGCCGGCCGGAGGAAAACCGGCACAGCCTGCAGATCGAAGTCAATCGCAGTTTGTATATGGATGAAGAGTCCTACGAGCGATCCGCCAACTTCCAGAATTTGCAGCGCGACCTGTCGGAGTTGAGCGTAACAGTGGCGGAGTTCGTCAGGTCGGTCATGTAGCGAGCCGCTGCGGCCTCATGCCAGATCGGCATCCGCCAGTGTGTACCGGGGAGGGCGCCCCGGCCGCTCGTAGACTTGCCAGTTGACGCGGTCGGCGCCCACATGGATGTCGGCGGTGGCCATGGTGTTTTCGTTGTCGCTGTCGTCGGACGCGTCGCGATAGATGGGGAATTCGCGGTTCGATTGGTCGGCCAGGATCGCCAGGGGATCGGTCTGTGTGCCGTCAAGCAGCGCATCGCCGCGCTGCTGGCGGTGCAGCGACGAATCGGTGACGACTTGGGGAAAGCCGGCCATGCCGGGGTGAATCACATGGTTGGCATGCAGGCTGGCCTGCCGTATGGCTTGCGCCGATACGCCCATGGCATTGAATTCCACGCTGTACAGCTCGGGCAGGCCGCGTTGCGCCAGGCTTAGATGGAAGCCGCCCGCCCGTGGTGCGCCGCGCAACACGCCGATGGCGTCTTGAACGGCGGATTGGTTCAGCAGGGCGCGCGTCAGCACCATGCGGGGAAGGCCGATGGCGACCTGGCGGGAACGCAGGTTGTTGACGGTCATGGCCAGGCCGGCTGCCGTCACCGCGAAGGTATGGCCGGGTATCGACGCCGGGTAGAGAAACGAGGCAAAGCGCGGCCCGACTGATGGAGCGAATAGGCCGAGGCCGCAATGGCCGGCGAAGCCGGGATCGCCGTCTTCGTTGTGGGTGATGCGGGGTCCGCCGGACAAGGGCAGCTGCACCGTGGTGCAGCCGTCGGGCGACATGGACCAGACATCGCCCCGGCAATTCCACAGGAACACGTCGTCGGGCGGCAGTTGCAGCCCATCGGCCAGGCCCAGGAGCTCTTGCCGGATTCCGGGAAAATGCTGTTCGGTCAGGTCCGCCATGGCCTTCGCCGCCGCACTGCCGCGCCAAGCCATGACGCTGTGCCAGGACGGCGATTTGATCAGGTAGGAATGGGCGGCTTGGGCGCCGAACTTGCCCAGCGTTTGGCCGATCTGGAAGGGCGAGCCGGACAGTTCGATGAGTTTCAACATGAATAAGCCTATTTTAGATATGCACCGGTCCGGTGCAATTGATCTTCGGCGCGTGCAATGCCCTCGATGGCCTGTGAGCCGGCCTTGGCCAGAAGCTGTTCGATCAGGATTTCCACCAGGGCCATGGCGGCGGCGCCGGAAGGAAAGAAGGACGGTGTTTCCGTTGAGAACACCAGGACGCAATCGGCGTCCAGCGCAATGGGCGCCACGACGCTGTCGCAAATGGCCAGAATGCGGCTGCCCGCCATTCGCGCGGCCTGGGCGACGCGCATGGCCTCCTGCGAGTAGGGGGCGAAGCCGATGATGATGACGGCATCGCCTTTGGCGATGGTGCGCAACTCCATTTCCAGCGTACCGGCGTCGCCGCGCAAGGCGGTGACCGAGGGCCGGAACAGGCGGTATAGGTACTGGAGGGTGAAGGCGGGAGCGAAGGAGGCGCGAAAGCCCGCCACGTGCACCTGCTTGGCCTTGGACAGGAGCTGGACGGCCGCCGGCAGGCGTTGCGCGTTCGCTTGCTCCAGCAGCCGTATGTTGTCGGCCTGGGTTGCGACCGCGCGGCTGAGCGCATCGCGCGGGTTCTTGCCGCGTATAAGCTTGCGCGCCTGATCGGCATACGTTTTGGGCGTCTGCCGCAGGGACTGGACGAATACGCTTTTCAGATCGCCCCAGCCTTCGTAACCCAGGGATTGGGCCAAGCGTACCAGCGTGGCGGGTTGCACGCCGGCCTGTGTGGCTACTTTGCGCATCGAGGCTATGGGTACCTCGTTGGGAAAATCCAGCAGGTACTTGGCTCCCACCTGAAACTGCGGCGCCATGCCGGAAAAATCCCGGCGTATGCGCGCACTGAGCGCATCCAGGTTTTGCGGAAATTGCATGTCTGTCATAAGCACGATTATATTGATTTATTTGTTGCTTGGTATATTATATAAACAACATTTGTTGAATTTCCGGCCTCTTTACCATGACACACGTTTTCCATCGCAACCCTAAACAGCCGTTGAACCTGGCCGTGCGCGGCCAAGGCATCCAGCTTTTCGACCAGAACGGCAAAGGCTATATCGACGCGTCGGGCGGCGCCGCCGTCTCCTGCCTGGGGCACGGCCATCCCGATATCATCCAGGCCATCAAAGATCAACTGGACAAGGTGGCCTACGCGCATTCGTCGTTTTTTACCACGCAGGTCACTGAAGACCTGGCCGATTTCCTGCAGCAGCGATCGCCCGGCGATCTGGACCATGTGTATTTCGTATCGGGCGGATCGGAAGCGGTCGAGGCGGCTCTTAAGCTGGCGCGGCAATACTTCGTTGAAATCGGTCAGGCATCGCGCCGCCATTTCATTGCGCGGCGGCAAAGCTATCACGGCAATACGCTGGGCGCCCTGGCCATAGGTGGCAACGCATGGCGCCGCGAGCCTTTCCTGCCTTTGCTGGTGCCGGCGCATCATGTGTCTCCGTGCTATGCCTACCGCGATCAATTGCCCGGTGAAACCGAGGAAAGCTACGCGCAGCGACTGGCACAGGAGCTCGACGACAAAATCCAGGAACTGGGGGCTGAAAATGTGGCCGCCTTCGTGGCGGAGACCGTGGTCGGCGCGACCGCCGGCGCGCTCGCGCCGGTCAGGACCTACTTGCAGCGCGTGCGCGAGGTCTGCGACCGCCATGGCGTTCTGCTGATCCTGGACGAGGTGATGTCCGGCATGGGCCGCACCGGCCATCTGTTCGCCTGCGCCCAGGACGGCGTCGTGCCCGATATCATTACCATCGCCAAGGGTCTGGGCGCGGGCTATCAGCCCATAGGCGCCATGATCGCCAGCAGCCGTATCTACGATGCGATCGTGGCGGGCAGCGGCTTCTTCCAGCATGGCCACACCTATATGGGTCATGCCACGGCCAGCGCGGCCGCCCTGGCGGTCCAGCAAGTTATTGAACGCGATAATCTGCTGGCCAATGTGCTGGCACGCGGCGAGCAGCTGCGCGATGAGCTGCGCAGCGCCTTGGCCGACCACCCGAATGTGGGCGATGTGCGCGGCCGCGGTCTATTCGTGGGCGTGGAGTTCGTGCAAGACAGGCAAAGCAAGGCGACGCTGGATCCGGCCCGCAAGACGCATGCCTTGCTGAAGAAGCAGGCGATGCGGAATGGTTTGATGATGTACCCCATGGGTGGGACGATAGACGGTGTGCATGGAGACCATGTGTTGCTGGCGCCGCCTTTTATTTGCACGGCGGCCGACATCAGCGAAATCGTGTCCCGCTTTACCGGGACTGTGCGGCAGGTGTTGCCGGCTTAGCAGGCTGCGCCGCATTGTCCTTTTTCAATTTTTGTCGATATTTTCAGGAAGTGCTTCATGGCCCGTTTACCTTACGCCGATCTGTCCCATCCCGATGTCAGTCCGCTGGTCGAGCAGATTGTTGCCGAGCGCGGCAGTGTGCTGCATTTGTATCAGATGCTGTTGCAAAGCCCGCCGGTGGCGCGGGGATGGCTGAACCATCTTACGGGGATACGGCATAACAGTTCTTTGCCGGGCGATCTGCGCGAGATGGTGATCATGCGTATTGCGATCGTTAATGGCGCGCCTTACGAGGCGGACCAGCATGCGCCGATTGCCCTCAAGGAAGGGATGACGCAGGCTCAGCTGGATGATCTGGCTGCTTGGGAGTCGTCAAGCCTGTTCAGCGAGAAGGAGCGGGCGGTGCTGGCTTATACGGATACGATGACGCGCGATATCCAGGTGCCGGATGGGGTGTTTGACGCTGTCAAGATCCATTTCGAGCCGCGGCAGATGGTGGAGCTGACGGCTACGATTGCGACGTATAACATGGTGTCGAGGTTTCTGGAGGCGCTGCAGATTCATACGCATGATGAGCGGTGATTCTTGATTTTCGTGTGATGGCTCATTTCCTTGAAGATGACCATAGGCCCGAACGCAAAATTCTGGGCGCATCTTTTTTGATGTCCAACTTTAGAAGCTCTTAAGAAAGGCGGCCGCGGCAGGGGCTGCTCCGGCTTCGCGCGTCACGGCCTTGGCGTTGCCAAGGCTGCCCGTTCCAGCCAGGCAAATCGTGGCGGGTGTGGAACTCGCCCGAATGGGCAGCCCCCGGCTGCCCATAAGCGCCGGGCTCAGACAGCCACACCCTTGAATCCACGATTTACCTGACTGGAACGGCGTGCGCGAGGCGCCTGCGCAGCCCCTGCCGCGGCCGCCTTTTTAGGGCGGTTATTGTTGGTGGCGTCCCACTTTTTTGAGGTGTGCGCTGCGGCTGCGTTGGCGTTGCTGGATCGATAGTGCTTTTCCAAGGCGCGCGGATTTTATGGCGGGTTGCGCAATAGCGCGATCGGACGCTAGCGGCCCCAGAGTACGTCGGACTGGCCGGCGGCTCGGTTCAGGGCGCGGGCCAGGACGAAGCACAGGTCGGAGAGGCGGTTCAGGTATTGCTTGACGGGGTCGTTGACGGCGGGCGCCGGCGGGCTGTTGCCTGCGTCAGTGTCGGCGGCGGATTCAGCTTTGTCCAGCGCTATCACCGAGCGCTCGGCGCGCCGGCATACGGTGCGGGCCACGTGGGCCAGCGCTGCGGCGCGGGTGCCGCCGGGCAGGATGAATTCTTGCAGCTTGCCCAGGCCGGCGTTGTGTTCGGCCAGGGCTTGTTCCAGGAACAGCACATGTTCTTTCTTGACTGCGACATGGCCGGGAATGCACAGTTCCGCGCCCAGGTCGAACAGATCGTTCTGCACGCGGGCAAGCAAGGCGTCGATGGCAGGGGGCAGGGCTTCGCTGCGCAGCAGGCCCAGGGTGCTGTTCAGTTCGTCGACGTCGCCCATGGCGGCGATGCGCGGCGCGTCTTTGTCGATGCGGCTGCCATCGCCCAATCCGGTGGTGCCTTGATCGCCGGTGCGCGTGGTGATGACGGAGAGGCGTGTGCTCATGGTGGTGTCCTGTGCTTAGGCGGCCAGGCGGTGCAGGGCTTGGCCGGTGACGCGCACGATGCGCCATTCGGGCAAGACGTCGGCGCCCAGGTATTTGTAGAAGTCGATGGCGTTCTGGTTCCAGTCCAGCACTGTCCATTCGAATCGGCCGCAACCCTGTTCGATGGCCAGCCTGGCCAGGTGTTTTAGCGCCATCTTGCCCAGGCCCCGGCCGCGATGGGCGGGCTGTACGTACAGGTCTTCCAGATACAGGCCGCGCTTGTCCAGGAAACTGGAATAGTTATGAAACCACATGATGTAGGCCACGGGCACGCCGGGCTGGTCGTCGGTATGGGCGACCAGGCAATTGGCGGAGGGCCGGGGGCCGAAGAAGCTCGCCAGCAGGCTTTCTTCGGTGGCCTTGAAGATGTCGGTCAGCTTTTCGAATTCGGCCATTTCACGCATGAGCGCAAGCACATGGGGGATATCCGTCTGGCGGGCGGGACGCAATTGGTAAGAGGGTGTTGCGTTGGACAAGCCTGTTCCTTGGTTTGGCGTTATGCTGGTGGCGTATCAATCAGGAGTTTAGCTTATGCGTTTCACGAATCGACAGCGTATGCGGGCATTGGCGGCGGCCATTGCGCTGACTTCGTTCTATTCGGTTGCCGCGCAGGCCCAGCAGGCCAGCGCATCGGGAGAGGTGCGCCGTGTCGATGCCTCCGCCGGCAAGGTCACCATCAAGCATGGAGCCATCTCCGATCTGCAACTGCCCGCCATGACGCTGGTCTACCGGGCCGATCCGGCGCTGCTGGCGGCCATCAAGCCGGGCGACAAGGTCAAGTTCACCGCCAAGCGCGAGGGCGGCCAGTACGTGATCACCGAGATATCAAAATGAACGGGGCGCCCTGAATAGGACGCCCCGTATGCCTGCGGCGGCGGGAAGCGCAAGCGCCCCCGGCCCACGCTTGATCTACAGTACGTAGCGCGCAAGGTCCTGGCTGTTGGCGGCCTCTTCCAGCTTGGCGTTGACGTAGGCCGCATCGATCACGACGGTCTGTCCGCTGCTGGCCGTCGCGTCGAAGGACAGGTCTTCCAGCAGTTTTTCCATGACGGTGTACAGGCGGCGCGCGCCGATATTCTCGGTGCGCTCGTTCACGTCGAAGGCCAGCTCCGCCAGGCGCTGTATGCCTTCGTCGGTGAAGTCCAGCGAGACATCCTCTGTCCCGAGCAAGGCCTTGTATTGCTTGGTCAGCGAGGCATCGGTGTCGCACAGTATGCGCACGAAGTCCTGGGCCGAAAGCGAGTCAAGCTCGACGCGTATGGGAAAGCGCCCCTGCAATTCAGGAATCAGGTCGGAGGGGCGCGACAGGTGAAAGGCGCCCGAAGCGATGAACAGGATGTGGTCGGTGCGGACCACGCCGTACTTGGTATTGACGGTGGTACCTTCGACCAGCGGCAGCAGATCGCGCTGCACGCCCTGGCGCGAGACGTCGCCGCCGGAGTGTTCCTGGCGCGTGGCGATCTTGTCGATCTCGTCCAGGAACACGATGCCGTTCTGCTCGGCATTGGACACGGCCACCGTGCGCAGGTCTTCCTCGTTGATGCGGCGTCCTGCTTCCTCTTCGGTCAGCAGCTTGAAGGCTTCCTTGACCGACATCTTCCGGGATTTCTTCTTGTCGCGGCCCAGGCCGGCGAACATGCCCTTCAACTGCTCGGTCATTTCCTCCATGCCCGGAGGCGCCATGATTTCCATCTGCGGCGCGACCTGGGCGACCTCGATTTCGATCTCCATGTCGTCCAGCTTGCCTTCGCGCAGGCGTTTGCGGAAGGTCTGGCGTGCGGTGTTCTCCTGGCGGTCAGGCTCGCCGCTGGCGTTGCGGGCGGGCGAAACCAGGACGTCAAGGATGCGGTCTTCGGCGGCATCCTCAGCCTGGGTGCGGACTCGGCGCATCTCGACATCGCGAGTCTGCTTGACTGAAATCTCGACCAGATCGCGGATGATGGTGTCCACATCGCGGCCGACATAGCCCACCTCGGTGAACTTGGTGGCTTCAATCTTGATGAAGGGCGCATTGGCCAGCTTGGCCAGGCGGCGGGCGATCTCGGTCTTGCCCACACCGGTGGGGCCGATCATGAGTATGTTCTTGGGGACGATTTCGTTGCGCAGCGGCTCGGCCACCTGCTGGCGGCGCCAGCGGTTGCGCAGGGCGACCGCCACGGAGCGCTTGGCGCGATCCTGTCCGACGATGTTTTTGTCGAGTTCGGAGACGATTTCTCCGGGGGTCATGTTCGTGGCAGACATAGCTTGGTTTTTTCTTCAGGTGCGTGAATGGCGGCGGCGTCGGGCAGGGCGATGCGCGCGGCTTAAAGTGTTTCGACGATGTGGTTCTGGTTGGTGTAGATGCACAGGTCGCCTGCGATCTCGAGCGATTTCTTGACGATATCGGCGGGCGCCATGTCGGTGTTGTTCAGCAGGGCCAGCGCGGCGGACTGGGCATAGGCGCCACCGGAGCCGATGGCCGCCAGGCCGTGTTCGGGTTCCAGGACATCGCCGTTGCCCGTCAGGACCAGGGTGTGGTCCTTGTCGGCGACGATCAGCATGGCCTCCAGGCGGCGCAGCACGCGGTCGGTGCGCCAGTCCTTGGTAAGCTCCACGGCGGAGCGCATGAGATTGCCCTGGTGTTTTTCCAGCTTCGCCTCGAAGCGTTCCTGCAGGGTAAAGGCATCGGCGGTGGCGCCGGCGAAGCCGGCCAGGATCTTGTCCTGGTACAGGCGGCGTATTTTGCGCGCCGTGCCTTTGATGACGATGTTGCCCAGGGTGACCTGGCCGTCTCCGCCTAGCGCGACGTCGTTGCCGCGGCGGACACAAATGATGGTGGTGGCGTGAAATTGTTCCATGGATCTTCCTTTGAGCTCTTCATCTGGGGATGAAAAGGAAAAGTTCAAGGGGAAAATCCGGGCCGTGGCCGATCGGGCCGGCGGATGCGGCCCGATCGGTTCGATGCAAGAACTGCGGCGGCTTAGTCGCCGTACAGCTTCTGGCGCATCTCGCGGCGTTCCTGGGCTTCCAGGGACAAGGTGGCGGTGGGGCGCGCCAACAGGCGTGCGATGCCTATGGGTTCGCCCGTTTCTTCGCACCAGCCGTATTCGCCCGAATCGATCAAGGTAATGGACTGTTGCACTTTTTTCAGAAGCTTGCGTTCGCGGTCGCGAGTGCGCAGCTCCAGCGCATGTTCTTCCTCTATCGTGGCGCGGTCGGCCGGATCAGGCACAAATTGGGTTTCACGCAAGTTCTCGGTGGTGGCGTCCGCATTGTTCAGGATCTCTTGTTCAAGCTCTTTCAGGCGGTTCCTGAAAAAAGCGAGCTGTTCCGCGTTCATGTAGTCGGATTCGGGCATTGCCAACAACTCTTTCTCTGTCAGCAAATGCGGCTGGTTTTTTGCGGCGGCTGATTTGCTTGCCATGATGTGTCCTCTTTTTGTAGTGTTGGTGCTTGGGGCCGTATCGCCATTTACCTTTGTTGCGATGGGCCCACTATCAGACCAAGCATTGTTCCAGACCCCTGGTGAAGATCTCCTGGGGAAGTTTACGGCCTATGAACACCATTTTGGTATTAGGCTTTTCGCCGGATAGCCAGGGTTTTCCAGGTTCGGCGCCCATCATCATGTGGACGCCCTGAAATAGCATGCGGCGATTGATTCCTTTCAAAAACAGTATGCCTTTGTAGCGGAGCAGGTCGGGGCCGTATACCTGGACGATGCCGCCCAGGAATTCCTCGAGCCGTTCCGGGTCGAAGGCTTTGTTTGAGCGGAAAACGAAAGCGCCGATCTCATCGTCGTGATGCGCGTGATGGTGATCGTGCTGATGTCCGCAGTGGGCGCCGCATTCGCCTTCGTGGTCATGATCATGATCGTGGCCATGATTGTGACCGTGGTCGTGCGCGGCGTCGGGGTGTTCATCGGCCAGGAAATCCGGGTCGATGTCCAGTATGGTGTTCAGGTTGAACCCGCTGATGTCCAGCAGCGATTTCAAATCGGTTTCGCCGAAGTTCACCGGAGTGATCGACGCACGCGGGTTGATGCGGACGATGCGCGCACGCAGCGCCTGGTAATCGACATCGTTGACCAGGTCTTTTTTCGAAACGAGAATGCGGTCGGCAAAGCCGATCTGCTTTTGCGATTCTTCCTGCTTGTCCAGCGTTTCCATGCCATGCTTGGCATCGACAACGGTAATCACGGCGTCCAGCCGGTAGTAATCGGCGATTTCGTCGTCCATGAAGAACGTCTGGCAGACCGGGCCAGGGTTGGCCATGCCGGTGGTTTCGATAATGATGCGCTCGAAATTCAGTTGGCCCGCCTGGCGCTTGACCCGCAAATCGTTAAGGGTGCGCATGAGGTCGCCGCGTATCGTGCAGCATACGCAGCCGTTGCTCAATTCGACGATTTCTTCTTCGCTGTCTTGTACAAGCAGGTCGTTATCTATGCTTTCCGGCCCGAACTCGTTTTCAATGACGGCAATCCGGCGCCCGTGATACTCGGTCAGAATACGCTTGAGCAGGGTGGTTTTTCCTGCGCCAAGAAAACCTGTAAGTATGGTTACCGGAACCATTTTGCCGGTGTCAGTAGCGGCTTTCATCGTGTGCCTCGCATAGCGCGGCCCGAATACATGCGCCGCCGGCATGTCAGCAAGCGGCTATATCAACTATTCGTACCGCGCAAAAAAACTCAACGTGCGATTACATCACAGCATACGCTTTAGAGCAAACATGCGCTTGATATATGCATTAATGAGCATATGGCCGGCACGCTTTGCATAGCGCGCGCAGCTCTGTTTCGTGGTCGGACAGCTCGAATCCCGCATCGGCCACCTTGCTGGCCAGCTGCCGGCTGAGATCGGGATCGCTCAGCTCGGCCACGGCGCCGCACTGCGTGCACACCACCAGCAGGTCGTGCGGCTCGCCGGCCGCGTCCATGCAGGCCGTCCAGGCATTGATGGCGTCCAGCCTGTGGACCAGGCCTTCGTCCACCAGGAAATCCAGCGCGCGGTAGACGGTCGGAGGCGCGGCGCCGGGCTGGACGGCCCTAATGAGGTCCAGCAGCTCGTAGGCTTTGACGCTGCGGTGCTGGGCCAACAGGATTTCCAGGACCTTGCGGCGTATGGGGGTAAGCCGTTTGCCCCGCTGCACGCACAGCGATTCGGCGGTGCGCAACTGTGCTGCTAGGGCAGCCGGCTGTGTCGAATGTTTGGCTGGCATGACTCTGCTCTACGTGTAAAAAGGAGGATATCCGTTGCGCCAGTGTAGTACGGGGAGGGTGGCGCCCTGCGGCAAAATCCCTGGCTATGTTATAACATAACAGTTAAGCGCACACGCGGACCGCCGCCACGCATTGTTTTTTTCGCTTTCATGCACCGATCTCCTTCCTCCTTATCCCATGGGCCGCGCCGTTATCGCGGCTCGGCGTTGCTGGCCTCTTGCACACGGCGCGTGGCCTATATGCTGCTGGCTGTCGTCTTTCTGTGGTGCCTGACGGCATGGGCATTGCAGTGGTGGTAGGGGCGGCCATGGCGGACGCGGTCATCGAACTGGATCAGGTGTCGCTGGGCTGGCGGGACCGTGTGGCGGTCCGCGATGTTTCCGGCACATTCGCCCGTGGCTCGCTGACCGCCATCGTGGGACCCAATGGCGCCGGAAAATCGACGCTGGTCAAGGGCATCATGGGGCTTGTCAGCCCCTTGCGCGGCCAGATACGCCTGGCGGACGATGCCCGCACGCAGATAGCCTGCCTGCCGCAACTGGGCGAACTGGATCGCAGCTTTCCCATCACTGTCTACGACCTGGTCGCCATGGGTGCGTGGCGGCGCGTGGGCCCGTGGAAGCGCTTCGATGCGGCCGAACGCGAACGTGTGCAATCGGCGCTGGAGGTCGTGGGCCTGGCCGACTTCGGGCCGCGCATTATCGGCACGCTGTCGGGCGGGCAGTTGCAGCGGGCGCTGTTTGCGCGGCTGCTGCTGCACGATGCGCATACCTTGCTGCTGGACGAACCCTTTGCGGCCGTCGATCGGCATACGACGGAAGACCTGATGGCTTTGCTGCACGAGTGGCATGGTCAGGGGCGCACGGTCATTGCCGTGCTGCACGATCTGGATCTGGTGCGGGCTCATTTTCCGCAGGCCTTGCTGATGGCGGGACAGGCGGTGGCCTGGGGCGCGACCGAAAATGTCCTGACGGCCGAGAACCTGCATTTGGCGCGCCATTTATGCGCCGGGGACTATTTATGATGTGGCTGGTCGACTGGCTATTCGGCCCATTCATCGATTACAGCTTCATGCGCCGCGCATTGGCCGGATCGCTTGCCTTGGCGTTTGCGGCGGGTCCCCTGGGCGTTTTCCTGGTGCTGCGCCGCATGAGCCTGATGGGCGATGCCATGGCCCATGCCATCTTGCCCGGTGTGGCGGTGGGCTTCCTGACAGCCGGCCTGTCCCTTAGCGCCATGACCCTGGGTGGAATGATCACCGGCCTGGTGGTGGCCGTGCTGGCGGGTACCGTGGCTCGGCTTACACCGCAACGCGAAGATGCGAGCTTTGCCGCCTTTTACCTGGTTTCCCTGGGCCTGGGGGTACTGCTGGTCTCCTTGCGAGGCTCCAATATGGATCTGATCCACGTTCTGTTCGGCACGGTGCTGGGTTTGGACGATGCGGCGCTGCTGCTGGTGACTTCGGCGTCCAGCGTGACCTTGCTGGTGCTTGCCATGATCTTCCGGCCGCTGGTGCTGGAGTGCCTGGACCCGCTTTTCCTGCGCAGCCACGGGTCGGCGGGCACCTTCATTCATATGGTGTTTCTGGTGCTGCTGGTCATGACGCTGGTCGCCGGCTTTCAGGTGCTGGGCACGCTGATGGTGGTGGGCATCATGATGCTGCCGGCCACCGCCGCCCGTTTCTGGGCAGGATCCGCCGGCCGCCAGATGGTGCTGGCCGCCGCCCTGGGCGCCGTGGCGTCCTATGCGGGCCTGCTGCTTTCGTACTACGCCAACGTTCCGGCTTCACCCGCGATTATTCTTTCGGCAGGATGTATCTATTTCCTGTCGATCTTTTTCGGCCCTTTGGGAGGGTTGCTGCAAGCCGCGCGCCAAGCCCGCGCCCGGCGCCAGCGCCTGTCCCGCATTTCGGAGCAACTTTAATGGTCCACGCCAACACAGCTTATCGCCTCCGTATGCCGCGCCGAAGAGTCCTCGGGACTCTGGCCGGCGCTACGCTTGCCGCCGTGATGCCCGGGGCATTCGCAGCCCGGTCCGCCGCGGCGATTGCACCGCTGAACGTCGTTGCCAGTTTTTCCATTCTGGGCGACATGGTCCGGGAGATCGGCGGGGAGCGTGTTGCATTGACCACCCTGGTGGGGGCCAACGGCGATGTGCACTCGTTCGAACCGTCGCCACGGGACACGAAGGCGCTGTCCGAAGCCGCGGTCCTGGTATTGAATGGACTGGATTTCGAGACCTGGCTTCCACGCCTGGTGCAGTCATCGGGCTTCAAGGGTCGCCAGATCCTGGCATCCAAAGGCGTCGCGGTGCGTCGCCTGAGCGCCGACGAGCTGGGGGGCGGCGATCACGGCGACGATCATGGCGATGAGCCGGAAGGGCATGGCAAGAAACAACATGGGCACGGCGATGCGCACGCTCACGGCGATCATTCCGTCGGCGACATCGACCCGCATGCGTGGCAGGATCTGCGCAACGGCATGATCTATGCCCAGAATATTGCCGATGGCCTGGCACGGGCCGATCCCCCGCGGGCCAGCTATTACAAGATGCGGGCGAAGCTTTATATCGAGAAAATGACCAAGCTCGACGCCGAAATCAGGGTTGCGCTGGCGGATATTCCAGCGAACCGGCGCATAGTGATTACCTCGCATGATGCATTCGGCTATTTTGCACAAGCCTATGGGATACGTTTTATTTCGGTTGCCGGCCTGTCCAGCGAGGCTGAGCCCTCGGCCAAGGATTTGGCCGCCATCGTGGATCGGGCCAAGAAGGAGCATGTGGCGGGCGTCTTCATCGAAAGCGGCACAAGCTCCAGGCTGGTCAAGCAGCTGGCGCGCGAAACGGGGATCAGGATGGGCGGCACGCTGTATTCCGACGCCCTGGCGTCGGCCGATGCGCCGGCCGCAAGCTATCTGGGCATGTTCAGCTGGAACGCGGGCCGGTTGATCTATGTGCTGACGCGCTGAGCGGGATCGCGGCCGGGGGGCTTCAGCGTTTTCTGCCGGCGCGCGGATGCGCCTTGTCATAGGCCTGTGCCAAGTGCTGGAAGTCCAGCCGCGTATAAATCTGCGTGGTGGAAATATTGGCGTGTCCCAGCAATTCCTGCACCGCGCGCAAGTCCTGGGCCGACTGCAGCATGTGGCTGGCAAAGCTGTGGCGCAGGCTGTGCGGGTGCACATGCACAGGCAGGCCGGCCAGCGTAGCCAGCTTGTTCAGTTGCAGCTGGACCACCCTGGGTGAGATCCGATTGCCCCGGGCACCCAGAAACAGGGCGGAACAGGCGTCGATGCCCGCGCCGGGACCGAGCAGGCCGGCGCGCACGTCCAGCCAATGATTGACGGCGGCAATGGCTTTTGTGCCCAGCGGCACGTTGCGGGTCTTGCCGCCCTTGCCCTTGACGATGGCTTCGTGTTCCTGCAATTGCACCCAGCTTTGCGACTCGTACGACTCCTGGCGGGTATAGCGCCAATCGAGGCTGACCAATTCGGCCAGACGCAGGCCGCTGGAATACAGGACTTCGAACATGGCCTGGTCGCGGCATTCAATAGGGGTTTTGGGCGCCGGCAGGCCGGGCCGGTCCAGCAGGACCTGAGTCTGTTCCACCGACAAGGCCTTGGGCAGGCCGCGGGGCGCCTTGGGCGCGCGCACGCCCGCCGCGGGGTTGGAGTCCATGCCGGCGGCGGGCGCCCACCATTGGTAGAAGCCGCGCCAGGCGGCAAGCGCCCGGGCCAGGCTGCGCGGCTTGAGTCCCTGCCCGTGCAGGCGCGCAATGGCCTGGCGGATGTGGCTCTCGGTGTACTGCTCGAGCGCGGTGTTGGCGTGGCATTGAATCAGGTGGCGAAGATCCTGGCGGTAGCCCGCCAGAGTGTGCTCTGAATAGCGCCGATTGCCCCGCAGGTGGGCAAGCCATTGCTCCATGGGCGCGGGCAGGGCATGCATGCGGCTTCCCTTTTAGCGTTGACCGGCCTTAAGCGTAGTCGTCCTGGTCGGGCGATCCGCGCAGGCGCGACAGGCTGGCGCTGGCCAGTTGATTGATGGTGTCCAGGAAGGCCGTGCCCATGTCCGGAGTGAAGCGCTCGGCTTCGTCGGACCCCAGGACCAGCAGGCCTATGGGCTCGCTGCTGCCTGAAGGCCGCAAGCCGATAATGGCCAGCGAGGCGGGCGCGGTGCCCAGCCAACCCGCCGCTTCCTGGTCCCGCAGCGGACCGCAATACGGCTTGACCAGTTCGCGCGCATACGCCCTGATCGACTCGGTGACGTCTTCGTTGAATTCGCTGTCGGCAAGCTTGGGAAGGTCCCAGACGCGCAAGGCGATGGTGGGCAGGTCGAACAGGTCGCCCAGGCTGCGCACGATATGGGCGGGAATCTGGCGGGCGTCGTCCTCGGCTAGCATGCGGCAGCACCAGTCGTTCAGCGTCTTGCTGATTCTTTCGTTGCCGCTGGCGTTGTGGACCAGGCCCGATAGCTGCCATTCCAGGTCTTTGGCGCGGGCGCGCAAGGTCATGATCTGCCGTTCGCCCAGGGATATGGCGCGCGTCTCGTTGGGGTGCGGGACGCGCAGATTGGCAAACAGTTCGGCATGCTCCTGGAAGAAAGCCGGGTTGGTTTGCAGGAAGCGCGCAACGTCGTCGGCGGAAAGGCTATCTTCGGTCATGGCGTCGGGGCGTCCTTGTTGGTGAATTGTTGGGTCAAAGCATCGATATCGATCTGGCCGGAAAACACGGTGGTGGCGGGACCGCTCATGCGCAGGCTGCCGTCTTCCCAGGCGACAGTCAGCCGCCCGCCGCGAGTATGGACTTGCACCGGGCTGTCCAGCAGGCCGCGCCGTATGCCGGCGACCACGGCCGCGCAGGCACCGGTCCCGCATGCCAGGGTCTCGCCGGCTCCGCGCTCGTAGACACGCAGCTTGATGGCGTGGCGGTCCAGCACTTGCATGAATCCCGCATTGACGCGTTGCGCGAAACGCGGATGCGACTCGATAAGCGGCCCGGTAGTCCCCACAGGCGCCGTGTCAACGTCGGCGACGACCTGGACCGCATGAGGGTTGGAAATGGCCACCAGCGACAGCACGGCATCGTCATGCCCCGGCAGCGGCAGAGTCCACAAGGTATCGTCGCCGCAGGGCGCCGATTGCAGGCCCCGGGTATCGAAAGCAAGCGCGGCGGGCTCGAAGCGGGTCTGGCCCATTTCGGCTGAAACGCCGTCCGCGTCGGAGTTGTCCAGGGTGATCAGGCCGGTGCTGATCTCCGCGCGCAGGGGGTTGCGTCCCGACAGGCCCTGTTCGTGGACGAAACGCACGAAGCAGCGCGCGCCGTTGCCGCAATGCTCGACTTCGCTGCCGTCGGCGTTGAAGATGCGATAGCGGAAGTCGGCTTCGGGATGGGCCGGGTTTTCGACCAGCAGGAGTTGGTCGGCGCCCACGCCGAAATGGCGGTCCGCAAGAGCCCGCGCCCTTTCGGGCGTCATGTCTATCGATTGCCGCACGCCGTCCAGGACAACGAAATCGTTGCCTGCACCGTGCATTTTTACGAAGTTCCAGATCATGATGATGATTATCCCGGATTACCGGTGGTTTGTCCGCAATGGATCAGTAGAAACGGGCCTGGCCTTCCGGCCGGGTCTTGAATCGCCGGTGCACCCAGTAATATTGCGGCGGGTCCGTTCTGACCCAGCTCTCTAACAACTGGTTCAGGCGGCCCGTGGCTTCTTCCGCCGTTTGGGTTCCGGGAAAATCGTCCAACGGCGGCAGGACGTCCACACGGTATTGGCCTGTCCCGGCGTCGAGCCGGCTGATGATGGGCACTACCGCGGCATTCCAGGTCTTGGCTATCTGGGCCGTGGTCAGCAGCGTGGCCGCCGGCACATTGAAAAAGGGCAGGAAGGCGGCGCCGGCCGGCCCAAAATCCATATCCGGCAGGTAATACACCGGTATGCCATTGCGCAAGTGGCGTATCAGTCCCCGCACGCCGTCATGGCGGCTGACCAGATGCACGGTGTTGAACCTGCCCCGGCCTTCGCGCACCAGGGTATCCACGTCCGGGTCGCTCTGGCGGGTGTACATCGTGGCCGATTCTTTCAGGAACAGCGTCAGGCGCGTGGCGGCGGCATCCAGCCCGATGAAGTGCGGCGCCAGCAGGATGATCTTGCGTTTTTCCTTGAGCAGGCCGTCCAGGTGCTCCAGCCCTGTTATGGGCGTGGCTTCGAGTATGGCGGGCGCCGGCCCGAACCAGCACAGCCCGCGGTCCACCACCGATTGCGCCAGCAGATGGAAATGCCTGTGCAGCCACGCTTCCCGCTCTTGTTTGGATCGCTCGGGAAAGCACAGGGCCAGATTGGTGCGCACGATATGCGCCCTGGATCGCATCAGGCGGGGAGCCAGCCAGCCCAGCACGCGCCCCCAGCGCCGGCGGGTCGACGTGGAACTGCGGCCGAAATAAGCGAAGACGGAACGAAGCAGGGGAAGTTTGTTGAACGTCATTGCAATGCGTCCTCCGGACGCGGCGGCGCGTCCGGGGGGATTTTGTAGCGGTTGTAGCTCCATAGATACTGCTGGGGAAAACGGCGGATCAGCGTTTCCATGGCGCTGTTGATGGATGCGGCAAGGGCTTGCGGGTCTGTGGCCAGCGGCTCGGCCAGCCGCTGGTAGTGGATGCGCCAGCCTTGGCCCTTGGGCAGGCGTTCGCCGGCCGTAAGGATGACGGCAACGCCGGTTTGCAGGGCCAGTTTGCCGGCCAGCGTCATGGTATAGGCCTGTTTGCCGAAAAACGGCGCCCAGACCCCGTCGCCGCTGCCGGGCACCTGGTCGGGCAGCATGCCCACGGCTTCGCCGCGCTTCAAGGCGCGGACGAATTCGCGCACGCCCTGCATGGCGGCCGGCACGGCTTTCAGGCCCGAGGTGTTGCGCGCCTGCTCCATGACGGGTTCCAGAAAGGCCTGGCGCGGCGGGCGGTACATGACGGTGATGGGGCCGTGCTGGATCAGATAGCGCGCCGTGATCTCGAAGCAGCCCAGATGCGGTGTCAGGTACAGGATGCCCCGGCCTTCGGCCAGAGCCTGGTGGACGACGGCATCGTCGTCGCTGTGGGTCATGCGCAGGCATTCCTGGTTGCGCAGCCAGACCTTGGGCGTTTCCATGATCATTGCGCCCGTTTCGGCCGCCGATCGCCGCGCGAAAGCCGGGTCGGCATAGCCCGCTTGGGCGGCGTTGGCCTTGAGGCGCCTGCGGTACCTGCCCGGCCAGGCGTACACCAGGCGCCCCGCCGCGCGGCCCAGGCCGTGAAGCAGCGGTAGCGGCAAGCGTGCGATAAGGCGGAATAAGACCAGGAGCATGAGTGCAACAATAACCCTTGTGCGATATGTGAAAAATGATGCGCTGGCGTATTTTCGCTTAAAATGGGGTTCATCGCTGAGTTAACCGACAACTTGCGGGGCGATGTCGGGCCGTCTTCAACAACGGCCCGCAAATAATCCGCTAAAGCGTCGCGCCCTGATTACCACTGCTATGCAGACGTCCGAGGTGCAACGCATACCGTTCAACCTCCATGCCGGGCAACCGGCGTTATATAGGACGTATCGCTGTGGCAAATAACGACTTTCTTTTCACTTCCGAATCCGTCTCCGAAGGTCACCCCGACAAAGTCGCCGACCAGATCTCTGACTCCATCCTCGACGCCATCCTCACGCAGGATCCCAACGCCCGGGTAGCGGCCGAAACCCTGTGCAATACAGGGCTGGTCGTGCTGGCAGGCGAGATCACCACGACGGCCAATGTGGATTACATCCAGGTTGCGCGCGACACCATCAAGCGCATCGGCTACGACAATACCGACTACGGGATCGACTACAAGGGCTGCGCGGTGCTGGTGGCCTACGACAAGCAATCGCCCGACATCGCCCAGGGCGTGGATCGCAGCAGCGAAGAAGTCCTGAACCAGGGCGCGGGCGACCAAGGCCTGATGTTCGGCTATGCCTGCGACGAAACCCCTGACCTGATGCCAGCTCCCATCTGGTACGCGCACCGTCTGGTGCAGCGCCAAAGCGAATTGCGCAAGGACGGCCGTCTGCCCTGGCTGCGTCCCGACGCCAAGTCCCAAGTCACCTTCCGCTATATCGACGGCAAGCCGGCCGAGGTCGACACCGTGGTGCTGTCCACCCAGCACGCACCCGAGATTTCGCAAAGCGATATCCACGAGGCCGTCATCGAACACATCATCAAGCCCAGCTTTCCCGATGGCCTGCTTACGCCCAAAACCAAGTTCATGATCAACCCCACGGGTGTGTTCGTCATCGGCGGCCCACAGGGCGACTGCGGTCTTACCGGCCGCAAGATCATTGTGGACACCTACGGCGGCGCATGCCCGCACGGCGGCGGCGCGTTTTCCGGCAAGGATCCCTCCAAGGTCGATCGTTCGGCCGCCTATGCCGCGCGCTACGTGGCCAAGAATGTCGTGGCCGCCGGCCTGGCCCGCCAGTGCCAGGTGCAGGTCAGCTACGCCATCGGCGTGGCCGAGCCCATCAACATCACGGTTTACACGGAAGGCACGGGAGTCATCCCCGACGAGCAGATTGCCCGTCTGGTGCGCGAGCATTTCGATCTCCGCCCCAAGGGTATCATCAATATGCTCGACCTGCTGCGGCCCATCTACAGCAAGACCGCCGCATACGGCCACTTCGGGCGCACCGAGCCCGAATTCAGCTGGGAGGCCACCGATAAGGTGCAAATCCTCAAGAAGGCCGCCTAGGCGCAGTGTGGTTCACCGGGGCCTTCGGGCCCCGGCGCTTTTCAAGGAGCTTCCATGTCCGATATTGATTCGCCCTCTGATCCGGCCGCTTGGCCGAAGTCCGAAGCAGGCATGGAGGCCGTCCAGGCTCGGCGCGATTCGGCGCACAGCCTGAATCCCAGCGACTCCCCCTGCGTTGCCGTCTGCTCGACCCTGTACGACGAGATCTGCCGGGGTTGCGGACGGACGGCCATGGAAGTGGCCAATTGGGTGTTCCTGGACGATGACGAAAAACTGCGGATTTGGCAGCGCATCAAGGCGCAGGGGTATCCGCGCCGGAAAGGCTGATTTCCTGGCAAGGACCCGGCTAATTACGCTACAATCAAGCCTTCCTGAGGGGCGCTGCAACGGTGTTGTTCACACCGCTAGGCTCAGGATCCTCTTTGTTTCAACGGCGCTCATCGTTTCCTGTACAGGCGAAGATGAGCACATGTCGCGACTTGCGATGTTTTGTTGAAAGCTCCGCGCTTCGGCTGGTACAGGCCAATTGGATGCCTACACCATGAATACCGTCGCCGAAGCCACATTCTCCGATTACAAAATTGCCGATATCGCCCTGGCGGGCTGGGGCCGCCGCGAGATCGCGATTGCCGAAACTGAAATGCCCGGCCTGATGGCCACGCGTGAAGAATATGCCGCCGCGCAGCCCTTGAAGGGCGCGCGCATCGCAGGCAGCCTGCACATGACGATCCAGACCGCGGTGCTTATCGAGACACTGAAGGCTCTGGGCGCCGAAGTGCGCTGGGCCTCGTGCAATATTTTCTCTACCCAGGATCACGCCGCCGCGGCCATTGCCGCCAGCGGCACCGCCGTTTTTGCCGTGAAGGGCGAAACGCTGGAAGACTACTGGAACTACACCCACCAGATCTTTGAATGGCCCAATGGCCAGCACGCCAACATGATCCTGGACGATGGGGGCGACGCCACCACCCTGCTGCATCTGGGCACCAAGGCCGAAGCCGATATTTCCGTGCTCGACAAGCCCGGCAGCGAGGAAGAGCGCGTGTTGTTCGCCTCGATCAAGGCCCAGTTGGCGCGCGATCCCAAGTGGTATTCGACGCGCCTGGCGCAGGTCAAGGGCGTAACGGAAGAAACCACCACGGGCGTGCATCGCCTGTATCAAATGGCCAAGAAGGGCGAGCTGGCCTTCCCGGCCATCAACGTCAACGATTCAGTCACCAAATCCAAGTTCGATAACCTGTACGGTTGCCGCGAGTCCCTGGTTGACGGCATCAAGCGCGCCACCGATGTCATGGTGGCCGGCAAGATCGCCGTGGTATGCGGCTTCGGCGATGTGGGCAAGGGCTGCGCGCAGGCGCTGGCCGCCCTGCGCGCCCAGGTATGGGTGACCGAAGTCGACCCCATTTGCGCACTGCAAGCGTCGATGGAAGGCTATAAGGTCGTTACGCTGGACGAAGCCGCCGACAAGGCCGATATTTTCGTGACCGCCACCGGCAACTACCATGTGATCACGCGCGAGCACATGGACCGCATGAAGGACCAGGCCATTGTCTGCAACATCGGGCACTTCGACAACGAGATCGACGTCGCCTCCGTCGAGAGCCTGGAGTGGGAAGAGGTCAAGCCTCAGGTCGATCACATCATTTTCCCCGACGGCAAGCGCATCATTCTGCTGGCCAAGGGACGTCTGGTGAATCTGGGCTGCGCAACGGGCCATCCTTCGTTCGTGATGTCGGCGTCATTCACCAACCAGACGATCGCGCAAATCGAACTGTTCACACGCGGCCAAGCCTACGATACAGGTCGGGTCTATGTGCTGCCCAAGCATCTGGATGAAAAAGTGGCGCGCCTGCACCTGAAGAAGCTGGGCGTGCAGTTGACCGAGCTGCGCAAGGATCAGGCGGACTACATCAACGTGCCGGTGGCCGGGCCCTACAAGCCTGATCACTATCGCTACTAAGCAGGATTTGCGGTAGGCAAGTACGCCGCCGGGGCGCCGCCCCGGCGATTCAAGCAGGACTTATCGAAGGAGTGCTGGTCATGGAAATCATTCTTGTCTGGATACTGAACGCCGTTGCATTGCTGATCGTGGCATACATACTGCCGGGCATCACGGTCGCCTCTTTTGGCTCGGCCCTGATCGCCGCATTGGTGCTGGGGTTGCTGAATACGCTGGTCAAGCCGGTTCTTATTTTGCTGACTTTGCCCATTACCATCGTGACGCTGGGCTTGTTCCTGCTGGTGCTTAACGCGCTGGTCTTCTGGTTCGCCGGCTCGGTGTTGAAGGGCTTCCAGGTCAATGGCTTCTGGTGGGCTCTGCTGGGGGCTTTCATCTACAGCATCGTGTCGGGTCTTTTATCCAGGTTGTTGGCTTCATGAGTAGTAAGCAGGCTATAAGTTTGGAGTTTTTCCCGCCGCGCGATATCGCGGCGCAGGAAAAGCTGGTGCGCTCGGCCAAGCAGTTGCTGGCTTTGCATCCGGCGTATGTAAGCGTTACCTTCGGTGCGGGCGGTTCAACGCGGTCGGGTACGGCCGATACGGTCCGCCTGATGCAGAACCTGGGCTGCGATGCGGCGCCGCATCTGTCGTGCATAGGCGCGACGCGCGCCGTGCTGGCCGATATTCTGGATTCCTATCGCCAGCTGGGTATCAAGCGTATTGTGGCGTTGCGCGGCGATTTGCCGTCGGGCATGGGCGGCGATGCGGGCGAGCTGCACTATGCCAGCCAGTTGGTGGAGTTCATCCGTCGGCACAGCGGCGATTGGTTCCACATCGAAGTCGCGGCCTACCCGGAGGTGCATCCGCAGGCCTCCAGCGCGGCGGCGGATCTGGACCATTTCATCGAGAAGGTGAAGGCGGGCGCGGATAGCGCGATCACGCAGTATTTTTTCAATGCGGACGCGTACCATGATTTTGTGGAGCGGGTGCGCGCCAGGGGCGTGGACCTTCCCATCGTTCCGGGCATCATGCCGATCACCAATTATTCGCAACTGGCCCGCTTTTCGAATATGTGCGGGGCGGAGATTCCGCGATGGATGCGTTTGCGGCTGACGGATTTCGGTGACGACAAGGCGTCCATCAAGGCGTTCGGGATGGATGTGATTTCCAGGCTGTCGCAGGATCTATTGGACAGCGGAGCGCCCGGGCTGCATTTTTATACGCTGAATAATGCGGAAGTGACGATGGGGATCTGGAAGCAGTTGCGCTTGGGGTAAGTTGATGCTGCTCGTCTCTGATGCCTGTTCAAGGTGATAATCGCCGCGGCTTTGAAGCGTGGGTGTCTGATCGCGGCAACCTCTCGCGCTTTTGAACGCGGGCGTCCGGGTGGGGCGGGGCGCCGGCACGGCGTGCTTGTTTCCGCGCCTGCCTCGTACAGGCGGGCGGCGGACGAACTCCCTGCGCTTCGCTCCGGTCAGACAGCGTCCGCCGACATCCCCCGCCTTCCCTTCGTCAGCACGCGGCGCCCGCCTACCGCCGGCGCCCCGCCCCACCCGGACGCTCGCTCCGTAAGGGGCTGATGATGGGTCGCTTTTTCTGGCTTGGTTTTGTTTTCGTGGGATTGGCCAGTTTCTTGGAACCGGCTCAGCCCAATACAGGGGCGGGAACGGCCCAGCCTTTGTCGGTCAGGATGGAGTCCAGGCGGACGTCGTGTGGGGCGGGTGTGTGGGCTTCGTTAGACAGGTCGCCGGTGGCCCAGGCGATGCCTATGCTGGTGAAGGCATGGCCTTGCGCTTTCATGGCGGCCAGGGTGCGGTCGTAATAGCCTTTTCCGTAGCCGATGCGATCGCCCTGGCGGGTGTAGCCCAGGGTGGGGACCAGGATCAGGTCGGGTAGCGGGGCGGGCTCGCCCACGGGTTCTTGTATGCCGTAGGCGCCTTCCTGCATGGGCGCGCCGGGCGTCCATAGTTTGAAATGCAACGGAGCGTTGTCAGCGGTGACGACGGGCAGGGATACGCGGTATCCTTCTTCTTCGACCCATTGCTGCAGCAATGGCTGCAATTGGGGCTCATCGCCAGTGGACCAGAAAGCGGCAATATTTTGCGGAGCCGGTCTGCCGGCATCGCGCAGCCGGGTGCGCGCAGTGGCCAGCCAGGTAAACAAGCGGCCCCTGATCAGCAACGCTCCGCGGTTGCGATCGACCGGATTCTGTGCGGCGCGCAACTGTTTTAATCGTGTCCTTAGCGGGACTGCGTTATTCTCTGTGTTGTTATTCATGGGGCGATGTCAAGTGGAATCAAATCACGATGTTAACCAATAGACAACGGTATCAGAAAACCCGGAACATGTCCGGCATGCTGCTCTCGCGCCGCTCGCGCGTCAGTCTTTGGCTTGCGCTTACGGTGGGATTGGTGGGGTGCGCGGGGGCGGAGCGGCCGGCCGATTCGGCAAATGCCGGCGCACCCGCGCAGGTCGGCGCCGATCTGCGTCAGTCTTTAGCGCCGATGGATGCGGCGGGCGCAATACAAGTGGCTGCATTGCCGGGGGCCGTGCCCGCGCCTGCGGCGCAGCCGGACACCATCACGCTGGTGACGCCGCCGCAGTCCCGCCAGGCGGTTGTCCGGGCGCGTGAGGCGATGCAGAAAAAACAGTGGGCCGTGCTTGAAACACTGGTGCCTATTGCCAAGTCCGATCCGGTGCTCGGCACTTACGCCGAGTATTGGCTGCTGCGCCAGAAGCTGCACGACAGCACACAGCCTGTGCCGGACCAGGAAATGCAGCAGTTCATGCAGGCGCACCCCAACGGCTATCTGGCCGATCGGCTGAAGGGCGACTGGCTGGTGGCGGCGACGCGCGCCGGCAATTATGCGCTGGCGGCCCGCCTGGGGCCGGTGGTCAACAGCAACGCACAGGAAACGTGTTCGCTGCTGCTGGCGCAACATATGACCGGCCAGCGTATCAAGGCCGCTCAGGCTATGGATGCCTTCCAGCCCAATCGGGCCTGCTGGACCATGCTGGACGAATTCGAAAACAGCAAGATCGTCGGCTGGAAAGAGCTTGAGCCCTTGTTGCGGGCAACGCTTGAAACCAGCAAGACCGGCAATGCGCAGCGGCTGGCGGCCATTATGTTCGATGCCGCCGAGATGGTGCAGTACGCGGCTCTCATGAAGAATCCCAAGAAGTGGCTGGCTGGCCGCAAGCCGCCCAAATCCCGCAACGATACCGAGCTGGTCACCATCGCCTTGTCGCGCCTGGCCTACGGCTCCGATCGCGAGCAGAACGCCGCCTATGTCGAGCGTGAGTGGTCCAAGGCGCTGCCCAAGTCCAATCTGCAATGGGTCTGGAGCCAGTTCGGATTGGTGGCCGCCCTGAATGTGGAACTGAATGCCGTCGACTGGTACCGCCGTTCGGGCAATGCCCGCTTGACCGATTACAACCACGCCTGGCAGGTGCGCTCCGAGTTGCGCCAAGCGCGCATCGATTGGGAATGGGTGGCCAAGTCGATACGGCGCATGTCGGCGCAGCAGGCGGCCGAACCGGTCTGGATGTATTGGTACGGGCGGGCGCTGCGCGCGCAAGGCAACCAGGAAGCCGCCACGAAGTATTTCCAGTCGATTGCCGGCGAGCTTAATTTCTACGGACAACTGGCCAGCGAAGAGCTGGGCCAGACGCCTTCGATACCGCAGGCGCCCGCAGCGGTCACGACGGGCGAGTTGCTGCTGGCCCGCCAGAATCCGGGCTTGCAACGCGCCATTGCCTTATTCGATCTGGGCTGGCGCCCCGAGGCCGTGCCGGAATGGAACTACGCCCTTCGGGGCATGACCGACCGCCAGTTGCTGGCGGCGGCCGAGCTTGCCCGGCAAGAGCATATCTACGATCGGGTTGTGAACACATCCTTGCAGACCCAGAAGGAAGTCGATTTTTCGCAGCGCTTCATCGCGCCGTTCGAAGGGCGGGTGACAGAGAAGGCGCGCCTGATCAACCTGGACCCTGCCTGGGTCTATGGGCTGATCCGCCAAGAGTCGCGCTTCATTACCGATGCGCGTTCGCGGGTGGGGGCGTCGGGCCTGATGCAATTGATGCCGGCCACAGCGCGCTGGGTCGCCCGCAAGATAGGCATGAAAGACTTCACGCCATCGTCGGTCAACGATTTCGATACCAATACGGTGCTGGGTACGAACTACCTTAGCATGGTGCTGAACGATCTGAACGGATCGCAAGTGCTGGCCACGGCCGGCTACAACGCGGGCCCGCGGCGGCCGGTGCAATGGCGTTCCAAGCTGGCCGGGCCGGTGGAAGGCGCCATTTTCGCGGAGACCATACCGTTCACGGAGACCCGTTTGTACGTCAAGAACGTCATGTCCAATGCAACGTATTACGCCATGATGTTCTCGGGCAAGCCGCAGTCGCTCAAGCAGCGCCTGGGGACCATATCGCCCGCGGCCAATAAAAAGGTCGATCTGCCTTGACGGCGCCGGGCAAGGCCTCCGTCCAGGATCCGGCCACAGCCGGGCTGGACGTGTATATCGTTGGCGGAGCCGTGCGTGATGCCCTGCTGAATCTGCCCGCGGGCGATCGGGATTGGGTGGTGGTGGGCGCCACGCCCGACGAGATGGCCAAGCGCGGATTCCTTCCGGTGGGCGGCGACTTTCCCGTTTTTCTGCATCCGCGCAGCAAAGAAGAGTACGCGCTGGCCCGCACCGAGCGAAAATCGGGCAAGGGCTACAAGGGCTTCACCTTCTATACCGGCACCGACGTCAAGCTGGAAGACGATTTGCAGCGCCGCGACCTGACCATCAACGCCATTGCCCAGGCGCCGGATGGCAGGCTGGTCGATCCCCTGGATGGGCAGTCGGATATCCGGCGCAAGGTTCTGCGCCATGTGGGACAGGCCTTTGCCGAAGACCCCGTGCGCCTGCTCAGGCTGGCGCGGTTTGCCGCCCGCTTCCATGATTTTTCCATTGCGCCGGAAACCCTGGCGCTGGCTCGCAGGCTGGTGGACGATGGCGAAGTGGATGCGCTGGTGCCCGAACGCGTGTGGCGCGAGGTCGCCAAGGGGCTGATGAGCGATCATCCCGGACGCCTGTTCCAGGTGCTTGAGTCGGCGGGCGCCTTATCCCGCGTTTTGCGGGGCCTGTTGTTCGAAGACAAGAAGACGAGCGCCGAATTGGCCTGCGCGGCTGACAAGGGCCTGGACTTGGCCGCGCGCTTTGCGCTGGCATGCCGGCTGTCCGACGATCCCGCAAGCATAGGCCGACAGGTGCGTGCGCCCAGCGAATGCCAGGACTATGCCAGGCTGCTGCCGGTCGTGCTGGCCACCGTCGAACATGAGGGCAAGGAGGCAAACCGGCAGGCCCGATGGCTGGAACTTATGGAGCGCTGCGATGCCTTGCGCAAACCCGATCGCTTCCTTGCTCTGCTTGCGGCCGCGTCTTGTGCGGCCAAGGTGGATCAGCAGGCCTGGCGCGCACGCATGGCCGCCGTCCGCGCCGTCGATGCGGGGGCCATAGCCAGGACGCTGCAGGGCCAGCCGGCGCGCATCAAGCAGGCTGTGCATGAGGCTCGCCTGGCCGCCCTGCGGGATGCCCCCTGAACCTTTCCTGGCGCGCCACAGGCTATAAGCGGTCGCGGCGGTCGCCGCGCATGAACCCGATCAAAGCCTGGTCCAGCCCGCGTCCGATAGCCAGCACTTTGAATAGTTCGCCCATTTCCGCTTCCGATATCAGCTTCTGGGCGGCTGACATGTTGCTTACGCGGGATGCCGTTGCCTTGGCATCGTCGGCGTCGGTTTGCTGCGCCATGCCGCCTGACGCGGCCAGAGCTTCTCCCAGTCCGGCATTCATCAGGAAGCGTGCCTGCGAGGTGTAGCCCAGCACGTCCAGGCCGCCTTCCAACGCGGCGTCCGCCATGGCGGTGAAGTCGACGTGCGCGGTGATGTCCTGCAGTCCCGCATAAATCAGGGGCTGACTGTGCGCATGATGGCGGAAGTGGCACATGAGCGTGCCCTCTTTGCGCTGCGGATGGTAGTACTCGCGCTGTGGGAAACCGTAGTCGATCAGCAAAGCGGCGCCGCGCCGCAACCACAGGCCCATCTGGGCGACCCAGGCTTCGGCCCGCAAGTTGATTTCGGATTGGTAGCCGGGCAAGGGCGGCATGCGCTGAGTCATGGCTTGCCGCAATGCCGAAGGGGCTGGCCTTTCCACCCATTTGAAGGGTGCCGCGGCGGCCGCTGCGCTTTCCTGCGCATCAGCCGTGGCCTTGTCCCGCGCCGTATCCGCGCCGGCCAGGCTTACGCCGATCTCCATCAGTGTGCCGTTCTCATCCCAGCGAAAAAGCGTGACGGGCATGGCGTCCAGCACTTCGTTGGCCAGCACGCAACCCGAAAACGTTTCCGGCAGGGCCGATAGCCATTTCACTTTGGCATTCAGGGGCGCCAGCCTTGCCTGCTGGCGCGCCCGCAGGTCGGCGGATACTTCCAGTATCTGGTACTCAGGTTCTATCCCCAGCCGCCGCAAGGCGGGGATGATGGTTGCGGCCAAGGCGCCCGAACCGGCCCCGAACTCCAGCAGGGTAGCCGAGCCGCAAGCTTGCAGCACTTGCGCGGCTTGATTGGCCAGGACGTGGCCGAACAGAGGCGTAAGCTCGGGCGCGGTGGCGAAGTCGCCGATGGGCAGATCTCCCCCGAATTTGACGCTGCCGGCCGCATAGTAGCCAAGCCCCGGCGCATAGAGCGCCAGATCCATCCATTGCTCGAACGGCAGAAAGCCGGAGTCCGTGGCAAGAATCCGCTGGATCAGATGTTTTTCTACCGCCAGCCGGTGCTGTTCGGAAGCAGCGTCCAGCGCGGGCAGTCCGGCTGGCACGATGGAAGCAGTATTCATTGGCGTTTCTTTTTGCCCAAGGCATATAGCGCGTGGCACATGGCGGCCAGGAAAGCCGCCAGCAATGCCGCCATGCCGGCAACCAGGTAGTTGTCGAAGACGATCCATAAGGGTATGGACAACAGGAAAGCCAGCAGGAGGGGCTTACGGACGAGTTGTTTCATTTCGCTATTGTAGCGAGGCCGGAATAGGGGGGCGGCATGACGGCCCGCATCGGCCTCAAGCTAGAATAACCGCTTATGCGGCACTCACCTTTCGGCAAATCACCCGGAGTCGATACCTCGAATGCAACTACAGCACATCCCGTTTGGAACCACTGACTGGTCGACAGTGGAAAAAACCGAACACAAGGGCGACACAGGCACCGCCTACTGGCAGACACGCATGTTCGGTGAAGTCCGGGTACGGATGGTGGAGTATTCGACCGGCTATCTTGCCGACCACTGGTGCTCCAAAGGCCACATATTGCTTTGCCTTGAAGGCCAGTTGCACACCGAGCTGGCCGACGGCCGAACGTTCGTGCTGACTCCGGGAATGAGCTATCAGGTGGCGGACGGCGCAGAGGCTCATCGCTCCAGCACCGTGCACGGAGCCAAGCTGTTCATCGTCGATTAGTCGCGGCAACACCCCCAGGAACAAACAAGCCCCGCCATAATGCGCGGGGCTTGTTTGTTGCCGTGCCGGCCTAGGCCGGCGCTGCTGGCTGCTTAGCCGGCGAAATCGCCGCGCCGAGCCGCGCTTTTGCCACGCGTCGAGGTAGGCTTGCCGGCAAAACCGGGGCGAGCCGTGGGACGTGCGGCGGGCTTGCCGGTACCCTTGTGCGAAAACTCGGGACGGGCGCTGCGAGCCGGACGGTCGCTGAAGGCAGGGCGGTCAGCGGCGGCGCGATCGCCGAATGCCGGACGTTCGCTGCGTGCGGGACGGTCTCCGAAAGCGGGCTTCTCGCTGCGGCCTTTGTAGCCGCCGCTGCGTTCTTCGCCGCCAAAGCTCTTGCGGCTGTCGTTGCCGCGGTCATAGGAAGGACGGCCTTCGTAGGCGGGACGGTCGCCGCTGCGTGCGGGACGGCCTTCGTACGCCGGCTTGTCGCCGAAGCGTGGCTTGCCTTCGTAGGCGGGTTTGTCGCCGAAGCGCGGTTTGCCTTCATAGGCCGGCTTGTCGCCATAAGCGCGATCAGCACCGGGCTTGCGGCCGTAGCCGGGTTTGCCGCCGCCGAAACCGCCGCGAGAGGCAAAGCTCTTGCCGCCGGGCTTGCGATCGGTGTAGGTGGGGCGCACCGTTTTCTTGGGCTCCAGGCCTTCAATGACTTCAGCCGGGATGGGCTGGCCGATGAAATGTTCGATGCGGCGCACTTTATGGCGCTCGGAGTGGACGGCCAAGGTAAAGGCCAGGCCGCTGCGGCCGGCACGGCCGGTACGGCCAATGCGGTGCACGTAGTCTTCGGCTTGCATGGGCAAGTCGTAGTTGACGGCATGGCTGATGCCCTGCACGTCGATGCCGCGCGCGGCGACGTCGGTGGCGACCAGAATGCGCAATTGGCCTTTTTGCAGCATGCCCAGAGTGCGGGTGCGCTGACGCTGATTCATGTCGCCATGCAGGGCGGCGGCGGCAAAGCCCTGGTCGGCCAGGCGGTCGGCCAGATCGTCGGCGCCGCGCTTGGTGGATGTAAAGACAATGGCCTGGTCCATATTGGCGTCGCGCAACAGGTGGTCCAGCAAGCGCATCTTGTGGCCGTTGTCGTCGGCGTACAGCAGGCTTTGCGTAATATTGCTGTGCTTTTCCTTCTGGCCGGAGATCTCGATTTTTTGCGGGTCGCGCATCATCTTGGCGGCCAGGCGGGCGATCGTGCCGTCCAGGGTTGCCGAGAACAGCAGGGTCTGGCGGTCGTTCGGGGTGCTGCCCACGATGGTTTCGATGTCTTCGATGAAGCCCATGTCCAGCATGCGGTCGGCTTCGTCCAGCACCAGGGTGTGGACGGTGGAAAGATTGACGCGCTTGGCTTGCAGGTGATCGATCAGGCGGCCGGGTGTGGCGACCAGCACGTCGACACGGCGCGAAAGCGCCTTCAGTTGGGCGCCGTAGGGCATGCCGCCGACAACCACGGCGATGCGCAGGTCTTTGATATGCGCGCCGTATTGCTTGGTGGCATCGGCCACTTGCATGGCCAGCTCACGTGTGGGGGTCAGGACCAGCACTTGCACGCCGCTGCCTTTGTTGGGCGGCATGTTCGAGATGCGGTTCAGGGCGGGAAGCATGAAGGCGGCGGTCTTGCCGCTGCCCGTCTGCGACGAGACCATCAGGTCGTGGCCTGCCAAAGCTTTGGGAATGGCTGCGGCCTGGACGGAAGTGGGCTCGGTGAAGCCCGCTTTCAGAACGGCGGACAACAGGGTAGGCGCGAGACCTAAAGTATCGAAAGACATGAGTATCCTTTGCCGAAGAAACGGCATACACATAGCGCTAGGCAGGGGAAGTTAGCCCGTTGCGCTGGTTGATTGGAGCATCGTGCCGACCGAATCAACCTAAAGTGCAGCGTTTGTCTTGAAAGACGCGGCGAAAGGCTCGGGGGTCAGGGAGCGATGGCGTTCGACATGGGTGCTGAAAGCTCAGTCAACTGCTATGCGACAGCTTGTGCTGTATGAAAATGTCGACGCTTGGAAAATGCAGTGCCAGAATTATATACGGATTAACGATCTAGGGTAAGCCCTAGGTTGCTAATATGCAACGAAGTGGGCAAAAGCCTTTCGGAGCGCGCCATGGTACTGGGGCAGGCGGGCCTGGACAAGGGCACTGCGGTTCTGCCAGGCGGCAAGCTGCTCGGGGGAACGTCTGGGCGCCGGCGCCCAGACGGCTTCTGGGAAGTGGCTGTCGCCCGCCCAGCGCGGAATGACATGCCAGTGAAGATGCGGCACCATATTGCCGAATTGGGCCAGATTGATCTTGTCCGGCTGCAGGACATCGCGCTGCGCCTGTTCGACCCGCCAGACCGCTTCCATGAGCGTTTGCCGGGCGGGAGCCGGCAACTGGGTCATTTCGGCGATGTGCTCTTGCCAGATTACCCGTGTATAGCCGGGATGCAAGGGGTCATCGACCGCGACGACGCGAACAAGCGCGTTGCTCCAGATTTCGTCGCCGCCCGTGCTCAGGCATAAAGGACAGTCGCCGGCGTTCATCATGGTTTTTTCTTCCCCTTCGAGGCCTTTTCCAGTGTATTGACTATGCGTTCAAGTACCGCGATGCGCGCGTGGCGCTTGTCGTTGGCCGACACCAGGTGCCATGGGCAATCGCGGGTGCTGGTTTGTTCGAACATGTCGTTGGCTGCCTGGACGTAGGCATCCCACTTCTTGCGGTTGCGCCAATCTTCCGGCGTGATCTTGAACGACTTGAACGGCGATTCCTCGCGTTCGTGGAAACGCTTCAATTGCTCGTCTTTGGTGATCGCCAGCCAGAACTTCAGGACCAGCGCACCGCTGTCCTGCAATTGCGATTCGAACTGATTGATTTCTTGATAGGCGGGCTGCCATTGAGCGGCGCTTGCATATTTTTCCACGCGTTCGACCAGCACGCGGCCATACCAGGATCTATCGAAAATGGCGATGTTTCCATGCGGGGGCAGGTCGCGCCAGAATCGCCACAAATAGGGGTGCGCCAGTTCTTCGTCGGTCGGGGCGGAAATCGGAATGGCGCGGAACTGGCGGGCATCCAGGGCATGGGTAATGCGGCGTATGGTCCCGCCCTTGCCGGCCGCGTCCTGGCCTTCGAACACGAGCACCACGGGCGTGTCCTGCAATTTGCCGTGCTGTGTCAGACGGGCCAGGCGGCTTTGCCAATGGGCCAGTTGTTCGTCGTATTCGTCATCCGTCAGCTTTGCCGTGTAGTCCAGTGTTTGCAGCGAGGGGGGGCGGGGGGTGGCGGCAATCAGGCTGGTGTCCAGGATGGGAACTGAAGGAAGCCGGTTTGTTTCCCGCAAGGCGGCCAAGACGGCCTGCCCGGTGCTGATGGCGCGCATGTCCGGATCGGCGGCGGGTATTACCCGCCAAGGAGCATGTTCGCCGTGAGTCAGCGATATCGCCAGCGCAGCGGCGTTGCGCAGGCGCTCGAACTTCTTTCCGGCCTTGATGTCTTCGGGCCGCACCTGCCATGCCGTGTCGGGATCCGACAGCAGCTCGGCGGTTCGCTTCTTTTGCGCCTGCTGCGACAGGTGATACCACAGCTTGACTATCTGTACGCCGTTGCTGGCCAGCGTGCTTTCGAACTCGCGCGTTGCGTGCGCCAGCGATTGGATTTTCTCCTGATCGGGATTTTTCCGGGCCGCCTCGGCCAGCAGGGGTCCATACCAGGAACCGAACACGATGCCGGTGTTGCCTTTGGCCGGCAGATTGCGCCAGTAGCGCCATAGAAAAGGATGGGATTGCTCTTGCCGCGTGGGTTCGCCGAAGGCCAGGGTGCGGATATGGCGCGCATCCATCCATTCGTTCAGCAGGCTGATCGAGGCGCCTTTGCCCACGCCGTCGATGCCGGCGATAACGATCAGCAAAGACCGCCGCGCCTGCGACAGGCGGGCATACTGCGCCTTGAGCAAGGCGGTGCGCAGGCGGGCTTCGGCGGCCTCGGCTTTTTCGCCGGCAAAGGCCGGGTCTGATTCGGCTACCGAAAACAGGGTGTCCATGCGCGGCCTGTGTCGGGACGTCAGGCGTTGAAGAACAGGTCGTGCAGCGCGGCGCCCGGTTCGGGCGCGCGCATGAACGCTTCGCCCACCAGGAAGGCCTGGACCTGGTGATCGCGCATTTGCTTGACGTCCTGCGGCGTGAGGATGCCGCTTTCGGTGACGACGCGCTTGCCTTCGGGAATGGCGGGCAGCAGGTCCAGCGTGGTCTGCAGCGAGGTTTCAAAACTGCGCAGATTGCGGTTGTTGATGCCGATCAGCGGTGTATTCAGTTCAAGGGCTATGTCCAGCTCGGCCCGATCGTGGACTTCGACCAGGACATCCATGCCCAGTTCCGTGGCGATGCCTTCGAATTCGCGTAGTTGCTGCGGCGACAGGGCGGCAACGATCAACAGGATGCAGTCGGCGCCCAGCGCCCGGGCGTGAACGATCTGATAGGGGTCGATCATGAAATCTTTGCGCAGCACGGGAAGGCTGCATGCCGCCCGGGCCTGGCGCAGATAGTCGTAAGAACCCTGGAAGAACTTCACATCGGTCAGCACGGACAGGCAGGCGGCGCCGTGGGCCGCATACGAGGAGGCGATTTCGACGGGATTGAAGTTCTCGCGGATCACGCCCTTCGAAGGCGAGGCCTTCTTGATTTCGGCAATGACGGCAGGTTTCCCCTGGGCGATCTTTTCTTCCAGGGCGCGGGCGAAGCCGCGCAGGTCCTTGCGGCTCTTGGCTTCGCGCAGCATGTCCGATTCGCTGCGCATTTGCCGGGCCGTGGCGACTTCCGCCTTTTTTGTTTCAAGGATTTTGGCAAGAATATCGTTCATGCTTTCAGCGTCCGTGTATAGGTGCAGAATTCATCCAGTTTGGCCCGGGCGGCACCGCTGGCCAGCGCATCGAAAGCCATTTTCAGGCCTTCTTCGATGGAGTCGGCTTTGTTGCCCGCGTAGATGGCCAAGCCGGCGTTAAGTCCTACGATATCACGAGCGGGTCCGCTGGCGTTATCGAGCGCGCTAAGAACCATTTGAGCCGATTCGTCGCGGTTGCCGACCTTGATGGAGCGATTCGAAACCATGGTCATGCCATAGTCTTCGGGATGGATTTCGTACTCGCGGATCTTGCCGTCCTTCAGTTCTCCGACCAGGGTGGCGGCGCCCAGCGAGGCCTCATCCATGCCGTCCTTGCCGTGAACGATAAGCACGTGGTTGGAGCCCAGCAACTGCAGGACACGCACCTGAATGCCCACCAGGTCGGCATGAAACACCCCCATCAGTTGATTGGCGGCGTTGGCGGGGTTGGTCAGGGGGCCCAGTATATTGAATAGGGTGCGCACACCCAATTCCTTGCGCACCGCCGCAACATTCTTCATGGCGCCATGGTGGGCGGGGGCAAACATGAAACCTATACCCGTGCGTTCTATGCTTTCGGACACCTGATCGGGACTGAGCGCGATATTGGCGCCCAGCGCTTCCAGCACGTCGGCGCTGCCCGATGACGACGATGCGCTGCGACCGCCATGCTTGGCGATCTTCACGCCTTGCGAGGCGGCAACGAACATGGACGCGGTGGAAATATTGAAGGTGTTCGAACCATCGCCGCCGGTGCCGCACATGTCCAGAAGCTCTTGGGGGTTGGATGTCTTTACCGGCAGGGCGAATTCGCGCATCACCTGGGCCGCGGCGGTGATTTCGCCCACGGTTTCCTTCTTGACCCGCAGGCCCATGAGCAGCGCGCTGGCTATCTGGGGCGTCATTTCGCCGCGCATCAGCATGCGCATCAGGTGCAGCATTTCGTCGTGGAATATCTCGCGGTGTTCAATGCAGCGCGACAGCGCTTCGTTAGGTGTGATCGTCATGTTTTTATTCCATTAAAGGCATGAAGCCGTCAGAGTTCCAGAAAGTTCTTCAACAAGGCGTGGCCATGTTCGCTGAGTACGGACTCGGGATGAAACTGTACGCCATACAAAGGCAGGGACTTATGGCGCACACCCATGATTTCCCCGTCATCGGTCTGGGCGGTGATGTCCAGGCAGTCGGGCAGGGTGTCGCGCTTGATGGCCAGGGAATGGTAGCGCGTCACTGCGTACGGTGAAGGCAGTCCCTTGAACACATCGGTGCCCGTGTGGGTAATAGCCGATACCTTGCCGTGCATGATCTGCCGAGCCCGCACGATGTCGCCGCCGAAGGCGGCGCCTATGGCCTGGTGCCCAAGGCATACGCCCAGTATGGGCAGTTTGCCCGCAAAGTGCTGGATCAGCTCGATGGATATGCCGGCTTCGGCCGGTGAGCAGGGGCCTGGCGATACGCAAATGCGGTCGGGCTTCATGGCCGCGATGTCGGCTACGGTGGTCTGGTCGTTGCGCAGCACGCGAACGTCTTCACCCAGCTCGCCGAAATACTGGACCAGGTTATAGGTAAACGAATCGTAATTATCAAGCATCAATAACATGTGCTTCTCCTAGGGGTTCGATGCTTTGGGCGTTAAATGGGTTCGTCCAGGCCGTACTGCACCTGCTCGGCGGCGCGCAGCACGGCGCGCGCCTTGGCTTCGGTTTCCTGCCATTCCTTTTCGGGATCGGAGTCGGCCACGATGCCGGCGGCCGCCTGGACATACAGCATGCCGTCTTTGACGATGCCGGTGCGTATGGCAATGGCCACGTCCATTTCGCCGCCATAGCTAAGGTAGCCGGCGGCGCCGCCGTAGATGCCGCGGCGCACGGGTTCGAGCTCGTCGATGATTTCCATTGCGCGCACTTTGGGGGCGCCGGTCAGTGTGCCTGCCGGGAAGGCGGCGCGCAGCACATCCATATTGCTCATGTTCTCGTGCAGTTCGCCGGTCACATTGGAGACCAGGTGCATGACATGTGAATAGCGCTCTATGGTCATGGTGTCGGTTACTTTTACCGAACCGGTCTTGGCAACGCGGCCCACGTCGTTGCGGGCCAGGTCGATAAGCATGACGTGTTCGGCGCGCTCCTTGGGATCGGCGATCAGCTCGTCGGCCAGGCGGGCGTCTTCTTCCGGAGTGGCGCCGCGTTTGCGGGTGCCGGCCAGCGGCCGTATCGTCACCAGGGTCTTGTGGCGATCGGCTTCGCTGGCGATCTCCTGGCGGACCAGTATTTCCGGCGAAGAGCCCACGACCTGGAAGTTGTCGAAATTCCAGTAGTACATGTAGGGGGAGGGGTTCAGCGAGCGCAGGGAACGATACAGCGACAGCGGCGAGTCGCGGAAAGGCTTGGCAATGACCTGCCCTATCTGCACTTGCATCAGGTCGCCCGCGGCAATGTATTCCTTGGCTTTCAGGACCGCGTCGATATAGTCCTTTTTGTCGAAATCGCGCCTGCTTTCCGTTTGCATGCTGGCGTAGGCGTACGGAATGACCACGGGCGTGCGCAGCTTTTCGCGCAGTTCCTTCAGTTTGCGCCGGGCCAGTGCAAATGCTTCAGCCTGGTTCGGGTCGGCATAGACGACCAGGTAGGTGCGTCCCGCCAGGTTGTCCACGATGACCAGCTCATCGACCTGTAAAAGCATGATGTCGGGCGTGCCGCCGTCTTGGCCGGCCGGGAAGGGCTTTACGGCCGGACCGAGGCGGGGTTCGATATGGCGCACGGTATCGTAGCCGAAGTAGCCGGCCAGGCCGCCCGCAAAGCGTGGCATGCCGGGGCGTATGGCTACTTTGAAGCGCTGTTGATAAGCCTCGATGAAGCTCAAGGGGTCGCCTTCGTGGCGCTCAACCACTTTGCCCTGGTGCAGTACCTCGGTCGTGGCGCCGCTGGAACGGATGACGGTCTTGGCAGGCAGGCCAATGAAGGAATACCGCCCGAAGCGCTCTCCGCCCACCACCGATTCCAGCAGGCAGCTGTTACGCCCCCCTTCGGGACCGCTATGCGCCAGCTTCAGGTAAATGGCCAGGGGCGTGTCCAGGTCGGCATAGGTTTCCGCAATCAGGGGAATGCGGTTGTAGCCTTGGGCCGCCAGGGCGTTGAATTCGATCTCTGTCATAGTGGTCTCTGTGTGATGTTTGCATACAGGCCGGGACAGAATCAAAAAAACCCGGCCATTTTGTGGTTCCGGGTTGCGCTTTTCTGGTAATGCTGACGGCACGGAAAGACAAGGTCTTTGGCGCCGGGAGTGGATTACCGCTACCCAGAACACAAACGCCACCAGCGCCAGTAGGCGCGGGGCGTGGTGTGGTAATAAAGGGCAGCGGTCATGGAGATTCTTATTCGTTTCAGTTCCGGGCGGCCCATTCGGCTGCGTCGGCTATGGACGTAACTATATCATCGACTTCAAGACTTCGCACGTCCATTCCTTCGTTATAGCCGTAGGGTACGGCCAGCACCGGTATTTGCGCGGCCCGCGCGGCCAGCGCATCGTTGACGGAATCTCCGATGGCCAAGGCGTCTTGCGGGCGGACATCCAGCAGGTCGCAGGCATGCAGCAGCGGCATGGGATGGGGCTTTTTTCGTTCGCAGGTATCGCCGCACACCACATGGTCGATATAGCGGTCTATGCCGAAACGGGCAATCAGCGGGAGGGTGAACTCGGTGGGCTTGTTGGTGACGATGGCCATTTTCATGCCCGCGCGGCTGAAGGCCTGTAGTCCTTCGAGGGTGCCCGGATACAGGGTTGATTTCAGGCCGTTGTGGCTATGGTAGTGGCGCTCGAAAATCTTCAGGCCCTGCCGAAGCTCTTCTTCAGAGGGCTGCCGGCCCGTGTCGTTGTTGGACAGCGCACGCATGACCAGGTTTTCGGTGCCTTTGCCCACATAGGTGGCAATTGTTTCTTGCGCGAGGGCCGGCAAGCCCAGTTCCAGCCGCATGGCGTTGGCGGCATTGGACAGATCGGGAACGGTATCGAGCAAAGTGCCATCGAGGTCCAGCAGAACGGCGGAAAAAGGCATGTGGATTCCTGAAAGAAGGTGCTTGCCACATTGTAGATGGCTGACTGCGGCCATGGGCTTCATGCAGGGCGGGCGGTGGCGGATCGCCGACACTTGCCTGTAATATGCGGATGCTAGATTGCCCCGGCCGGCTCGTATTGTTGTGGTGTCGGAGTTTTTATATGGGTTGATTCGACGCAAATGGACGCGGTATCGAGGCGCAGTGGAGTGCACGGCAGGGGCAATAGGTCGACGCATGGCGAGAATATGAAAATGCTGGCGAGCTTTCGCAAGGTTTTGCAAGAGGTGGCTTTGACACCCTTGTATCAGCCTATCGTCGACTTGCAATCCGGGGAAATTCTGGGGTACGAGGGCCTGATACGCGGCCCGTCCGATTCCCCCTTGCATGTGCCCACCACCTTGTTCAACGTGGCGCGCCTGTGCGGCGAAACGGTGGAGCTCGAGCGTTTGTGCCGGAAGGTCCATATCGAAAAATTTGTCCAGATGGGCTTGTCCGGCAAGCTTTTTCTGAACATGAGCCCCGACGTCCTGCTGATGCCGGCGATCGAGTCGGGCGCGTCGTTGCTCACGCCGGCCTTGGCCGGAATAGCTCCTGAAAACATCGTGATCGAGCTGACCGAGTCCGATTCCACATCCAATTATCCCCGGCTCAGGGAAGCCGCATCGGACTATCGGGGCTTTGGCCTGCAGATTGCCATCGATGATCTGGGCGAGGGGTTTTCCAGCCTGCGCCTATGGTCGGAGCTGCGACCTGAATACGTCAAGATAGACAAGTATTTTGTGCAGGGCATCGACAAGGACGCGGTCAAGCGCCAATTTGTGCGATCCATTTCCGAGATTGCCCAGCAATCGAAGTCCAGCGTCATTGCCGAAGGCATCGAAACCGAAGCGGAGCTGCATGCGGTACGCAGCCTGGGCATCCAATACGGCCAGGGCTACCTGCTTGCCAGGCCGGCCATGCCTCCGGTTTCGGTGCTGCCGCCCGAAACACTGCGGCTGTTCGGCAAGGGCGCCCATCCCAAGCGACCCCCCATGAATGAAGCCTATAGAAGCGTGGCAACCGTTCGCAAGATCTTGCGGGCTGTGCCCGCGGTCGCGGATTCCACCGCCACCAACGATGTCTACGATATTTTCCAGAAGCAGGCCGATCTGAATGTGCTCGCGGTGCTGCGCGATGGCGTCCCCATAGGCCTTATACAGCGCCTGCGCATGCTCGACCGGTTGGCTCGGCCTTATCACCGCGAATTGTACGGAACCAAGCCCTGCGCCCAATTCATCGAGAATGCGCCGCTTATCGTCGATCACAAGACCAGCTTGCAGGACCTGGGCAACCTGATCACCGAAGCCGATCCGCATCATCTATCGGATGGTTTCATCATTACCGAGGGCGGCCAGTTTATCGGGGTGGGTACGGGTTTCGATCTGATACGCGAGATTACCCAGATGCAGATCCATGCGGCGCGCTACGCCAATCCGCTGACGCAATTGCCCGGCAATGTGCCCATCAACGAGCATATCGAAACCCTGCTGCTCAATGAAGAGCCCTTTGCCGTCTGTTACGGCGATCTGGATCATTTCAAGCCCTTCAATGATTTATACAGCTACCGTAAGGGCGACGAGGTCATACAGATCACCGCCAAGCTGTTGCGCGAGCATGCCGATCCGGCTCTGGATTTTGTAGGCCATATCGGCGGCGACGATTTCATCGTGGTGTTCAAAAGCACGGATTGGCGCGAACGCTGCGGAAAGCTGCTGGATCAATTCGCTTCCGCGACCTCTCATTTGTACAAGTCCGAGCATCTGGCTGCCGGCGGATACGTGACGGAGAATCGGCAGGGCGCCGAGGTTTTCCACCCGCTGGTCAGTTTTTCGATGGGTGTGGTGCAGGTGGATACGGCCTTGCCTTATTCCAGCTATCAGATCGCCGAGTTCGCCGCCCAGGCCAAGTCGGAAGCCAAGAAGATATCCGGCAATTCCTTGTTCGTCGAGCAGCGCTCACTGCTGCGGGCCGCCTACGACATCGTTGCACAAGCCGCGCCCAACGATGACTCCGCTTGAATTGACGGCCACGTCCGTCCCTGAGGGCGGCTTGATGCCCAGATTGCCTATGGAAAGGGCAGCGCTGGGGTGGATCAGGCCGACAGCGATTCGCCCTTGAGGATTTCGCCGCGCAATGCGTCGATGACGGTTTTGTAGTCGGGCTGGCTGAATATGGCCGAGCCGGCAACGAAGGTGTCGGCGCCGGCCGCGCGTATGGCCGCGATATTGTCGACCTTCACCCCGCCATCGACTTCCAGCGCAATGGGCTGGCCACCGGCGTTCATCCATGCATCGATCTTGCGCCGCGCCTGGGTCAGCTTGGCCAGCGTGCCGGGAATGAAGCGCTGGCCGCCGAAGCCGGGATTGACGGACATGAGCAGGACGACATCCAGCTTGTCCATGACGTAGTCCATCCAGTCCAGTGAGGTGGCCGGGTTGAAGACCAGCCCCGCCCGGCAGCCATGCTCCTTGATCAGGGAAAGGCTGCGGTCCACGTGGCGCGAGGCTTCCGGGTGAAAAGTAATAATATTGGCACCTGCCTGGGCGAATTGCGGGATAATGGCGTCGACCGGCTCGACCATAAGATGTACATCTATCGGAGCATCGGTATGCGGCCGCAGGGCTTCGCACACCATGGGCCCGATGGTCAGGTTGGGCACGTAATGGTTGTCCATGACATCGAAATGAATCCAGTCGGCGCCGGCGGCGACAACGTTTTTTACTTCTTCTCCCAAACGGGCAAAGTCAGCGGCCAGCAGGCTGGGGGCGATACGGGTGGGCTGGGTAGTTGTCATGGTCGTGAGTTTCAAGGTGCAAAGTGGGCAAGAACCAAAGCTGCGAATATGTCATTATTGCAGGTAAGTGCTGACTTTCCTTTTAAATACAGCGGAATCATTTAATTTGGAACTGGACATGAAACCCTATGACATCGCGGTGACCGTCACGCCCCAATACCTGCCGGAACAATCCGAGCCCAACGAACAGCAGTTCGTGTTTGCCTATACCGTGCGCATTACCAATAATGGCCAGCACGCCGCTCAAGTGATCAGCCGCCATTGGATCATTACCGATGGCAAGCAGCATACACAGGAAGTTCGTGGTTTGGGGGTGGTGGGGCAGCAGCCTTTGCTGGGGCCGGGTGAGTCGTTCGAATACACCAGCGGCTGTCCTTTGCCCACGCCGGTGGGCACCATGCGCGGCGCGTACCATTGCGTCGGCGAAAACGGCGTTCCCTTCGAGGTTCCCATCCAGGAGTTCGTTCTGGCCATGCCTCGTACCTTGCATTGAACCCACGCTACCCAACTTTATGAAACGAATCCTGCTTTCTTCATGCCTGCTGGCCTTGCTGGCAGCATGCAGCACCGTCCCCTTGACCCCTGCTCCCGGTACGGGTGCTGAAGCTCCATCGGGACAGACCGTCAATATTGCCGAGCAGCCGTTGCGCGTGCCGGCGCTGGGGTCCATGCGGGACACTCCCGCCCGGGCGCTGGCGGGAAAATTCCGGCAGGTGTCCTGGGCATCCTTGCCGGGGTGGGAGGACGACGACCTGGCGCATGTCTGGAAAGCCTTCGTCAATAACTGCAAGGGCCTGATGCGGCCGGTCTCAGGCTCGCTGGCCATGCAGGCGCGCGCCACGCCGCGCGCCTGGCAGCCTGTTTGCGCGGCGGCGGTTCAATCGGGGCTTGCCGCCGGCAATCCCGGCGTTCCCGCCTTGCGGCAGTTTCTGCAAGCTCATTTACAGCCCTGGCAATTGCTGGATGCGTCCGGCAAGACGGCCCGCAGCACGGTTACCGGCTACTACGAACCCCTTGTGCATGCCTCGCGCACACGCGAAGGGGAATACCAGTGGCCCTTGTATGCGGCGCCCACCGACTTGCTTACCATCGACCTGGGCACGGTCTACCCCGAACTGGCCGGCAAACGGGTGCGCGGCAAACTGGTGGGGAAACGGGTGGTGCCCTATGATACCCGTGCCGAAATCGCCGCATCCGAATCGCGGCAGCCGCCCGCCATCGTCTGGGCCAGTGACCCGGTCGAGGCCTTCTTCCTGCAGATACAGGGCTCGGGACGGGCGCAGCTTCCAGACGGCTCCGTGGTCCGTCTGGCCTACGCCGACCATAATGGAAGGCCTTATGTGTCCATAGGCCAATGGCTGGCCAAGAAAGGCGAACTGCCCCTGGCCAAGGCGTCCATGCAAAACATCAAGGCCTGGGCCCGGAACAACCCTTCGCGCGTCCAGGAAATGCTTAACGCCAATCCCGCCATGGTGTTTTTTAACGAAGAGGCGGTGGTCGATCCCGAGCTGGGTCCGAAAGGCGCCTATGGCATCCCGCTGATTGGCCAGCGCTCGGTTGCGGTCGACACCACCTTTGTGCCGCTGGGCAGCCCCGTGTTCCTGTCCACGACGTATCCGGCGTCCAGCCAGCCCTTGCGGCGGCTGGTGTTTGCCCAAGATACCGGCGCGGCCATCAAAGGCGCGGGACGCACCGATTTTTATTGGGGTTTCGGCGACGAGGCCGGCGCCATGGCGGGCCGCATGAAACAGCAGGGCGAAACGTGGCTGCTATGGCCTAAACAGGCGGGGGCTCCCTCGGCGCGATGAACAAGGAATCCGTTCTGGTATGCGGCACCGGCATTGCCGGGCTTTCCGCCGCGCTGGGTTTGGCCAAGGCAGGCATCGATGTGACCCTGTTGGGCCCGCGCACGGCGGCCCAGGCTCAGGCATCCGATCTTTACTGCCCGCGGGTGTATGCCATATCGGCATCCAGCCAGGCTTTCCTGTCCGGACTGGGCGTGTGGGGCATGATGGATCCGGGCCGGATCACGGCAGTGGAGGCCATGGAGGTCTATGGCGACGGCAGCGGCGTATTGCACTTGAATGCCTGGCAGACGGCGCAGGACGCCTTGGCCTGGATCGTCGAGTCCAGCGAGATGGAGCGTGTGCTGCAGCAGGCGGTGCAGGTATTCGGCGTTGCCTGGCATGCCGAGAAATTCCAGCGGCTGGATTCGGGAGTAGTGCTGACCGACAGCGGCCGCAAACTCCAGCCCGGCTTGCTGGTGGGGGCCGATGGCGCGCGCTCTCCGGTGCGCGAGGCGGCGGGCATCAGTCAAACTGCTCGTGCTTATGGCGACATGGGCCTGGTGGTTCACCTGAATGCCGAATTGCCGCATCAGAATGCGGCCCTGCAATGGTTCACCGGCGACAGTATCCTGGCCTTGCTGCCTCTGCCCGCAACCTCTGATGGGCATCAGGTTTCCATGGTGTGGTCCATGCCAGAGACCCTGGCCAAAGAACTCATGGCGCTGCCCGAAGCCGACCGCAATGCCAGGCTCGAATCCAGGCTGTCCATGGCCAGCGGCGGGCGGCTGGGCCGTTTGACCGTGCGCAGTCCGCTGTTCGGCTTCCCGCTTTATCTGGAAAAAAGCGGCATGGTGGCGCCCGGCGTCGCGCTGGTCGGCGACGCCGCGCACAGGGTGCATCCCTTGGCCGGGCAGGGTCTGAACCTGGGCTTGGCCGATGTCGAGGACCTGTTGCGTATACTGGCCGCCAGGGAAGACTACCGCGCCCCTGGCGATATGCGTGTATTGCATCGCTATCGGCGCGCGCGCGCCGAGGCCGTACTGGCCATGAGTGCGGCGACGGATGGCCTGCATCGTCTTTTTTCCGCCCAGGGGGCTCCGGTGGCATGGGCCCGTAATTTCGGCATGAGTTGTACCGACCGCCTGCCCTTCATCAAGCAGTTGCTGATCGGCGCGGCTGGCAGGTAGTTTGGCTGGATTTGAGTCCGTCGCTTGCGCGCGGCATGCTTTAAGAGTTATTGAAGAATCAATCGGGAGTTTTTATGTATTTGCGTTCCATGGGCTTGTTGGCCATTGCCGCCACAACCTGTTTGTCCTTGATGGGTAGTCCGGCAATGGCTCAGTCCCGTGTCCTGTCCACGCAAGGCAACGAGCGGGCCGCCCCCGCCAATGTGCTGTCCACCGAAGGCAACGAAGGCGCGGCGCCGGCGCGGGTGATATCCACGAAAGACCTTGCCACGCCCGAAGCGGTGCGCAAATCGTTCGAAGAGCGCTTTCCGGGAATCGATATCGTGGCGGTCAAGCACACGCGCTTCCCCGGGCTGTACGAGGTGCAGGTCGGCATGGATTTGCTGTATACGGACGCCAATGTCGATTACCTGATGCAGGGCTCCCTGATCGACGCCAAGTCGCGCACCGACCTTACCGCCGAACGCCTGGAGGAACTGTCCAAGGTGTCGTTCTCGTCCTTGCCGCTGGAACTGGCCGTCAAACAGGTCAAGGGCGACGGATCGCGGCAGATCGCCGTGTTCGAAGATCCCAACTGCGGATACTGCAAGCGCTTGCACCAGACGCTGAAGGATGTCGACAACATCACTGTATATACCTTCCTGTTCCCCATCCTGTCGCCGGATTCCACGGTGAAGGCCCGCAACATCTGGTGCGCCAAGGACCAGGCGGCCGCCTGGCGCAATTGGATGCTGGACGGCAAGGTGCCGGCCGAGGCCAACTGCGAGACTCCGGTCAAGACCGTGCTGGCGCTGGGCAGAAAGCTGATGGTGCAGGGCACGCCTGCCATTATCTTCGCCGACGGCAGCAGGGTGAACGGCGCCTTGCCGCTGGATGCCCTGAAGCAGAAGTTGGATAGCGTCAAAACGGCAAAATGATTCGGCAAGAAGCCGTCATCATTCAATAGTGATGATGGCTTTCCCTCCCGCTGTTCCCGCTTCCACGGCCAGATGCGCGTCGATAATCTGGTCCAGGGTAAACCGCCGGCCGATATTGTGCTTGAGCTTGTGTTCTTTTAATGCGCGTGTAATGGCGTCGACAGCCTTTGCATGGTCCTGCTGCGTCGTCGAATAGACCAGTACGCAACGTATGGTGGCGTTCAGGGCGAGCAGCTCATGGAAGGGTAGCGCCGGTGCCGGATCCCGATCAGAGGCGTATGCGGCGATGACACCATTGCGCTTGAGCACCCTTGCGCTTGTCGCCAGGTTTGCTCCAAGCGCGACTTCGATGATGCGGTCTACGCCTCGTCCGTCTTGCTCGCCCGTGAATTCCGCGATGCGAGAGCAGATATCGTCGGTCTCACGAAAAACAATCAGATCCGCCCCCGCCATTTCGGCGATACGGGCTTGTTCCTGGGTTCGTACCGTGCTTATCACCTTGGCCCCTTCGAGCTTGGCGAACTGAATGGCGTAGAAACCCACCGCGCCCGCGCCGCCGGTTACAAGAATGACCTTGCCGCGTACCGGTCCGTCGGCGCTTACGCAATAGTGCGCCGTGATCGCTGGAACGCCCAGGCATGCTCCTTCCTCATAACTTGTGGTGTCGGGAAGAGGCACTGCGTTCGCGGACGGGACCGACGTATATTGCGCCGCGCAGCCGAAAGGGCGTCCAAGCTGGGCTTCGTACAGCCATACGCGCTCTCCAACCCGTCCGGGGTCTACCGCTTTGCCGACCGCCTCGATGATGCCCGCTCCATCCTGATGCGGAATGACCGTCTTGAACGCAGCGTTCCGCGACCGCTTTCCCGCTCTGGCTTTGGTGTCGGAAGGGTTGACTCCGGTCGCGTGCAGGCGCACCAGCACCTCGCCATCGCCGGGAACGGGCTTGGGCATGTCCCGCACTATCAGGACATCTTGCGCATTTCCACGTTCATCGTAACAAGCTGCTTTCATTTTCCGCTCCTGGGTTATTGGACTGGCGACAAGCCGGCTTCATGTGTTTTACAGGCAAGCTTGGATTCGGGAAATAAATACCATGATACCAAGGGTTATCCCGTATTACTCAGTTGGGTAAGCCCTCTTAAAATTACGTTAGATGGAAGTTAATTCCATTTAATGGAAAAAATAATATCACAGCCCGCAGTTTGTGCGCGATATCCCTAATGAATCAACCAAAAAAACGAGGAGCATTATGAACACGGTATTTAAGAAGCAACCGCCTTATTGTGCGGGCACGGGCCTTATTCCGGCCTCCATATCCCGATATAGGTTGGCCGCCGCTGCCATGGCCTTGGCGTTTTCCTTGTTTCCGCTTGGCCAGGCCGCAGCCGATACCTATCCCAGCAAGGCTGTAACCTTGGTCGCGCCGTTTGCAGCGGGCGGTTCCACCGACATGCTGGCGCGCGTGATCGCCAAGTCGCTTGCAAAAGAACTGAATCAATCTGTCGTGGTCGAGAACCGTGGCGGGGCGGGGGGGACGATAGGAGCGGCAACGGTTGCCAAGGCGAAAGCCGATGGCTACACCCTGCTGTTGACCAACGTAACGCTCACTTCCGCGGACGCCCTGTACAAAGGCTTGCCCTACGATTTCCAGCGCGATTTCGATCATGTCTCGATGCTGGCGCAGGTGCCTTGTGTCCTGCTCATCAACAAAGACTTGCCGGTAAAGGACGTCAAGGAATTTCTGGCCTACCTGAAGGCCAATCCAGGCAAGCTGAACTATGGTTCATCAGGCGTGGGAGCGGCATTGCATCTGGCCACCCAGTCCTTTCTATCCGCCGCAAATGCGGAAGCCCTGCACATACCCTACAAAGGCACGGGTCCGATGATGGTCGATCTCATGGCGGGAAATGTCCAGTTCGCTATTGATACCTCGGGCTCGGCGTCGGCACAGATCAGGGCCGATAAGGTGCGTGGTATTGCGGTGACGACGAAAGAAAGAGACCCGTCCTATCCGGACCTGCCCAGCCTGGCGGAAGTGGGCATACCTTTCGACATGTCCATCTGGTACGGGATAGCCACACCCGCGGGTTTGCCCAAGGAAGTGGAGCAGACCCTCTATAAAGCCTTGGTAAACACAGTCAATAGCGAAGAGGTCCGCCAGGCATACAAGTCCATGGGCGCGCAAGCGGATACCACGGGGGGCGAAGCTTTTGCCAAGAAAGTGGGCGATGACAAGATCCGCTGGACGAAGATTATCCAGGACGCGGGCATTGAACCAAGTTGATCGGCCAAGGGCACGGCCGCAGGGCCGCGCCCTCCCGGCATAGGCTATTTTTGAATGGGCAGGGTAATAACGATGCACAAGGTTTTGCAGGACAAGGTTGCCATTGTGGTGGGTGCGGGGCAGGCTCCGGGAGCCACGGTGGGCAATGGCCGCGCCACCGCAATCGTCTTTGCGCGTGAGGGAGCGAAAGTGGTGGTGGTGGACCGGGACCGGGAATCGGCCCTGGAAACAGTCCGCATGATCGAAGCCGAGGGCGGAGCGGCCATTCCGTGTGCCGCCGACGTTGCCAGCGAGCAGACATTGGTCGAAATGGTCGAAACCGCGCGCAAGGCATATGGACGCATCGACATTCTTCATAACAATGTCGGCATTGCCGGTGCGGGAGGCGATGCGCCCATTGAGCAGATAAGCGAAGAGGCATTCGACCGGCTGTACGCGGTCAACCTGCGCGGCATGGCCATGACCTGCAAGCATGTGCTTGCGGTCATGCGCGAACAGGAATCCGGGTCGATCATCAATGTGGCTTCGTCAGCCGTCTCGGCCATATATCCAAATGTGGCCTATAAGGCCACCAAAATGGGCGTCCTGGGCCTGACGCAGCATATCGCCGTGGAATACGCGGCACGGGGAATCCGGGCCAACGCGATACTGCCAGGCTTGATCGATACGCCAATGGCCATAGAAACGCGGGTCGCGCTGACGGGGCGGCCGCGGGACCAGATCGTTGCCCAGCGCAATGCGCAAGTGCCGCTACGCGGCCGCATGGGGACGTCGTGGGATGTGGCGAACGCAGCATTATTCCTGGCATCCGACCTGTCGGCATTCATCACCGGAGTAAATCTGCCAGTGGACGGCGGCGCATTGGCGCGGGTCGGGCCCTGATTATCGAACCATACATCGATTGAACAAGTGGAGTATCAACTATGAACGTGGCAGATATTGCCTTGGTGACATCGGGAGCGGGCTTTGCCGGCGATGCGCTTCCGATCGAGGACCTGAAGAACAGTGATGGGCCTTCCTTTGTGTTGCAGGATGGTGTTGTCTATTTACGCGGCAGCCGAAGCACTTCGTCGGGAAGCATGGCATTCCCCGAAAGGCAAGTTTGCCTGAAGACCGGTGCGCGCGATATGGCGCCGTTCCTGTTTGGGCCAGATGGCGTCCTCTATTCATATACCACCGTACATGTTTCGTCGTCCCGTGAAGTGCCTTACATGCTGGGATATGTGGACTTTCCCAACGGAATCCGGGTCTTGGCTCATGTGCGGGAAGCGGACGCCAATGTCTTGGCCGCTTGCGACCAAGCAGTGCAGCTAAGAGCCGAAGGGGACACCTGGTATGTCGTTCCTGTCGCTAAGAAACCTGGATCCGGAGAGCAACAATGAGTCAAGCATATATTATGGGCGCCGCAATGATACCCATGGGAAAACACCGCGACTCCAGCTACTCCGGTTTGGCTGTTCCGGCGGTGCTGAATGCGCTGTCTTCCGCAGGGATCGATTCCAAAGCCATCGATGCCGTGGTGTGCGGACACGCTTTTGGCGGCATGTTGACCGGACAGCGTATTGTCAAGGAGCTTGGGATAGGTTCCATTCCCGTCACCAATGTGGACAACGCATGCTCGGGGGGCGCGACGGCGCTGCATATGGCCTGGAAGGATATTCTGGCCGGCAGGCACGATATCGTACTGGTCATCGGGGTGGACAAGCTCACGCAGTTTGGGGGCGGTACCTTGCCCTTGGTGGTTGAAGACCCGGAGGTGCGGCAGGGCATAGTCATGCCGGCGGTATACGCCATGCGCGCCCGCCGTTATCTGCACGAGCGGGATGCGACGGTGGATGATCTGGCCCGCGTAAGCGTCAAGGCCCGTCATCATGGCGCGCGCAACCCGTATGCGCAATTCCGAAGCGAAGTCACCATAGAGCAAGTCCTGCAGTCGCGCGCCATCTGCGATCCGCTCACGCTGCTCCAGTGTTGCCCGACGGGCGATGGCGCCGCTTGCGTGGTGCTGGTTTCCGAGAAGGCGCGGCGAAAAATGGCAGGTCCGGCCGTGCGCATAGCGGCATCCGTGCTGCATTCGGGACAGGTCACGGCGGGTTTCCGCAATATGCTGGATCCCGAAATCAGTTCCGACTCGGCATCCGATGCCTATGAGGCAGCGGGCTTCGGCCCCAAGGATCTTGATGTGGTCGAATTGCATGATGCGTTCTCTATAGCCGAATTGGTGTACTACGAGGCCTTGGGCTTGTGTCCCGCGGGCGAGTCGGCCGACTATCTGCGTGCGGGTAAGACGACGTATGGAGGCGATGTAGTTGTGAATCCCAGCGGCGGGCTTTTATCCAAGGGGCATCCGGTCGGCGCCAGCGGTGTGGCACAGGCCGTCGAGATGTACTGGCAATTGACCGGGCAGGCGGGAGCGCGGCAAGTCGAAGGGGCGCGGCGCGGCCTCAGCCACGTCACTGGCGGGGGTATTGCCGGACTCGATCATGGGGCTTGCACCGTTCATTTGTACGAAGCAGCGTAAGGGATTCATCGACATGACCGTTACAGGCAGCAAGCCCTTGGCAGGCTATAGGGTGTTGGATTTGACCACTTTTTTGTCCGGACCGTTCTGCACCCAGATACTGGCTGATCTTGGCGCGGAGGTCGTCAAGCTGGAGGCGCCGGAAGGAGACTCCAGCCGCCATATTCCTCCTCATTTCGTAGGCCGGGACAGCGCCTACTTCCTGGGTATAAATCGAGACAAAAAAAGCATAGCCGTCAACATGAAGGTGCCGGAAGGCTTGGCGCTGGTGCGGAAGCTGATTGCGGAATCCGATGTTGTGGTCGAGAACTTTCGACCCGGCGTGGCTGGCCGGATAGGGCTGGATATTGAATCAATCCGCAAGGAACTGCCCCGCCTTATCTGGGCTTCCATCAGCGGATTCGGCCAGGATGGCCCCTTCCGGGACCGCCCGGCGTACGACATGATTGTTCAGGCATTGTCCGGCGTAATGAGCTTGACGGGGGAGCCGGGACGCCCCGCCGTCCGCCTTGGCATCCCCGCCGGAGACATGGTGGCGGGCATGTACGCCGCCATAGCCGTCAATGCGGCTTTGGCCGATCGTGAGCGTGGCGGTGAAGGCCGCCATATCGATGTGGCGATGCTGGATTGCCAATTGGCGATGCTGTCCTATCAAAGCACTTATGCGTTGGTGGCCGGCGTCACGCCGCAGCGCCAGGCAGCGCGGCACGACTCTATTCCAACCTACCGTTCCTTCGTCGGTGGCGATGGGCGCGAACTGGTTATCACCGCCAATACCGAAAGAATGTGGCGCAGCCTGTGCGATGTGCTCGAGTTGAGCGAATTGCCGTCCGACCCGCGTTTCGCCAGCGGCGACAAAAGGCTGATAAACCGCGAAGCTCTGTGGGTTCTGCTTGAAAACGCATTCCGGGCCCGGCCCGCAGCCGATTGGATCGAGCCGCTAGCGGTCGCTGGCGTGCCGGTCGCTCTGATCAAGACGGTGCCCGAGGCCTTATCCGATGCCCGGGAAAGCGGGCGCGGCATGGTCATGGAGCTGGTCAAGGATGATGGCACGTCCATCGATGTGGTGGGAAATCCGATCAAATTCGTCGGGGTGGAAGAAGAGGCCGGGCGCTACCCTCCCGAGCTGGGCGCCGACGCCCGAGCCATACTGGACTCCTGGCTCGGCCTGGACAACACCCATGTCGCACAACTGCTTGCCTGCAAGGCAGTGCAATGGCGGGATCCCGTCCCTCAATGATTTGATTGGGCGCCATTCCAGATAATGAAATTCACTTCTGGTAAGTGATATCATTTTGCCCAAACTGGAGGGCGGGAAGCATGAGCAAGGCGGGTGAATCTTTAGGCACTGTGGCGCGGGTCATTGCGCTGCTGCGCTTATTGGCGGAAAGCAACAACGATCTGACGCTATCCGTTTTATCGGAAAAGATGGGCCTAGCGCCCTCTACGATACATCGCCTGCTTGCTCTGCTGACTAAAGAAGGCCTCGTTGGACGAAACCCGGCAAGCAAAACCTACTATTGCGCAGCGGAGTTCGTCAGGATTTCATCGCTGGTACTCCAGACGTCCAGCATTGCCGATGTGGCCGAGCCCATACTTCAGTCGTTGGCGCAGCGGTTCAACGAAAGCAGCATGCTCTGCCTCTACCTTGAGCAGCAGAAGCGCTACACGATCGCCAAGGCAATACACGGTACGCAATTGCTGCGTTACGACATCCAGGAAAACACCCCTTTGCCTCTGGCATGGGGTGCGTCCGCCCGAAGTATCCTGGCCTTTCTGCCTCAAGCCGAAATCGATGAAATCCTGTCGGCTTCCGGCCCTTCGCAAGTCAGCGGTGAGCCCATTGATGAAAGGACGTATGCGGATTTGGCCGCCACTCGGGAGCGTGGGTACGCCTTCACGCCAGGACAGCGTGTGGCTGGCTCCGTGGGCCTGGGGGCTCCTTTCTTTGGAGCCAACGGGCGTGTCGTGGGCTCGATTTGCCTGACCATTCCGCGGAATCGTTTCGATCCTGCTCAAGAAAAGATTTTGGGTCACGCGCTTATTGAGCATGCTGCCCGGCTTAGCCATCATCTGGGCTTTACCGGAAACCGGTAAGCGGATTCTTACAAGCTTATTTGCACGCCTTGTGGAGCGTGACTTCGGCCGCCAAGCTCACACCTGGGACTGGATACACAAGTGGTCCAACTTGGTCTGCATGGTTTTCCTGCTGGTCATTTTCCTGACCGGTTTGCCGCCGGTATTCCATGAAGAGATCGAGCACTGGCTGGACGACGGGAAGCCTTACGCGACTGTCCCGGACGGTACCGCTTGGCCAATCTGGATCTTACCGTGGACAAGGTCAGCGCCACTACCGATACTAATTGCTGTTTCGCACAGCGAACGGTTGTTTCGAAAAATTTGACCCGTTGATTTTCTCCGTGACAGAATGACGCAGCCATACCGGCCTTGAATCCTGCTTTCAGACAGGTCGGCCGGCGGGCGGGAGGACATGGAGATGAGTCATGAGCTACGCATGACCGACGGGGGCGAGAACACAGACCGCCAATTCGTCAACGCGCTTGCGCGCGGGCTGGAGATTCTGCGCTGCTTCCAGCCGGGCAAGGCGTATCTGACCAATGCCGATCTGGCGCGCGACACCGGTTTTCCCAAGCCGACGGTGTCGCGGCTGACCCATACCCTGAAAAAGCTGGGCTATCTGGATTATTCCGAGGCCATGGGCAAGTACATGCTCGCCTCCGGCGTGCTGGGCCTGGGCTACTCCATGCTGGCCAATCTTGATGTGCGCAATCTGGCGCGCCACGCGATGCAGGAGCTGGCCGAATATTCCCGAGTGTCGGTCGCCATAGGCGTACGCGACCGCCTGGGCATGATTTATGTGGAGACCTGCCGCAGCAGCGCAAGGGTGACTCTGCGGCTGGATGTCGGTTCGCGTATTCCCATCGCCACAACCTCGATGGGCAAGGCGCTGATCTGCGGCATGCCGGACGGCGAGCGTGATGGAGTGCTGGACGAAATACGGAAGGCGGACAAGGAAAACTGGCCGCGCATCAAGAAGGATCTGGAAAAAGCGTTCCGCGACTACGAGACCCTGGGGTTCTGCATTGCCTTGGGCGAATGGCAGCCGGAAATCCGTGCCGTGGGCGTGCCTCTTATCGGCGTGCGCGGCGAAAAGCAGATGGCATTCAATTGCGGCGGCCCGGCTTATCTCTTGCCGCACGACAAGCTGGAAACCGACCTGGGGCCGCGCCTGGTTGCGCTGGTCCGGGACGTTGAAAAACAAATGGGCCGCTCATAGGCCGGGCTACAAGGGAAAAGAATGATCAGAGACGAGGAAACACTGGGCCTGCTGCTGGACAGCGTGTCGCGCTTTGTGCGCGAACAGTTGATTCCGCTGGAGGACGAGCTGGCCGAAACCGACCGGGTGCCCGAGCGCGTTGTCCAGCAGATGCGTGAGCTGGGTTTGTTCGGCCTGTGCATCCCGGAGCAATACGGCGGCCTGGCGCTGACCATGGAAGAAGAAGTGCGCTTCGCCTTCGAGATCGCGCGCACTTCGCCGGCCTTCCGCTCCCTGATCGGGACGAACAACGGCATCGGTTCGCAAGGCATCGTCATCGACGGCACCGAGGCGCAGAAGCGGAAGTACCTTCCGCGCCTGGCCTCGGGCGAGATCATCGGTTCGTTCGCCCTGACCGAGCCGGAATCCGGATCGGACGCGGCCTCGCTACGCACGACGGCGGTGCGCGACGGCGACCACTATGTGTTGAACGGTACCAAGCGCTTCATCACCAATGCGCCGCAAGCCGACATCTTTACCGTCATGGCACGCACGGACCCCAGCGGAAAGGGCGGCAATGCCATTTCGGCATTCATCGTCGAAAAGGGCGCGCCCGGCTTGTCCCTGGGCAAGGTGGACAAGAAAATGGGGCAGCGCGGCGCACATACCTGCGACGTGGTGTTCCAGGATTGCCGCGTGTCCGCCGACAACCTGATAGGCGGAAAAGAGGGGGTCGGGTTCAAGACGGCCATGAAGGTCCTGGACAAGGGCCGCCTGCATATTGCGGCGGTCTGCGTCGGGGTGGCCGGGCGCATGCTGGACGATGCCCTGCGCTATGCGATGGAGCGCCGGCAATTCGGCCAGCCGATCGCGGAGTTCCAGCTGATACAGGCCATGCTGGCCGACAGCCGCGCCGAAATCTATGCCGCGCGCTGCATGGTGCTGGACGCGGCGCGGCGCCGCGACGCGGGCGACGATGTTTCGACGGAGGCATCCTGCTGCAAATTGTTCGCCTCGGAGATGTGCGGCCGGGTGGCTGATCGGGCCGTGCAGATCCATGGCGGGGCCGGCTATGTGGCCGATTATTCCATCGAACGTTTTTACCGCGATGTGCGCCTGTTCCGCATCTACGAGGGAACGACGCAGATTCAGCAACTGGTGATCGCCCGCAACATGATCCGGGAGGCCAGGAACTGATGTCCGCGCAAACCGAGGCCTTGCTGTCCAGCCTGCCGCAGCGCCTGAGCGATATTCCGCTGCGGTGGGCGACGCTTGCGCCAGAGCGCGTGGCCTTGGCCGAAGGAACCGTGCGTTTCACTTATCGGCAACTGGCGGACGCGGTGGATCATGCCGCTGCGCAGTTGCGCGAGAGCGGACTGCGGCCTGGCGACAGGCTGATGATACTGGCTGAAAACTGCATCGCCCAGGTCGTGTTGATCTTTGCCGCCGCGCGCATCGATGCGTGGGCGGTCAATGTCAATGCGCGCCTGTCCGATTGCGAAGTGGACGCCATACGCGAACACAGCCGGCCGCGCCGCGTGGTCTATACCGTGGGTGTCTCGCCCGAGGCGCAGGCCCATGCGTCCCGCCACGGCGCCGCCCTCATCCGTTTGCCGGGCGTGGGCGATATCGCTCTGGGCAAGCTGGACGAAACCTGCATACCCGAACCTGTCCAGGCCGATGGCAAGGACCAGGTGGCGGCTTTGATCTACACGACGGGAACCACCGGCCAGCCCAAGGGAGTCATGCTTACGCATCGCAACCTGCTTTTCATTGCGGCGACGTCCAGCCGGGTGCGGGGCCTGCTGCCATCGGACCGCGCCTACGGCGTGCTGCCCATCACGCATGTGTTCGGCCTGGCGTCGGTGGCGCTGGGCACCTTGTATGCGGGGGCGTCGCTGTACCTGGCTGCGCGCTATACGCCGGGGGCATTGATCGATGCATTGCGCAACGAGGGCTTGACCATTGTGCAGGGCGTGCCCGCCATGTATGCGCGCTTGCTGGATTACAACTTCGGCGCGTGGAACCCGGCCGACAGCCGCCTGCGGTTCATTTATGCGGGGGGATCGCCGCTGGACCAGACGCTGAAGGATCAGGTCGAGCGCCTGTTCGGGCGCCCTCTGCACAATGGCTATGGCATGACCGAGAGCTCGCCCACCATCAGCCAGACGCGCATCGAAGCGCCGCGCCGCGATACATCGGTGGGTTCGGCAATTCCGGGCGTCGATATCCGCATCGTGGATGCGGCGGGCGCCGATATACCAGAAGGCGAAGCCGGAGAACTATGGGTGCGCGGCCCCAATGTCATGAAAGGCTATTACCGCGATCCCGACCTGACGGCACAGGTCCTGGACAAGGACGGCTGGCTGAACACGGGCGACATCGTTCGCCAGGATAGCGAAGGCGCGCTGTTTCTTGTCGGCCGCACGAAGGAATTGATCATCCGTTCCGGATTCAATGTGTATCCCGTCGAGGTCGAGGCGGCGCTGAACGCGCATCCGGCGGTGATCCAGTCCGCCGTGGTGGGCCGCCAGGCCGAGGACGGCAATGAAGAGGTCGTGGCCTTCGTGGAACTGGACCCGGCGTCGGGTCCGGTCGATCTGAAGGCCTTGCATGCCTGGCTGGAGACGCGCCTGTCGCCCTATAAAAGGCCGGCCCGCATCGTCGTCATGGATGCCATGCCTGCCGCGGCCACCGGCAAGATTTTGAAGGGCCGGCTCAAAGAGCTGGCGCAACAGTTGCGCAAAGAAGAACTCCATCCGGAGTCCAGATAATCCCAGGAGGATAGAGACAATGAAAAAGCGATACACAAGCATAGGACTGGCCGTTCTGGCGATGTCCCTGAGCGGCACCAACGCCTTGGCCGAGGAATTCATGGTGGGCGAGCAGGAGCCCTTGACCGGGGCGCTGGCCCGCGTGGGTACCGGCATGCACGAAGGCATCGCCGTGGCGGTCGAGGTATTCAACAAGACCAATGGCAAGCACACCATCAAGGTGTTGACGCAAGACGATGAATCGTCGCCGGCCAAGGCCATCGCCGCCGTCGAGAAGCTGGCCTCACAAGGCGTGGTGGCCTTTACCGGCGGCTACGGCTCGAACAACATCGGCCCGGCCTCCGATGCGGCCAACAAGCTGGGGCTTACCTACATTACCTCCGGCGGCGTGGACAACGGGCTGGTCCAGCGCGGCTACAAGACCTTCTTCCGCATCAACAACACCGCCGGCTACCAGAAGGCCATGGTGGGCGTGCTGGACGACATGAAGGTCAAGTCGGCCTCGGTCATCTATTCCACCAAGGAAGCCACCGCGCACCTGGCCGAGGACGTGCAAAAGGACCTGGCCGCCAAAGGCTTCAAGGTTGGCATGCACCCCTTCGATCCAGGCATTTCCGACTTCAAGCCCATCGTCAACAAGGTGCGCCTGCGCGACAAGTCCGAAGTCATACTCATGGTCGGCTACGAGAACGACTACGTCGGCATCCTGCGCGCGGCCAAAGTGTTGAAGCCCGACGTCAAGGCGATGATAGGCGTGTGGTCGCTGGCCACGCCCAAGATGGCCAGCGACTTCCCCGACCTGATGCCCAAGGTGTACGGCACGGCCTTGCTGCCCTATCCGACCCAGTTCAAGACGGAAGAGGGCAAGGCCTTCTACGATGCCTACAAAAAGCTGTACAAGAAAGACCCCGACTACCTGGGCCAGTTCGGCTACGTGCAGTCCATGCTGCTGTTCGAGGCGATTGCGCGGGCGGCGGACAAGGGCACCATCAAGAACGGCGGCATTGCAGAGGAAATGGCCAGGACCGACCGCAACACGCTGATAGGCCGGGTGCAGTTCACCAAGGGTGACAATCTTAATTTCGTCCATCACATGGGCCAGCACCAGGGTGACAAGATCGAGATCGTCTGGCCGGCAGATGCCGCGACGGCGCCCATGCAGTATCCGGGCGTTCCCTGGTAAAGACACGGCATGCATCCATGACGGAACTTATCCTTCAGGCGCTGTACTCCGGCGTGCTTCAGGGCGGATCCTACGCCCTGATCGCGCTGGGCCTGGCGCTGGTGTTCGGCACGATGAAGGTCATCAACCTGGCGCACGGCGAACTGGTGCTGCTGGCGGCCTATATCGCGTACAGCGTCGAGTCGTCGCTGGGCTTGAATCCGGTCTTCGCCATCCCGGTCGCCCTGGTCATCGTCTGCCTGTCCGCGCTGATCATGTATTACCTGGTCGATCTCATCAAGACCGACCGGGAGCTCAATTCGCTGATCCTGACCTACGGCATAGGGGTCATCCTGACCAATGCCATCTTGCTGATCTGGTCGGCCGACATCAAGTCCACCTCGTCGGCCTGGCTGCAAGAGGCCGTCGTGGTGGGACCCTTGTACAGCATGCGCAGCGAACCGGTGTTCTTCCTGGTCAGCGTGCTGCTCATGGGCGTGCTGTGGTGGTGGCTGTCGCGCAGCTGGTACGGCAGGGCGGTGCGCGCGGTGGCCGGCAATCGCGATGCGGCGCGGCTCATGGGCATCAACCCACGCCGCACCGAGCTGGTGTCCTTTTTGATCGCCGGAATCCTGGCATCGTTCGCGGGCGTGGCCATATTCAGCTATGGCGTGATCCAACCCTCGCTGGGCCATGTGCTGACCATCAAGGCTTTCATCATTACGGTGCTTGCCGGCATCGGTTCGATTCCGGGCGTGCTGGTGGGCGCCTTGCTGCTGGGAATCACGGAAGCGCTGACCATTACCCTGGCCAGCTCCGCCCTGCAGGAATTGGTCGGCATGCTGTTGTTTCTATTGGTGTTGTTCGTGCTGCCCAACGGCTTGTTCGGCGCGGCGGGGAGGCGGGGATGAAAACAGGCAAACTGGCGCTGGCGGCGGCTCTGCTGGCTTACATCGGCGTGCCGCTGCTGCTGGGCGGCAACAACTATGTCATGAGCCTGATCATCGCCGCACTGGTCATTGGGGGAGTTGCGCTGGCCTGGGCATTGCTGGGCAATCTGGGCGGCATGGTCAGCTTTGGCCATTCGGCCTTTTTCGGCGTCGGCGCCTATGTGTCGGCCATTCTTACCATGGAGGCGGGCGTGCCCGTCATGGCCGGCCTGGTGCTGGGCGGCCTGGGGGCGGTGGTGGTGTCGGTGGTCATGCTGCCGGTATTGCGCCTGCGCGGGCCGTACTTTGCGCTGGCCATATTGGCCTATGCCCACATCTTCAAGATCGTCGCAACGGAATGGTCGTCGGTCACCGGCGGTTCGGGCGGCTTGTCCAGCATCCCCCGCTTTCCCGATATCTTCGGCCTTGACCTGGCGGGCAAGGTGGGCAGTTACCTGATCATTCTTTCGATTCTGGTGATATTCGTGCTGTGCTATCGCACCATACGTTCCAGCCATTACGGCCTGGCGCTGCGCGCCATGCACGACAGCGAGGACGCCACCCGCGTCATCGGCGTGAACAGCATCCTGCTCAAGGCCCTGATGCTTTTCGTTTCGGCCTTCATGACCGGAGTGGTCGGCGCGTTCAACGTTCATTACATCAGTTTCCTCGAACCGGATTATGCCTTCAACGGCGTCTGGATCACCCTGCCCATCATCGCGGCCATCTTCGGCGGCTACCGCACGCTGTGGGGGCCTGTGGCCGGGGCGCTGACCGTCTACCTGGTCGATCAATTGGTGTTCAAAAGCCTGATTCCGTCCGGGCATCAGTTGATACTGGGGGGCCTGCTGGTGGCCATGATCATCTTCAGTCCGCGCGGTTTGCTCCCCCTGCTGCGCAAGCCAGCCAGGAGAAAGCATGCTGCAGCTTGATGCTCTGACGGTGCGTTTCGGCGGCCTGACGGCGGTGGATGCCGTGACGCTGTCGGCCGGGCGCGACGAGGTCCTTGGCCTAGTGGGGCCCAACGGCGCCGGCAAGACCACCCTGTTCAACGCGGTGTCCGGCCTGGTGCGGCCATCGGCCGGCCGTATTGCTTTCGATACGGTCGACCTGGCTTCCATGCCCCTGCACCGGCGGGCACGCATGGGCATAGGCCGCACTTTCCAGATACCGCAGCCCTTGCACGAACTGACCGTGCGCGAGAACCTGATCGTGGCCCAACGCTTTGCAACAGGCCGCGTCGACGACGCGCGCATCGAGCAGGTGTTGGATTTCACTAAGCTGGGCGGCCGAGCCGACCGCAATGCCGCCACCGAGCTGGCTTTGACCGAACTGAAGGCGCTGGAAATCGCCAAGGCCTTGTGCACCGATCCCAAGCTGTTGTTGCTGGACGAAGTGCTGGCGGGGCTGGAAACCAGCGGCAAGCGGCGCTTCATGAATATGCTGCGAGAGCTGCATAAGGAATTCGACGTGGGCATACTGATCATCGAGCACGACATCGAGACCATCAGCCAGCTATGCGACCGGGTCGCGGCCCTGGATTTCGGTCGCCTGATCGCGCTGGGCACGCCCGACGAGGTGTTCAGCGATCCCGAGGTCGTGCGCAGCTATACCGGAGGCCAGGCATGATAGAAGTCGAAGGCATACGCGCCGGATATGGTTCGATCAATATTCTTTGGGACGTCTCGGTGTCCATACGCCCCAGCGAACTGACCACCATCATCGGCCCCAACGGCGCCGGCAAGACCACCTTGCTGCGCGCCATCATGGGGCTGGTGCCCTTGGCTCAAGGCTCGGTGCGCCTGGATGGCAAGGCGCTGGCCGGCACGCCCACCTGGAAGATGCCCGACCTGGGCATGGTCATGATTCCCGAAGGCCGGATGATCTTCAAGGACATGACCATAGAAGAAAACCTGATGCTCGGCGCCTTCACCAAAAGGCACCGCGCCGGCTCGCGCCGCCAGTGCGAGAAGGCTTACGAAATGTTCCCGCGCTTGCGCGAACGGCGCAACCAGCTCGCCGGCACACTGTCCGGCGGCGAAGCGCAGATGCTGGCCATGGGCCGGGGGCTGATGGCCGATCCGCGCGTGCTGATCATCGACGAACCGTCCCTGGGCCTGGCTCCCGTCATCGTGAATGAATTGTTCCAGACTCTGGCCAGGCTGAAGGAAGAGGGGAGGACCATCATCCTGGTGGAGCAAAGCACACACAGGGCGGTCGGCGTGGCCGACCATGTGTACCTGCTGCAAGGCGGCAAGGTCGCGCTATCGGAGCGTGCCGCCGATGTCGATATGGAGCGCCTGCACGAGTTGTATTTCGCGCATTGAACCGGCGATCAGTGCATATGCTCGGCAATGTTCAGGCCGCGTATGATGTCGGCGGTGGCGATGGCCAGCTTCGAGCTTGAGCCGTCCGTCGGCAGCGCCAGGGCCAGGTTGTTCCGTATCGTCGGCTCGACGATCTGCGAATAGCTCAACTCGTCGTGCCCCGCGTGGTCGGTGATGGCCGAGCGCGGGATCACGGTAAACATATTTCCGCGCGCGGTCGTTTCCAGTATGGAGTGCACCACGTCCACTTCGGCCACCACGCTCAACTCCACATTCAGGTCGCGGCAGGTGTCGTCCACCAGGGCGCGTATGGTGTTGGGCGCACTGGGCAGGACCAGCGGATAGCGGGCCAGGTTGGCCACCTTCACCTTGCGAGGCGGCACGGGCCGCAGCCCGCGGGGGTAGGCCAGCACCAGTTCCTCGCGGTAAATGGTTTCGCAAACCATCAGTACCGATGGCGGCGGCTCGTACAGCAGGGCCAGGTCCACCCTGTCCTTGATCAGCCATTCGCGCATTTCCGTGCTCAGGCCTTCCGCGATGGTGATGGAGGAGTCCGGAAACATCAGGCGGAATTGCTGCACGATGTGCGGCGTCAGGCGCCGTGCGATGCGCGGCGGCATGCCCAGCCTGACCTTGCCCTGCATGGACGAGCGGAAGGCCAGCAGATCCTGCTTGGCATGGATGGCCAGTGCGTGGATGGATTTGGCGTGGCTCAGGAAGCGCAAGCCGGCCTCAGTCGGCTCCACACCTCGGCCGGTGCGCCGCAACAGATGCTGTTGCAGTTCGGATTCCAGTAATTGGACCTGGCGGCTGATGGAGGGCTGGGCCACATCCAGAATATCCACCGCCCGCGAAAAGCTGCGCTGTTCGCATACGACGATGAAATAGTGGATCTGTTTGAGGTTCATACCGTCATGATATAGGATTTTTCTATATCTGAAGTCAGGTTCGCGATATTGTGCCCGGGGCGGCGGCGGGGCATGATGCACCCATGAAACAAGAAACTACCGTATCGGCGGATTGCCTGCCGCCTTTGCCGCTGGACCAGGTTGCCGCACCGGCGCAGCGTCCGCCCGCCCTGGCCTGCGATGCGCATACCCATATCTTCGGGCCCGCGGCGGTGTTCCCGTACGCGCCGGATCGAACCTATACGCCGCCCGACGCCCCCTTCGAGGCCTTGCGCGCTTTGCATCGCAAGTTGGGCATCTCGCGCGGCGTGATCGTGCAGCCAGGCTGTCATGGCTACGACATGTCGGCCGTGCTGGATGCCTTGGCCAAGGGGCACGGGCAGTATCGCGCCGTGGCGCTGCTGCCGTCCACGGCGACGGCGGCCGAGGTAAAGCGCCTGGATGCGGCCGGCGTACGCGGCGTGCGCTTCAATTTCGTGGCGCATTTGAAAAACGTGGCCTGGAGCGAAGTGCGGGAAATGGCCCGCTTGATCGCTCCCTTCGGCTGGCACCTTTGCATACACAGCGACCGGCAATCCTTGCCCTCGCTGCTGCCCCTCTTGAAGCAACTGGACATCCCCTTCGTGCTGGACCACATGGGCCGGGTCGCCGCCGTCGACGGGGTGGACGGCGCGCTCTTTCGCGAGCTGCTCGCATTGCGCGATCACCGCCAGGCCTGGGTAAAGATCTCGGGCATAGACCGCATATCCTCATCGGGCCGACGACCCTACGACGATGGCCGGCCCTTTGTGCAAGCCCTGGTGGAGTCCATGGCCGACAGGCTTCTGTGGGGCAGCGATTGGCCGCATCCCAATGTACGCGGCGATATGCCGAACGATGGCGAACTGGTGGATATCTTCACCCAGCTATGCCCGCAGCGCGCGGAGCAGGAAAGAATATTGGTGTCGAATCCGCAAACCCTTTATCGGTTCGACGAAGCCTAAGCATGCAAGCACGGAACGGTGTTGGAATATGAGCATTTTTTTATTGAAATTGGCCGGCCTGGCCTATCGCCACGAACAGCTGCGCAGCCTGCTCGGCCCGGCGGCCCTGGGCGTGGACGGGCTTGACATGGAGGTCTTCCATGCCGTCCAGGGTACCGAGACCTATGCCTATCTGAGCGTTCCGGAAGCCCTGGCTGTAACGGCGGCAGACGCCATCCGGCAGGCGCTGCGAGCGGGCTTGCCGGTGCAAGCTCCCGCCGCGCAGGTCATCGAATTGCGCTGTACCCAAGACGTGCCCGGCCAGGCGGCCGGCCGGCCCGCGCCCTGGCACTACATCGTCGAAACCGACGTCCAGCCCCAGGCCGAGCAGGATTTCAACGATTGGTATTCCACCGAGCATCTGCCCGGCCTGGCCGCCGTGCCCGGCACCGTGCGGGCGCGCCGCTATCTGGCGCAGCCAGCCGAGCCCAAGTACTACGCCGCCTACGACCTGGAAGCCCTTGAGACCTTCGGGTCCGGGCCTTGGCTGGCGGTGCGCGCGACGGAATGGAGCTCGCGCGTACGGCCCAATTTCATGAATACGAAACGCAGCATGTTCAAGCGCGTGCCGCCACAGGGAGACTGATATGCCTAAATTATTGCCGCCCGATCCGGCACATATGTCCGAGCACCAGCGCCGGGTCTACGACGCCATCATGGCGGGTCCGCGCGGGCGCGTACGCGGGCCGCTGGCCGTCTGGCTGCATCGCCCTGGCCTGGCCGAGCATGCGCAGGCGCTGGGCCAGTATTGCCGCTACGACTCCAGCCTGGAGCCGCGGCTGTCCGAGCTTGCCATCCTGACCCTGGCGGCACTATGGGGATCGGAGTTCGAATGGTGGGCTCATCACCCCATTGCGCTCAAGGCGGGCTTGTCGCCCGAAGCGGCCGAAAGCATACGCCGCGGGGACAGGCCGGTGCTGGATCGCCAGGACGAAGACGTGGTTTACGAATTCGTGCATGCCTTGGTCGAGACGCGCCAGGTGCCTGATGCCCTGTATCAGCGTGCGCTGGATACGCTGGGCCAGGACGGGGTGGTCGACCTGGTGGGCTTGGCGGGCTACTACACCCTGATCTCCATGACACTGAACGTGTTCGACATACAACCACCCGAGGGTGAAGCTCGGCAACTCAATAATCAAAACTGATCTGACAGGAGCATGATATGGCTGGACGTTTAGAAGGCAAGGTTGCCATCGTTACCGGCGCGGGCAGCGTGGGCCCGGGCTGGGGCAATGGCCGGGCCATCGCCTTTCGCTTTGCGCAAGAAGGGGCAAAGGTTTTTGCGGTGGACCTGAAGGCCGAGGCCTTGGTGGAAACCGTCAGCAAGGTACGCGAGGCAGGCGGCCACATCGACACCTGGCAGGCCGACGTGACTTCCAGCGACTCGGTGCGCGAGATGGTGCAAGCTTGCGTCCAGGCCCATGGCCGGGTCGATATCCTGGTCAATAACGTGGGCGGATCAAGACGCGGTGGGCCCGTCGATCTGGACGAAACGGTCTGGGATCAGCAATTGGATTTCAATCTTAAAAGCGTATTCCTGGGCTGCAAGCATGTGCTGCCCGTCATGGAAAGCCAGGGCACAGGCGCTATCGTCAATGTGTCCTCGACCTCGGGCATACGCTGGACGGGAGCGGCGCAGGTGGGCTACGCCAGCTCCAAGGCCGGCGTCATCCAGTTCTCGCGCGTGGTGGCAGTGGAATACGCGCCCAAGAATATACGCTGCAATACCGTCATCCCGGGTCAGATGCACACCCCCATGGTCGAGACCCGGCTGGCCGGGCAGCGCGCGGGCGGCGACGTGCAGAAATTGCTGGCGCAGCGGCAGGCGCGCATTCCCTTGCCCTTCATGGGCGACGGCATCGACACCGCCAATGCGGCGCTGTTCCTGGCATCGGATGAAGCGCGCTTCATTACCGGCACCGAAATCGTGGTCGACGGAGGCATGAGTGTACGCTGCGGCTAATCTTTCTTCCCGTTATCCGGACCCCGGCATCATCGCGCTGGACCCCCGCTTTCACGAACTGGTCCTGCCGCTGGCCGTCATTGAAAAACTGAGCACGGGCGCGCGCTGGGCCGAAGGCCCGGTGTGGTTCGGCGACGGACGCTATCTGTTGTTCAGCGACGTGCCCAGCGACCGCATGCTGCGCTGGGATGAAATCACCGGCCAGACCCAGGTGTATCGGGGGCCATCGAACAATGCCAACGGCAATACCCGCGACCGGCAGGGGCGTTTGATTACTTGCGAGCACCTGGGGCGCCGCCTGACGCGCACCGAGCACGACGGCACCGTGACCGTGCTGGCCGACCGGTATCAGGGCAAGCGCCTGAATTCGCCCAACGACGTGGTCGTCAAGTCGGACGGATCCATCTGGTTCACCGACCCGCCGTTCGGCATCGTGGGCTATTACCAGGGTGAAAAGGCAGAGCAGGAACTGCCCGCTTACGTCTATCGGCTGGACCCCGACAGCGGTGAACTCACTGTCGTGGCGGACGCTGTCAACGGCCCCAACGGTTTGGCATTCTCGCCCGACGAAAGCATTTTGTACGTGGTGGAGTCGCGGGCCAGGCCGCGCAACATCCTGGCCTTCGATGTGTCGCCCGACGGGAAATCCCTGAGTGGACAGCGCGTGCTGTTCGATGCCGGCGAGGGCACGCCTGACGGTTTCCGCGTGGACATCCATGGAAACCTGTGGTGCGGGTGGGGCATGGGCACGGCCGAGCTGGACGGCGTGCGCGTCTTTTCTTCCGAAGGAGAATTGCTGGGAAAAATCGCGCTGCCCGAACGCTGCGCGAATCTGTGTTTCGGTGGCAAGCACCGGAATCGTTTGTTCATGGCGTCGTGCACGTCAATTTATTCGTTGTACGTCAACACGCAAGGCATTGCGGGAAGCTGAGATATCAAGGAGATAATCTATGTTCATAGTCAACAATACCGTGTTCAAGCGCTGCGCCCTGGCGCTGGTGCTGGGTATGGCCGGCACGGCGGCTTCGGCCAGCACGCCCACGACGGTGGTGGTGGCTTTCCCGGCGGGCGGGCCCGCCGACACGCTGGCCCGCGTGGTTGCGGCCGAACTCGAAAAAACGCTGCAGTCCACTGTGGTGGTCGAGAACAAGCCGGGCGGTAACGGCGCCATCGCGGCCAGCTATGTCGGCCGCGCCACGCCCGACGGCCACACCTTGTTCCTGAGCTCCGCGGGCGCCATCGCCATCAACCCACCCCTGTATCCCAAGCTGGTCTACAACCCCAAGAAAGAGCTGCAGCCGGTGACCATGCTGGTTTCCACGCCTGAAGTCCTGGTGGTGCCCGGCTCGGGCAGCATCAAGTCCCTAAGCGAGTTCCTGGACGCCGCCAAGAGCAAACCGGGCAGCGTGACCCTGTCTTCCTCGGGCATAGGCAGCATGCCACATATGGCGATTTCGCTGCTTAAGATCGCCACCAAGGTGGATATCCTGCATGTGCCCTACAAGGGCGCGGCGCCCGCCATCAAGGATACGGTCGGCGGCCAGGTGGGCGGCTTCTTCGGCGATATTTCTGGCCTGATGGCTTTCATCAAGGACAATCGCGTTCGTCCTATCGCCATCGCCGCGGCCAAGCGCTCCGCCGTGCTGCCGAACGTTCCCACCTTCGACGAGCTGGGCATCAAGAATGTGTACGCCAATAACTGGTATGGCATGTTCGCGCCCAAGAAGACGCCAGCGGAGACCATCGACAAGTTGAACAAGGCCTTGCGGACAGCCCTGGCCAGCGACGCCGTGCAGAAATACGTGCAGACCAGCGGGCTGGAAGCCACGCCCACGTCGCCGCAAGAGTTTGAGAAACTGATCGATGAGGACACCCGCAAGTGGGGCGACGTCATCAAGGCGGAAGGCATCACCGTCAACGAATAAGCGGTTCGCCGTTTATCGAAAAAGCGCGCGGGGCAATGCCTGCCCCGCGCGCTTTTTGCTTTTAGTTGCCGCCTTGCATGCTCTTGAACTTGCGTCCCGCCAGCATGGCCAGCAGCACCAGCCCTGTGGAAATGACGATCATGATGATGCCCAGGGCGGACAGCTTGCCCCATAGCCCGTCGTCGGCGAAGCTTAGTATCTGCACCGCCAGCACTTCGCTGCCGGGCCGCGACAGCACCACGGAAACGGTCAGTTCGCGCACGAACATCGTCGCCATCAGTATCCAGGCCGATACCACGCCGGGGATGAGCAGCGGCACGATGATGCGGCGCATGGTGGTCAGGTTGGAGGCCCCGCAAACCAGCGACGATTCTTCCAGGTGGGCATGCACCTGCACGAAAGCGCTGGCCAGCGGCCGTATCCCGTAGGGCAGGTAGGCGGCGATGTAGGCCAGCAGCAAGGCGGTCAGCGTGGCATACAAGGGCGTCTGCACGAAGAACCACATGAAGCCTATGCCGATGACGATGCCCGGGAATGAAAACGACAGGAAGCTCAGCGACTCCAGCAGGCCGGCCGCGCGCGTCCGCAGCTTGACGATGACGTAGGCGACGAAGGCCGACAGCAGGACGCCCAGGCTGGCGCCGACCACCGCCAGGAATACGCTGTTCTTCAGGGCCAGTTGCGACAGCGGGTCTTCGATGACCTCGATCCAGTGCTTGAGGCTCATCAGCGAGAAGGCGCGGGCGCTGGGCACCATGGAATAGGGCACCAGCGAGGTATACAGCAGCACCGCCACGGGCAGTATGACCATCAGGAAGGAAAGGGCGCCTATGCCGATGAACAGCGGGGTCCTGGCGCGCTTCAGTTCGATGACGGTGGGGCGGTAGCCGCGTCCGGACACGGTCACGTACTTGCCGCTGTCGGCGGTCAGCGCCCGGTAAAGCACGATCAGCCCGATGGAGGCGCTGAGTATGCTCATGCCCAGCGCGGCGGCCTTGCCGTAGTCCGGCGTAAACCCGGTGGCCACCATCTGGTACAGATAGGTGGCCAATACGTCGACCTGGCCCGGCATGCCCAGCACCCGGGGAACGGCGTAGGAAGCCAGGCTGCGCACCACGGCCAGGATGAAGGCGGCCAGGATGGCGGGGCGCAGGACCGGCAGGGTGACCCGGACCAGGGTGCGCCAGGTACCCGCCCCGAATACCCGCGACGACTCTTCCAGGGCGACGTCGAAGGACGCCATGGCCGGGGCGATGATCAGGTAGGCGATGGGCATGTTCAGCAGGCCCTCGACCAGCACCATGCCCCACAGCGAATAGATGTTGAAGGGCGCCTCGTCCAGCCCGAAGGTGTTCACCAGCAGGGTATTGAGCAGGCCGTTGGATGGGTTCAGCAATAGCGCCCAACTGACCGCGAACAGCAAGTGCGGGATCATCATCGGGACGATGGACAGCACGGTGAACGCCGACTTGCAGGGGATGTCGGTGCGCGTGTTCAAGTAGGCCAGCACCAGCGCCAGCCCGGTTGAGAACAAGGATGAGCCGACCACGAAGATAAGCGTGTTGACCGAGACTTCAAGCAGGAAGGGGTCGGTGTAGGCGGCGACGTACTTGCTGAGCGTGAACGATCCGAAAGCCGTCAGCCCTTGCGAGAAGCTGCCCAGCAGCAGCATCAGCACGGGGCAAAGCGTCAGGAATCCAACGATGACGATCAGCGACCAGGTTAGTTTGGGGCGTGATTGATTCATGTTTCCGGTCAGGCCGAGACGAGCAGGCAGTGTGCGGGATTCAGGTTGACGCTGACGGTGTCGCCTTCCTTGACGGGGATGTCGGGGTCGATTCTTGCCAGCAGGCGTTCATTGCCCACGCGTATCTGGGCTTCGTAGACTTCGCCGATGAATTCCAGCGATTCTATTGTGCCGCTGATCGCGTTGCGGCCGGCGCCGGCCTGGCTGCTGCCGTCGATGCGTATGAATTCAGGCCGTATGCACAAGGTGACTTCGCTGCCCGTGGGCAGGCTGCGGTGCTGGCTGGCAATGGGACCCAGGCCGGATTCAACCAGGGTCAGGTCGCCGTCCTGGCCGACCACGCGGGCCGCGATCAGGTTGGCGCGCCCGATGAAATCGGCCACATAACGGTGGTCGGCGTCGAAATATATTTTCTGGGGTGAGCCGATCTCCACGATGTGCCCGGCCTGCATCACCGCGATGGAGTCAGAAAGGGCCAGGGCTTCCACCCTGTCGTGGGTGACGTAGACCGCCGTGATGCCCAGCGAGCCCATGAAGCTGCGCAGTTCCTTGCGTGTTTCCTCGCGCAGCTTGGCGTCCAGGTTGCTAAGGGGTTCGTCGAACAGGATGACCTTGGGCTCGGCGACCAGGGCCCTGGCCAGCGCCACCCGCTGCTGCTGGCCGCCGGACAGCTTGGTGGCGGACCGGTTCTCGACGCCTTCCAGCTGGACGAAACGCAGGGTTTGAGCCACCTTGCGCTTGATCTCGTCCTTACTTTCGCCGCGTATCTGCAAGGGGTAGGCCACATTGTCGAAGACGCTCATGTGGGGCCAGATGGCGTAGGTCTGGAACACCATGCCCAAGCCGCGCTTCTCGGTGGGAACGGCGATGCCGCGGGCTTTGGACCAGACGATTTCGCCGCCTATGGATATTTCACCGTCGTCGGGGGTTTCCAGCCCCACGATGCAGCGCAGCAGCGTGGTCTTGCCACAGCCGCTGGGCCCGAGCAGTGTGAAAATGGTGTTGGCGGGTATGGTCAAGTCGACGTTGTCCAGCGCCTTGACCGTTTTTCCCTCGGAGACGTAATGCTTGGTGAGCCCTTGTATGCGTATTTCCATGATTTACTTGGCGGCGAAAATCTTGCCGAACTCGCGACCCCACTTTTGCAACTCAGCGTCATCCAGGTCGCGCACGGGCAGGACCTTGGCTTTGTCTATGCCAGGAACTGGCGGGAACACGTCCTTGGCCAGCACGTACTCGCCCACGTCCTTGGCCAGCAGGCCCATGGCTTGCCTGGACAGCCAGTAGTCGATGAAGGCGCGGGCCGCATCGGGGTGCGGGGCCTTGGAGGTGATGGCGATGGCGCGCGCCGTGCCGAGCAAAGGCTGGCCCGATTGCGGCGCCCAGGCCAGCGGCGCGGGCGCCTTGGTCACGACGTATTTGGGCATGGAGATGCCGATCAGCTTCTCGCCGCTTTCGATGGGGGCTGGCGTGGGACCGAACGAGGCCACGAACATGGGCCGGTTGGCCGCCAGGGCCTTCAGGAACTTCATCCACTCGTCTTCGGACTTGAACACCTGCTCTTTCAAGCCCAGCAACCAGGCAATGGTCGAGGCGTGCGTGGCCGGATCGGCCATCACGATCTTGTTCTTCCATTTGGGGTCGGCCAGGTCTTCGTAACGCTGCGGCGCGTCAGCCGGCTTCACGTGGTCGGTGTTGTACAGGTAAGAGACATATTCGATGCCGAACATCGTGATGTGCTCGTCCTTGGTGGCCCATTCGGGGTAGCCCGCCGTCGAGGGCGAGCGGTAGGGGGCCAGCACGCCTTTTTCCTTCAGGATTTCCAGCATGGGCAGCGGCGCCTGGACGACGTCGGCCAGCAGCTTGCCGGCATTGAACTCGGTAAGGATGGTGGGCAGGAATTTCGAACTCGAGGTGCGGGTGTACTCGCCCTTGACGCCGGTTTCCTGCTCGAAGGCCTTCATGATGGGGGAAACGGCGGTGATGTTGGCGTAGAACACGGCCTTGCCCTGCTGCTTGGCCAGCGCGTATGGATCGGCCGCAAAAGCCGGAGCGAATGCGCCGGGCACGTTCACCAGCCCCGAGGCTGCTGCCAATTTAAGAAAATTACGGCGATCTATCGTAGCCATGGCTACCTCCTTTGTGTATGTGGCGGCAGCCTTGCGGGCAACCGAATTTTGGGCAAATGGTAGCCGGTCGGCTGTTCGTTTACAAGAAGACATCCTGTCCGCGGCCCTGGCGCTTTGTGCTACCGTACGATTTTCCGGGTAGCCCCGCGCTTGGCCTTTCTTTGATCCCCATGTCTTTTCCTTCCGTAGCCGTTATCGGCGCTGGCCCCGCGGGTTTGATGGCGGCCGAAACCCTGGCGCGTGCCGGCCTGCGCGTCGACGTCTACGATGCCATGCCTTCCGTCGGTCGCAAATTCCTGCTGGCCGGGCGCGGCGGCCTGAACCTGACCCATAGCGAGCCTGCCGCTATGTTCCGCTCCCGCTTCGGCGACCGAGCCGGGCAGGTCGCGTCCTGGCTGGATCTGCTGGATGCGCAGGGCTTGCGTGCGTGGGCGCTGGAACTGGGCGTGGAAACCTTTATTGGCTCGTCGGGCCGCGTCTTTCCGGCGGAAATGAAAGCGGCGCCCTTGTTGCGCAAATGGCTGCAAAGGCTGAGGGCCGATGGCGTGGCGCTGCATGCGCGCCATGTGTGGCGGGGCTGGGCCGAAGATGGATCATGTCGTTTTGAAACGCCCGAAGGCGAACTCAAGCGCCGCGCGGATGCGGTGGTGCTGGCGCTGGGCGGGGCCAGTTGGGCGCGCCTGGGTTCGGATGGCGCCTGGCGGGGAATATTCGAAGAGCGGGGCATCGCGGTGGCTCCCTTCCGGCCGGCCAATGGCGGCTTTCTGGCCGATTGGGACCCGCATTTCTCCGAGCGCTTTGCCGGCCAGCCGCTCAAGTCCATTGCCGCGGCGCCGCCGGGCCTGGCCATGAAGGCGGGCGAATGCATGGTAACGGCGGACGGCATCGAAGGCGGCCTGATCTACGCCTGGTCCGCAGCGCTGCGCGAGGCCTTGCTGGCCCAGGGTAGCGCCGTGCTGCACATCGATCTGCTGCCCGGCCACAGCCCGGACAGGGTGAGGGATGAAGTCGGACGGCCGCGCGGATCACGATCCTGGTCCAGCCATTTGGCAGGGCGGCTGGGCTTGCGCGGGGCCAAGGCGGGTTTGTTGCGCGCATGCCTGCCCAAAGACATATTTGACCGGCCCGAAGCCTTGGCGGCGGCCATCAAGCGCCTGCCCTTGCGCTTGACCGGCATGCGGCCCCTGGACGAGGCCATCAGCACGGCGGGCGGTGTGCGTTTCGACGAGCTGACCGCCGACTCCATGCTGCGGGCCGTGCCGGGCGTGTTCTGCGCCGGCGAGATGCTGGATTGGGAAGCGCCCACCGGCGGCTATCTGCTGACCGCCTGTTTCGCCAGCGGCATGGCGGCGGGGCAGGGCGCGGCGCGCTGGCTGGCGGCCCGGGCGCGAGACGGCGCCAGCGCGCCGGCCTGACGTCGCGGCGCTTGGTTCAGGCGGTTCAGGTCACCGGCGCCGGGTTGAACAGCACCAGCGCGTTCGCCAGCTTCCAGTGTTCGGCCCAGGTCTTCTTGCGGCCGCTGGCCACGTCCAGCATCAAGTGGAACAGTTCCCAGCCCACGTCCTCTATGCTGGCCGAGCCATCCGCGATCCGGCCGGCGTTGACGTCCATCAGGTCGTGCCAGCGGCGAGCCAGGTCGCTGCGCGTCGCCACCTTGATGACAGGGCACTCCGCCAGGCCGTACGGCGTTCCCCGGCCCGTGGTGAACACATGAAGATTCATGCCAGCGGCAAGCTGCAGCGTGCCGCAAATGAAGTCGCTTGCCGGGGTGGCGGCAAAGGTCAGGCCCTTGGCTTGCAGCTTTTCGCCGGGGGCGAGCACGCCGGAGATCGGCGCCGATCCTGATTTGACGATGGACCCCATGGCTTTCTCGACGATGTTGGACAGCCCGCCCTTCTTATTGCCGGGCGTGGTGTTGGCGCTGCGGTTCACGCTGCCGCGCTTCAGATAAGCGTCGTACCAGGACATCTCGCGGATCATGGCTTCGGCCACTTCCGGCGAGGTCGCCCGGGCGGTCAACTGGGCGATTCCGTCGCGTACTTCGGTGGTCTCGGAAAACACCACGCTGGCGCCCGCGCGAACCAGCAGGTCGGTACAGAAACCGACGGCGGGGTTGGCCGTGACGCCCGAGAACGCGTCGCTGCCGCCGCACTGCACGCCCACCACCAGCTCGCTGGCGGGTACGGTTTCCCGCTGGCGGACGTTCAGGCGCCGAAGGTGGCCCTCGGCCTGGCGCATGATGGATTCGACCATGGACATGAAGCCCACGTGGTCCTCGTTTTGCAGGCACACCACGTCCAGCGTGTCCGCCTCGTCCTTCTGCCTGGAAACGGCGTTGGCTTCGATGCGCGGCACGACGCCGGGGGGCAGCAGACGCTCGGGCTGCAGCTTTTCGCAGCCCAGGCTCACCACCATGACTTCCCCGCCGAAGTTGGGGTTCAGGCTGATGTTGCGCAAGGTCCGAATGGGCACGACGGCGTCGGGCGCATCGATGGCCACACCGCAGCCGTAGCTGTGCTCCAGCGCCACGACGTCGTCCACATTGGGATAGCGTGGCAGCAGTTCCGCTTTGATGCGCTGCACGGCAAAGGCGGTGACACCGGCAACGCACTGCACGGTTTGCGTAATGGCCAGTATGTTGCGTGTGCCCACGGATCCGTCCCGGTTCCGGTAGCCCTCGAAGGTGTAGCCGGCCAGCGCTTCCGGAGCGGGGTGCTTGACCGTGGCGATGGGCAGGCCGTCTAGCTCGCGGGCTTCGGGCATTTTCAGCAAGCGCTCGTTGATCCAACTGCCCGCCAGGATGGGCTCGATGGCATAGCCGATGGGGATGCCGTAGCGCAAGACTTCGCCGCCGGCCGGGATATCGGCCAGGGCCACCTTGTGGCCTTGCGGAACACCGTTGCGCAGGACCAGGCCCGATGGCAATATGGTGCCGGCGGGCAGCCCGCCGTCATTGGCCACGATGGCGACATTGTCGCGGCTGTGCATCATGATGGTCAGTGGTTCTGGATGAGCAGCGGACATCCTGATCTCCTGGTTCGTCTAGCGGTAAATTGGTAGCGGTACCATTGTAAGCCTCAAGCGGGGAAAAAATCCAATAGATATTCGATTTTGATGCAGGCACAGGGTTTTTCAGTACGAGACTTTCCAGTGCGAAAGGCTAGCGTAGCAACGGTTCAATAGCCATTTTCCAAATGTGGTTTTACCGGCAAAAAAATGCTTGGCCTAGTGGAAACACCTAAATAAAAACGATTGACGGTGACAATTGGTATCGCTACCATTGTCGTCGAATGGTAGCGATACCATAGGGGCTTGCTCCGCCGCGCGGCCCAAACCGGTTTCACCATTTTTTAAAATCTGCCCGGAGGCAACATGAAAAAAATACTCTTCGCGCTAGCTGCCACGCTAGTCATGACATCGGCCCAGGCGGCCTGGCCCGAGAAAACCGTAACGGTGGTGGTTCCCTTCCCGCCGGGCGGCTCCACCGACTTGATCGGCCGCTTGCTGGCGTCCCAGTTGGAAGCCCAACTGGGACAGACCTTCGTGGTCGACAACAAGGCCGGCGCAACGGGCACGATCGGAGCGGCTCACGTCGCTCGCTCCAAGCCCGATGGCTACACTTTGCTGGTGTCTTCGCTGGGCCCTTACGTGATCGCGCCGCACCTGTACAGCAAGGTTCCCTACGACGCGCTGAAAGACTTCGACTACCTGACGGTGGCCGTGCAGGCGCCCAACGTGTTGGTGGTGCCGGAAACGTCCAAGCACAAATCCATTGCCGACGTGATCGCGTTTGAAAAAGCCAATCCCGGCACCATGACCTTCGCATCGTCGGGCAGCGGCAGCAGCGATCACCTGACCGCCGAACTCTTCTGGCGCCAGACCAACACCACGGGCGTCCACGTTCCCTACAAGGGCGGCGGCCCCGTTCTGGCGGCGCTGCTGGGTTCCCAGGTCGATGCATCGTTCATGAACATCAACACGGCGATTCCGCAGATCCGCTCCGGCAAGCTGAAGGCACTGGCCATTACCAGCGCCAAACGCTCGCCCTTGCTGCCCGAGGTGCCCACCTTGACCGAGTCCGGCATCAAGGACGCCAACGTCTATTCCTGGCAGGCGGTGGCCGCGCCGCGCGGCCTGCCGGCCGACGTCAAGGCCAAGCTGTATGATGCCATGGTCAAAGGCCTGAACGACCCCGCCGTCAAGCCCAAGCTGCTGGAACTGGGTTTCGAGATCGTGGGCAACACGCCGGAAGAATTCACCCGCTTCCAGGCTGCCGAGTTCAAGCGCTGGAAAGATCTGATCGAGGCCCGCAAGATCAACGCCAACTAAAGCACGCGGAACCCGTCCGGGGCGGCACTTGTGGCCCGGAACTCTGATCTGATCGCGCATGCGCCTGTCCGGGCATGCGCGATTCATTTTTCAGGCCGGGCCGCGACGGCGCTTTGGCGTCGGCGGCGGCGACACGTATACTCGCTTCTTGAACCAAAGGCCAAGGTGCGATAGAGCCCCAAGACGCATGCCCGCCCGGCGACCCCGGCGGCTTTTCGATAGGCATGCCTTTATTACCGACGCCATCTTGAACACCACATGAGCGAAAAAGACATTACGAAGCGATCCCGGCGCAGCAGCGGAGCCATCACCCTGAGGGATGTGGCGCGTTTGGCCGGCGTGTCGCCCATCACCGCGTCCCGCGTGCTGAACACGCCCGACCAGGTCGCGGCGGAAACACGCCAGAAGGTGCTGGATGCCGTCCAGCGCACCGGCTATGTGCCCAACAGAATGGCCGGCGGCCTGGCCTCGGCGCGCAGCCGCCTGATTGCGGCCGTGGTGCCCAGTACCGTCATGTCCGTATTCATGGAAACCATCGAAGCCCTGAACGGCACCTTGTTCGACGCGGGCTATCAATTGATGCTGGGGCAGTCCAGCTACTCGCCTCACCGCGAAGAACTTCTGCTGGAAGCCATTATCGGCCGACGGCCCGACGGCATTTTCCTGACGGGCATATTGCAGCAGGGCAAGGGCCGCACACGCTTGCTGGCCTCGGGCATCCCCGTGGTGGAAACCTGGGACCTGACCCCCACACCCGTCGATATGCTGGTCGGCTTCTCGCACCTTGAAATCGGCCATGAGGTCGCTCATTTTTTCATCGACAAAGGCCGGCGTCGCCTGGGCATCGTGCAGGCCAACGACGAGCGTGCCAACAGGCGGTCCCGGGCCTTTGCCGAGGTGGCCGGCCAGAACGGCTTGCCCGATGTCTCCATCGTCAATGTGGGCACTTCGCGCTCCATCAAAAGCGGGCGCGAGGCGCTGGGCAAGCTGCTGGCCGCCACACCCGACGTGGATGCGATTTTTTGCAGCTCCGACCTGCTGGCCCTGGGTGTGATGACCGAGGCGCGGGCGCGCAATATTCCCATACCCGACCAGATCGCCATCATGGGCTTCGGTGATGTGCCCTTCGTGGCCGATATGGTCCCGGCGCTGAGCACCGTGCAGATCAACGGCGCCAATATCGGTAAGCTGGCCGCCCGCTGCCTGATCGACCGGGCCGATGGCCGTCCTGTCGCGCAGCATGTCGTCGACGTGGGGTTCTCCATCGTTGAACGAGAAACCACAGATTAGTGGAAACCCTGGTAATTTTTCATTGACGGCTGGATTTGGTACCGCTACCATTTGACTATTCCGTTATGGTAGCGGTACCAAATCGCTGCTATCGGCATCTATGTCGGCTCTCGCACCCATCTAATCGCAAAGGATTTCAATGAACCCCCAGGAACTCAAAGCCATCATGTCGCATGGCTTGCTCTCGTTTCCCTTGACCGACTTCGACGCGCAGGGGGAATTCAACGCCAAGGGCTATGCGGCACGCCTTGAATGGCTGGCCCCGCACGGCGCAAGCGCGCTGTTTGCGGCAGGCGGCACGGGGGAGTTCTTTTCGCTGGCAGGCGACGAATACGCAGCCATCATCAAGACGGCCGTGCAAACCTGCAAGGGCAAGGTGCCCATCATTGCGGGCGCCGGCGGCCCCACGCGCTTCGCCATCCAGTGCGCCCAGGAAGCCGAGCGGCAGGGCGCCCACGGCATTTTGCTGCTGCCGCACTACCTGACCGAAGCCAGCCAAGAAGGCTTGATCGCACACGTGGAAGCCGTTTGCAAAAGCGTGAAGTTCGGCGTCATTGTCTACAATCGCAACGTCTGCAAGCTGACGCCCGACTCGCTGGCCATCCTGGCCGACCGCTGCCCCAACCTTATCGGCTTCAAGGACGGCATTGGCAACATCGAGCTGATGTCCTCCATCCACCTCAGGATGGGCGACCGCTTCTCCTATCTGGGCGGGCTGCCCACGGCCGAGGTGTATGCCGCCGCCTACAAGGCGCTGGGCACCCCGGTGTATTCTTCCGCCGTTTTCAACTTCATACCCAAGACCGCCATGCAGTTCTACCATGCGGTGGCGAATGACGACATGGCCACCCAGCATCGCTTGCTGCGCGAGTTCTTCATGCCCTATCTCCAGTTGCGCAATCGCTCGCAGGGCTACGCCGTCAGCATCGTCAAGGCTGGCGCTGCATTGGTGGGGCATTCGGCAGGGCCCGTACGCCCGCCGCTGACCGACCTGAAGCCCGCCGAGCTGGAAGAGCTGAAAGCCCTGATCGACAAGCTGGGCCCCCAATAATCACCCATTCGCAGCCGGTAAATCATCATGTCAGCTTCCACACCCGTCGTCACCGCATTGCGCGTCATACCCGTAGCCGGGCATGACAGCATGCTGCTCAACCTCAGCGGCGCGCATGCGCCTTTCTTCACACGCAATCTGGTCCTGATCACGGACAGTAGCGGGCATACCGGCATCGGCGAAGTCCCCGGCGGAGAAAAAATCCGCAAGACACTCGAGGACGCCGCCGAGCTGGCCGTGGGCAAGCCCATAGGCGCCTACAACGCCGTGTTGACCGCCATGCGCGAGCGCTTTGCCGATCGCGACAGCGGCGGACGCGGCAAGCAGACCTTCGACCTGCGCGTGGCCATACACGCCGTCGCGGCCGTTGAGTCGGCCTTGCTGGACTTGCTGGGCCAGTATCTGGGCGTGCCCGTGGCCGCCTTGCTGGGCGAGGGCCAGCAGCGCGAAGCCGTGCAGATGCTGGGCTACCTGTTCTATGTGGGTGACCGGCGCAAGACCGATCTGCCTTACCGCAGCGAACCGGACGCCGCCGACGACTGGACCCGCCTGCGCCACGAAGAGGCGCTGACGCCGGAGGCCGTGGTGCGCCTGGCCGAAGCGGCGCAAGCGCGCTACGGCTTCCAGGACTTCAAGCTGAAAGGCGGCGTGCTGCGCGGCGAAGAAGAAATCGAAGCCATACGGGCGCTGCACGAACGCTTCCCGCAGGCCCGCTGCACGCTGGACCCGAATGGCGGCTGGCTGCTGAAAGATGCGGTGCGGCTGACCCGCGACCTGCACGGCGTAATGGCATATGCCGAAGACCCCTGCGGCGCGGAAGGCGTGTTCTCCGGCCGCGAGGTCATGGCCGAATTCCGCCGCGCCACCGGCTTGCCCACCGCTACCAATATGGTGGCCACCGATTGGCGCGAAATGTCTCATGCGCTGTCCTTGCAGTCGGTGGACATCCCGCTGGCCGACCCGCATTTCTGGACCATGTCGGGTTCGGTCAGGGTGGCGCAAACCTGCCAGGCCTTCGGCCTGACCTGGGGTTCGCACTCCAACAATCACTTCGACGTTTCGCTGGCCATGTTCACCCACGTCGGCGCCGCCGCGCCGGGGCGCGTCACCGCCATCGACACGCACTGGATCTGGCAGGACGGTCAGCGCTTGACCAAGGAGCCACTGGAAATCGTCGACGGCTATGTGCAGGTGCCGAAGAAGCCCGGCCTGGGCATAGAGCTGGACATGGCCGAGGTCGAAAAGGCCCACCAGTTGTACCTGAAACACGGCCTGGGCGCCCGCGACGACGCCATGGCCATGCAATACCTGGTGCCGGGCTGGGCGTTTGACGCCAAGAGGCCTTGCCTGGTGCGTTGAGACGGCGGAAGGTGGTCAGCCCGTCTTCAGGCCCAGGCGCTTGATGGTGGCTGACCAGCGGTCATACTCGCTGTCGATGAATTCCTGGCATTGCCGGGGATTCTTGTCCATGACCTCGGCGCCTTGGAAACGCAGGCTTTTCAGCACCTCAGGATCTTTCATGGCCGCTTGCAAGGCCTGATTCAGTTTTTCCAGTTTTTCGGGGGCGGTGCCCTTGGGGGCCAGCAGTACTTGCCAGGTTCCGCCGTCGAAGCCTTTCAGGCCGGGAACGCTTTCGCTTAGCGTGGGCACGTTGGGCAGTATTGCCGAACGCTTGCCCGACGTAACAGCCAACGGCTTGACCTGCCCGCCCTGGATGAATGGCATGGCGCTGTTGAACGAGCCCGAGTACATGAAGTTGGTGTTGCCCGCCGCCAGATCGGTCAACGCGGGGCCATTGCCCTTGTAGGGCACGTGCTGAAATTTCAGATCGAGTTTGCCGGCGATGTCCATGGCAACCAGATGATCGATCGAGCCGTTGCCCGAGGAACCCATGAAATACTTTTCCGGGTGGTCTTGTACCGCCTTGTAGAAGGCGGCGGCGTCGCTGATCTTCATGGTCTTTTCGGATGTGAGCAGGATGAGGGGTACGGCAACCGAGCAGCCCGCGGCGACAAAGGCTGTTTTGGGGTTCAGGTCGTCGCGGCCGAACAATGCCGGCGCCGTCGTGATGGATGAGGTGCCATACATCAGCGTATAGCCGTCCGGCTTGGCGCGCAGAAGATCTTGCGCGCCGATGTTGCCGCCGGCGCCGGGGCGATTTTCTATCACGACGGGGACATTCAGTTCCTCGGACACCTTCTTGAACAGCACTCGGCCTATGGCATCCGTGGGGCCGCCCGGCGCGAAGCCGATGATAAGCGTAATGGCTTTGTCGGGGTAGCTGGCAGCCTGGGACGCGGCGCTGCCAAAGGCAAGGGCGGTGATAGCGGCTGCGAGAGCGATTTTCTTGTGCATGATAGTGTTTTGTGGACGCATCCAGTGGTGACAGGCATCTTGCCGGCCATGGCCCTGCACGCCGTCCGTCTCCTTTATTGTCTAGTTGATGTTGGTGGTTGTGCCAGGTTGAATCATCGTCTTTCCCAAGCCGGCGGGTGTGCGCCATTGGGCGCCGGCGGCAAAGCCCAGTACGGGCCGGTGCGCGAGAACTGCGCCACCGGCGGTAGCTGCTCCAACAGGCCATAGGCCGATGGGCGGGTTTCCAGCACGGGATTCAGCGTCTCGGCAAAATGGCGACGGGGCTGGCCCGGGTCGAAACCATTTTCTATCCCCAGGTCTTGCACCCACATCGATGTTTTGGCCAAGGACACCTTCACGTGATAGCTGCCGCCCTCTTGGGCGCGGCGCATCAGCGCCATCATGACGCCGGCGGCGCCCAGGTATCCCGTCAAGTAGTCGTTCAGCAGGTAAGTGGGGACGACCCGTGGGCGGCCCGAGCCGCCTTCCCGGACGGCAATGCCGCTGACTATCTGGCCCAGTTGCTCAAAGCCGCCATACGAGCCCCAGGGGCCTTCATCTCCAAATGCGGTGACCGTGACATAGATCAGTCCTGGACGAATAGCGGCGGCGTCCTCTGCGCCCAGTCCGCGCTTGTTCAGGCTGCCTGGACGCCATGATTGCACTAGGACATCGGCGCCGTTGATCAGCTCTCGCGCTTTAAGCCTATCTTTCGGCGCATCGAAATCCAGGAATGCCGACCGTTTGCCGATGTTGGTGTCCACGGTCTGGCGGAAGGGGTCCTGGTTCATCGGCGGGCTGATCCGCAAGACTTCGGCTCCGTGCTCCGCCAGCGATCGCGCGACGACAGGCCCCGCAATGACGTGGCCCAAATCCAGCACGCGGATGCGGTCCAGCGGGCGATCGCGGCATATGGCCGGCTCGGCCTGGCTGTCGCCTATCTTCTGGATCTCTATGACGGGTTTTCCCGCCAGCAGTGCGCCTTGAGGATGCGCCAGCCATTCGTCGGTGCTGCGAGCGTAAATGCCCGGAAGCTTGTGTTGGGCGAAAGCCTGTTCCAGATCCGCGGCATCCCATTGCCGTATTGCCGCACTCAATGCGTCGGCGCTGTTCGCGCACTGCAACAGATCCAGGACGCCGTCGCGAAGGTGGGGGTATGAGCCGATGGGAAAGAACCAGCGCTCATCCCGGGTTCTATAGAAATCGGCCTTCAGTTCCGTCAGCAAGGATAGGGCCGGCAACGAGTAGCCGCTTTGCTTTTGAAAGTGCCCTGGATTCAAAGAGCTTGCCGCCTGCATCCAATCGATGCCGACCATTTGATGCTGGCCGACGGCCATATGCCACCAGTGCTCGACGGCGATGGCGTAGGCCCCTATTGCGCTAGCGGCGGACAAGGTCAGCTTGTGGGGGGTATCGAAGCGGGGTGCGGAGCCGAAGAAACGCAGGCGTTGCGATGGATGCTCGCGGCTGGGCAATCGATTGCCCAAGAGATTGGCGATTGCTTGATACGCTTCGTCGGGCGAGATGCTGGCTTGGCTCATTGTGGGCTTCCTGATGAACTGCCCTTGAGTGTAGGATTGTCGTTGCTGCATGTCCAACATATAATTTGTATGTCTATAAGACATAAATTATCTTAATGCTCAATAGCCGCCTGCTCCGGCAATTCATCGCGGTTGCCGAGGAACTGCACTATGGCCGCGCGGCATTTCGCGTGGGCATGGCCCAGTCTCCGCTCAGCCAGGCCATCCAGAAACTGGAGGCCTATGTGGGCACGCCACTGTTCCTGCGCAATAAGCGCAGTGTGGCGCTGACCCCTGCGGGTAAGGTGTTTTTGGAAGAGGCCTATCAGTGGCTCAAGTACGAGCGGGTAGCCATCGAGCGCACGCAGCACGCCAGCACCGGTGAAATCGGCCAATTGTCATTAGGCTTCATCGGCAGCACGGGCTATGGATACATGCCTGAACTGATCGGCCTCTTTCGGCATGAGTATCCGCAAGTTCGGTTGCGTATGGTCGAAATGACGACCAAGGACCAAATCGAACAATTGAAGGGCCGTTATCTGGATCTGGGCCTCTTGCGAACGCCGCTGCCGCAAGAGGCAGCGCAGATCGAGACGCGCCTGTACAAGCGTGACCGCCTGATGGCGGCGTTACCGGGGACCCACCCGCTGGCGGGGCGCAAGACGATTGCGTTAAGGCAATTGGCGCACGAGTCGTTTGTGTCGTTCTCGAAGGAAAAGGTGCCCACCGCGCATGCGCAATTGATTGCCGCCTGCGCAACGGCAAATTTCTATCCCAATATCGAGCAAGAGTGCTCGCAGGTCGGCGGGGTAATCTGTCTGGTCGCGGCCGGGCTGTCGGTGGCGGTGATCCCCAGCAACCTGACTTCGCTGATGCATCCCAAGGTCAAATACGTGCCGCTTTCCGACGATACGCATTACCTGACGCAGGAAGTTTCCATGGCTTGGCGGCAAGGGGATGGCAATCCGGCGCTGGCGTCATTCCTGGCGGTGGCACGGACTTTGGCGGATATGGAGTAGCCGAGTTACGCAGGCCGCAGCTCGACATGACTCCTTGAAACCCTAGGTGCCGCTTGCAAATGGAACGCAACTCGGTTGCGGCGCCCCTGGCTGTCTCCGGCCAGGGGGCAATGCTTGCTTATGATTACGCGCCGCTATCGGCCGTATCCGTTTTCACCGCCAATACCTTGCTGGCGCACAGATCGGCGGCGCCGTCGATTGGGTGATCCATATTGGCAAAGGTTACCCAGCCGCCTTTTTCAATGAAGCCATCCTGTTTCCAGGAGTCGATTTCCTTAAGCTCCGTAAGCTGCTTCTGGGCGTCGGGCGCAGCCATGAAGCGGTAGGCGCATATATTGGCGGCCAGCTTGGCCACCGCCTGCTCGGACGAGCTGGCTATCTGCTTGGCCGCGGTGCCGCCGGTGACCCATCCGCCCGCAGTGAACCCAAGCACCATCGTCAGGGCGGCAACCGCCGCGCAGGACCAGAACCATATTGTTTTAGTGGGGCGGTACTGGTCCCAATTCTTCATCATTTCGTTTGGCATGCTCGTTCTCCTTTTGGTGATAAGACACCCTTTGGATGAAACCGAAGGCGACTACCTAAAAAAATGACCCATCAATTCACGAGGTGAAAAAAGCGTTGACCATAGGCTCAGGCTGCCGTGTTTACCATTCCATTCAAAAGGGGGCTAAATTTATTGTACAGACGTGGTCACCATTGAAAAGGCTTGTTTACAACTTCGATACCAAGGATTTCCCTAACGTCTCAATGGGACGGAGGGCATTGCGCCATGGAGTTTTTCTTGACCCGCGCATCGCTCGCATGCAGACTTTGACCTATGGAAAAAGCTGTTCAAAGCAAGCGCACCCGATGTTGCATCGTCGGCGGCGGGCCCGCCGGCATGATGCTGGGATTGCTGCTCGCGCGTGCCGGTGTCGGCGTCATCGTGCTGGAGAAGCACGGCGATTTCCTGCGTGATTTTCGTGGGGATACCGTGCATCCGTCCACGCTGGAGATACTGTCAGAACTGGGCCTGAAGGAAAAGTTCGACGCCGTGCCCCAGCACAGGGTGGAGCAGATTGAAGGCCTGTTCGCCGACGGCATGCACGCGCTGGGCGATTTCCGACGCTTGCGGCCCTTTCCCTATATGGCGCTGGTTCCGCAATGGGACTTGCTTGACCTGCTGGCCACCGAAGCGCTGCGCCATGACGGCTTCCAGCTATGCATGCGGCACCAGGCAACGGACCTGCTGCGTGACCCTTGCGGCCGTGTGACCGGCGTCATGGCCGAGTCGCCCGAAGGCCTGGTCCGGATCGATGCCGATCTGGTCGTGGGCTGCGACGGCCGGCACTCTTTGCTTCGTTCGGCGGCAGGCCTGCGGACGCGGGATCTCGGCGCGCCCATGGATGTCATGTGGTTCCGGCTGCCGCGCTTGCCCTCCGACCCGGCGGGCACCTTCGGCGTACCGGGATATGGCAATTTCCTGGTCATGCTCAACCGCAATGAGTATTGGCAGATCGCCAGCGTGATCGCCAAGGGCGAAGCCGATGCATGGCGCCGGAAGCCGATTAAGGATTTCCAGGACAAGGTAGCCGGAAAGCTGCAGTTTCTGGGCGATCGTGTTCAAGGCATTGCCTCATGGGACGACGTCAAGCTGCTGGAGGTCCGGGTGGATCGCCTGGAGCAATGGCATCAGCCCGGCTTGCTGCTGATCGGCGACGCCGCGCATGCCATGTCGCCCATAGGCGGCGTGGGCATCAATCTCGCGATACAAGACGCGGTGGCGGCCGGCAATATCCTGGCCCCCGCCTTGCTGGCCTCCGGCCTGCCGGATGATTCCGTCCTTGCCGCCGTACAACAGCGGCGCCTGTTGCCTACGAAGATCATCCAGGCACTGCAGGTGTTCATCCAGCGGCGCGTCATTGCGCCGGCGCTGGCCAGGCGGGACGGCGACAGGCCGGTGGAACTGCCCCGTCTCGCGCGCTTGCTGCTAAGGTCTGGCTTCATCCGTTCGCTTCCCGCCCGTATTCTGGGGCAGGGGTTCCGGCGCGAGCACCTGCGGCCGTCGCGACACTGATTTTCATCATTGACCAAGGAAGGATTAGGAGCACCATGGATCCATTCATGCAAGCCGCACTGGAAGAAGCGCAACTCGGCCTTGAGGAGGGGGGCATTCCCATCGGTTCGGTCATCGTGCACCGGGGCCGTATTCTGGGCCGTGGCCACAACCGCCGCGTGCAGCGGGGCAGCGCCATCCTGCATGGCGAGATGGACGCCTTCGAGAATGCCGGCCGCCAAAGCGCGCAGGTCTATCGCGAATGCGTGCTCTATACCACCCTGTCGCCTTGCTCCATGTGCAGCGGCGCCATACTGCTGTATGGTATTCCGCACATTATCGTCGGTGAAAACCAGACCTTCATGGGCGAGGAAGAATGGCTGCGCTCACGGGGCATCAAGGTCGATGTCCTGCAAGACGCCGGCTGCATCGCGTTGATGCGCAAGTTCATCGACGACAAGCCCAGCCTCTGGAACGAGGACATCGGCGAGCCGGACACCTGAGCGGCGTCACGGCCCCCGCCAGGGTCATGCCGTGGCGGCCAGCCGCGCGATCGTTCCCGCATCGCCAAGCTGCGGCAAGTCCCAGCATGCCTGAATCAGCGCGTTGGCCTGGTCGTCGGGCAATATCGCTTGGACCAGCCCGCGGAATTTTTCTTCCAAATCCTGGTCGCTCATGGGGTGAGCCAGCGTACCCAAGGCTTCGGAAATGTGGCGGTCCAGTACCCGGCCGTCGCGCAGCACGATGCGCACGCGCCCTTCCAGCTTGCGCATCTTGGGATCGACGACAGCGCTGACGCGTTCGCGCAGCGCCACGACTTCGGGAGACCGAACCGCTTCAGTGCTGAACTGGGCCTCGCCGGCGGCGCCCTGGATGATGGCAACCGCCAAGGCATGGTAGACGCTGAACTTGCCTTCCAGGCCGGTCATGGGCGTGCGCTTGCCGGTCAGTTCAAGGACAAGAGGAGAAACCGTCGCTTGAATCGATTCGATCTGTGCGGCTTCCGGCGCGTGTTCGCGCCGTAGCTGCAGGCAGCCGTCGATGACGGCGTGCACCACCAGCCCGCAGGCGAAGGGCTTGTACATGTTCTGCGCCAGCTCGTAGCGTTCGCCCCATGGCGCCGTGATGACATCCGGGTCGAAGCGGCTGGACATGACCCGGCCGAAGCCGCGCGGAGCCTCCAGGGCGCGGTCGGAACTGGTGTACCCGCGTTCCGCCATGAAAGCGGCGGCCAGCCCGCTTTGCGCGGCATGGCCGGGGTGAAAGCTCTTGCACATGCTGCCGAACATCTCGCGCAGGCCCGACGACTGGGTCGCTGCGATGCCCAAGGCCCAGGTCATTTGCTTCTCGTCCAGGCCCAGCAGCTTGCCGGCGGCGGCCGCCGCGCCGAAGATGCCGGCGGTGCCGGTAATGTGCCAGCCGCGGTCATAGTGTTCGGGGAACACCGACAGGGCGATGCGGACCTCGGCCTCGACTCCCACCACGAAAGCGTGGATCAACTGTTCGCCGGTGAAACGGCGCCATTCGGCCAGGGCCAGCACCACGGGCATGACCGGAGCGCTGGGATGCACCGTGCGGTAGTGCGTGTCGTCGAAGTCAAGCACATGGGAGCTGATCCCATTCAGCAGGGCGGCGTGCAGCACGTCGGCCCGCTCGGAACGGCCTACGACCTGCGCCTGGGCGGGGCCGAAGAAGGGAGCGAAGGCATCCAGCGCAAAGTTCACGGTATCGTGGCGCGCCGCGCCGATCGCGCAGCCCATCCAGTTGAGCAAGGCGCGCGAGGCCTCGTGGACGACGCTCTTGGGAATATCCTCGTAGCGGGACTGGACGATGTAGCGGGCCAGCGTGCGCGTGACCGTGTCGGAGCTTGTGGGTGGAGTCTGAGTCATGTGCTAGGGCTGTGGGGATTGAGGCTATTCGATATGCGTGCCGGAAGCCTTGATGAGCTTGGCGAATCTTTCTGTTTCGTGCTTGATGTAGGCGTCGATCTCCGCCGGGGTGCCGGAGCGTGCGGTCGCCGCCTGCGAGGCCAGCGTCTTCTGCACATCGGGCAGTTGCATGGCCCGGTTCAGTTCGGCGTTCAGTTGCTCGACGATGGGAGCGGGCGTGGCGGCGGGCGCCAGCAGCGAGAACCAGGTTTCGGACTCGTAGCCCGCTACGCCGGCCTCTTGCATGGTGGGCACGCCGGGCACGTTGGGATTGGGGGTGGCGCTGGTGATGGCCAGCGCGCGCAGGCGGCCGGACTGGATTTGCGGCAGCACCGACAGGGCATTGGCGAACATCATGTCCACCAGGCCGCCGGTCAAGTCGTTCATGGCGGGGCTGGACCCGCGATAGGGGATGTGACGCAGTTTGATGTCGGCGTCCATCTGGAACATCTCGGCGCTAAGGTGGGGCGAACTGCCGTTGCCGGTCGAGGCGAAGGTCAGGGTATCGGGCTTCTCTTTTGCCAGCTGGATCAGTTCTTTCACCGATGTGGCCGGCACCTTGGGATTGGTGACCAGGATGAAAGGTACCGAGGCCATCAGGCCCACCGCCCTGAAGTCCTTGTCCAGATTGAAAGACAGGTTCTTGTACAGCGATTGGCTGACGGCGATGGAGGAAGGCGCGGCGAGCAAGGTATAGCCGTCGGGCGCCGCGCGCGCCGCTTCGGCCGCGCCGACGGTGCCGCCCGCCCCGGAGCGGTTTGCAATCACGAAGGGCTGGTTCAATGCGGCCGATAGTTTGGTGGTGACCAGGCGCGTTACGATATCGACGCCGGCGCCGGGAGGGAAGGGAACGATGACGGTGATGGGTTTGCTTGGGTAGCTTGCCGCTTGCGCAGCCACTGCGGCGAAGGAACAAGAGGCCAGCAGCATGGCGTACAGCAGCGCTTTTACTGTTTTGGTCATTATTGTCTCCTTATATTTGAAGTTGAGAACGCCATGAATGTAGCGCCCTCCGGGAGACATAACAATTATTTATATGGTTTGAATCCATAGGTAATGCTTATGAATAGAGCAGGATTTTTCCAGCTCGAATCATGGCATCGCATGGGCCTATCGTGTCTTCGGCCGGACGCTTGTGAGCGGCGAAGCTTGCCTCAGGAACAGCCGGAATTGCTCGGCGGCGGGTGAAAGCGTGTGGTTTACGTGATGGCACAGGACGATCTCGCGCATCGGGCGTGGGGCGCGCAAGCGGCGATGGGCCAGGCCGCGCATGTTCAGTTCCGGCAAGCCCACCAGAGGCACGATGGTGATGCCGAATCCGGCGCGCACCATGCTGAGTGCGGTAACGGTGTTCAGAACCTGGTGATCGGCGGACTTGTCCAGGCCGTTTTCTTCAAAGGCGTTGTGGATCAGCGTGGATTGGGCCGCCAGCCAGATCAGGGACTCATTGGCCAATTGGCCCCAGCCCAATGTTTGGCGCCGGGCCAGCGCGTGCTCCTTGGGCAGCACGGCGACCAGCTCATCGTCGAACAGGTGTTCAAGCTGCAATGCATCGTCGGCCTCGATGTGGGAGCACACCGCAAAATCCACCTCGTGCCGGGACAGCAGGTCGGCAATGTAAGGCGTGCGGGTCTCTTGCAGCCGAATGTGCACCCCCGGATGGGTCTTGTGGAAGTCCGTCAGCGCCTCGGTGACGAAGCCCAGGGCCAATGAAGGCAATACCGCCAGCGTCAGTTGGCCGCGTTCCAGGCGCGTGATGGCGCGCGCATTGTTGCAGGCATTGTCGATTTCCAGCAGGCCGCGTCGCATCTGGTCGCGCAGCAGCAGGCCGATCTCGGTGATCCGCACGCGCCGCGTACTGCGGTCGAACAGCTTGACGTCCAGCGCATTCTCCAGATCGCGGATCAACTGCGAAAACGCCGGCTGGGTCATCCCGATTTTGTCGGCCGCGCGAGAAAATGAAAGCAGGTCGGCCGCCGCAAGAAAGCCTTCCACCTGACGTAACTTGATGCGCATGGCCGTGCCTATTCAGATTCCGCCGCCTTGTCTGTCGAGAGGCGGGTGGAGTATCGAAGCGGGTTTTCATCGAGGAAACCGGGAATTACCGGCCAGTGTATCCGTTGTGCGCCGGCGGCGCCGCGCCGCCTTCGCTGCCTCGGGCGTCAGTGTCCAGGAAACGTGACTTCAAGCAGTACACCGAAGACACACATTGCTTTCAGCCTGACCACTCTGTTGACACTTTTCCGGGCTGATCAGCGTAATCTTTGTCTCTGGACGAGTGTCGGCAAACCTGGCACGGCTTTTGCGTCCTGTTTCACTATGACATCAGAATAATTCTGCCCGGCGCACCACGCCTACCTGTTTTGGATGGAAGAAAGACATGACCGACCGCTATGCACGCTATGAAAGACTGGCATTTGACCGCCCCAGCCCCAAGGTGCTGCGTATTACGATGCGCTCCCCGCTGAAGATGGGGGCCATGGACGCCCAGATGCATAGAGAGGTGTCGGAAATCTGGCGTGATGTCGACGCCGACGACAGCGTCAATGTGATCCTTTTCACCGGAGACGGTAAGACATTCTCGGCCGGCGGCGACCTCAAGCACGAACGGAAGGTCTGCGACGACTATGCGCTAAGGATGCGCGCCATGAAAGAGTCGCGCGATCTGGTCACCAATATGCTCGATTGCCGCAAGCCCATCGTTACGGCGGCTCGCGGCTGGGGGGTGGGCGCGGGGCTGGCGACGCTATTGCTGGCCGACGTGTCCATCGCGGCCAAGGATGCCAAGTTCTCGGACGGGCACCTGAAAATCGGCGTGGCGGCGGGTGACCATGCCGCGATCATCTGGCCGATTCTATGCGGCATGGCGAAAGCCAAGTACTACTTGCTGACGGCGGAGACCTTCACCGGCGAAGAGGCGGAGCGCATGAATCTGGTTTCTCTTGCGCTCCCTGACGAAGAGGTCGAGGCCCGCGCCGTCGAGATCGCGACGCGCCTGGCGCAAGGCGCACCCGCCGCTCAGCGCTGGACCAAGATGATGCTGAACCATTGGATCAAGCAGGCCCAGCCTATTTTCGACGCCTCGCTCGCTCTTGAATTCACCGGATTTGCCGGGCCGGAGGGCACGGAAGGGATAGATGCCTTCCTTGAAAAACGCAGCCCGAACTTCAATCCGGATTGCCCGTTCTGACACTCAATTAAAACAAACCCCTGAAGGAGATGAAACCATGAAGCAACCCACGCTCACCACCATGATGGCGATCATCCTGGGCGCCTTGTCGGCCGGAAGCATCGCCAACGCCCAGGAGAAAGCACCTTTTCGTATCGGCGCCATCGTCGACATGACGGGGGTGTACTCCGCTCATGGCGGACCCGGCGTCGTCAAGGCGGTCGAGATGGCCGCCAAGGATTTCGGCGGCAAGGTCCTGGACCGCAAGATCGAAGTGTTGTCGGCCGACTACCAGAACAAGCTCGACATCACCGCGGCGCGCGCCCGGGAATGGTACGACCGCGACGGCGTGAGCATGATTATCGAATCGACCGACTCCGCCTCGGCGCTGGCGTTGCAGAAACTGGGCAAAGAGAAGAAAAAGCTGACGATTTTTGCGGGCTCAGCCTCGTCTTCCCTGACCAACGAGAACTGCTCTCCCTACGGCATTCATTATGTGTATGACACCTACGCGCTGGCACACGGCACAGGCGCGGCCGTCACGCAAAACGGCGGCAGCTCATGGTTCTTCATCACCGCCGACTATGCCTTCGGCCACTCGCTGGAGCGCGACACCAGCGCGGTCGTGAAGGAAAATGGCGGAAAAATCGTCGGCGCCGTTCGCGCGCCGCTGAACACCACGGACTTTTCATCGTATCTTCTGCAGGCACAGACATCGGGCGCCAAGGTAATCGGCCTGGCCAATGCCGGCACCGACACGCAGACCTCCGTGCGACAGGCATCCGAGCTCGGCATTACGCAAAGCGGGCAGAAGCTGGCCACGCTGCTGGTCTTCCTGCACGACGTCAAGGGCATGGGGCTGCAAGCGGCGCAAGGCCTGCAATTTACTACCGGCTTCTACTGGGACCGCAACGACGAAACACGCGCTTTTTCGAAACGGTTCTTTAAAGCCCACGGCACCATGCCGTCCATGGTTCAAGCCGGCGCCTACTCGGCTACCCTGCATTACCTGAATGCCGTCAAGGCGGCGGGCTCGGACGATGCCGGGGCGGTCGCTGAACAGATGAAGAAAACGCCGATCAACGACTTCTACACCCATAACGGCAAGATTCGCGCCGACGGGCGCATGGTCTACGACATGCTCCTGGCCGAGGTCAAGAAGCCGGCGGAATCCACCGCCGACTGGGATTTGCTGAAAATACAGGCGACGATTCCGGCGGACAAGGCATGGCGCCCGCTGTCGGAAAGCACCTGCCCGCTGGTCAAGAAGTAGGGCGGTAGCTCAAAGCTGGCATTGCGAGCTTCTTTTTAGCCTGCACCTCGTTGCAGGCTTTTTTTGCGCGGCCGAGCGGTGTCGGGCCGGAGCCGGGGCTTTGCCGTTCAATGTCATCCCGGCAGACAACTGTATCTGCGGGAAGCAACCCAGGCCATCGCCGATACGGCGGCGGCCTGCGTGGCGGCGGTCGTACGCGGCGTCGCATACATGGCATCAAATTTGCTTAAAAGAGTTTCAGAGAAGTGGATTTTTGCGGTATCAAGTCAAACATTCGGAGAAGTCATGCCTGGATTGCTGTCTGGAATTAAAGTCGTCGATCTTACGTCTGTCGTCATGGGCCCCTATGCCACGCAGATTTTTGGCGACATGGGGGCGGAGGTGATCAAGGTAGAAAGCCCCCAGGGCGACATCATGCGGCATATGGGAGTCGGCCACAGCGCCGCCATGGGTCCCATCCATCTCTCGGTCAATCGAAATAAGAAAAGCCTGATGCTGGACCTGCAGCAACCCGCCGCGCGCCAGGCGCTGCACCGGGTGATAGCGGGGGCCGATGTGTTTGTGCATGCCATGCGCCCAGCGGCCATCGAGCGCCTTCATCTGGATTATTCGCGAGTCAAGGAAACCAACCCGGGTATTGTCTACTGCGGGGCTTATGGCTTTGGCCAGGATGGCCCTTATGCCGCCAATCCCGCCTACGACGACATGATCCAGGGGCTTTCAGGCTTGTGCTCCCTGAATGCAAGCCTGGCCGGAGAGCCGCGCTTCACCCCCACGATCATTGCCGACAAAGTCGCCGGCCTTACGGTTACGTACAGCATCCTGGGGGCCTTGGTGCATAAATTCCGTACCGGAGAGGGCCAGAGCATTGAAGTGCCCATGTTCGAAGCCCTGGCGTCGTTCATGCTGATCGAACACATGGGTGAGCGGACATTCGACCCCGATAGCGGTGAAGCCGGCTACGCGCGCGTGCTTAGCCAGCTACGCAAGCCCCATCGCACGCTGGATGGCTATTTGTGCGTCTTGCCGTACACGGACAGGAACTGGCAGGACTTCTTCAAACTGGCCGATCGCGACGATCTGGCCAGGGACCCTCGCTATGTCACGGCGAACAGCCGCAGCAAGAACTACGAAACGCTATACAAGACGCTAGGCGACATCATGGCGCTGCGCACGTCGGCGGAATGGCTCAGTCAATTGCGGCCGCTAGGGGTTCCGGTGGCGAAGGTCAATTCCCTTGAGGATCTGTTCGGTGACCCGCATTTATGCGCGGTGGGCATGTTCAGCCGGATGCCGCACCCAAGCGAAGGGGTGCTGACGCAGGTTCGGCCGCCCGTCAATTTCGAAAAAACACCCAGCGCAATCACTTGCCTTGCGCCGCGCCTCGGTGAGCACAGCCGCGAGCTGCTTGCCGCCGCAGGCCTGTCGGACGGCGAAATTGCGGCCCTTGTCGACACCGGCGCGACCTGCTGACAACCGGCCGGCATGGCCCGGCACTTAACACATTGATCCCGGAGACTGTATATGGTGGCCCCCTCGCATTTTCTTTCCAAGCCCAAGGCCCTCAGGAAAGCGGCGCATTCGCGCAGCATCCACCTTCAATCCTATGAGCGCGAGGACGGCCTTTGGGACCTGGAGGCGCTGATCGAGGACCTGAAGGCGGAATCCTTCACCTCGCAAACCACGCACTTCGACTGCGGTGTACCCATTCATCTGATGGCGCTGCGGGTCACGGTCAACCAGGACATGGACGTGCTGGAAGCCGAAGCGAGCATGCAACGCATGCCCTTCCCCACGATCTGCCCGGAGGCTGGATTGCACGTGGAAAGGCTGGTGGGCGCAAACTTGCTCAAGGGCTTCCGTAAGGAAATTGGAAAACGGCTTCCGGCGCACGAGCGATGCTCCCATATTTCGGAACTGGCGGCGCTGCTGCCCACCTTGGCCATACAGACAATGATGCCGAGAATGGCGGCCGCCGAGAAAAAAAATGACCCTTCAGCGCCACGCCCGCTAAAGATAGGCGGATGCCACGCATGGAGAGAAGACGGCCCGCTGGTCTTGAAGTACTACCCCAATTGGTATCGCCAGCCGGAATCCTGAATCCATCCGGTACGCCGTGGCTGTTGAGCAGACATCTTCTGTGCTTTACTCAGCCACTTTTTGCTTTCCAAACCGATGGGCCGTGGCGGTAAAGACTTGGCATCATTATTGCGTATTGACTTGTACGGTTGGATTTCCATTCATTCGATTACCGGCGCAAACTTTTGCGCCTTGAGCAAACAAGGAGACTCATAAATGTCAGTGCTGAAAAAAATGCTTTTAGCCGCGGCAACGGCTACCGCGGCTTTGGCTCTTAGCACGCCGGCGCTTGCCAGCGATTACCCGAATCGGGCCATACGCCTTATTGCGCCTTATGCGGCGGGGGGCTTGTCGGACATACTTTCCAGGCTGTTGGCACAAGAACTGTCGGATCGCCTGGGCCAGCCCGTGGTCGTTGAGAACCGCACGGGCGCGGGCGGTATTATCGGAACCGACTATGTGGCAAAGGCGCCGGCGGACGGCTACACGCTGACCATAAGCGGTCAAGGCCTGGCCAGCGTGAATGCCACGCTTTATAAGGACCTTCCCTACAATACCTTGAAGGACTTCAAGCCTCTTTCGCTGATCGCAAAGTTCTCCATGGTGCTTGTAGGCAATCCAGGCAAGCCGCCCAAAACCATCGCTGAATTCATCAAGCTGGCAAAAGATAACCCGGACACCCTGAATTACGGCTCCGCGGGCAATGCCTCCACGGCGCACTTGACCATGGAAATGTTCAAGGACCTGACCGGCATCAAGATCCTGCACGTCCCCTACAAGGGCGAAGCGCCAGCCTTCACCGAACTGGTGGGCGGCCGAATTGACGTGCTTTTTGCCACCGTCGGGGGGGCGTTGCCGCTTATCAAGGGCGGGAAGCTGCGTCCGATTGCGGTCGCCGACCTGAAGCGCAACGCTTTGCTGCCCGACGTACCGACGATAGCAGAGTCCGGCTTGAAGGATTTCAATGTGTTCGGCTGGTACGCGGTCATGGCCCCGGCCGGCGTGCCGCAAGACGTGGCCGACCGCCTGAGCAAGGCATTGATGGATATAGGCCAGAGTCCGAAATTCCGCGAAGCCTTGAGCTCTCGCGGCATGGAAGCGATAGGCAGCACACCCGAAGTGGCCGCTCAAACCATTAAAGATGAAACCGAGCGCTGGGGCGCGATTATCAAGAAGGTGGGCATTACAGCCAATTAAACATTCAGGCATATACTATCGACCTGTAAGTCACTACCAGGCTCGATCGTAGATGCGGGACTATAACGGGTGATATGAAGTTGCACCATTGTCCTTGGGCAATGGTGCACTTGGATACTCAGAGGAGCAACCATGTACAGCGGCGGTGTCACCGACATGCCTCTACCCAAACAATGCGCGAGCGAGCCAACGATGAACCATCACGTCGATAAAAAAGAAGATACGCCTGGCTTGCTGCTGGTCATGCACGACATCCCCACGGAGCTGGATGGGGCAATGAATCACTGGTATCACCACGAGCATATCGCCGAACGCCTGGCCGTTCCCGGCATAGTTTCCGCTCGCAGGTATCAGGCCATCGAAAGCCGGCCCGCCTACATGATTGTGTACAAGTGCGAGTCCATCGACACGCTCTTGTCGGACGAATATCGGCGCGTTCTTGATAACCCCACCGAGACGACGCGCAAGATTTTGCCGCGCATGGAAAACGTCATTCGCGCCGTCTGCCGCGAAACCTGGTCGGTAGGCAGCCACGTCGGCGCCACCGCCGTCGTTGTCCAGTGCAAGGCCGTGGAAGGCCGCAAGGAAGATGCGCGGAAGTTCATTCGCGAAACCCTCGCCAAGCAGCTGCACGAATCCGGCGACATGGTGTCCATGTCGCTTTGGGAATCCGATCTGGAAGCAACGGACGTGACCAACTCGGATACGACCAGGCGTACCGCGCCTGACCATTATGCGGATTGGGTGCTGTTGGTCGAGGGCTATAACCGCGCCAGCCTGTCGCTGGCACTGCACCGCGAAGCGCTGCTATGCGATGGGCAACGCGACGGTCTGTTGCTGGGGGCGATGATGCGCTACGAACTCATGTGCATCTACAACTCCCACGACATCGCTTCACCGGTGACCGGCCGCTCTCGATAAGCGGGCCGATTCCGGTTTGGCTGTTGCGTTCAAGGCCGGTTTTTACAGGCTAAGCTCGCGAGCGATCAACTGGCGCTGAATCTGCGAGGTTCCACCCCCGACAGTCGCGTTGCGCGCATCGCGCCAATGCCGCTGCATGGCGTGGTCTGTCGTGTAGGCGTGGCCGCCCAGCACTTGCATGCCTGTGGCGGTTACGCGCTGGAGCATCTCGGATACGTAAAGCTTGGCCATGCTGGCTTCTTTGCGGCAAGGCAGGCGGTTGTCGTAGCGCCAGGCCGCCATCATGGTCATCCAACGGCCGCACTCTAATTCAGTCGCCATGTCGGCCAGCATATGGGCAATCGACTGGAACTTGCCTATGGGCTGGCTGAACTGGCGCCTTTCCTTGGCGTAGTTGACCGCTTCGTCCAGGGCGCTGCCGGCGCAGCCGATGTAGTTGGCGGCCAGTGTAATTCGCTCTCGTTCTAGATGGCGCCCAATGTAGCCCCAGCCCTGGCCCGCCTCGCCCAGCAGGTAACGGTCAGGCACGCGCACATCGTCGAAATAGATCTCCGACAAACCCAGTATGCGCCGGCCGATGACGTCCAGGCGGCGTATGGTGATGCCGGGCAGATCGTTGGGGACCAGGAACAGCGAGATCCCATCGTGCCGCTTGTCGGTTTTTTCGGTACGGACGGCAAGAATGATTTTGTTGTCCGGCGCGTCAGCGCCGCTGGAAAACAGCTTTTGCCCGCTGATCACCCAATCGCCGCCGTCTTTTCGAGCCTTGGTGCTTAGCGACGCTGCGTCGGAACCCGACCCTGGCTCGGTCAGGCTGAAGGAGAGCTTCATTTCACCATTCGCCACGGCGGGCAAGATGGTGCTTTTCAGTTCCTCGGAGCCGACGTCCGCCAGTATCGAAGCGCCCCAGGCTTGCAGTGCGACGCGCGTGGCAAAGTCCACGCTAGGCTTGGCCACTTCTTCATAAAGAATGATGCAGTCGGACATCGGGCTGCCCATGCCGCCGTACTCGGCCGGCACGACCATGGAGATCAGCCCCGCCTTCACCATCGTCGCGTAGACATCCTCGGGAAAGACGCCATCGCTATCCCACTGCCGGACCAGCTCAGGCGTGCATTCGGACTGAACAATCTTTGCGATTGCGGCCCGGAGCATGTTTTGATCGTCGGTTGCTGCGAAATTCATTGTCTACCTCGTGGATATTAGGAAACTGATAAGGGATGGAATGATCAAAACGCTTTTCATCGCTTACGGCTGAGCATTTCTTTCAGGGCGTTCTGGTGCCCTGGGGTGGAAGATGCCAGGGCAAAGGCATCGGCCTCGTGGGCCAGCATCCGCTCCAGCCCATCCGCCCATTTCTGCGTGCAGAGCGCTTTGGTAAGCATGACGGCCTCCGGGGGCAGCTTGCACAGCTCACGTGCATACGTTTCGCTGAAGTCTTCCAGCTCGGCCGCCGGAACCAGATGGCGCGTCAGCCCGACGCGGTGCGCTTCATCGGCCGTCATGCTGCCGCCGCTAAGCAAGAGCTCGAGCGCCGTGGCGGCGTTCAGCTTGGCTTGCAGCAAATAAGCCATGCCCCCGTCGGGAACCAGGCCCAGACGCACGAAGGGGAAAACCAGCTTTGCATCGTCCGCCATGATCAGGATGTCGGCGACCAGCGCCAGTGATGCTCCGCCCCCCACCGCCAGGCCTTGGACGGCGGCGATGACGGGCTTGCGCATGCGTGCAATGGCGACGTGGTGTTTTTGGGCAAGCATGACGCGATCCCGCCACCCTAGCGGCGTGCTGGGGGCGTCCTTCAGATCGGCGCCGGCGCAGAATGCACGGCCTTCCGCGCGCAGAAGCACCACCTTTACCTCATCGTCTTCGCTGACGGCGGCCAGAGCCTGGCCGAATTTTTCCCGCAGCGACGAAGAGAGGGCGTTGAGTTTCGTTGGATGGGCCAGCGTTATCGTGGCCAAACCGTCTTTTTTATCCAACCGTATGGTCCCGGAGTCTTCCATTTCATTTGCCTCCAATTCAGTCTCTTACCAGGCCGTTCTTCTGGACGACTTTCAGGGAAAGCTCCAGCTGGTTCTTCAGGAATGCGGAGAATTCGTCCGGGTTCGATGTCGTAACGGTGATATGGTGTTCCGCAAGGGCCGCGACCAGTTGAGGACCGGCCAGAGTCGTGTTGATGGCATCGCTTAGCTCTTTGCGTACGGCCTGAGGCATGCCGCGCGGGCCGAAGAAGCCGCCCCATGGAACGAGGGGCAGGTTCTCGAAGCCCGAGTCGACCATGGTCGGGATGTCGGGGTATTTGTTCAGCCTGGATTTGGAGGTGGTGATGAGCGCCCGCAGCTTGCCTTCTTTTATGAACCCGGCGGTCGTTGTCGGCGTTGCGAACATGACATTGACCCGGCCACCCACCAGATCCACCACGGCAGGGGGCTCGCTGTTGTAAGGAATATGGTGCATGTCCAGGCCCGCGTCGCCGATAAGCTGCGCCATCGCGATCAGGGACGATGCGCTGCCGGAGGCATAGTTCAACTTGCCGGGGTTGGCTTTGGCATACTCAATGAACTCGGTGGCCGTCTTGCAGGGAAGGCTGGCATTCGTGACCAGAAAGAAAGGAAACTCGCCTGCTTGCGTGATAGGCGACAGGTCAGTCAAAGGGTCATAGAACGGCTTTTTATGAAAGGTGTTGATGCCGGTGACAGCCGTGTTGGTCGAGAACAGCAAAACATTGCCGGATGGGTCGGCATTGATGACCGCCTTGGCCGCTATCAAGCCCTCGGCGCCGGGTTTGTTTTCAATCACCACCGACCGGGACATCGCTTTGCCCAGGTTCTCACCGATCAGCCGCGCCGCGGTATCGGTGGCCGATCCGGCCTGAAAGGGCACGATGATGGTCAATGGCTTGTCAGCGGCTTTGGCCATGGAGGTATAAAAGGCGCTGGCGAGCATGGCGCTGAGGAAGTGTCGTCTTTGCATTTTTCCTTGATCCTGTGAAGGCGTGAGTAGGGAGGGCCGCTATTCAGACGTGCTCTGATAAGTGGAAACGGCACTCGAGTCGAATAATTCCCGCTGCTGTTTTTCATCGAGCCCCAGCTGGGCAAGAATCTCGCGCGTATGCTCGCCCCGGCGCGGGGCGCGCTTTCCCGCCCCTGCGCCCGAGGTGCCGGGTATCCTGGGAACCGGCACATTGACCGAGGCAGTCACGGCGCTGCGTGTGAAGATTTTTCGGTGCACTACCTGGGGGTCCTCGAGAAAATCGGCATACCCGGAGACCTTGCCGCAAACGACTCCCTGTTCGTTCAGCTTTTTCACCCAATGGGCCGTGGGTTTTTCGCGGAAGATTTGCTTCAGGCTGGTGTTGATTTCTTCCGCGTACGAGAACCGCTGCGCCGCCGTGGTGAATCTTGCGTCTTCGGCCCAGTCGTTTTTCCCGATGGCGCGGCACAGGCTGAGAAACATTCGGTCGTGCAAGGACGTCACGTTGATGTGCCCATCCTGGGTTGCGAATGTCCCCGCCGGCACGCTTAAAGGCTGGGAAACGCTGCCGCCGCCAAGCGCCTCGTCGATGATCGCGCCGCTTTGCATGGCGGCGGCGGCGTCAAGCAGGGACACTTCCACATGCGTCCCTTTCCCTTGCGTGGCGCGGCGGTACAAGGCGGTACTGGTCGCCTGCGCGGTATAAATTCCAGTGGCAATGTCTATCGCCAGGATTCCGACTTTGCGCGGATTCTGGTTGGCATCCTTGTTGACAACCATCATGCCGCTCATGGCTTGAAGCGTCGAGTCGGACCCGGGGCGCGCCGCATACGGGCCGGCTGATCCAAAGGCGGTAACGGAAACGTACACCAGCCCGGGGTTCTCCTTGGAAAGTTCTTCGTATGACAAGCCAAGGCGTTCGGTCACGCCGGGCCGGAAGCTTTCTATGACGACATCGGCCTGTGCCGCCAGACTATGCAGAAGAGCACGGCCCTGCTTTGTCGACGCGTCGATGCAAATCGACCGCTTCCCAAGGTTGTAAGCGGTCGACAGCGCGCTCATGCCGTCGACTTGATTGCCGATGGCGCGACCCCAGTCTCCCGCCGGGGGCTCGACCTTGATCACCTCCGCGCCATTTTCCAGAAGGATCATTGCGCAATAGGGGCCTGCGATGCCTTGACTCAAATCCAGAATCTTCAGGCCGGAGTATGGCAAGCTTGCCGAGGCCGTCATGGATCAGGCCGCCACGTACTTGAGCCAGCGGCCGCCGTCGACCACCATGTTTTCGCCGGTAATGTATTGGCCAAGATCAGACGCTAGGTAAACCGCGGCATTGGCAATATCCGTCTTTTTGCCGAAACGCCCCAGCGCGGTCTTTTTCCGCTCCAGTTCTTCGCGCCCGGTTTCCTGATACAAGCGTTGCACGCCCACCGTATCGCCGATGGGCCCGGGCGAAATGGTGTTGACGCGAATCTGATCGTCGCCCCATTCCACCGCCAGCGCGCGCGACAATGAGATGATGCCCGCCTTGGCGGCTCCCGCGTGCGCGGCGCCCGGCCAGCCGCTTAAGCCCAGCATGGTCGCAATGCTGATGATGCAGCCCCCATGCTCGGATTTTTTCAGGTGCTGGTAGGCCGCATGGCAACCGTAGAACGTTCCGTTCAGGTCGATATCGATGACTGTCCTCCAACCGTTGGGGCTCAGGTCGGCGGTGGGGCAGTAGAAGTTTCCAGCGGCGTTGTTGATCAGGATGTCCAGCTTCCCGTATTGCTCGACGGTCGTGTCGACCGCGTTCTTGACCTCGTCGTAGTTTCTTACGTCGGTCTTCACCGCTTTTATTGCCAGGCCTTCCTTGGCCAGTGCGGCAACGGCGCCATCCATTCGTTCCTGGTTTCGGCTTGCAACCATCACGTTTGCACCCAGTCGCGCATAGGCGGTGGCAATTTCAAAACCTATGCCGCCGGCTCCGCCGGTAATTAACGCGACCCTTCCTTTCAGTATGTCTGATGTAAACATGATTCATTTCCCTTTAACGTTGTCCTGCGCACCGGCGGGCGGCGCCGAGCCGCCGCCCGTCTCGGGGCAAAAATCGATACAGGGCCACACGCGGCCCTCCCGCTAGTTGTTGTTCTTGATGCCCGATTCCTCAATCAGCTTTTTCCACTTCGGGTGCTCGGATTTGATGAACTTCGCGAACTCCTCGGGTGAGTTGCCCTTGGTGATTCCGCTCATGGACTCGACGCGTTCCTTGAAGCTGGCGGATGCGGTAATCGCTTGGACCGTGTCGCTCAACTTCTTGATGATGGGTTTTGGCGTGCCGGCCGGCACGACCAGCCCATACCAGGCGGTCAGGTCATAGCCGGGCAAGTCGGACTCGGCCACGGTGGGCATGTCGGGAACGGATGGCACCCTGTCCTTGGACGTGACGGCAATCCCCCGGAGCATGCCGCTGTCGGTATAGCGTTTGGCGGCGAAGATGCTGCCAAAGACGATGGGCACTTGGCCTCCGACCACGTCGGGCATCGAAGCGCCGTCTCCTTTGTATGGAATGTGGGTCATCTGCACGCCGGCCATGGTCTTGAACAGCTCGCCAGCGAAGTGGGTGCTCGTCCCAAGTCCGCCGGATGCAAAGCTGTACTTATTGGGATTGTCCTTCAGCAGTTTGATGAGCTCTTTGACAGAATGGACGGGTACGCTTGGATGGACCGCGATCATGTTGGGAAGGTAGGCCACGAACGACACGGGGTCGAAGTCTTTATCCGGGTCGAAGGTAATGTCCTTCATGAACAGCGGGTTCGCAACCAACGGACCGTTGGTATCGAGCATGACGGAATAGCCGTCGGCGGGCATTTTGGCGAACAGTCCCGAACCGACGTTCCCGCCCGCTCCGGGCTTGTTTTCCACGATGACTTTTTGCCCAAGGCGTTTCGCCATCTCATCCGCCAAAGAGCGGCCTAGTGTGTCCGTTGGGCCTCCCGCGGCAAAGGGGATGATCATGCGGATGGGTTTGTCTGGATAATCCGCAGCCCAGGCGACCGTCGTCATGGTGGCGGCACTAAGCAGTGCTCCGGTCCAGCGCATTATTTTCTTGTAGGTGTGCTTCATTGTTGTCTGCTCCTTTGTTGCTCAGTTTGTGTTGGCCAAGGCCCTGTCTGGCGCAGGCCGCTTATTGCACGTCTTGACCGTCTAGCAAGACGCTCGGTGGAAAAACCTCTATCCGATTCGGAAGACGCAAATTACATGCCAACTTTCATGCTTAAGGCGAGCCCGCCTGGAACGACGGGCACGGACGGGCATCGACAGCTCACATTGCCGTGCTTGGACTGATAAGAGGGGGGCCAGGGGGAATACAGAGGAAGGGCGTGATGCAGAAATCCGGGATTTGTATTCGCTCAATACAAATCCCGGCGACCTGCCTACGTGGAAGACACCGCGGTGCTGCGCTTAGCGGAACGCCGGCGGCGACGCTGCTCAGGCCTCGGAAAGATCGGCGAGGCGTTTATAGAGATAGGCGCGGGAAATGCCCAGATCTTCGGCGACTTTCTTTTTATTTCCCTGATGCCTGACCATGGCTTCGCTGATCATGGTTCGTTCCACTTCGTTGACGGCGTCCTGTATGCGCCGATGGCCGGATCCGCCTTGAACGACGTTCATTCCGCTAGCCGCGGCATCTGTTGCGGCGCCGGGCGTCAAGTCGCCGGAGAGGCGGAAGTCCTCGACACGCAAGTCGGGGCCGTCGGAAAAAATCGCCGCTTTCTCGACTTCATGCAGAAGCTGGCGCACGTTGCCGGGCCAGGCCTGTTCTTGCAGAAATGGGTACACCCTTTTGTCGACGTGCTTGGCGGGCATGCGATGGCGGTTGGCAAAGGCGGCCAGGAAGCTCGGCACCAGGGCGGGTATGTCGTCCAGCCGCTCGCGCAGGCTGGGCATGCGGATGGTGACGCCGCTGATCCTGTAATAGAGATCCAGCCTGAATGCGCCCTCGTTGATCATTTCCTGGAAATTCCGGTTGCTTGCGCAGATCAGCCTGAAATCCGAGTGGTACACGCGGTTGCCCCCGACGCGCTCGAACATGCCGTCTTGCAGCACCCGCAGCAGCTTGACCTGGATCTCGGGTGCCATATCGCCCACTTCATCGAAAAAGAGCGAGGTCTTGTCCGCTTGCTCGAACTTGCCCTTGCGCCCGGACTTGTCCGCCCCGGTGAACGCCCCGGCTTCGTATCCGAATAGTTCGCTTTCCACCAGGCTGCTGGGCAGGGCCGCGGCATTGACGAACACCATGCGGTTCTTGGACCGTGCGCTCAGGCGGTGAATGGCTTGCGCCGCAAGTTCTTTGCCGGTTCCGCTTTCGCCCACGATCAACACAGGCACGTGCATGGGCGCAACCTTCATGATGTCGGCTTTCAACTGCCGTATCGCGTCGCTTTGACCTATCATGTGTTCCAGGTCGTACGCATCGTTCTTTATGCTGGAAAGCTCGTTTTTATAGAAGGCGACTTGCGAGCGCAGCGTGCTGACTTCCTGCGACAGTTCGTGGACGGTCGTAGGGCCTTTGAACATGACCTGCCCGATCGCACCCAGGACCTTGCCGTTTCGTTTGATGGGCACACGCGACACGACCCGTGTAATACCGCCCATCTCCTGCACCTTGCCGATCTCGGCCTTGCCGCTCTGGACCACGGTGTGCAGCTTGGTGTTTTCGATGACCTCCGTGACGGGCCGGCCGATCGCCTCGCCTCGTTTCAGGCCAAAAAACTTTTCGTGGACCGGCGGCATGAACCGAACGCGCGCTTTATCGTCGACCAACACTAAAGAAAGATAGGGGCTTTCCACGAGATAGGTGAGCACGTCCTCGGCGAAATCCACGCTGGCTACCAGTTCGAAAAGCGTGGATTCGGAGTCGACGGCTTCTATCAGAAAGACAAATTGGTTTCCCAATCGCCGGTAAACCGCGATGTGTTTGCCGTCGTTCTCCAGGGCCACGATGCCTCCGCCCTGGCTGCGTGTCCTGTCGAGCTCTTGACGCAGTTGGCGCTGTACGGCCGGATCCGTGGCGACTCCGCTTGAATAAGCCACTTCATCGATGTTGTTGAAGATTAGGATCCCTGTCATGCTGTCTCCTGAGCCACCTTGAGAATTTGTCTCTTTGGCAAACACATTTATGTGTCGCGCAAACTGTGCAATTCAAATACAAAACAATTTGACCGGGCTAGACTTGCCTGTTTATGTCGTTGTGACGCACTTTTCTGGCTTGTTTCATGCAGCTCTTGCCGCGCAATCTGTGCAAAACTTGGTGTTTAATTGCAAATAAATCTGAAATGTCTTTTTTGTAGACTTTTACCATGAATTGGCATTGTATTGCTAATCATGAGGTTGACCGTAAAAAATACAATTTATGGTTTGATCTGAAAGGTAGGCGAGCTGAATTTTGCAGCTGTGCCGGCTTGCGTTAATCCGAAGACACGCGTCGCCCGCGTCGATTGGCATAGTTTTTGCTTGATAGGACTATGCCTATCACTGTATCGCAGTGAGCATCATTGCCTTGAAAACGTGGCGATGAGAAAAACGGATTAATAGACAAGAGGAGCGCGATATGACGCAAGAGCTGGTACAGACGGAGAGGGATGGGGCGGTACTCATCATAAAACTGAGCAACCCCAAGAGCCGCAATTCGCTCACCCTGGAGATGCGCGAAGCGCTTGGCGCGGCGGTGGACTTGGCCGCCGGTGATCCCGGCATTCGTTCCGTCTTCCTGACGGGAGAAGGGCCGACATTCTGTTCCGGCGGCGATTTGCATCATTTGAAAACGGCATGCGACCCTTGGACCGTACACCGCCGCTTCCGTAGCTTGAGCCGCTGGCTGATGCCATTGATAGGGCTCGACAAGCCGGTAGTCATAGGCGTGAATGGGCATGCCGTGGGTGGCGGCATGGGCCTGGCGCTTACCGGAGACGTCATCATCGCCGGCGAGGGCGCCAAGTTCATGGCGGGCTTTTTCAGGCTGGGCGCGATCCCTGACATCGCCACCATGTACCATCTGCCCCGGTTGATCGGCATGGCGCGCACCAAGAACTTTCTTTATAGCGGCGGCAGCTTTTCCGCCCGCGAAGCCGCGGAGCTTGGCCTGGTGTCAAAAGTCGTTTCCGACGCCGACCTGTATAAAGAGGGGCTGCTTGAAGCAAAACGCCTGGCGGAAGGCCCGGCGGAGGTCATGGGGCTGGCCAAGGTCATCATGGCGCGCAGCTTCGAAACCTCTTTGCAGGACATGATCGCCTACGAAGGGTTTGGCCAGGCCCTGGCCATGTCCAACCCCGAATTCCACGAAGGCTTGTCAGCTGCACTGGAGCGCCGGCCCGCCGATTTTCCGGGCGCCGCCGCATCGGCCCACGCCGCAAGATAGCAACCGCCACCCAGGAAGTACACACATTCCTGAATGCTGGCATGTGGCGGCTCCGGCGAGGAGCCGCCACAGTGGGCGACCGGGATCAGCTATCCTTTTTCAGCCCGAGTTTTTCAACAATGGGGCGCCATTTCTTGATTTCGCCTCGGATCAAGTTATCAAACTCTTCGGGGGTTCCGACGTTGACGATCATGCCCTGAGAAGTCAACTGTCGCGACAATTCAGAATCGTTCATTGCTTTGCGGATGTCGGCATTGATGCGTTGGACATCTTCCTTCTTCATGCCTTTGGGGCCCAGAATGCCAAACCAGGTGCTCATCTCGTAATTTTCCACACCCGCCTCACTGATGGTCGGTACGTTGCCAAGCACTGGCACTCTTTGTTTGGTCGTCACGCCTAGTGCGCGCACGTTGCCCGCATCGATCTGCTGCTTTGCACCAGGAACGGTGTTGACGCTGACGGGTATATGCCCGCCCACCAGGTTGACCAGGGATTCGGAGTCTCCCTTGAAGAAAATGACTTCCATGTTGGCGCCGCTCATTGCCTTGAACAGCTCTCCCGCCAGATGCACGGAGGTTCCCACGCCTGAAGTCCCATATGTGAGGCCGTTCGGGGAATCCTTGGACGCCTTGACAAGGTCCTTGACGGTTCGATAAGGGCTGTCCTTGGGAACAAGCAGCACGTTGGGTACGTCGACCACCTGGGCAACAGCGGTAAAGTCTTCCACTGTGTTGTATGGAAGCTGTTTGTGCACGAGCTCATTAATGGCGTGGCCGCTTGCTACGATCACCAAGGTGTTTCCATCCGGTGGAGCAGAAGCAACGTAGCGAGCTCCGATGGTTCCCGCCGCGCCAGGCCGATTTTCCACCACGACGGTTCGGTCCCAGACGGTTGCCAGCCTGGCGGCCAATCCCCGTGCGACGGTATCCGTGGCGCCGCCGGCCGTGAAAGGAACGACAATTTTGACTGGTTTTTCTTGGGCTAATGTCGAGAAAGACAGCATGGCGCAAAATAATGCTGGAAGTGCAAGACGCATGTTCATATTGACCTTATTGGTGCAAAAACGTGTGGAATGACGCTAGGGATGAAGGCGGCTCGATTGCCGCCTCCGCTTCGTTCAAGACTGCTGGGTGAAATCTATTCTGCAAGCAGTTCCGCAATCACTTCGTCGGTGTGCTGGCCGCATGTGGGTGGGGCTGAATACTGGTCGAGAGGGGTGCGCGACAAGCGCATCGGCGAAGCCACGATGGGAACGGTGCCTCCGCTGGGGTGTGCGATGTGTCGTACCACCTTGCGTGCAAGGGCCTGAGGATCGTTCAAGGCTTCTTCAAGAGTATTGATCGGGCCCGCGACGAGATTTGCCTCTTCCAGTTGCTTCAACCAGAACGCCTTCGTGTTCGACTGGAGCTTCTCGTCGATTGCCGCCTGAAGGGTCTGTCGATTCACGACCCTCATGCTGTTGGTTTTGTAGCGATCGTCATCCGCCAGGGCTTCCAGTCCGAGCACCTCGCATAGCCGGCGAAACTGCACGTCATTCCCCGCCACGATCACGATTTTCCCGTCCTGGCACTTGAAAGCGTAAGAGGGCGATACGGAAGGCGCGCCGTTTCCAAACCTTGCGGGCAATTGGCCCGATACCAGGTAGTGGCTGGCCTGATGCGACATCGCGGCCAACTGGGCATCAAACATCGCAATATCGATGTATTGCCCAACTCCCCCTTCGCGAGTGTCCCTGGCGTAGAGCGCGGCTTGTATGGCCATGGCGGCATAGGTGCCAGCCATCATGTCGGCCATCACCAGTCCGACCTTGAGCGGCTCGCCGCCTGGCTCGCCATCCGGCTTGCCGGTTACGCTCATCAGACCGGCCATTGCCTGAATGACCGTGTCGTAGCCCATTTGCCGGCTGCGCGGCCCGGTCTGTCCAAAGCCGGTGATGGAACAGTAAACAATCCGTGGGTTGATGGCGGCGATGCTTTCGTAGTCCAGGCCGTATTTGGCCAAGTTCCCGACTTTGAAGTTCTCGACCAGGACATCGCATTTTGTGGCCAGTTTCCGGATGATCGCCTGGCCTTCAGCGGATGCGATGTCCACCGCGATGGAGCGCTTGTTGCGATTGACGCTAAGGTAATAGCTGGACTCGTTCGTTGGCTTTCCGGCGGCATCCTGCAGAAAGGGCGGGCCCAGCTTCCTTTGGTCGTCTCCGCGGCCGGGTTGCTCCACCTTGATGACGGTAGCGCCCAGGTCCCCCAGGATCTGCGTCCCCCATGGTCCGGAAAATACGCGTGTCATATCGAGGACCCGAATTCCGGCTAAAGGGCGATTGTCCACTCCATTTGCCCCGTCCTGCTTGGTGGCTTGCATCTACATCTCCAGTATTGATGAATTTATGCCATGAAAATCATGTTGAATATGTCCGCTTGACGGGGCCACGCGGCGGCATCATTACAAGCCCATTTGCTTGGCGATGACCGTGCGCATGATCTCGCTGGTTCCGCCGCCTATGGGGCCGACCCGGCTGTCGCGGTAGTACATCTGCATTTCGTGATCGTTCATGTAGCCGGCGCCGCCCATGATCTGCATTCCCATGTCCGCGCAGCGCACGTTGTTTTCACAGGCCAGCACCTTCAGCATGGAGGTGTGCATGGTCGGGTTCTCGCCCGCATCCAGCATGTCGGCGACCCGATAGAGCAGGGAGCGGGAGCTTTCAGCCATGATCTGCATGTCCGCAAACTTGTGAGATACGGCCTGGAACTTCGAGATCGGTTCGCCAAACTGCACCCGGTCTTTCGCATACTGGGCCGCGTAGTCGATAATGCGGGCCATATTCCCGCAAGCCGCGGCGGCGAGCGATAAGCGCTCGTAGTTCAGGCCACGCATCAACGCCTTCCAGCCGCCGTTCAGTTCGCCCAGCATCCTGCTTTTCGGAACTCTTACCGCGTCAAAGAACACTTCGTTGGTGTGTATCATTCGTCGCCCAAGGCCCTTGAGCGGGCGTATGGTTATGCCGGGTGATTTGGCATCCACCAGGAACAAGGTAATGCCTTTGTGCCCGGCCTTGGGGTCCGTCTTGGCGGCAACCACCAGGTGGTCCGCTACGTGCGCGCAAGTGATGTAGACCTTTTGCCCCGAAATGACGTAGCAGTCGCCGTCTTCCTTTGCCTGCGTCTTGATGGACGCGACGTCGGAGCCTGTTTCCGGCTCGGTAAGGCAGAGTGCCAGTCGAATATCGCCCTTGATCAGGCCGGGCAGGATCTCCTGCTTCAGCGCTTCTGAGCCGCCGTGCTTTACCTGCATGCCGCCGTACACCACCGTCGTCAACCAGGCCGATGCCAGTTGCGCGTTATGGTAGGCAACGGTTTCGACGAATACGGTGAAATCCTTCCATGAAGCCTCGGCTCCACCGTACAAGGCTTCATAAGGAAGCCCCAACCAGCCTCCATCCGCCAGGGCCTGATAGGCCTCGAAGGGGAACTCGTACGCTTCGTCGAGTTCGCGAATTTTTTGGCTGGGCATGACTTTTGCCAGCATGGGAAGAACGTTCTTGCGAATCATTTTTTGCTCTTCCGTCAGGCCGAACTCGGTATTGTTCATGATCGACATCTTGATTTTCCGGCTGATGCGTTTGGCTGGCCGCGACTGTGTCGCAGCCATAGTGATTGCGCCCGCTGTCTCTTTGGCGGGTGCTTCCGGCCTTTATGCCTGAGGGCGGCGGCGATACAGCAGCGTGGCCGTCATCTCTTGCGCGACGGTCCCGTCCTGCTTGACGCACTGTCGCTGGAAGGTGACCACGCCGCGATCGAGCTTGCTGGACTCTTTCTTGTTCAGCACCTTTGAATGCAGGCGTATCGTGTCGCCGTGCTTGACGGCGTCGAGCATTCTCCAGCCGTCGATCTGCAGCAGGGCAAGCAGGGTTCCGTCGTTGATGCCGCTGGCGTACTGCAAGCCGCCCATGATGGCGTAGACCAGCGGGCCGTGTGCGATGGGCTCGCCGAACTGTGTGGTTTTGCAGTACTCGAAGTTGGTGTGCACTTCGTTGAAATCGCCGGACAGGCAGGCGAAGTTCACGATATCGGTCGACGTAATGGTTCGAGCCGGGCTGATGAATTCCTGGCCGATCTTGAAGTCTTCAAAGTAGTGGCCGCGGGGTTTTGGATTTTGTGTCATGGTTTTCCTGGGTTATTCGAATGTGTGTGGTTTGAGCCGTTGGCTCATCCCTTGTCGTTGGCAAGAATGAGCGTGCAATGTGAAGACAGGATTCCGCCTTCGTTGTGGACCAGCGCGACTTCCGCGCCTTCGACTTGGCGTTTGCCCAGCCCGCCGCGCAATTGGCGAACGGCTTCAACGATGCCAAACAGTCCGCCCGCCGCGCCGGCATGGGCGTAGGACAGCATGCCGCCGTGCGTGTTGACGGGCAGCTTCCCGCCTATGCGCGTATTTCCCTCGGCCACGTACGAGCCACTTTCGCCGCGGCGGCAGAAGCCGAGTTCTTCCATCTCTATCATCGGCACGATGGTGAAGCAGTCGTACAGTTGGGCAAGGTCCATGTCTTGCGGACCCAAACCCGCCATTTCATAGGCCACCTGTCCCGATTCCGACGCGCCGAACTCCGTCAGGCTGGGCGCGCACATCAAGTGTTCGTGGGTGTGGTATTCGCCTATACCCTGCAAGTAGGCTGGCTTGGACTTCAGGTCGCGCGCGCGTTCGGCCGAGGTGACGATGAAGGCGCCGCCGGCGTCGGAGATCAGGCAGCAGTCGTATATGCCCAGCGGGTCCGCAATCGGCTTGGCCGACAGCACTTGCTCCACCGTCAAGGGCGTCTTCATATGAGCATTCGGGTGAAGCAGGGCATGCTCTCGCGTCTGGACGGCCATTTGGGCCATTTGCTCGCGAGTTGTTCCGTACACGTGCATATGGCGTTGGGCGATCATGGCGTAGTAGCCGGGAATCGACCCACCGTAAGGCTGTTCAAAGTAGGGGTGGCCCACCGCCAACAAGGCGGCCATGGCGGCATCGCGTGTTTGCCCGGTCGCGCGGTTCTCGCCGGCGCAGACCAGTATGGTTTCCGCTTGGCCCGCGACGATGGCTTCGGCGGCGTGCTTGAGCATTACGGCGGGGCTGGCGCCGCCGACCACCATCGATGCGTTGTATCGTGGCTTGAGCCCCAGGTACTCACACAGCACGGAGCCCAGCATGAAGTAGGGCTCGGTAAAGGAGTAAGCGGTCAGGAAACCATCGATGTCGGACACTTTCAGGCCGGCATCGTCCAGGGCCCGCTTTGCTGCTTGGGCGTTCAGCCCCAGGCCCGTCATGTGCGGCACTCGGCCGATATCGGACTCGCCGACCCCGACAATGGCGACTTTATTCTTGAGCGATGCGGGAGATTTCATGCTTTGCCTCCCTTGGGGGCGCGGACGAACTGAGGCAGTAGCGCACCGTCGCCACGATCCTCGAAGGTGACCGTGACACGGTCGCCTATCTTGACCGACAAGGCATCGTCGCCCAGGACGTTGGCCATCATGCGCGGCCCCTCATCAAGATCGATCAAGGCCGTGACATAAGGGACCTTGGGGGCAAACGCCGGATCGGATACCCGGCGCATGATGGAAAAGCTATGGACGCTTCCTTCTCCCTTGCTGTCGACCCATTCAAGCCGATCCGACCAGCACTCGGGGCACACGTAGCGCGGCATGAAATGCAGCGCGTTGCAGTTGTTGCACTTGCGGATGACAAGGCGGTGCTCCCGCGCCGCATCCCAGTACGGTTGAGAGTCGGCGTTGGCAATCGGCTTGGGCAAGCTCGGGCTGATATCTTTCGTGGACATCCCTGTTCCTCCTATCGGTCCATGGTTGATATAGAGGTCATAAAGCAAAAGGCATGCCAATTTATGGGCGTGTCTTGCCGTTCAGGCGTGAATCTCGTTATGCAGCCGGGATTGTCTTTCGGGCAGGCACTCATGTTCCCCACACAATCATTTTTCCGCCATGAAGGGCGATGCTCGTCTTCCTGCGTTGGGAGGAATTCTTGGCATCGTTCTTGCTTATTCACTGTCAGAGGAAGGCGGAGTAGTGCTTGTCACGGTGTGGGCGTGGCAGTGATGCCTGCGCCACAGCGTAAAGAAGCCGGAGAGAAAAAGCGTGCCCAACAACATCTGTTCCAAAAGGCCATTGGCTGATTGCCGAGTCCTGGATTTCAGCAACCTGCTGCCCGGCCCGTTCGCCACCCAGATACTGGCGGAGGCGGGCGCCCAGGTCATCAAGATCGAGCGCCCCGACGGCGGCGATGAGCTGCGCGCGGGGCTGCCGAGATGGGGCGGGACCAGCTTGAGTTTTGCGCTGCTTAACAGCGGCAAGAGAAGCATTGCCGCCGATTTGAAGTCGCCAGAGGTGCGCGAACAGATTTTCTCGCTGGTACGCGAAGCCGATGTGCTGGTCGAGCAGTTCCGGCCTGGCGTCATGGCCCGCCTTGGCTTGGGTTACGAGGACTTGAAGAAGATCAATCCGCGGCTCGTGTATTGCTCCATAACGGGGTATGGGCAAGACGGCCCTTCGGCCCAAGTGGCGGGTCACGACCTGACCTATATGGCGGAGTCGGGCCTGTTGTCCTTGTCTCATGGCGTGGATGGCTCTCCCGCCATTCCGCCTGTGCTGGTGGCCGATATCGGCGCCGGAACCATGCCGGCGGTGATCAACATCCTGCTTGCGCTGCGCAGCCGCGATGCGACCGGCGAGGGAAGCTGGGTGGATATTTCCATTACCGACAATCTCTTGGCGTTTCCCTATTGGGGCATTCCACGGGGCGAGCGCTATGGGGATTGGCCAAAGCCGGGCGGCGAAAGGTTGACCGGCGGTTCTCCCCGCTACCAGATTTATCGCTGCAGCGACGGCCGCCATATTGCCGCGGCGCCGCTTGAGCAGCGTTTCTGGAATGTGTTTTGCGAAGCGATAGGGCTGGGTGCCGACTGGCGCGACGACAGCAAGGACCCTGAAGGCACGCGAGACAAGGTCGCCGGCATCATCGCGGGCCGAGACAGCGCGCACTGGCGTGGGGTTTTCGATGGCAAGGACGCGTGCGCGGTCGTCGTCAACACGCTGCGGGAAGCGGCGGATCATCCGCATTTTCGTAACCGAGGCCTGCTGGATCGGCGCATCAGCGATGGCGACGATTGGCTGCCGGCCTTGAAAGTCCCGTTGGATCCGCAGTTTCTGCGCGAACGGGCGGCATCGGGCTGGCCCGCCCTGGGAGAAGGGAACAGCTTGCTCGAGCACGGATAGCAACCGTGCCTCAGGCTCGCGTACCGAACTTTTTATTCAATGAACAACTTTCAGAGACACCATGAACGATTCTTCCAAGACCTCGAAATACAGCCAGGCGGTAGCGGATTTTCCCGTGCACAGGCCGCGCCCCGCGGGTGCGGAGCTGGCGCTGCAAGGAATCCGTGTCGTCGACTTCACGCATTACATTGCGGGTCCATTGGCGACCATGATCATGGCGGACATGGGTGCCGATGTTGTCAAGATTGAAGCGCCCGGCCGGGGCGATGATTTTCGTCAGTATCCTCCGATGATTCCGGAGTTTGGCGGCGGCGCTCCATGGTTGTGGTGCAATCGCAATAAGCGCAGCATCACGCTCGACCTCAAGTCGCCGGAGGGTTTGGCGCAGGCGCGAGCTCTGATCGCGAAAGCCGATGTGGTGGTAGAGAATTTCTCGACCGGCGTCATGGAGCGATTTGGCCTGGGCTATGAAGCCTGCCGCGAGTACAACCCCGCGCTGATCTATTGTTCCGTGTCCGCCTATGGGCGCGAAGGGGCGTTTTCCGACAGATTGGGCTTCGATCCCATCGCCCAAGCTGAAAGCGGCTTCATTTCCATGAATGGCTATGTCGACAGGGAAGGGGTGAGGGCCTTGTCGCCGGTGATGGATATCAGCACGGCGATGATGACGTCGAATGCCATTCTTGGCGCCCTGGTGTCCCGCGCCCGTACGGGCAAGGGTCAGGCTGTCGAGGTGGCCCTGTTCGACAATGCGCTGCTGATGACCGGCTACGCATCCTTGCAACAGACCTTCACCGGCAGGGAGCCCCAGCGGCCGGGCAATACCAGTCCCGACTCGTGCCCGTCCGGCGTGTTCACGGCCAAGGATCGTTCATTCTTGATCAATTGCGGCAATACTCAGATTTTCCAGCGATTGCTGACTCAAGTGCTGGATATGCCCGATGTCGCGGCGAATCCCGCATACGCCACCAACAAAGACAGGCTGGGGAAACGCGACGAAATCTTTGCTTTGCTACAAAACGAGTTTTCCAAGCAGCCCTTTGAATATTGGCATGCGCGCATGCTCAAGGCGAGCGTGCCCTGCGGCGTGCTGCGCACGGTGGGAGAGGCCGTTCGCTCGCCGGAGGCGCGCGAGCGCGAAATGCTTACGCGTATCCCGCATCCCGAGCTGGGCTGGGTGCCCAATATGTCCTTGCCGATTCGCTACTCGGATACGCCGCTGGCCGATCCCGTCGTGGCGGCGCGTGTGGGCGAGCATACGGAAAAGGTATTTGCCGATTGGCTGGGCTACGATGAGGAGCGCATTCAAGGCTTGGCGGAAGCGGGCGCTTTCGGCCGGAGCGCGGCCGTCGCAGGCTGACAAAGGCGGGGCTCGTCGGGCGGCTCGCCCGACGAGTGAAAGAGCAGGCGAGTCAGGACATCCGCAAAACGTACTTGCCGCGTCCCTTGCCATTGGCCATGACTCGCAAGGGTTCAGCAAAGCGCTCCAGCGGCAGTACCTGGGTGATCTGAGGCTTCAGTGCCCCTTTGGCGTGCAGCTCATAAAGCCGTCGTTGAACTTCCCGTACTTTTTCGGGTTGGCGGTCCCGGTAGTCGCTCCATTGCAATCCCGTGACAGCAATGTTCTTGACCAGCAGGTAGTTGACTTTAAGCGTTGGAATTCGCCCCGCTGCGAACCCTATGCAGACCAGGCGCCCGCACCATGCCACCGCCCTGATTGCCGCGTCGAATATTTCGTCGCCCAGCGGGTCCAGCACGACGTCCGCGCCATGCCCGCCGGTGCAGGCAAACACCTGCTCCCGCAACGAGTCGCGCAGATTGGGCGCGGCCAGGTCGATGATGTGGTCGGCCCCCACCGCCCGTGCCGCCTGCGCCTGTTCCTCGCCGACGACGCCCGCCAGGGCGGTGCCGCCCAAGGCCTTGACGATCTGGATCGCGGCGCCGCCCACGCCTCCCGCTGCGCCATTGACCAGGACGATCTCGCCCGGTTTGAACTGGCCGCGCTCCACCAGCGCAAAGTAAGCGGTCTGGTAAACCAGCCCCATTCCGGCGGCATCCTCGTCGGAAATGGTGTCGGGCAAGGGGTAGCAAGATTCCGCGGGCGCAGCCACATACTCGGCAAAGGCGCCGAACTCGACCTGGGCAACCACACGGTCGCCTTTCTTCAAGCCTGTGACGCCCGCGCCGACGGCGGCGATGCTGCCGGCGGCATCCTTGCCCGGAACGAAGGGGCGTTCCGGAAGGTTCTGATATTTGCCCGTCATGACCAGCAGGTCGGGAAAATTGATGCCGGCATGGGTAACGTGGATCAGGACTTCTTCCGCAGCGGGCTGCGGCTGGGGGAATTCTTCGATGCCCAAATCCTCGGGCTCGGCGAAATCGTGAATAACAACAGCTTTCATTGCGTATTGCCTCCTGTTTTTGTACTGGCTAGTACGTCTTTCGTATGTTCGCCCAATGACGGCGCGGCGATGCGTGTCTCGGGAGACCTGAACGCCGCGCAAACCGGAACGGGAAGCGCGGTCAGGACTTGACCGTCGCGGGTGGCGACTTCCCGTTCGAAGATGCCCCGTTCCTTGAAATGCGGGTCTTGCACGGCCTGTTCAAGGTTGACGACCTCGGATACGCATACGTCTTGGCCTTCGAAGCACTGTATCCAGTGCGCGGCCGGCTGTGACGCAATAATGCGCGTCACTTCGGCGCGTATGACGTTTTCATCGGATTCGTCGAGTAGCGCCGGCGCGCCGATCAGCGACAGGAAGGCTTCCCAGAAACGGTCTTCCAGCGGAGCGGCGGAAAGAAACCGTCCGTCCAACGTCTTGTAGATGGCGTAACGCACCGAGCCGCCCGTCACCAGCTCATTGCCGGGGCGCGGCCATTGGCCCGCCGCCCAACCATTGCCCAATCCCCAGTACATCAGGGTGAACAGGTTGTCCGTCATCGAGATATCCAGGTGCTGCCCCTTGCCATCCAGATCACGCTGGCGCAAGGCCAGCATTATGTTGAACAGCGCAGGGTAGGTACCCCCGGCAAGGTCTCCCGTGAGCGTGGGCGGCACCATGGGTGTGCCGCTTGCGTCGGCGGAAAGCGCCAGCATGCCCGTTTCGGCCTGGAAATTAAGGTCGTGCGCGGCCCGGCGCGCCTTGGGGCCGTACTGGCCGTAGGTCGTGATGGAGCAATAGATGATGCGCGGGTTGATCTGCGACAAGGACTCGTAGTCCAGCCCCAGGCGCTGCATGACGCCGGGCCGGAACTGCTCGACCACGATGTCCGCGTCCCGCGCCAGCGCAAGCACCTGGGCTCGGTCAGCGTCCGCCTTGAGGTCCAGGCAGACCGATCGCTTGCCCCGGTTCAACAGGACGAAGTTCACGCTGTCGTCGCCTAAACGCGGTTCGTAGCTGCGCATTTCATCGCCCGCGGCGCGTTCAAGCTTGATGACCTCCGCGCCGGCTTCCGCCAGCATCAGGGTGCACATGGGGCCGGGCAATAGGGTGCTGAAATCCAGCACCTTGATGCCTGCAAGGGGTTGGGTCATGTTGCCGTCCTGTGGCGGGCCCAGGCCACCTGTGCCCGCCGCGCCGGGGCATAGGCTTCCTGGCCCAACGCCTCGTATAGAGCCTGGGTGACGCGGTAGTGGTGATGCAGTCCGCTGCGCTTGAGCAAGGTGATGGGCCCTTCCGGGTAGCCCAGCCCCAGGCATAGCGTTTTGTCCATGTCGGCCGCCGAGGCAAGGCCCTCGTCAAGGCGCCGCAGTGCGGCGTTGTAGTAGGGGCGCAGCAGGCGGTTGAGGATACGGCCGGGGAAGTCGTTGCAGACGGCCACGATCAGGCCGGCTGCCTCGAAGGCGGATTTGGCGGCCTGTACCGCCGTCGCGTCCGTAAAAGGCTTCTTCACCAGTTCCACAAGATTGGTCGGCGCATCGTCGCCCAGGCGGAACCGCGCGAACCCCACGACGTTGGCGGGGCCTTCGTCCTCGCCGGTGTGCACGCCCAGGCATTCCGTGTCCAGTTCGATGGCGATGAAGGCTTTGCCGGCGGTCTGTTCAAGACCTTGCCGCCATGCCTGGCCGGCTTCGCTGCCCAGCAGCACCACGGCGTCGCCCAGGCTGGATGCGGCCTCGACGAAAGCATGCGTTTCGGGAAAGGAGAGGCTCTCGCCTTGTTGGATGATTTGATAGCTCATGTCTTTCATGCCCCGAAAATCTTGTTGTTGCCATAGGCATGGAAGCCTTCGCCGCTTTTCCTGCCCAGCTTGCCGGCGCCTATCATGCGCTTGACCAAAGGCGGGCATGCCGCCCTGGGCTCATTGGTCAGGCCGTACATGGCGTCGGACAGCAGCTTCTGGGTGTCCATGCCCACCATGTCGAGCAGTTCCAGCGGCCCCAGGGGATAGCCCAGCGCGGTCTTCACGGCCAGATCGATGTCGGCGGGCTCGGCCACGCCCTGGTCCACCATATTGATGACGTCGTTATGCCAGGGAATCAGGAAGTAGTTCAGGATGAATCCCGGCGTATCCCGCGTCTTGACCGGCTTTTGCCCCATCGCTTCGCAGAATGCCCAGGCGGCATCGAAGGTTGCATCGGATGTCGTCAATCCCGGCGACATCTCCACCAGCTTCATCAACTGGGCGGGCAGGCAGAAGTGCATGCCCACCACCCGGTCCGCGCGCCCGCTGCCGCCGGCGATTTCCGTGATCGAGATGGTGGACGTGTTGGAGGCGAAAATAGTGTGCGGCGGGCAGATGGCGTTCAGTTTCGCAAACAGCTCGTGCTTGACCTTGAGGTCTTCGAACACGGCCTCGATGATCAAGTCGCATTCCTTCAGGTCTTCCGCTTGCGACGTGCCGGTCCATTGCGCCATGATGGCCTCGTCGCGCCCCTTTTCCAGCTTGCCCCGCGCTACGGACTTGGCCAGGAAGGCGGCGGCTTGATCTCGCGCGTGGTCAAGCGCCTCTTGTCTTGCGTCCAGCACGACGACTTTAAAGCCGGCCCGCGCCACCACGATGGCGATGCCGGTGCCCATCGTGCCGCTGCCAACGACCCCGACTGTTTTGATCTCGCTCATTTTTTCTCCTTGTTCAGAAAGCTGCGGCCGATCAACTGGCGATGGATCTGGTTCGTTCCTTCCCATATCTGGGTGATCTTCGCATCGCGCATAAGCCGCTCCGCACGGAAATCCTGGCAATAGCCGTAGCCGCCATGCAACTGGACGGCATCGGTCGTCATGCGCATGGCCAGGTCGGTTGCCCTCAGTTTCAGTATCGACGCCTCGATGCCCATGTCTTCCACGTTGCGGTCCACCAGGTCGGCGACATGCCAGAGCCAGTTCTCGCAGAGGGCAAGCTCGGCCGCCAGGTCGGCCAGCATGAACTGCACGCCCTGGAACTCCAGGATGCGCCGGCCGGACTGGCGCCTGTCGTTGATATAGGCGGTGGCGTCTTCGAATGCCGCTCGTGCGATACCCAGTGCATGGGCCGCAACACTGGGGCGCGATTTGTTCAAGGAGGCAAGCAGCACGCGCAGCCCCTCGCCGGCGGGTGCCAGAAGGTTGGCGCGTGGAATGCGGCAGCCTTCGAAAGACAGCGAGGCGGTTCCCGATGCGCGCGTGCCCATCTTGTGTTCCGTGCCGGTCACCGTCAGCCCTGGCGTGCCTTTTTCGATGACGACGGCGCTAATGGCCTCCTTGGCGCTGTCCACGCCCGCCCACTTGCCGAATACGACGTATACGTCGGCCACGTCACCGTTGCTGATGAAGATCTTTTGCCCATCCACGACGATGTCGTCGCCGTCTTCACGGAACTGCGTCTTCATGCCGGTGGCGTCGGAGCCCGCGGAGGGTTCGGTAATGACCAGGGCCGCCAGGCCTCCTTCCGCGATACGGGGAAGAATGCGCGACTTGAGTTCATGCGAGCCGTATTGAATGACCGGCTTGATCGCATGAAAGTTCGTGGCCCAGATGATGCCCGTCGATGCGCAAGCCTTCGATACTTCGCGAACGCAGGCCAGATAGCAGCGGTAAGACAGCGGCATGCCGCCGTACTCTTCCGGGATGAACATGGCGTTCAAGCCCAGGTTGTTGATCGCCTTGATGTTCTCCCAGGGGAACTCGCTATTCTTGTCGTAGGCCGCCGCCCTGGGGGCCAACTCGGATGTGGCCAGTTCTCGCACCGAATCGAGCAGCATGCGCTCTTCGTCCGCAAGGGACAGCCCCGCATCCAGACGTTCCAGTATATTCACGCTCTCTCCTTTAGAATTTCATGCTTGTGCACTGATGTGCACTTGTCATACCGACACGCTTTGCGCGCCGTCGATGTAGATGGTCTCGCCGCTTAGAAAACCCATGCCCTCTTGGAACAAGGACGAAACCAGTACGGCGACGTCTTTTGCGGAACCGGGTGTCTTGCGGGGAATTCGTTTTTCCAGGTAGGCTTTCAACGGGCCGGACTCCATGGCCTCGCGATTCAAGTCTGTTGCGATGTATCCGGGCGCCACGTCGACGACCTGAATACCGTCCCGCGCCCATTCCACCGCCAGGCAGCGCGTAATCGCGCCCACTGCGGCCTTGGAGGCGCAATAAGCCACGTTGCGCTTGACCCCCAGCTTGTCATAGAAGGAGCCGATGTTCACTATCGTGCCGCCTCCGTTTTCCTTCAGCACGGGGTGCACGATCTGGCAGGCGCGCAGGAGGGCTACCGCGTTGATGTCCATCAGCTTGCGGAATTCGTCCATGGGCAGGTCGATGGTGGGCATCTCGGTGTGCAGGCCGGCATTGTTGACCAGGCCGCGAACGGGGATCTCCAATTTATCGCGCAGCGCCAGTATGGCCTTGTTCAGTGCATCGCCGTCCATGACGTCGCATGCCACGGGATGCCAGCGCGCGGCAATCTCGTCCGGGACGTCGTCAAGCCGGGGCTTGCCGCCAGACCGGGACAGGCAGCCCACCTCGAACCCGCGGCTGGCAAGTTCGTACGCGATCATGGCGCCGATGCCTCGGCTCGCGCCCGTTACGTATATGAGTTCACCTTTCATGCTTCAGTTGTCCTTGAAAGAAGGGGGGCGTTTTTCGACGAATGCGCTGAGCCCTTCAGCCGCATCCTGGCTACGGTAGGCGAGCGTGGACAGATCGCGCTCGATACGCAAGCCGTCATCAAGCGCCACCTGGCCGCCGCGCTGTACGGCTTCCCGCGCGAAGTACAAGGCGCAAAGGCTATGCTTGAGATAAGGTTCAAGAAAGCGCTTGCCGATCTCCAAAGGTCTACCCTCGTTATCCAGGCGGTTGACCAGGCCGATGCGCTCGGCTTCGTCGGCGGCGACCGTCCGGCCGGACAGAATCATGTCCAGCGCGCGGCCCTCGCCCACCAGCCTGGGCAGGCGCTGCGTTCCCCCGTATCCGGGGATCAGGCCAAGCTTGACTTCGGGCAAGCCCATGCGGGCGCGATCGGTGGCGACGCGGAAGGTGCATGCCAAGGCGAGCTCCAGCCCGCCGCCAAAGGCATATCCATGAATGACCGCTACGGATGGTATCTTGAGGGCCGCGATCTGCTTGAAAACCTCCTGGCCTTGCTCCGCCCCTTTGAGCTCCTGCATGAGCGGCCGGTTCATCAGTTCAGGGATGTCGGCGCCGGCGCAGAATGCCTTTTCGCCCTCGCCGGTGATGATGAGCCCGCGCGCATCGGAGGCGGCCACCTTGGCCAGCAGCTCGCTCAATTCCGCAAGCACCTGAAAGCTCAGTGCGTTCAGCACTTTGGGGCGGTTCAGGGTGATGTGGGCAAATTCATTGCTGTAGTCAAGCTGGACCGTCATGCGGACACTCCTTCGTTGTTGGACTTGGCTTCCGCCTTCCAGCGTACTGGCGCCGGTGCGAGCCTGCCGTCCTTCAGCCATTCGATCATTTCGCGCTTCAGGATTTTGCCGCTGGGCGTGAGCGGGAAAGCGTCCATCGCGATGAAGTACTCGGGCATGTCGTATTTCGACAGGCCGGCATCGTGCAGATGTTGCAGGACTTCCTTGGCGCTCATCGACGTGCCGGAGGCGAAGATCACGGCCAGGCACACCTTTTCGCCCAGCCTGTCGTCGGGCACCGCGAAGGCGGCGGATTTCAGTATGTTGGGGTGGCGGTGCGCCAGGTCCTCGATCTGGGAGGGATAAATATTGTGGCCGCCGCGGATGATCAGGTCCTTCTTGCGCCCCACCACGTGCAGGCAGCCGTTTTCGTCCAGCGTGCCCAGGTCGCCGCTCAAGAACCAGCCGGATGAATTGAACGATTTCTCGGTTGCATCCTGGTTATCGTAGTAGCCCAGCGTCAGCACCCCGCCGCGCCCGCCGATTTCCCCCGTTTCGCCTACGCCTGCCTCGATGTCGGGATTCTCGGCATTGAAGATCTTGATTTCATAGCCTTTGCATGCGCGACCGCAGGTCGACACGATGGTGTTGTTGTCGTCGCTGGGTAGCGTGTACTGGTGCGACCCGTTTTCGGTCATGCCGTAAACGTTCTGGGGTTTGATCCCCAAGTCCAGGAAGCGCTGGGCGACTTCCCGGGGAATGGTGGCGCCGGCCATGTAGAAGACATTCACGTTCCCCAGGCGGCTGAGCCCTCTTTCGCGCACCGCCGTCAGCATGTCCATGGCATGCGTCGGCACGCCCATCACATAAGTGGCGCCGGTTTCAATCGTCCAATCCAGTGCGGATCGGCTTGCCGCCGGGTTGTGCAGCACCAGTTCCGTGCCCGCGACCAGCGATTGTTCCAGGCCGACGGTGCCGATATGGTGGCTCATGGGGCTGAGCGTAAGCAGTATCGTCGATGAATCGTGCTTCCAGTCCGTGACCAGGGCGCGCCCATTGGCAAGCAGGGTATTGTCGCTATGCATCACGCCCTTGGGCTCGCCCGTCGTGCCGGAGGTAAATGCCAGATACACGACCTTGTCGGGGTCGAGCACAGGGGCGCTGGTGATTTCCATGCCGTTGGTATGATCCGGGAAGGGCAGCGCCCCCGTCGGCAAAGACCTGCCGTCCGGCCCGCCGCCTTGCGGTGTCAGCGCATAGATTTGTTTCAGCGTGGTGATTTCCTTGGATTCTTCAAAAATCGAATAGCGATCTGAATCCGCGCCGTAGCCGGGCTGCGAGAACAAGGCCTTGCAGCGAATACGCTTGAGAAGCTTGACGATTTCGGCGTTTGTATAGTTCTGGTGCAGCGATGGGCAGCACACATAGCCATTGCGCGAGCACGCCAGGAATACCAGTACGGACTCGATACGATTCGGCAGCCATACCGCTACACGGTCGCCGCGTCGCAGCCCGCCCTGATAGAGGCCCTCGGCGATGGCGTCCACGCTGGCAAGCGCTTCCCGCCAAGTCAGGCGCTGGTATGGGTCGCGCAGGGCGCAGGCATTGGGTCGTGTGCGAGCATGCTCCCGGGCCAGGGAATACATCGTATCCTGGTGCCACACGCCGCTAAGGTAATTCTCGCGCGCGGTCTGGGGGTCATGCAAAGTCAGAATGGTGTTCATGAAGGTCCTCTGTGTATCTGGTCAAATCACTGTGCCGCGCTCATACCGCGCCGGCATCTCTCAGTTGCTGAATCTCGTCGGGCGACAGCTTGAGCATATTGCTCAGGATGTTTTCCGTATCTTCGCCCAGCGAAGGCGGCGATTTCCGGTGCACCACGGCCCCACCGTCGATGGTAATACCCAAGCCGACTTGCGGTACCGGCCCGTTGGCCGTCTGTGCCTGATACAGAAATTGCTGTTCCAGCAAATCCTCATCCCTGGCCACGTCGTCCAGGCGGTTGATGGGACCGGCCGGTATCCGGTTCCCGGCCAGTATGCCCAGCCACTCGTCTCGCGGCTTGGAGCGCAGGATATCGGCAATCATGGCGACGATTTCGTCCCGGTGGCTGCGGCGATCCGCATTGGAGGCGTAGCGTGGGTTTTCGCCGACCTCCGGCTTTCCCATGGCCGCCCAGAAGCGGCGCCATATCGCGTCGTTGCCCAGCCCAAGGGAAATTTGCTTGTCCGCGGTATCGAATACCTGGTAAATGGCGATGACGGAGTCCTTGCCACCCGAGCGTCCGGGCAATTCGTCGGAGCTTAAATAGGACAGCAGGCGCGGCGCCATGAAGCGCGTCATGCTGGCTTGCATGGATACGTCGATTTCAGCCCCTTTCCCGGTGCGCTCGCGCGCGGCGTATGCGGCGGTGACCGCCATGGCCACATCCTGCCCCGCAAGCAGATCGGCGGCGGGCGTGCCTACCTTTTGCGGATCGTTTTCCGCTTCGCCGGTCAGGTCCATGACGCCGGAATAGCCCTCGGCGATAAGGTCGTAGCAGGGCAGGTGGCTGCGCTTTCCGCGCAACCCAAAGCCTGTCAGCGAAGCATGGATCAGGCGGGGGAACTTGGGGCCCAGCCGCGCGTAGTCGATTCCCAGCTTCTTCTGCACGCGCGCCGTCATATTGACCACGAGCACATCAGCTTGCGATAACAGTCTTTCCAGCAGCTCAAGACCTTTCTGGTGCGTTAGATCCAACATCAGACTGTGCTTGTTGCGGTTGACGCTGAGATACCAAGGCGATTCGCCATGGATGAATGGGGGCCCCCAGTGGCGGGCATCGTCGCCCACCCCCGGCTTTTCGACCTTGATCACCGTGGCCCCCAGGTCGGCAAGCAATTGCGTGCCGTACGGACCGGCGATAGATGTGCTCAAGTCGATGACTTGCATGCCCTTTAGCAGGGAAATCCCCTCTTGCCCGTCGACCTTGGGTAGTTCAATGAACGGTAGGCCGCCTGATTCTTTCTGCATAGTTGTTACCTTGTCTCTGTTCTTACTGTCTCCTTAAGCACGATTCATGCCAACTAGTGCATCCCCTATTGCCATCCGGGGCAGGGGTGGTAAAGTGTCCAAAAATTGTCCACCATGTTTTGAGCGAAGACATGTATATGAAGAGCGGCAGACAAACTCAGAACACACGTGGCGGGGTGCTGGTGCTGGGCCCGGACGGCGAACCCGTCTTTGCGTCGGGCACGGGCGCCGATATCCATATCCAGGAAAAGCTTGGCGCCATATGGCAGAACCGGGACCGGCGGCCCGTTTCCGCCATGTTTACGCTAGACGGAACCAGCGAACCCATGACGGTGGTCTCCTTCTCGGCCAGCGGTACGGGTTGTTTCGTCCTGTACCGTCATGACGGCGGCGATCCCCTGTACGAGTTCGTCAGCAGCGTGGATTTTTCGGCCGACATCCTGCGCCACTTTGTAACCGACCCTTATGAAGCCATTACCGTGGTCGATGACCAGGCCCGCATCCGCTACATGAGCCCGGTACACGAAAAGTTCTTTGGCGTTGACCGGGGCCAGGCGTCGGGGGCCGAGGTAAACACCATTATCGAGAACAGCCGTCTCGCCGCTGTGCTGCATAGCGGCAAGACGGAAGTGGGCCAGGTTCACAAAATGCGGGGCACCAGCCGGGTAGTCAGCCGCACGCCCATCCTGAATCCTGAAGGCCGCATCGTCGGCGCCATCGGCCAGGTCATGTTCAAGAGCCCGGCCGCGGTCGAGGCGCTGGGCGAGGAAATCAAACGGCTGCGCCAGGAAATCAGCTTCTACGAACGGGAATTGCCCCGCCTGCGCGGTACCGCGCAGGGCATGGAGGCCATAGTCGGCGAGAGCGAAGCCATACAGAAGCTGAAGGAAAGCATCAAGAAGATTGCTCCGCTGGATGTTTCGGTGCTGCTGGTGGGCGAAAGCGGCGTGGGCAAGGATCTTGTGGCGCACGCCATCCACCAGCTAAGCCCGCGCGGGCACAAGAACATGGTGCTGGTCAACGCCGCGGCCATACCGGCAAACCTAGTCGAAGCGGAACTGTTCGGCTACGAGGGAGGCGCCTTCACCGGCGCCGAAAAGCGCGGCCGCACCGGAAAATTCGAAGAGTCCGACCAGACTACCCTGTTTCTGGACGAGATCGGCGACATGCCGCTGGACATACAGGTCAAGGTTCTGCGGACGCTTCAGGACGGCACCTTCCAGCGGGTCGGCAGCAGCACCCAACGCCGTTCGGATTTCCGGCTGATCTCCGCCAGCAATCGCGACTTCCAGCGCATGCTGGCCGCCAACGACTTCCGGCTGGACCTCTTTTACCGGATCAGCGCCGTCACGATCCGTGTCCCGCCCCTGCGTGAACGGCTGGAAGACGTCCCGCTATTGGCAAAGACGTTTCTGGACCGGTTCATGCATCGGCATAACGTACGGGGCAAGCACTTCGGCCCCGGCGTCATGGCCTATTTGAAGTCCCTGCCATGGCCCGGCAATGTGCGCCAACTGCAGCACACCATAGAGCGCGCCGCCATCTTTTCAGAGCACGATGAAATCTCTTGTGGTGATTGCGAAGTGCCGCTGGAGATCAGTTCGGGGCCGGAGTCGGAAGAATTCGCGGAAGGGTTCCAGTATGCGGCCCAGTCGGAACTGCCGGACGTCCGCCAGGCAAAATCCCGTGTAGAGCTGGATATGATTCGGGATGCGCTGCAGCGCTTCGAGGGGAACAAGAAGAAAACCGCGGAATACCTTGGCATTTCGCGCTCCCATTTATATAAGAAGCTGGCTGAGCTGGGGCTTTAGGGAGGGGCTTTGGCCGGCTCTTGACAGGCTGGGCTAGGCCGCTTCAGGAATGGCCCGGCCGCGTTTGGCCGGCGGCGCGCCTCCGCTTAGCCCGCAACTTGCTTCTTGACTAGCTGATCGATTTCAGTTTTCGTATAGCCATGCTCGGCAAGCACCTCGTACGTGTGCTCGCCATACAAAGGTGCCGCCTGGCGGATACGAGGCGCCTGCCCTGAAAACTTTAACGGTGTGCCGATGCAAGGGATTTCGCCGAGCTTCTTGTGGTCGGCCTGTTGAATAATTCCGCATTCTCGAGCTTGGGGCGTACTTAGGGCTTCTGGCACTGAATTCACGGGTGTTGCAGGCACATCAGCGTTGTCGAGCAGGACCAGCAAGGTGTCGCGGTTGAAAGTGCTTATTTTTTCTGAGAGTATATTTTCGAGTTCTGTGCGATTGGAAACACGGTCTTTGTTTTTCTCGTACTTTGGATCGGTCGCCAGTCCGTCCAACCCAAGCGCTTTGGCTAATTTGGACCAGAAGCGGTCATTGCCTGCCGCAATGAAGATGTATTCGCCGCGTTCGCATTCGAAGGTCCGGTAGGGGCACAGGGATGGATGGCTGGACCCGAGGGGCTTGGGAATGTCTCCCGCCATCAAGTAGCCGGCAGCATGAAAGGCGAGCATGCTTACTGCCGTTTCAAACAATGACGCCTCCACACGCTGCCCCAGCCCAGTGCGTGCCCGGTTCAACAAGGCAGTGGATATCCCGAGTGCGCAAAGTATTCCTGTGGACAGGTCTAATAGAGACACTCCGGATCGCACAGGCTGGCCGCCTGGCTCGCCCGTTATGGACATGATCCCGGTATATGCCTGCATCAGCGCTTCATAACCCGCGCGATCCTTCAACGGCCCCGAGCGGCCGAATGCGGATACGGACGCGTAAACGAGACGGGGATTGATTTCCGACAGGGTTTCATAGCCCAAGCCAAAAGACTCCATGGTGCCGGTGCGAAAGTTTTCAATGAGAACGTCCGCTTCGCGAATAAGTGTCTTCAGTACTTCGATGCCCTCCTGCGTCTTCAGGTCCAGACAAACACTTCGCTTATTGCGATTGAAATGCAGGTAAGCTGCCGCTTCGCCGTCTTTATGCGGCGGCCAGGAACGCGACTCGTCGCCGGACGTTACACCTTCAACCTTGATGACTTCCGCACCCAGGTCTCCCAGCAGCGCTCCGCACCACGGGCCAGCGATGACTCGGGATAAATCGATCACCTTGATCCCTGTCATCCCCAGTATGTTTTCCATAAACGATCCTTCGTATATTAAAGAGGCAGGCACAGAAACGGCAATATTTTCAGTCGTGTTTGCCAGCGTTGCCCGGGAAGGTCAGCGGACGCATGAGTTCTTCGATACTGTCCAGTTTCTCCAGGTTCAAAATCGAGTCCAGCACGTTTTCCGTTACGTCTCGAGGCAGAATCCCTTGCGTGAACTTACGAAATAGCTGTTTGCATTGCTCCATGGAAAGGGGGTCGGAGGGCGAACCTATGGCGTATCTGCGCTCCTTTTTGAATTGGCGCCCATCCGTCGTGGACAGTGTTATGACCGATGGAGATTCCATTGTTCCGGTCGGCCAATCGTCATGCACACTGATTTTTACCTTTGACATTTGCGATAGGTATTTTTCGTCATGGACTTTCGTTTCACTGAAGTGTTCCAGGGTTACATCGCGATCAACCATTGCGGCGGACAGCGCATACTGAAGACTGAACTGCAGATCGCCCAGGTCCCGTGGCTGTGGCCGATCGAGCACGCGGTCTACGCGGCTGATATCCACCACCACTGACTCTATTTGCTCACAAGCAAGGTGGTGCTCGGACATCAACTCGATCAATGAGTCAACCTGGCGATGGGTGCCGAAGCAGCACGGATACTTTTTCACCCAGATTTCCTCGAAGTACCATTTGCTTCCCAAGCCGTCGACTATCGTATCCTGGTCGATTCTGTCCCTGCCGAACAGGCGGCTCATAAAGCGCCCGATCTCCGGATTGGCGGTCATTCCAAAGCGGGCTGCGTCCACCGCAACCACGGCGTGCATGTTTTGCATGGCGGATTCGAAGTAATGTGCGTCCGTGCCAAAATTGAGTGAAATGATCGGTGGGCCCGACATGGCCATTCCAAGCGCGTTCGCGGTTTCAACGGCATCCAGGCCCAGGGCCCGGGCCGCTCCGGCGGCGGGCCCGATGGCGCCCGGCACCATCTGAAGGCCGAGCTGCGATGTTGGAAAATTGCAGGTTCGGCAGTGGACTTCCAGGCCTACGATCGAGGCTTCGAGGAATGCCTTGCCCGACAATTTTTCCCGTTGGGCAAGGGCAATGGTCACCGGTAGCACGCCGATGTCCCATGAACCACCGCCTTGAGCTGTAAATCGATCATCTTCCAATTCGCTTGCATGGGCGAACACGCCTAGCGCCAGTACGGATTCCCAGGCGGAGGCCTTGAATCCATGGCCGATGACTCCCACTTCGGGGGACGAATTCCTGGTTTTTATGACGGAGGTGATTTTTTCCGCTGCGGGAAATCGTGCCCCGGCAACCATGCCTGCGACCGTCTTCATGATGAGAATCTTGGCAAACTGGATGGCGTCCTCAGGAAAATCCTCGTACTTGAACTGCGAGGAAAACTGGGCAAGTTGAGTTCCAATAGAATGGGTCATGAATCTATTCCAAACAATGAAGTTTTCAAATTAAATCGATTTTCGGCATTCCCAAGTTATGCGTCGCGATCAGCTTGGGTTCCCGAATTGGGTTCCCGCCCATGTCTCGTAGTGCTTGATCAGCGTTCCATAGTCGTTCGAACCGTTGCCCTGGGAAACGGAGAATGACAGCATCTGCCTGGTGGTTTCGTTTACCCACATCGGTACGCTAGCGCGAACGCTTTCGTCCAGGCAAAGTTTTATGTCTTTAAGAAGCAGTTTGACCGGAAACTGCAGCGGAAACTCTCTGTTCAGCACGCATCGAGGTATTTTTACTTCGGTGGCAAAGCTCCGTCCGCTCGACGCGTTGAGTACATCCAGCATGGTTTGGCTGTCGAGGCCGGCCTTGCTGCCAAGGACCAGGCCCTCGAACGCGGAAAGTGTGGCGGTGGCGCACAGCATATTGTTGATGATCTTCATGATCTGGCCTTGGCCGGCCTTGCTGCCAAGATAGAAGATCTTGCTGCTTATACACCGTAGTACAGGCACTATGGCCTCATAACTTGCGGGATTTCCAGAGGCCATGACGGCCAAGCTGCCATTTTCGGCGCCCGCCGTGCCGCCGCTTATTGGGGCGTCGATAAGGTCGATATGGTTGCGGCGTAAAGAGTCAGCCAAGCGAAATGTGGTCTCAGGCCCCGTCGTGGAGGTGTCGACGACTATTTTTACTGTGGAGCCTTGGCTTACACCGGCCTCGCCGATCAGTACCTCTTCCACGATATTGGGTGTCGGCAAACACAGGAAGACGATCTCCGCAGCCGAAGCGACCTCTTGCGCGGAGTTTGCCCACGTTGCTCCGTGCTGCGTAATCCGTGCCGACAATGCCGGATTCGCATCGTGGGCAGCCAAGGAATATCCGGCTTGTAGCAACCGTGTGGCCATGTGAAATCCCATGTTGCCCAGTCCGATGAAACCTATGCGTTCTATGATCGTCTCCTGAAATCACCATGCCCGTGACCGGGCATGACGCGCCGCTTGAGGAATGTGAGCATGCTTCCGGCGATTGGCATGCCGATGTTCAATCCTGAGCCTGATGAGGCCACAGCCGTCTCATCGACGGCGTGGTGGTATTTACACCGGCTCAATGCCAGCGTCTTTTATCATGGTTCCCCATGATTTGATTTCTTTATTGATGATCTCCTTAAATTCCCCCGAGGTGCTGAACTTAGGCGTCAACCCCTGAGCGGCGAACTTCTTAACGAGCTCGTTATCCTTAAGCGCCTTTTTCAACGCTGCGGATATTTCAGCCGTCACGTTAGCGGGCATTCCGGCGGGGCCCATCAAACCGAACCAGCCTGTTATTTCGTATCCAGGAGCGCCGGATTCGCTGAGAGTGGGTATATCGGGTGCGAGCACAAAGCGATCTTTGGTGGTTACTCCAAAAGCCTTGAGCTTACCCGATCGCACCAGCGGCAAGCCTCGCGCAAAATCGGTTAGTGCCACGTCTACGGTGTGCCCCATTATGTCGGTAAGAATTTGCGGCGAGCTCTGATAAGGGACGTCAAGAAACGTTACGCTGCCGTCTTTGGCCAGTTTCGCTCCAGCAACCTGAGTGCTTCCCGAGGCATAGGCGTACGAGACGGACTTAGGCTCTTTTTTCGCCAAGGCATATAGCTCTTTCAGATTGGAGGCGGGAAAGCCCTTGTCCGCTACCAATATGTACGGCGTTTCCGCAATGAATCCGATAGGGGTCAGATCCTTTCGCGGATCGTACGAAAGGTTTTTAATCAGGCTTAGATTGCTGGCGGCAATTGAGACCCCCACGACGAGTAGTGTGTAGCCATCGGCGGCCGACCTGATGACCGCCTGCGTTCCGACTATCCCATTGGCCCCCGCCCTGTTCTCCACCACGATGTCCTGGTTCAGTTCCTGATGCATCGCTCGCGCAAGTTCCCTTGTGACGACATCGGTCACGCTGCCCGCGGCAAATGGAACCACGATACGTATCGGCTTGTCGGGATACTTGGCGGTCGCCGTAGAAATCATCAGCGCAGTGCTCAATAAACAGAAAAAGCGTTTCATCTAAATTTCTCCTCTCTTTTAAAATTAAGTAGTTTTGGTGCCGCTGTGCAAAAACGTTCAGCGCGGCGCACTTCGGGCTTTTGCATTCTTCAACCGGAACCGAGGAAGGCAACGCCCGAAATCTTCCTCGATACATAGCTGTACCTTCGCATTGGGTGAAAGCCCTTTCCCATCGGGGCAGCCGATAATATTGGTTAGCAAGCGTGGGCCTTCGACCAGTTCGACAATGGCGACGTTGTAGGGAATACGGTCGTTCAGCTGCGGCGCGTAGGCCTTGTGATATACCACCCAGGACTGCAGTCGTCCCTTACCTGTCGCGGTTAGCCAACTCACGTCGGAAGCGAGGCAGCTTGGGCAATGGTTGCGCGGCGGCAGCCAGGAATTTCCGCAATTTCCGCAATGCTGAAAATCCAGCCGACCCTCGCGCAATGCTTGCCAGTAGGGAGCACTCACCGTATTCTCCGCAATCTCTGGAATGCTCATCCCGCTGCTCCTAGAATCAAAGTGGAGTGAGTGTGCATCGACCCGCCTTGGTTCGAAACGAGGCCATAGCGCGGCGATTTGACTTGGATATTGGCTTCGCCGCGTAATTGGCGAACGGCTTCTATGATTAATTGAAGGCCGGGCGTGCCACTTTCGGAAAGCAGGCCGCCAGAGGTGTTGAACGGTAGCCAACCGTCAATGCCCAGCCCTTCCTCCAACGCTTTTCGGCCAGCCTGTCCTCGAGGCGCAAACCCATAATCCTCAAGCGTTTGGAGGACAGTAACCGTGAAGCAATCGTATAGCTGGGCAAAATCGATCTGGCTACGTTGGATTCCGGCGCGGCTAAAAGCCATGTCGGCGCTGGCTTCGGCTCGAGTGTGCAACAGATCCGGGCGTAGTTGCACTTCCCAACTTTCCTGCGCCTGACCAATACCAAGTATCGGCACCGATCTAACCTTGCGTCGGGCGCGCGCTGCCTTTGTACTCATAAGTAGAATGGCTGCGCCACCGTCGGAAATCAGGCAAATATCATCACGCCGCATCGGTTCGACGATGAATGGGGAGGATAGATAGGCTTCCATGGTTAGACGACTACGCAAGTGCGCTTTGGGATTCAATGCCCCGTGTGCGCGTGCTGCAACGGCTACTGCGCCAAAATACTCGTCTTTCGCTCCATAGCGTTGACGGTACGCTTGGTGAATCATTGCGTAGCCTGCGGCAGTCGAGTACCAGCCACATACCGCATCCTCGCCGCGAGGTCGGTGGTACACGGCGTGGCTGCCCGTGCGGGCCGTATCCCCATAGCAGATCAATGCGGTGTTGATCATGCCGGCATCGATTGCTAAGGCCGCATAACTGATGAGGCTCACATTTGCCGCTCCTCCTTGATCAAGGGCACAGCCGATGGTGGGCTGAAGGCCGAGGGCCTCTGATACTTTCTGGCCATAGAGCACGCTGGGAGCGGCATTGGCCATCTTGACGAAAACGCCATCGACCTCCGGCTTTTCGACGCCGGCGTCTTCAAGGGCTTCGCGTGCCGCATCGACGATCAAATCTACCTTGTCTCGTCCCGGATGCTTTCCATAAGGCGTGTTTCCTACCCCCGCGATGACAACTTTCCCTTGCATGAGTAAATCCTTTAATTTTCAATATTTTGCAGACGATGTCATGGGCAGCAAGAACACCTAGCGTTCCTTGAAATTCGGCTGGCGCTGCTCCGCAAATGCCTCTTTAGCTTCTCGGACATCGTCTGTTTGCTGCAGGACTAAATTGACGTACTGTTCCATCCGCAGTCCTTCTGCCAATGGAAGATCAAAAGACCTCAACGCCAATTCCTTGGCTGCGCGCACGGCGAGCGGCGCATTCCGGCTGAGGCGGGCGGCAAAATCCATTGCTGTTGGAATCAGTTGCTCTCGTTCTACGACACGGTTGATCAACCCCCATCGAAGCGCATCATCGGCACTGATGTCGTCGGCGAGCAGCAGCATCTCCATCGCGATGGCATAGGGAAGCTGCCGCATGATCCGTTGCGTTCCACCATTCGCCGCGATGATGCCGCGCTTGGTTTCCGATAAGCCGAAACGGGTGCCCTTTACGGCGATTCGAAGGTCGGTGGCGAGCATCAAGGTCATTCCGCCGCCTATGCATGCGCCGTTGATCGCCGATATGACTGGTTTCCAGATTTCGAGCCCCCGATTCAAAAGTGGGTCTTTCTGAGTCAACCAATGGTCTGACAGCTTGCGTTCGCGGCCGATCCAGGATTTCAGATCGGCCCCTGCGCTAAATACGCGATCGCCGGCGCCGGTGACTATGGCTGCACGGACCTCGTCATCATCGCGTACTCGCGACCATGCCGACGACAAAGCGGCATAATGCTCGGCGTCGAGGGCATTTGCCCGCTCCGGCCGGTTTATCGTGATCAGCGCCACGCCATCCTGGAGGTGGAAATCAATGGACATAGGTGTTTAGCCTTTCAAGATTTCGCGTGCTAGAACCATGCGGTGCACCTCGGATGGCCCCTCGCCGATTCTCTTGATTCGAAGCTCGCGATACCAACGCTCGAGCGGCAATTCGCGGGCAAGCCCCATCCCGCCTAGAATCTGAACGCACCGGTCTATGACTCGACCCGCTGTCTCGGTCGCCACGACCTTGGCAATGGAAGCGTCGGTCTTGATGTCACGCCCGAGATCGCCGTTCCATGCCGCTTGCCAGGTCAAAAGCCTGGCGGCGCGCAGTTCCATTTCACTGTCGGCGATCATCCATTGCACCGCCTGTTTATCGGCGAGCAGGGATTTGTGCACGTTACGGTTACGCGCCCAGTCCGTCGCGATTCCGAGCGCTGCTTGCGCTATGCCGATCACTCCCGCAGCGTAGGGGACTCTTGCATGGACCAGCCATTTTTGACAGATATCGAATCCTTTGCCTTCATCGCCGAGGAGGTTTTCCTTGGGAACTTCGACATTGTCAAAGAAGACTTCGTAGGGTGAATAGGAGCGGATTACGCCGATTTCACGGCAGGTAATTCCCGGAGTGTCACGGTCTACGATGAACGCACTGATCCCGCCGTTCGCGCCCTTTGCTCCGGTGAGCGCGAAAACAATGCCCCAGTCGGCGTTTTCCGCTCCTGTGATCCACATCTTGGTGCCATTGATCACATACTTGTCGCCAGACTTGACGGCGCGGGTGCGTATTGTTCGTGCAGGGTCCGATCCTCCGCCAGATTCTGAGATTGCGACAAAGTTCTTTTTTCCGCCTTGAATGCCGCCCACTCCATACTTTTGGCGCTGCTTTTCATTTCCCAACCAGATTACCGACGGAGGGTCGATGCCAAAAGCTCCACAGGCGGGCACGTAGGCACCCATTCGGCATTTGGCTGCCTCTTCCGCTACGACGACCTGGCCAAGCAGACCCAGGCCGCCTCCTCCGTACTGCTCGGGCGAGGCGAAGCACCATAGCCCCGCCGCCTGCGCCTTGGTTCGTAACGCCTCTAGGTCGTTGTGCGGCAGGGCATAGCAGTCGTGGGCTTGGCGCTCTTCTACAGGACGCACCTCGTCATCCATGAAACGCCGGACGGTGTCTCGCAGCATTCGGAAGTGCTCCGGCATTTCCCATGCACCGCTCAAATCTTCATCATAAAAGCCAGTCATATTATTGAATATCGATAATTAATATTATTAAATGAGATCATATACCGATTATGATGGAGTGTAAAATGAATAATGAACGCTACATCCCTTTCGGCATGGGCACTTTTGATCGGAGTATTGATGAGCGCAACATTGGCCAAGGGCCTGAAACTGCTTGAGTTTCTCTGCTGCACGCGCGAGGCCGTAGGCATCACAGAGTTGGCCAAGGCGACTGAACTCAACCTCAGTGGCGTACAGCGGCTGTTAAAAACGCTAGTGGAATCCGGCTATGTCCGCCAAGATGCAGGGTCTCGCAAGTACCGTGCGACCCTGATGGCCTGGGAAATCGGCTCACAAGTTCTGTGGGAAGACGTCTATTACAGAAGCGTGCACCCCATCCTTCGTGAAGCTGCGCAGTCCAGCGGCTTCACGGCATATTTCCTACGTAATAATGCACCATTCGCTACTTACTTCGACAAGGTCGAAGGGCCGCGTGGTTTGACGTATTCTTCGGTGCTAGGATCCAGCATTCCCATCGGATTGACTGCTGCCGGACTCGCGATCGTTTCGTTTTTCTCACGGGAACAGTGCGAAACGCTGCGCAAGCCTGCGAAGCGTGGAAGGTTCGAATTTTCGGGCATCGATCTGCAAAGCCTAGCGCAATCCATTTCGATCATTCGGGAACGGAGATACGCCACTTCTGAAAGCGGCTTCCGCAAGGGAGTGAACTCGGTTGCTGCTCCGGTTTGGGGGGGCGATGGGCTGGTGTGCGGATCCATCGCAGTGACTGGTGACGAAAACGAGCTAAAGTCGCAGGATTTTCCATTTTTGGGGCAGCAGGTTGTACGCTGGGCAATGCAGGCCAGTACTGTGTTAGGCGGCGTGCCATATCCTCAGAGCTTCTATTCTGAAGAATGATCCGCCGCGCTGCACGCCCTACTCCATTGTCACCCAGGGAGCAGGCGAGGGTGATGGGCTTGGAAGTTGCGTGCTTGTATGTGACGGTGGTCAGCATCAATTGATCGAGCGGCATGCGGCTTTGTGTGCTGTGAAATGCCCTTAAGAAAAGACGTCACTTGGCCTAAATCCGGGGCTGCCGGACGACGCACGGCCAAGAAAGTCAAAGAAAACAGTGTGTCGTTGCCTTGAACACGCTGTCGTCAATAAATGCATAGGGCCGTCCGATTGGGACGGCCTTTTGCTTGTGGGAGACAAGACCGGCGAGTCGTTGTCTGCAGGCGGCAGTCACGCCCAATAGCCTGCACCTCAAGCCCATGCTTGATAAGTTGGCATGATCTTTGCGTAAAACTAAATACATTGTTTAGCCGCAGCATGGCAGCGGATATGGGCTGAATAGCCTACGTTTTAAAGGAGCGCGAGATTGCCAAACCCAACAAAAGATACGGCTCTGGAAGGGCTTAGAGTTCTGGATCTGTCCAGATTAATCGCAGGTCCGTATGCGACGCAGACTCTTGCCGATCTTGGCGCTGAAGTAATAAAAATTGAAACCCCAGACGGTGGAGACAATTCCAGAAAGCTCACCATTCCTAATGAAAATGGTTTCGGTGCCATGTACATATGGGCGAACAGGAATAAAAAGAGCTTATGCATGGATCTAAAAACGCCCGAAGGGAAGGAAATCCTGACGGGTTTGATAAAAGATGCCGACGTCATAGTCGAAAATTTTTCCAGCAAAGTCATGGCGAAACTGGGATTTTCTTACGAGGAAGTCTCCAAAATAAATCCACGAATAATCTATTGCGCCATATCCGCTTTTTATAGAAATAGCAGTGTTTCAGAGCGCATAGGATTCGATACTGTTATGCAAGCAGAAAGCGGGTTGATATCGCTAAATGGGTTCAAGGAATATGAACCTGTGAGAGTCGGCCCCACTGTCGTGGATATAACCACCGCCATCAACGCTACGAGCGCCATACTGGCGGCCCTTCTGGCCAGAGAAAGAACCGGCCGGGGGCAATATGTTGAAACGAGCTTATGGGCGGGTGCGGTAACCGTTATAGGAAATATCGGGACCAATTACCTGATAACAAATAAAAATGAAGAGCGGGCGGGGAACTCATCAAAAAACGCCAGCCCCGCCGGGCTGTATGAGTGTGCGGATGGCCGAATATACCTGACATGCACAACAGAAAAGTCGTTTAGAAGTTTTTGCGACAAGGTGCTTTTAGATGAATCGATCGCGGAACGGGACGAATTCAAAACGTACGAAGCGCGAGTTGCGAATGCAAACAAGCTGGATCTGCTGATAAAGCAAACCTTGAAGAAAATGACGAAGGAGGATCTCAAGAAGCTGGCGATCAAGTATGGAATACCACTCGGGGTCTACAACACCGTAGAAGAGGCGTTTAGCTCAGAGGAAATGGAAAGCCAGAACATCGTCAAATACATACATAACAAAGAAGGGGATAGGTTTCCCATTCTTGAGACACCATTTGAAATGCAGAATTCATTAAGAAAAGAGCACACGCCTCCGCCCAGGCTAGGGGAGCATAGCGGTGAAATTTTAATGGAAGTACTCGGTATGGGCGCAGATGACATCGAGCGCCTGAGAGACAAAAAAGTTGTTTTTTAAAGAAACAAAATGGAGACGAAGATGGCGCTGAATTTAAAACTTGCTTTATCCGCTGTATTGGTTTTTGCTCACACACTGGCATTTTCCGCTGAATATCCGGATAGGGCGATAAAAGTAATCGTTCCTTTTGCCGCAGGCGGAATTACCGATGTGGTCAGCAGGGTTGTAGCGAAAGAAATGTCAGAGAACCTGAAGCAACCGGTCATCGTAGAAAACAAGCCTGGTGTGGGAGGCAGTCATGGCGCAAAGCTGTTAAGCGGTTCGGCGCCTGACGGGTATACGCTGGGTATCACCACCAATGGCAATATGGCTGCAAACAAGTTTCTCTATAAAGACATTGGATACGATCCGGAAAAGGACTTTACTCATCTATCTATTTTGTTCGCCGTTCCCTACATGATTATTGCGAGCGAAAATTCCGGAATCAAATCCATTAAACAGCTGATTGATCGGGCAAAGCAGCCGAATGAACGGCTTAGCATGGCAAACGGTGGTTTCGGGACGGCAGTCCATTTGATGGCCGAAAGCTTCTCGAAGGAGGCAGGCATACAAATTTCCCATATCCCTTATAAAGGAGAGGCTCCCGCTGTCACCGACGTTCTCGGAGGCCATACCGCACTGGGTATCAGTAGCTATTCCTCGATAGCTCAACATATTTCGTCAGGGAAAATTGCGGTTCTGGCCGTGACTTCAAAGAAGCGACTTAGCATCTTGCCAGACGTGCCGACGCTTGCAGAGCTTGGATTCGATCTGCCTATTACCGAGGCATGGTTCGGGATTGCTGGGCCCAAAGGCCTTGATGCCGCGGTGGTGAGCAAGCTGCACAAAGCGATTGCGGCAAGCTTGGAATCAGAGGAAGTCACTAAAAAGGTGAGCAGCATCGGGGGGCGCGTCATCGAACTCGACCCGGTCGGAAGCGCCAAGTTTGTCGAAAGTGAAATACCTCGGTGGGGGCAAGTGATCAAGCAGGCCAACATCCAGCCAAACTAAGGGGCAAGGCATGGATCCCCGAACTCCAATTGTAGTGGGCATTGGTTGCATTACGGATAAGAGCCCTTTGCCGGATATAAAACGGTCAAGATATGACTTGCTGGCGCAGGCTGCGGAGTTGGCGTTGCTTGATACCCAATCCGCGGATTTCAGAAATTGTATCGATACCCTGGTAGTGATCCGCTCCCATGCGGATACGTCTCCCAGGTTTGCTCATCAATTCGGAAGCTCAAAGAATCCGCCCCAAAGTGTTGCGAACCGGCTCAATATTTCGCCGCAGCGAAACATTTACACTTGGCATAGCGGGAACATGCCGCAGTATGCCGCCAATTGGGCGGCTGAAAAGATTGCAAGCCGGGAAATTGATACTGTCTTGATTACCGGAGGAGAAGTCTTAAAGACTCAGCTGTTCGCGCAAAGAGAATCTGTGGATGTAAATTGGAATGAAGACCCGCAGGGAGCCCCCGAACTGTTGGGCGATTCTCGAATGGCGTGGACCAACCACGAGTTTGATCATGGATTGAAGTCCGCCATATCCATATATCCGCTGTTCGAAAACGCTATCAGGAGATCAAGGGGCAGCTCCATAGATTCGCATATCGGGTCCATGGCAAAAATCATGTCGCGCTTTTCCAAGGTTGCGGCCGACAACGAAAATGCGGTTCGCCCGCATTTTTATACGGCCGAGCGGCTTGCGACGATTGATGAGGAAAATAGATGGATCAGCTTCCCGTATTCCAGGCTGATGGTCTCGAATGCGTTTATCGATCAGGCGGGGGCGTTCATTGTGACCTCGGTGGAAAACGCTGAAAAGCAAGGCATTCCCAGGGAAAAATGGGTGTTTTTGCATGGCTACGCCGATGCCAATGATCATTGGTTCGTAACGGAAAAGCCCAACCTTTTCTCGTCTCCGGCAATTCGCAGTGCATCGAAATCCGCATTGAAAATGGCTGACATCGATATTGATGACGTCCGCCACTTCGATATATATAGCTGTTTTCCGTCCGCCGTCGAGATTAGCTGCAAAGAGCTGGGCATCGCTGAAGACGACCCCAGAGGCCTGACTGTAACAGGCGGGCTGCCTTATTACGGAGGCGCCGGAAACAGCTATGTCGTAATGTCGATATGCGAGATGGTAAAAAAGCTGAGGGCCGATACCGGAACGTTTGGCCTCGTTACGGCTAATGGGAATTGGATTTCAAAGCATTCATTTGGCATCTATTCTACGCAGCCTGTTAAGGGTAAATGGCAGAAGAACGACTGTAGAGTGTTGCAAGAAGAAATTGATGCTTCACCAAAGGCTGATTTCACCGAGCATCCGTCCGGCCCGTCCAGGGTCTTGACTTACGGGATCAATTTCAACAAGCAGGGGGTTGCATCAGCAACCATTATTGGGGAAGAGCTTCAGTCAGGCAGGAGGTTTATTTCCCTATTGCATGATGATTGTCTGGAAGGCTCCGAGACGATCGATTGGCTGGGTGCAAAGGGGATGGTAAATAAAATGGAGGGATTGAATATTTTTACCCCCAACTAGCGCATTGCATCCATCTATAAAAGCCACCCGTACCGGTGCTAAGATTCGGCTAACCCATTCTTATTTCCCTTTCTTATTCCGGTATCCGCTTTGAATGCCCGACAACTGCTAGGCCTCGTCTTGCTCACGCTGATGTGGGGTGTGAACTGGCCCGTGATGAAGCTGGGGCTGCGCGAATGGAGCCCATTATGGTTTCGCGCCGTCACCATGGCCGGTGGTGCCCTGGTGCTGCTGGCTTACTACAGGTCGCAGGGGATCCCCGTATTGCCGCGCGGCGTGAAGCAGTGGCGCAGCATTCTCGTGCTGGCCTTGCCCAATATGATGGGCTGGCATGGTCTGTCCATTATCGGTGTTGCACATCTACCGGCCGGCCGCGCCGCCATCCTGGGCTTCACCATGCCGGTTTTCACGGTCTTGCTGACGGTGCTGTTTTATGGCGAACGTTTCACCGCGCGGCTGGCGCTGGCTGTCACCGCCGTACTGATTGCGATCGCACTGCTGCTCTGGAACGAGCTTCATGCCCTGGCGGGTAGCCCGGTGGGCATTGCCTGGATGCAGGCCGCCGCTTTTTGTTGGGCCCTGGGCACGGTCTGGATGCAACGCGCGAAGCTGACGCTGGCGCCCGAAACCCTGGTGATCTGGATGCTGATGGTGGCGTCGCTGGGCTTAGGCCTGGTGGCCAGCGCCGTTGAACCGATGCCGTCCTGGCCTTTCAGTGCGACCACCTGGGCCGTGCTTTTCTGGTCGGTGCTGTTGAATTACGGCGTGGCCCAGGTCATCTGGTTTTCCCTGGCGCGCGCATTACCGCCGTCGACCAGCGCCATGAGCGTCACCGCGGTGCCCATCGTAGGGGTGCTGGGCAGCATCTTTATCGGCGAGTGGCCGAGCTGGCAAGACGGCCTGGCCATCGTATGCGTGGTGGTGGCCATCAGCGCCGTGCTGTTGCGACGCGATTGAAGGGCTACCGCAGCTGCGGACGATCGCTACTCGCTTGGAACGCGACCAATCGCAGCTCACGATATTCCCGAACCAGGGCATCAAGGCTGAACGCACGATTGAGCCCGCTGGGATTCGGCAGGACCCACACGACAGAACCCGCGAATCGCGTGGGCTGCAAGCCCCAGGCGATGTCTCGTTGATCCGAAATGGCGGCGTAAGCGGCTTTGCCCAGGAAGGCGAGATGCGTGGGGGCCAAGTGTGTGATCTTTTGATGGAGCGCCCCTTTGTAATGACCCACTGAAATCCTGCTCAGGTGATAATTTAGGAAATCACCATGAGTATGAAGATGCAAGACGAGATCA
>NZ_JAZHOB010000098.1:0-275 GCF_048751585.1 Pollutimonas rozaliensis | reverse complement strand
GTTTGAAGACAAGGAAGTAAATGCTAAAAGCATAATGGGAGTAATGAGTCTGGGAATCAGCCAGGGAAAAGAAATTACTCTTAAAGCAGATGGTGAGGACGAAATTGAAGCAGTCAACCAGCTGGAGAATTTTATTAAAACAGAAATGGCAGAAGAAGAGTAATTATTAATAAAATATATAGCCTCAGTTTTTATTAAATTAAACTGAGGCTATATATTTTGATTTTAAGTAACAGAAGATATTGATTCTGATATCAAAAATTTATATCAAAAAC
>NZ_JAZHOB010000097.1:0-275 GCF_048751585.1 Pollutimonas rozaliensis | reverse complement strand
CTGGTCAAAATGCTGCTCGCCCAACCCGAGAAGGGAAAAGCAATGAGCAAAGTACACAGTGTGAATCGAGATAGCATGGTAATTTCCTGCTGGTAGCGTTGATGACTTCGAAATGTTACATTATAACATCACCCAATTGCAAACGAGTTTCTTTCATGTCAACACTCATTGAAATGCATGACATCTGTGTTGATTTCAATCAGCGCCGAGTTCTAGATAAGGTTAGCCTGTCTCTATCCAGAGGTAAAATAACCACCTTAATAGGTCCGAATGGC
>NZ_JAZHOB010000096.1:0-276 GCF_048751585.1 Pollutimonas rozaliensis | reverse complement strand
ACGGTAATGAGCGCTTTGACTTGTTGATTGATCCGGAGAGTAATCCTTAGTCAGCATGCTGTACGACAAATCACTGACAATGGGCAGCATACGCTGCCCGTTTTTTATCCACCGGCGAGTTTGACGGTGTGGCCTTTTTTCTCAAGGTGGGCTTTGATTTGATCGCGTTTATCCCCCTGGATCTCGATAACGCCGTCTTTAATCGCGCCACCACAGCCGCATACCTTTTTAAGCTCGGCGGCGAGTAGTTTTAATGCCGCGTCTTCAAGGTCCAGC
>NZ_JAZHOB010000095.1:0-276 GCF_048751585.1 Pollutimonas rozaliensis | reverse complement strand
GGCGCCCTTCGGGGCGCCGTCGTCGTTGATTCTTCGGCCCACCCTAGCTGAGGGCGACATCCACATGCCTATGCTTCCATGGGCGGCCCAATCGGCCGTTGTCAGCCCGCGGGGGGAGTGCCAACATTCGGTAAGACGCCGATCAAGACAATAACGAGTGCCCAATGACCGTCCAGACCGTGACCCCCAAGCGCCGCTTCCGCGGCAAGCCCCGCGGACGAGAGCTCGATCCCGCTCGTCTCGAGGGATTGCGTGAACTGCTGGGCGACGAGCGCC
>NZ_JAZHOB010000094.1:0-276 GCF_048751585.1 Pollutimonas rozaliensis | reverse complement strand
AGCTACACCGACGGCGTGATTATCAACACCCGTTCGATGGCCTCGTTTACCGTTTACGGCGTGCCCGCCACTTATGTGAGCGCGGCCAACTACACCGCCATTATCAGCATCGATGACACCAACCAAGGCACAGAGTGGGTGCCCTTGCTCTCGCCCAAGCCTGCCAACGGCAGCGTGGCGGTGTCGTTTTTGAGCGGCGGGCAATGGTACGTTGTTAAGGATAGCGGCGACTACATCCTGCTCGATGAGGCAGGCAACAACTGCGGCCGCGTTACC
>NZ_JAZHOB010000093.1:0-276 GCF_048751585.1 Pollutimonas rozaliensis | reverse complement strand
AGACCCAGGCCGAATGTCAGCGCCTGTTGGGCGTGTTGGCTGAGGCGGGAGTGGCGCCAGGGCAGGCGGGTGACGAGGCCGTGGCTGCCGCGCTGCGGGCTGCCCAGGCCTCGCTGCCCTTTACGTTGTCTTCCCTGCAAGACGCCGATGACATGCAGGCGCTCAGCCTGGCCGTAGAGCGCTTGCGCCGCTTGAAACCGCTGCATAAAGCCCGCTTGCTGAACGCCATGACCCGCTGTGTAGAACACAGCGGCGTGATTCGCGCCGCCGAGGCAG
>NZ_JAZHOB010000092.1:0-276 GCF_048751585.1 Pollutimonas rozaliensis | reverse complement strand
CAAAGAGATTCTCAGTCAACCAGGTAAAGGTAAAGTTTTGGTTGTTGATGGTAATGGTTCTTGCCAAAAAGCCTTAATGGGCGATCAAGTTGCGATCATGGCAATTGAAAACGGTTGGGAAGGCGTGATCATTAATGGTGCCATCCGCGATGTTGTAGCGATGTCACAAATGGATTTAGGGATTAAAGCGTTAGGTACCTCGCCCTTTAAAACTGACAAGCGTGGTGCAGGAGAGGTCAATGTGACTCTAACTTTGCACAACCAAATGGTTCAACC
>NZ_JAZHOB010000091.1:0-276 GCF_048751585.1 Pollutimonas rozaliensis | reverse complement strand
AGCAATGAAAAAGACACACATCACAGATCAAAAGTTCGCCGACTTCGGTTTACACCCGCAAGTCATTGAAGGATTGGATAAAAAAGGGTTTGAATATTGTACTCCGATCCAAGCCTTGGCGTTGCCGGTCCTGCTCACCGGCCAAGACATTGCAGGCCAGGCCCAAACGGGCACTGGTAAAACCCTTGCGTTTCTTACTGCTACCTTCAATCACTTACTGACGACCCCTGAAGCGGAAGGACGAAAACCTAACCAGCCTCGCGCCATCATCATGGC
>NZ_JAZHOB010000090.1:0-276 GCF_048751585.1 Pollutimonas rozaliensis | reverse complement strand
GCCCGGTAGCGTCAGGCCCGACACCTGTGCGGTAATCTCTCCGTCACCATAGCCTTCCTGGGCCCTCACCGGGATAAACAGCGTGGTACGATCGCCTGGCCCCAGCGTGAGGGGACGCGGCTGCGCGCCCTCAAGGGACAGTTGACCGCTTGCCGAAAGCGCCACGTTCAGCGTCTGCGGCTGGTCAGTCAGATTGGTGAGATCCAGCGTTAAGCGGGAGGTATCGCCACTGGCAAGGAAGCGCGGCATGTTTAGCTCTGAAATGACGGGCGCGGC
>NZ_JAZHOB010000089.1:0-276 GCF_048751585.1 Pollutimonas rozaliensis | reverse complement strand
GAAAGAGAGCTTTGGTCAAGTGGTAGGCATTGTGCGCAAGCTGCGTAACTACGGACTGGGTTACGTCAACTTTGGCGAGCCTATTCCACTGAACCAACACCTAAACGACAAGGTGCCGGACTGGCATGATTACATCAATCCGATCGAGCCGCAGAAACCCGCTTGGATGAACCCAGTGGTCAATGACTTGGCTGAAAAAGTGATGACTCGGATTAACGATGCGGCCGCCACTAATGCCCTGACCCTTTGTGCCACCGCGCTGCTGGCCTCGCGCCA
>NZ_JAZHOB010000008.1:0-324938 GCF_048751585.1 Pollutimonas rozaliensis | reverse complement strand
CAGGACCGTGAAACGCCTTCGCGCCGATGATAGTGGACGTACGTCTGTGAAAGTAGGTCATCGTCAGGCTCTTATTGCTCAACACCCCCCGCCCCTCCATAGGCGGGGGGTTTTGTTTTTAGCGCCACCCACCCCACACACACCGCTGCCCCATCCTCCCCCGACCCGGTATATGAAAAGCTTCCAAGTCGGGTAAAATGCAACATTGATTGGCGATCCGCCAGCAAGCGGTTTACCTTATTTTTGTTTCTCCGGAGGTTTGTATGACCCAGGCGTATCCGCCAGAAGACGGCAAGGGCATGTCGACGCGCAACCTGACGCACCTTATTTATGGCCTGTTCGCTCTGGGCCTGCTTAGTGCCGGCTTTTTCGGGGTAGCGACCATTGCCGCCGTTGTGCTGGCCTACCTGAAGCGCGGGGACGCTGCGGGAACCGTATACGCCAACCATTTCGACTGGGTCATCAAGACCTTCTGGTGGGGGTTGCTGTGGGTGGTGCTCAGCGCTCTGGCAACCTTTATCTTCATAGGCTGGATCACCGGCCTTATCGCGCTGATCTGGATCGTGTACCGCATCATCAAGGGTTGGCTGGCGCTGCTTTCAGGCCTGCCTCCAGTAGCCGAATACTAAGATTGCGCCCATAAAAAAAACGCTGCCCGGTTTTCTTGCCAGGCAGCGTTTTTTTATCTTGCGGGCTGGGCGCCCGATAGCGATTTACTTCAGGTGGCCGCTTACCAGCTTGGTCAGCTCGAACATCGAGACCTGGTCTTTTCCGAACAAAGGACGCAGTTTGGCGTCGGCATTGATGTTGCGGCGGTTTTTTGGATCTTGCAGATCGTGTTTCTTGATGTAGTCCCAGATTTTCTTGGTGACTTCGGTGCGTGGGACTGCCTCGGGACCGATAATGGCAGCTAAGGTAGCGCTAGGGGTAAGTGGCTTCATGAACGCCGCATTGGGTTTACGGGCGGGTTTCTCGGTTGTTGCCATGAATAGGGCTCCTAACTGATAGTTGATAAAAACGTTTCCCCAGCAGCATAACGTGAGAATCCGGGAAAGACAAAGCAATTTGTGCACAAGGATATGTCGCGAAAACCGGGGCTCATAAAAAAACTTATGGCGTGCGGCGCCTTATGGTAATGTTTTGGCTTGCAAAGCGCAGGTGGGAGCGCCCCTTCCAGGAGTATTCAGTCGATGTATGCAAAGCGTGTTTTTGAGGCGATTAGCCATTTCCATGCGGATTTGACGGCTTTCCGGCAAGACATCCATGCGCACCCCGAGCTTGGCTTCCAGGAGGTCAGAACCTCCAGCCTTGTGGCAAACGCGCTTTCCGCCCTGGGTTACCAGGTGCACCGCAATGTGGGGAAGACCGGGGTTGTGGGCGTGCTGGACGGCAAACGCAATACCAGCGGGCGCTCCATAGGCCTGCGCGCCGACATGGACGCCTTGCCCATACTCGAGCAGGGCGACGTCCCTTACGCGTCCACGAATCCGGGTGTCATGCACGCCTGCGGGCACGATGGGCACACCACGGTGCTGCTGGGTGCGGCGCGCTATCTGGCCGAGACGCGTAACTTCGATGGCCGGGTGGTGCTGATATTCCAGCCCGCTGAAGAGGGCTTGGGCGGCTCCAAGGCCATGCTGGACGACGGACTGTTCGAACGCTTTCCCTGCGAAGCCATCTATGCCTTGCATAATTGGCCGGGCCTGCCCCCCGGTGTCATCGGTGTGAACCCGGGCCCCATGATGGCCGCGGCCGATCACTTCGAAATCCATATACAGGGGCGGGGCGGGCACGGCGCGCACGCGTACCAGACGAACGATCCTGTGGTGATCGCCGCCCAGTTGATCACCGCTTTGCAGACCATCGTCTCGCGCAACGTTCCCGCGCCCGAATCGGCGGTCGTCACGGTGGCCGCCGTGAATGCCGGCAACCTGCAGGCCATGAATGTCATTCCCAAGGACGCCCGCATGGTCGGCACAGTGCGCACCTTCAGCCCTGTGGTGCAGGAGCAGGTGATACAGCGCATGGAAGAGGTCGTGGCAGGGATCGCCGCCGCCTTCAAGGCCACCATCGATTTCCGTTATCATCGCCTGTTTCCCGCCACAGTGAACACGCCCGAGCATGCCGAGTTTGTGGCCGATGTCGCCACCGAGCTGTTCGGCGCCGATATGGTGGTGTCCAACCTGGTGCCGTCCATGGGGTCGGAGGATTTTTCTTTCATGCTGCAACAGCGGCCCGGAGCCTATTTCCGGCTGGGGCAAGGCGGAGCGGAGAAAGGCTGCGTACTGCATAATTCCGCTTTCGACTTCAACGATGCGGTCATTCCGGCGGGCAGCGCCATGTTCTGCCGCCTGGTCGAACGCAGCATGCCGTTGTCCACGCAGCCTTAGGGTGCGTTTCTTATAAATAGATTGGATTCAATGTTCAGCAATACAGATACCATAACGATTACCCGTCCCGACGACTGGCACCTGCACTTGCGCGATGGCGCCGTGCTGGATTCGGTTGTGGCCGATACGGCGCGGCAGTTCGCGCGTGCGATCATCATGCCTAACCTGAAGCCGCCCGTAATCAACACTGCGCAGGCTCTGGCTTACCGCGACCGCATTCGCGCGGCTCTGGATCGCGCGAGCATCGAACAGGCGGCATTCACGCCTTTGATGACTTTGTACCTTACCGATAACACCAGCGCACAGGAGGTGCTCACTGCCAGCGAGTCCGCCGCGGTGCATGGCATCAAGCTTTACCCGGCCGGCGCCACGACGAATTCCGACGCCGGTGTGACCGATTTGCTGGGGCGCTGCGCGAAGGCCCTCGAGGCCATGCAGCGCCTGGGCATGCCGCTGCTGGTGCACGGCGAGGTAACCGACCCGGCGATCGATCTATTCGATCGTGAAGCGGTTTTCATTGACCGGGTCATGATCCCGCTGCGGCGGGAGTTTCCCGAGCTGAAGGTGGTATTCGAGCACCTTACCACCCGCGAAGGCGTCGATTACGTGCGCCAGGCGCAGGGACCCGTGGCCGCCACGATCACCGCACACCATTTGCTGTATAACCGCAATGCCTTGTTCCAGGGCGGGATACGGCCGCATTGGTACTGTCTGCCGGTGCTGAAAAGGGAGACGCATCGGCAGGCGCTGCTCGATGCCGCGACCGGCCAAAGCGATCGCTTCTTCCTGGGAACGGACAGCGCGCCGCACCCGAAAGGCTTGAAAGAGCATGCCTGCGGCTGTGCAGGCTGTTATACGGCCCTGCATGCCATGGAGCTGTATGCCACCGCGTTCGAGTCGGTGGGCCGCCTGGATCGCCTTGAAGCCTTTGCCAGCCTCAATGGGCCGGCCTTCTACGGGTTGCCGGTCAACCAGGGGAAACTGACGCTGCAACGCCAGCCTTATTCGATACCCGAGGAATTGCCCATGGCGGATTCATCCGTCGTGCCGCTGGCCGCGGGCGAATCGCTGGGCTGGAAGGCCCTGGCATAAGGCCTTCCAAGGCAAACGGCGCCCGGCCCTGTTCAAGTGGCGCTGCGTTTTTCCTCCAGGGCCTCCCAGCGGGTGAACAGGGCGCTTAACTGCTGTTCTATGGCGTGCAGTTGGTCGTTGATGACTTCGACCTCGGCGGGCGCGTCGCGGTAAAGGCTGCCGTCGGCCAGTTTGCCGGCGAGTTCCGTCTGTTTGGATTCCAGCTGGGCGATCGTGTCGGGGATGCCTTCCAGTTCGCGCAGCTCCCAAGAGGTGATGCGGGAGGCTTTGGCCGGCCGTGGCTTTTCAGCGGCTGCGGCTTCCTTTTTCCGGGCTTTGCTTTCCTCGGCTTCCGAAGCGGCCTGGCTGGGGCGTTGCGCCAGCCATTCATCATAGCCGCCCACATATTCGCGCCACTGGCCATTGCCTTCGGCCGCGATGGTTTGGGTGACCACATTGTTCAGGAATTCCCGATCGTGGCTGACCAGCAGCACGGTGCCGGGGTAATCCTGCAGAAGCTCTTCCAGAAGCTCCAGCGTTTCGATATCCAGGTCGTTGGTGGGTTCATCCAGTACCAGCACGTTGGTCGGACGGGCGAACATGCGTGCCAGCACCAGCCGCGCCCGCTCTCCGCCGGACAGGCTTTGCACCGGCGAGTGGGCACGCGCCGCGGGGAACAGGAAATCTTCGAGATAGCTCATGACATGCTTGCGCTGGTTGCCGATCTCGATCCATTCGCTGCCGGGATTGATGGTGTCGGCCAGCGTCGCGTTCTCGTCCAGTTGCGAGCGCATCTGGTCGAAGTAGCCCACCGTAAGATTCGTGCCCAGGCGTACCTGGCCGCTGTCGGGCTTGAGCTCGCCCAGGATGATTTTCAGGAGTGTGGTCTTGCCGGCACCATTCGGTCCGATCAGGCCTATGCGGTCCTTGCGCAGGATGGTGGTGGACAGGTCATCGATGACCACCAGGTCGCCGTAGCTGTGCGATACGTGCTCCAGTTCGGCGACCAGCTTACCGGAGCGCTGGCCTTCGGCCACTGCCAGATTGACATTGCCTTGGCGTTCGCGCCGCGACGAGCGCTCACGGCGCAACTGCTCCAGGCGCCGCACCCGCCCTTCGTTGCGCGTGCGGCGGGCTTCGACCCCTTTGCGTATCCAAACTTCTTCTTGCGCAAGGACTTTATCGAACTTGGCGTTCTGTTGCTTTTCGGCTTCCAGCCATTCCGCCTTGCGTTGCTGCCATTGGGTGAAATTGCCTGGAAAGCTGAAGAGCTTGCCGCGATCGAGTTCGACGATGCGGGTGGAAACCGCATCCAGGAAGCGCCGGTCATGAGTAATGATGACGACGCTGCAACGGGCATTGAGGAGCAGGTTTTCCAGCCATGCAATGCCGATGAAGTCCAAATGGTTGGTGGGCTCGTCCAACAGCAGCAGGTCGGGTTCCTCGGCCAGGGCGCGCGCGAGCGCGACCCGCTTGCGCATCCCGCCGGACAAGCCTTCGATGCGGGACTGCCCATCCAGGCCCAGCTGTTCGATCAGGGCGTTGACGCGCGAAGGGCGCTGCCAGTCTTCGCTTTCGGTCACGTCTCCGCAGAGCGTATCGAACACGGTCAGGTCATTATCCAGGCTGGGCTCCTGCTCGACCGTTGCGGTGCGCAGGCCGCCCAGGCGCATGACTTCGCCGTCGTCCAGCGCCGTCCGGCCGTCCAGCACGCGCAGCAGCGATGATTTTCCTGCGCCGTTGCGGCCGATGAGTCCGATACGCTCGCCGGGCTGGATGGCAAGATCGGCATGATCCAGCAGGGGGTGATGCCCGTATGCGAGCTGGGCATCGCTGAGCGTGATAAGGGTAGTCGCAGCCATATTAAAACAGAGCCAGTCATTGATTGGTAAAGACACTATTGTCGCAGGTTACAATGCAGCGGTGAGGCAGGCTGGGCAATCGCGGTGCTTATGGCATCGAGGAAGGTCCGGACTCCATAGAGCGGGGTAGCGGCTAACGGCCGTCCGGCAAGGCGGTGCACCTGGTGTGCCGGCAAGCCGAGGAATAGGGCCACAGAGACGAGTCTGCGGCGCGGGCATGTTTTCATGCACCGACACGGCCATCTCCGTGCCGCGTGCCGGGAAACCGGTACGGCGCCGCAGGGTGAAACGCGGCAACCTCTACCCGGAGCAACATCAAATAGGCATGCGCCGGCCCTCGGGCCGAAAGAGCGGCTCGCTCGAGCATGCGGGTAGATGGCTAGAGCGCTGCAGCAATGCAACGCCCAGAGGAATGATTGCCCGCCGGGCTTGCCCGGTGTACAGAATCCGGCCTAAAGGCCTGTCTCACACCTTCTTCCCCATCCATTTCCATGCCAACTGTGAGCAATTGCAAAGCTCGGCCCCGAATTGGCGCCGTGGATCTGATAAACGACTTGCACTTGCTTCGCCAATTTCTTGATTTCTCTACGTATTTTTCTGCCGCCTCCGTTTGGAAATGGCGCTAAGTACTTGTTGTAATTGAAAAAATTGCAACTTTGCGCTTGACCTCTTGCAATCCTTACCGTAGAGTGGGGAAAAGTAGGATTTTGTGCAAAAAAGTGGGGAAAAAACGTGTTTCAGGGTAGCAGTGCTCTCACATTGGATGCCAAGGGTCGGATCTCCATTCCGACCCGGCATCGTGACGCGCTCGTTTCCCAGGTCGAGGGACGTCTGACCCTCACACGTCATCCCGACGGCTGCCTTCTGGTCTATCCGCGTCCCGTGTGGGAACAGAAACGCCAGGAAGTCGCAAAGCTCCCCATGAAAGCCCGCCCCTTGCAGCGCTTGCTGCTGGGCAATGCCCAGGATGTGGAAATGGACGGCGCCGGCCGAATTCTGGTCGCGCCCGAACTGCGCACCGCGGCCAGCCTCACCCGTGAGGTCATGCTGCTGGGCATGGGCAATCATTTCGAATTGTGGGATGTCGCCGCATGGGCGAGTCGCGAAGCGGAAGACCTTGCCAAGGGCATGACCGAAGCCCTGGAAGAATTTACATTCTGAACCTGACTATGGAGTTCTCTCATCGATCCGTGCTGCTGGAGCCTGCGGTCAACGCTCTCGTTGATCCTGATTTCGGGGCCAAGGGCAAGCGTGGCAAGGCGGCTTCGGCCGGATCGACGGAGCAGGCGCATGGCGTGTTCGTGGATGGCACCTTCGGGCGCGGTGGGCACAGCCGCTTGTTGCTGTCCCGCCTGTCGCCGCAGTCCAGGCTGGTGGTTTTCGACAAGGATCCGGAAGCCATAGCCGTGGCGCAGGCCTTGCAACGCGAGGACAGCCGCGTGGTTGTGGTGCATAGCGGTTTTGCGGCGATGCCGGAAAGGCTGGCGGAGCTGGGTATTGAGAAGGTCGATGGCGTAATGCTGGATCTGGGAATCTCATCCCCTCAGATCGATGACGCCAGCAGGGGGTTCTCGTTCATGCGGGAAGGCCCGCTGGATATGCGGATGGATACCAGCAGCGGTCCTACCGCTGAGCAATGGCTGGCACAAGCCGGTCTTGAGGAATTAAAGGAGGTCATAGCTAAATATGGCGAAGAACGGTTTGCTTTCCAGATTGCAAAGGCGGTTATTGCTCGCCGCGAATCCAGGCCGCTGCGCACAACGCTCGACCTCGCCGAGCTCGTCGCCAGTGTCGTCCGTACGCGCGAAAAGGGCCAGCATCCGGCCACTCGTACCTTTCAGGCTATACGGATTTACCTCAATCAAGAACTCCAGGAGCTCGCGCTCGCCCTCACGGCAATCCTGAAAGTTCTAGCGCCGGGAGGGCGTTTGGCGGTGATCAGCTTCCATTCTCTTGAAGACCGCATGGTCAAGCAGTGCATCGCATCGGCCGCCAGGCCGGCTGCGGTGCATGCGCGCCTGCCGATTTTCGAGAAGGACATGCCCCAGCCCATACTCAACTCCCTGGGCCGCGTTTTGCCCAGCGACGAAGAAGCCAAAGAGAACGTCCGGGCCAGGTCCGCGGTGCTGCGTGTGGCCGAGCGCACGTCGACGCCGCTGCCGGCCGACCAGGGAGCGTCCTTTGTCAAAGCCATGAATCTGGTGGCGCCGACGGCGCAGTCCAGGAAGGGGCGTTGATCATGGGTCGCCTGAGCCTGCTCTTCGCCTGCCTGCTGATGATTTCAGCTCTTTCATTGGTAACGGCCCGATTCCAGTCCCGCCAGTTGTTCGTGCAGGCCGACAGGCTTGAGGACAAGGCGCGCGAACTCGACACCGACTGGCGCCGCCTGCAACTGGAGCGAGCCGAATTGGCGCGCAATGCGCGCATCGACGGCGCGGCACGGCAAGAGCTGGAAATGGTTACGGCCACGCCTGACAGAACCTTGTACATCAAAGGCCAGGCGCCTGCCGCCCCGGCGGCACGCGGGGAGGACCAGCCATGAAGCGCGTTCGCTTTTACGATAGCCCGGTGCTGAATGTGCAGATGCCTTTGTGGCGTTCCCGGCTGGTGCTGATTCTGCTGATGCTGGGGTTTTCCGCCTTGGGTGTGAAGGCCTTGTACTTGCAGGGCCTGTCCACAGAGTTCCTGCAACAGCAGGGCGAGCGGCGCTACGAACGGACCCTGGTGCTGCCGGCGACGCGCGGGAAAATATTCGATCGCAGCGGGTCGGTGGTGCTGGCCTCCAGCGTGCCTGTGCGCGCCATCTGGGCCATTCCCGAGGACGCGAATCAGGCGAGCGGCGCGCAGCTTGCCAAGCTTGGCAAGCTGCTGGGCATGTCGGTCAAGGACATTAAAAGCCGGCTGGCGGACGAGGACAAGAACTTTGTCTACATCAAGCGCCAGGTGTCGGTCGATATCGCGGATGAAATCAAGCATATGAAAGTGCCGGGATTTCATCAGCAGGCCGAGATGCGCCGCTTTTACCCGGAAGGCGATATTGCGGCCCATGTGATCGGCTTTACCAATATCGAAGACAAGGGAATCGAGGGCGTCGAGCTGGCGTTCAATTCAGAGCTGTCCGGCCGGCCGGGCTCGCGCCGCGTCATCAAGGACAGGCTGGGCCGCGTGGTGGAAGACGTGCAGGCCATCATCCCGCCCGTGGATGGGCAGGACCTGATGCTGTCGATCGACGCGGGCCTGCAGTTCGATACCTTCACGGCCCTGAAGAAGGCGCTTGAAGAGCACAAGGCCAAGGCGGGGGCCGGCATCGTGATCGACGTGCGCACGGGCGAAGTGCTGGCGCTGGTCAACCTGCCTACTTACGATCCCAATGATCGCGACGATCGAAAGGGACCGGCTCTGCGCAATCGCGCGATCACCGACACTTTCGAGCCCGGTTCCATCATGAAGCCGTTCACGGCGGCCCTGGCGCTGGACATCAAACGCATAACGACATCCACGCTGTTCGATACGGGCAACGGCCATTACCGCTACCAGGGTTCCACCATTTCCGATGTCAGCCGCAACGGCACCCTGAATGTCGCGGGCATCCTGCGGCGTTCCAGCAATATCGGCATGACCATGATTTCCGAACGCCTTACATCCCAGGAGATGTGGACCAAATTCACTGAGCTGGGTTTTGGCCGCGCGCCGCAGGCGAATTTTCCCGGAGTGGCGTCGGGCCGGTTGCGCCCCTGGGAGCGCTGGCGCCCGATCGAGCGCGCCACCATGGCTTACGGCTATGGCCTGTCTGTCTCGCTGCTGCAGATCGCCCATGCCTATACGGCCTTCGCGCGCAATGGCGACATGGTTTCCTTGACCCTGCTCAAGCGCGAAGGCAAGCCGACCAGCGTACAGGTCTATACGCCCCAGGTGTCCGCGCAAATCCGTGCCATGCTGGAAGCGGCGGCCGGCCCTGACGGCGCCAAGCTTGCACAAGTGCAGGGCTACCGGGTCGCGGGCAAGAGCGGCACGGCAAGGCAGATCGTCAACGGCAAATACAGCACCTCGCTTTATCGCGGATCTTTCGTCGGCTTCGCCCCGGTATCCAATCCGCGCATCGTCGTGGCGATCACGATAGACGAGCCGCATTCCAATGGCTACTACGGCGGCCGGGTGGCCGCGCCGGTGTTCGCCGATGTCGTGTCCAGCAGCCTGCGCCGCCTTGGCGTGCAGCCGGATGCGCCGATCGAGTCGCTGGTGGCCGTCGGCCCCAACGGTGAGAAGCCGCGATGAGAGCGCAAGAGATCATTTCATGGCTGAACAGGCATGTCGCCCGCAAGGCGCATTTGTGCCTGGATACGCGCCAGCTTCAAGCTGGCGATGTGTTTTTTGCATGCCCGGGGCTAGCCAGCGATGGACGTCTTTATATTCAGCGTGCCGTCGAGCTTGGCGCTGCCGCAATAGTCTTGCATGGCGATGGCGCCTCCGGCGCCGCGCCGGGGGTGGAGATTCCCATCCTGGAGGTCCCTCAGCTTGCGGAGCAGTTGGGCGAAGTCGCGCATCTATGGTACGGCGAGCCCTCGACGGCCTTGTCCGTCGTTGCCGTGACGGGCACCAATGGCAAGACCAGTTGCGTCCAATGGCTGGCGGCGGCACTGAACGCCGAAGGAATTCCTTGCGGTACCGTGGGCACTCTGGGCGTATCGCTGCCCAGCGGCGAGAATCTGGGCGGTTCCTTGACCACCCCGGATGTCCTGACCATGCATCGCAGCCTGGCCGTCATGCGCGATGCCGGCGCGGCAGCCGTTGCACTGGAGGCGTCGTCCATCGGCTTGGTGCAGGGCCGCTTGAGCCATGTGCGCATCGATATCGCCGCGTTCACCAACCTGACGCACGATCACCTTGATTATCACCACACGCTGGAAAATTACAGGCAGGCCAAGTTCGCGCTCTTCGGCTGGCCCGGTTTGCGCCGCGCCGTTGTCAATGCCGATGACCCCGCGGGCGCAGAGCTGTTGCGGGTCCTGCCTGCGGAAATGGCGGTTTCGTATTCCATGCAGCCCGGGCTTGACGCCGATGTGCGGGCGGAAGAGATACAGGCGGGGCCCTACGGATTGGTTTTCAATCTGCGCACCCGTGATGGCGCGGCCCAGTTGTTGACGCGTCTGGTTGGCGAACACAATATTTCCAATCTATTGCTGGTTGCGGGGGTGTTGCAGGAGCTGGGCTGGGATTTGTCCAAAGTGGCGCGGGTGCTGGCGACCCTGAGTTCGGTGCAGGGCCGCTTGCAGATTGTCGAGCCGTTGGCGCGTGCCGGCGCTGTCCGGGCGGCCCCCATGGTGGTGGTCGATTATGCGCATACGCCCGACGCGCTGGAGCGCGCGCTGCGCGCCTTGCGCGATGTGGCGGCGGTGCGCGGCGGCAAGCTGGTGTGCGTATTCGGCTGCGGAGGCAGCCGCGACATCGGCAAGCGCCCCATCATGGGCCGCATCGCGGCCGAGCGCGCCGATGTCGTGATCTTGACCAATGACAACCCGCGCGTCGAAGCCCCGCGAGACATCATCGAGCAGATCATATCGGGCATGCCGCTGGCGCCCCGGATCGAAGAGGACAGGGCGCTTGCCATCCTGTCGGCCATCTGGAGCGCCGGTCCCGACGATGTCGTGCTGCTGGCGGGCAAGGGCCATGAGACCTATCAGGAATCGCAAGGCGTGCGCGCGCCGTTCGACGACCGCGAATGGGCCCGGTTCGCCCTGACGTTCCTGCAGGATTCCAGGCTGTCTTCCGATACGCGTACCCTGGATGAGGGCCAGATGTTTCTGGCGCTGAAGGGCGATGCGTTCGATGGGCACGATTATCTGGCCACCGCGCTTGCCGCGGGCGCCTGCGCGGCCATCGTCGCGCGGCGCGACGCTTCGGTCCAGTTGCCGCAGTTCGTGCTCGGCGATACGCGCCAGGCCTTGCTGCGCATCGCCACGGCCTGGCGGCGCTTGTTCCAGCTGCCGGTCATCGGCGTGACGGGAAGCAACGGCAAGACCACCACTAAGGAAATGATTGCGTCGATACTCCGGCAGGCGCTGGGTCAAGACGGCAGCCTGGCCACGCGCGGCAACCTGAATAACGATATAGGCGTTCCCCTGACGGTGCTGCGCCTGAATCGCGGGCATCTGGCCGCCGTGTTCGAACTCGGTATGAATCATCCCGGCGAAATATCCCTGCTGGCCGATGTGGCGCAGCCCACGGTGGCCTTGGTGAACAACGCCCAGCGCGAGCATCAGGAGTTCATGCATACCGTGGAGGCTGTGGCGCTGGAGAACGGATCGGTACTGGAAGCGCTGCCCGACAGCGGCATGGCCGTCTTTCCCGGCGACGATGCCTATACGGATTTGTGGACCCGGATGGCCGGAGGCCGCCAGGTGCTGCGCTTTGGCTTCGATGCGGGCTTTGAGGTCCATGCCGACCAGATACATGCGGAACCGACACGCACGCTTTGCCAGATCCATACTCCCGTGGGCAATGCCGGGCTGGTTCTGTCCGCGCCGGGGGTGCACAACTTGCGCAATGCGCTTGCCGCGGCGGCTTGCGCCTTGTGCGCGGGAGTATCGCTGTCCGCCATCGTGGAGGGCCTGGAAGCCTTCAACCCGGTGGCCGGGCGCATGCAGCCGCGCAAGCTGGCGGGAGGTTTCCAGCTGATCGACGATACCTATAACGCGAATCCCGATTCGGTGCGCGCCGCCATTGATGTGCTGGCGCAATTGGCAGGCAGAAAAGTGCTGGTGCTGGGCGATATGGGCGAAGTCGGCCAGAACGGCCCCGCCATGCATGCGGAGGTCGGCGATTATGCCCGCGAGCGCGGTATCGATGTATTGCTGGCTTTCGGTCCCGCCAGCGTCCATGCCGCCCAGGCGTTCGGAGCCAACGCCCGCGCCTTCGATTCCATGGAAAAACTGAATCCCTACCTGTTTACGCTGACTCCGGCCAATATCCTGGTCAAGGGATCGCGCAGCACCCGGATGGAGCGCGTAGTGCGGGCGCTGGAAGAATATTTAATAAACCACGAAGAAGGGGTTCGCCATGCTACTTGAACTGGCGCGCTGGCTGTCCGATTCACACATACGCGCTTTCAGCGTGTTCGAATACATTACGTTCCGCGCCGTGCTGGCTTGCGGGACAGCCCTGCTGATTGGCCTGTTCGCGGGTCCCCGCGTGATCCGCAAGCTGACCGAGCTGAAAATCGGCCAGGCCGTGCGCGCCTACGGCCCCGAATCACACTTGCAGAAAAACGGAACGCCCACCATGGGCGGGGCGCTGATCCTGATCGCGATAGGCGTGAGCACCCTGATGTGGGCGGACTGGACTAATCGTTTCGTGTGGGTGGTGCTGCTGGTGACCTTCGGCTTCGGCTGGATAGGCTGGGCCGACGACTATAAGAAGGTGGTCAATCGTGATCCGGAAGGCATGTCTTCGCGCCGCAAGTTTTTCTGGCAGGCGCTGATCGGCATCATTGCCGCGGTCTATCTCAGCTTCGCCGTATCGGCGCCCGCCAACGCGGAACTATGGCCTTTGTTCAGGGATTGGGTGCTGAGCGGCTTTACCATGCCGTTGCCCACTCGCGCCGACCTGATCGTGCCGTTTTTCAAGAGCGTCAGCTATCCCCTGGGCGTGTTCGGCTTCGTGGCGTTGACCTGGCTGGTCATCGTGGGATCCAGCAATGCCGTCAACCTGACCGACGGCCTGGATGGCCTGGCGATCATGCCCACCGTCATGGTGGGCAGCGCGCTGGGTATTTTCGCCTATGTGGTGGGTCGGGTCGATTACTCCAAATACCTGCTTTTCCCTTATATACCGGGCGCTTCCGAGCTGATGGTCCTGTGCGCGGCGATCGCCGGCGCGGGGCTGGCCTTTTTATGGTTCAACGCCTATCCGGCCCAGGTGTTCATGGGCGATGTGGGCGCCCTGGCTTTGGGCGGTGCGCTGGGAACCATCGCTGTCATCGTGCGCCAGGAAATCGTGCTGTTCATCATGGGCGGAGTGTTCGTGGTTGAGACCCTTTCGGTGATGATGCAGGTGGCATGGTTCAAGTACACGAAAAAAAGATATGGCGAGGGGCGGAGGATCTTCCGCATGGCCCCGCTGCACCACCACTTCGAGGTAAGCGGCTGGAAGGAAACCCAAGTGGTGGTGCGATTCTGGATTATCAGCATGATGCTGGTGCTGATCGGCTTGGCAAGTTTGAAACTGCGATGAATACAATGTCTTTCCCTTCGGTGCGCGTCGACGGCTTGACCCTGATTCTGGGCCTGGGCGAGACGGGCGTGGCCGCTGCGCTGTGGTGCGCGCGGCACGGAGCGCGCCTGCGGGTTTTGGACACGCGGGCCGAGCCGGGCGGCCTGCCCGGCTTGCGATCGGAGCTGGATGCGTCGCGCGTCGATTTCCGGCTGGGCGGCGAGGATGTGTTTGACGAAGCCGCCTTGCAGGATGTGCATACCATTGTCCTGAGCCCGGGCCTGTCGCCCTTGCATGAGCCTGTGAAATCTTTCTTGGCGCTGGCCCAGAACAGGCAGATCCAGGTGGTAGGCGAAATCGAGCTATTTGCGCGCGCGCTTGCCGATATGTCGGAGCAGGGCTACAGCCCCAAGGTTCTGGCGGTTACCGGCACCAATGGCAAGACGACGGTCACCGCCATGGCGCGTCAGCTGGCGCAGGCCTGCGGGCTGTCGGCCAAGGCGGCCGGAAACATCAGCCCGGCGGCGCTGACGGCGCTGCGCGATGCGCTGGACACGAATCAATTACCCGATGTGTGGGTGCTGGAATTATCGAGCTTTCAGCTCGAAGGCACGCACACGCTTGCGCCCGACGCGGCTGTCGTGCTGAATGTGACCCAGGATCACCTGGACTGGCATGGAAGCATGCAGGCCTACGCGGCCGCGAAGGCCAAGTTATTGCAATGCTCCCGCGTGGCTATCGTCAATCGCGACGACCCGCTGGTGGCCGGCATGGTGGAAACCGTCAATTCGCCCGCCGTGCGCAGTTTTGGCCGCGGCCGCCCCGAACTCGAGGGCGACCTGGGCCTGGAAAGCGATAACGGCATGTTATGGCTGACGGCGGCGGATGCCGCCGACTTCGACATGCCGGTTGCGTCGACGAAACGGAAAAAGAACCAGGAGGCGCCGCAGCGGGCGGCCGGGCGGCCGACGAAGCTGATGCCGGCCGATGCATTGCACGTTCGCGGTTTGCATAACGCATTGAATGCGCTGGCCGCGCTGGCGCTGGTTCGCAGCCTGGGGCTGGGTTGGGCCAATATGCTGCACGCCCTGCGGGACTACGCCGGCGAACCGCATCGCACCGAATTTGTGCGCAGTATCGGCGGTGTGGATTTCGTCGACGACAGCAAGGGCACGAACGTGGGAGCCACGGTCGCCGCGCTGGACGGCATGGAGTCGCCGGCGGTGCTGATTGCCGGCGGATTGGGGAAGGGCCAGGACTTTACGCCGCTGATCCGGGTGGTGCGCGAACATGCGCGCGCCCTGGTGCTCATCGGCCAGGACGCCGCCATCATTGAGCAGGCTCTGGCGCCCTCGGGTGTCCCGGTGAAGCACGCCGCCACGATGGCCGATGCGGTCCGGGCGGGCTTCGGCCTGGCACAGCCGGGCGATACCGTTCTTCTTTCGCCGGCATGCGCCAGCATGGACATGTTCAAGAATTACGGCCATCGCGGGCGTTGCTTCGTCGATGAGGTTCAGGAACTGGCCCTTGGCCAAGGGGAGGTCGCATGAGCCTGTTCGCCGACCTGAACTCCGGGGTGAACGCCGTGCGGCCCGGACGCACGACGATGCCCAGTTTCGACATTTCGATGCTGATCGTCGCCGCCACCCTGGTCCTGTTCGGCTTGCTGATGGTCTATTCCGCCTCCATTGCCCTGGCCGATGGACCGCGCTACGAAAGCTATGGCCGTTTCTACTTCGTGCTTCGCCATGGCGTGTTCATACTGATAGGCCTGTTCTGCGCGCTGTGCGCCGTCAGCATTCCCATGCAGGTCTGGCAGAAGTTCGCTGTCCCGCTTTTCCTGCTTTGCCTGCTTCTGCTGCTGATTGTCCTGATTCCGGGCGTGGGGCGCGAGGTCAACGGTGCGCGGCGCTGGCTGCCGCTGGGTCCCATCAACTTCCAGCCTTCGGAGCTCATGAAAGTTGCCGTGCTGCTTTATGCGGCCGACTACACCGTGCGCAAGCAAGAGCATATGCAAAATTTCGTGCGCGGCTTCCTGCCCATGGCCTGCGCGCTGGCGGTGGTGGGCATGGTGCTGCTGCTTGAACCGGACCTGGGCGCCTTTATGGTCATCGTGGCCATTGCCGTGGGCATTCTCTTCATTGGCGGCATCAACGGAAAGCTGTTCTCCGCCTTGCTGTTCATACTGGTCGGCAGCTTTTTGCTGCTTATCTGGTTGTCGCCCTGGCGGCGCGAGCGCTTGTTCGTATATCTGGATCCATGGAATCCGGAGAACGCCTATGGCAGCGCCTATCAGCTGTCGCATTCCCTGATCGCACTGGGGCGCGGCGAGTGGTTCGGCGTGGGGCTGGGCGCCAGCATCGAAAAATTGCATTATCTGCCCGAGGCGCACACCGATTTCATCGTCGCCGTTATCGGCGAGGAACTGGGTTTCGTCGGAATCATCTTCCTTATCGGCCTGTTCGGTTTCCTGGTTTGGCGCAGTTTCGAGATCGGGCGGCAGGCGATTGCCATGGAACGCATATTCAACGGGCTGGTCGCGCAGGGCGTGGCCTTGTGGTTCGGCGTGCAGTGCTTCATCAATATAGGAGTCTGCCTGGGCCTGTTGCCCACCAAGGGCCTGACCTTGCCCATGGTGAGCTATGGCGGCACTGGCATAGTCATGAATCTGGTGTCGATGGCCTTGCTGTTCCGGGTCGACTTTGAGAATCGCAACCTTATGCGAGGCAAGAGGACATGAGCGCGAATACCTTGCTGATCATGGCGGGCGGGACAGGCGGGCATATCATGCCCGGACTGGCCGTGGCTCATGAAATGAAGGCGCGCGGATGGACTGTGATGTGGATGGGCCACCCCGACCGCATGGAAGGACGTCTTGTGCCGCCCCAGGGGTTCGAACTTGTGCCTGTGCGTTTTTCGGGCTTGCGGGGCAAAGGCCCTCTGGCGCTGTTGAAGCTGCCATTTACCCTTGCCCGTGCCTGCCTGCAAGCACGGCGCCATCTGGCGCGAATCAGGCCCGATGTTGTGCTGGGCATGGGCGGCTATGTCGCCGTTCCCGGCGGCATCATGGCCGCTTTGAGCCGCATACCCGTCGTGATTCACGAGCAGAACGCCGTGGCCGGGACCGCCAATCGCTGGCTGGCCAAGCTGGCCGGCAAGGTGCTGGTCGGCTTTCCGGGCGCCTTGCCCGGCGCGGTCATGGTGGGTAATCCGGTCAGGCAGGCGCTGGCGCGGGTGGCGCCCGCCGCGGAACGCTATGCGGCGCGGCAGGGTCCGCTACGCTTGCTGGTGGTGGGAGGAAGCCTTGGCGCGGCCGCATTGAACCAAGCGGTCCCCCAGGCACTGGCGCAATTGCGAAATGAAGAGCGGCCGCTGGTTACTCACCAAGCGGGCGAGCAGCACCTTGCGGCTTTGCGAGCAAGCTATGAAAAAGTGGGCGTGCAGGCGGTATGCCACGCGTTCATCGACGATATGGCGGCCGCGCTATCCGACGCGGATGTGGTGATTTGCCGGGCGGGCGCCATGACGGTGGCCGAAGTGGCGGCCGTGGGCGTAGCCGCGCTGTTCGTGCCGCTGCCCCATGCGATCGACGACCATCAGACCGCCAATGCACGCTACCTGAGCGACTGCCAGGGCGGATGGCTGCGGGAGCAGTCCGGTTTGACCACGCAATGGCTGGCGGAATGGCTGCGCGGCATCAGCCGCGCGCAGCTTGCACAGGTGGCCGAGCATGCGCACGAGCATGCCCGACTGAACGCGACCGGGCAAATCGCCGATGCATGCGAACAAGTTGCCAGGAGGCAGGCGTGAAACACCGAATTCAGAGCATACATTTTGTGGGAATAGGCGGCTCGGGCATGAGCGGGATCGCCGAGGTCCTGCTGAACCTGGGCTATGCCATCAGTGGTTCCGACATTCAGGATACGGCGGTCACGCGCCGGCTGGCGCGGCTGGGCGCGCGCATCGCCATTGGGCATGTTGAGGACAACATCAAGGGCGCGGGCGCCATTGTGACCTCCACGGCCGTCTCGGCGGACAATCCCGAAGTCCTTGCCGCCCGCGCCGCGCGCATACCGGTGGTCCCGCGCGCCCTGATGCTGGCCGAACTGATGCGCCTTAAGCGCGGCATCGCCGTGGCCGGGACGCATGGCAAGACGACGACGACCAGTCTGGTGGCCAGCGTGCTGGCCGCCGGCGACCTGGACCCCACTTTCGTGATTGGCGGCCGACTGAATTCGGCCGGCGCCAACGCCCGGCTTGGCCAGGGCGAATTCATTGTGGTCGAAGCCGACGAGTCGGATGCGTCTTTCCTGAACCTGCTTCCCGTCATGGCGGTGATCACCAATATCGACGTCGACCATATGGATACATACGGCCACGACGTTGCCCGCCTGAAGAGCGCTTTCATCGAGTTTACGCAGCGGCTGCCGTTCTACGGCACGGCCGTGCTGTGCGGCGACGACGCCAATGTGCGGGAAATCATTCCCTTCGTATCCCGCCCCGTGACGACTTATGGCATCGATACCGAAGCGCAGGTTCGCGCGGTGAACGTTCAAGCCGACGGCACGGTCATGCGCTTCGACGTGCAGCGGCAAGGCGCGACCGGCGTGCTGCCGCCCTTGTCGATCGCGCTGAACCTGCCGGGCCATCACAACGTGCTGAACGCGTTGGCGGCGATCGCCGTGGCGACCGAGCTGGGCGTTCCCGATGCGGCGATAGCCAAGGCCCTGGCCAGCTTCAATGGCGTGGGCCGGCGCTTCACGCAAGTGGGCGACTTCGACGTGTCGCCGCAGCGCGGCGGTGGCCGCTACACCGTCATCGACGACTACGGGCACCACCCGGTCGAGATGGCCGCCACGCTGGCAGCCGCGCGGGGAGCCTGGCCGGATCGCCGGGTCGTCCTGGCCTTCCAGCCGCACCGCTATACGCGCACGCGCGATTGCTTCGAGGATTTCGTCCGGGTGCTGGGGCAGGCGGACGCCGTTCTGCTGACTGATGTGTATCCGGCCGGTGAGCCGCCCCTGGTGGCGGCCGATGGACGCGCCCTGGCGCGGGCGCTGCGGGTCGCGGGCAAGGTTGAACCCGTTTTCGTTGAAGACGTCGCCGAGTTGCCGCAGGCGATTCGCGATTTCGCGCGGGACGGCGATGTCGTTGTGGTAATGGGGGCGGGGTCCATCAGCCGCGTACCCGGGCAGATTGGAGAGCAGGCATGAGTGACAAGTTCGGACGGGTGGGTGTTTTGTACGGCGGAACTTCCGCCGAGCGCGAGGTGTCGCTGATGTCGGGGCAGGGCGTGCATGAAGCCTTGCGCGGCGCGGGCGTGGACGCGCACCTGTTCGACACCGGCCGCTACACGCTGGTGGACCTGATCAATGCCGGCTTCGACCGCGTTTTCATTGCCTTGCACGGCCGCCACGGCGAAGACGGCACCTTGCAGGGCGCGCTGGAGCTTTTGCAATTGCCGTATACCGGCAGCGGTCCGATGGCCTCCTCGCTGGCCATGGACAAGATCATGACCAAGAAGGTTTGGCTGCAGCAAGGCTTGCCGACGCCGGACTATGCTGTGCTGACGCCCGATTCCGACCTGGATCGCGTCGCGGCAAGCCTGGGCCTGCCGTTGATCATCAAGCCGCCCCATGAGGGATCGACGCTGGGTGTGACCCGCGTGGATGGCGTGGCGGGCTTGCGCAAAGCATATGAGCTTGCCGCCCTGTACGACAGCGAGGTGCTGGCCGAGCAGTTCGTCGAAGGCCGCGAACTGACCGTGCCGATTTTGGGCAAGGGGAATACGGCGCGCGCCCTGCCCATCATCGAGATCGTGGCGCCTGGCGGCAACTACGACTACGAGCACAAATATATTTCCAACGACACCCAGTATGTATGTCCGGCGTCGCTGGATCCCGCACTGAGCGCAAGCATCCAGCGCATTGCCGAACAGTCCTATACCGCCTTGAAGTGCGAAGGCTGGGGGCGCGCCGATTTCATGCTGGATGAGTCCGGCAGGCCATGGCTGCTGGAAATGAACACCTCGCCCGGCATGACCAGCCATTCGCTGGTTCCCATGGGCGCCAAGGCGGCCGGCATGAGCTACGCCGAGCTGTGCCTGGAAATCCTGTCCACCGCGTGCTGCAAAGTGCAGGCGCCGCCTGCCGTCTAACCAGGAGATATTCGTGTTTTCCGACGCCCGATTGATCAACTTCATTGCAAACATGCTGGCCTTGCTGGCCGTGCTTGCATTGATCTTGGGCGTCGTGGTGTGGATTGCGCAACGGCCTTATTTCGCCATTGCCAAGATACAGATCGAACCGATGCAGTCCGAATCCCTGAACTACGTATCTGCCGCCAGCGTCCGGGCCACCATCGCGGGGCAGATCGCCGGCAATTTTTTCTCGGTCGATCTGGACGATACCCGCGATTTGATCGAAACCGTGCCCTGGGTTCGCCACGCCCGCATCCGCCGCGTCTGGCCCAATGCATTGCGCATCCAGATCGAAGAGCAGCAGCCGCTGGCCCTGTGGAACGAAAACCAGATGATCAACAGCTGGGGCGAGGCTTTCTCGGCCAACCAGGGCGAACTGCCCGACGATGCGGATCTTCCGCAATTGAACGGGCCGGAAAGTTCCGAGCGGCTGGTGGTGCAGCGCTATGCCGAGCTTGCGCGCTGGTTTGCGCCTCTTAGCCTGCGCGTCCAGGAAGTCACGCTTAGTCCACGCTATGCCTGGGAAGTGGAACTTTCCGACGGCGTGCGCCTGAGCCTGGGCCGCGATCCCGCCGCCGATGTGGCCGATCCGCATGGCCGCTCCGGAGCGCTGCCGTTCGCGGCGCGGATAGAACGCTTCGTCCAGGCCTGGCCGAAGCTGGCGGAGCGGCTGGACGGCCGCGCCATAAGCAGTGCCGATTTACGTTATGCCAACGGTTTTGCAATTACCCTGGCCCCTGTTTCCAATACCTCTGCGAAGTAAAAGACTATGACCCGTGACATCAAGGACCTGATCGTTGCACTCGATATCGGCACCAGCAAAGTGGTGGCCGTGGTGGCCGAGATCCTCCCGGAAGGGCGTTTCGAAGTATTGGGCCTGGGTCAGCATGAATCCCAGGGCATGCGCAAAGGCGTGGTGGTAAATATCGAATCGACCGTCAATTCCATACAGCGCGCGCTTGAAGAGGCCGAGCTGATGGCCGATTGCAAGATCCGCGAAGTCTATACCGGCATCGCGGGCAGCCACATCACCAGCTTCAATTCCAGCGGCATGGTGGCCGTCAAGGACAAGGAAGTGACCGCGACCGATGTGGCGCGTGTCATCGAAACGGCCAAGGCGGTGAACATCCCGACCGATCAGCAAGTGCTGCATGTGTTGACCCAGGAGTTCATTGTGGATTCTCAGGAAGACATACGCGAGCCGATAGGCATGAGCGGATTGCGCCTGGAAGTACGTGTGCATATTGTCACGGGCGCTGTCAGCGCCGCCCAGAATATCGTCAAGTGCGTGCGTCGCTGCGGCCTGGAGGTGCAGGACCTGATACTTCAGCCGCTGGCTTCCAGCCTGGCCTGCCTGACATCCGACGAAAAGGAATTGGGTGTGGTGCTGGTCGACGTGGGCGGCGGCACGACGGATATCGCGATCTTTACCGGCGGCGCCATCAGGCACACCGCGGTCGTGCCGATTGCGGGCGATCAGATCACCAGCGATATCGCGGCGATGCTGCGCACGCCCACTCCGGATGCGGAGGAAATCAAGCTGCGCTTCGGCATCGCCAAGCAGGTGCTGGCCAGCCCGGAGGAGCATATCGAGGTTCCTGGCCTGGGCGACCGGCCCAACCGCCAGGTCAAGCGCCAGGCGCTTGGCGCCGTGATCGAACCGCGTATCGAGGAGCTGTTTACCTTCGTACAGCAAATTGTGCGCGAATCGGGCTACGAGGATTTGCTGGCTTCCGGAGTGGTGCTGACTGGCGGCACGGCATTGATGCCGGGCATTGTCGAGCTGGCCGAAGACGTATTTTTGAAACCGGTGCGTGTGGCGGTTCCCGCCTACGAGGGCAGCCTGGCCGATGTCATGCACAATCCGCGTTTTTCCACAGTGATGGGCTTGCTGTCCGAAGCCCGTTTGCAGCGCGCCAGAGGCCGCAAGGTGGCTCAGCAGAAGGGCAGTTTCAGGACTCTGCTGGCGCGCATGAAGGAGTGGTTCATGAATTAGGGCGCAAGCCCTGATGGACAGGTGGCATAAGCCTGTTCACGGAGGAGTTTCAAATCAGGTGCGAGCGAATCAGGCTGGCAATTCCTTTGAAGCGATTCCGGACAATAAGCAGTACTGGGGAACTTTGTATTTGTCGCTTTTTTTGGTTATGTGAGGGAGTCAATCATGATGAATTTCGAAATGCTCGATACCAGCGCGAATGGTACCGTTATTAAAGTAGTGGGAGTGGGCGGCGCAGGAGGTAATGCCGTGGCCCACATGATCCGATCGGGCGTGAACGGCGTGGATTTCATTTGCGCCAACACCGACGCCCAGGCGCTCGCCACCAGCGAGGCGCCCGTCCAGATCCGCCTGGGCCGCACAGGCCTGGGTGCTGGCGCACGGCCTGAACAGGGCCGCGCCGCGGCCGAAACCGCCCGCGAGGAAATCCGCGCGGCGCTGACCGGTGCCAACATGGTCTTCATTACCGCCGGCATGGGCGGCGGCACGGGTACCGGAGCCGGCCCGGTCGTGGCCGAAGTGGCCAAGGAACTGGGCATTCTGACCGTGGGCGTGGTGACCAAGCCCTTCGGTTTCGAAGGCGGCAAGCGCATGAAAATGGCGGAAGAAGGTATTGCCGAGCTGTCCAAGCACGTGCATTCCCTGATCGTCGTGCTCAATGAAAACCTGTATGACCTGATGGACGAAGACGCAACGCAGGAAGACTGCTTCAAGTCGGCCGACGACGTGCTGCACAACGCCTGCGCGGGGATTGCCGAGATCATCAATGTCGAAGGCAATGTGAACGTCGACTTCGAGGACGTCAAGACCATCATGGGCGAGCAGGGCCAGGCCATGATGGGTACTTCGATCGCCGCCGGCACGGACCGCGCCCGCGTGGCCGCGGAACGCGCCATCGCTTGCCCCTTGCTCGAAGGCGTCGATTTGCATGGCGCCCGCGGCATGCTGGTGAACATCACGGCAAGCCGCACCCTGAAGATGCGTGAAACCCGCGAAATCATGGATACCATCCGCAGCTATGCCGCCGACGAGGCAACCATCGTTTTCGGCACGGCCTACGACGAATCCATGGGCGAAAACCTGCGTGTGACCGTGGTGGCGACTGGCCTTGGCCGTCCCGCGGCGTCGCGTCCTCAATTGGTGCAGAATGTGGCGGAAAACTTGCGTACCGGCACCGACAACATGGGCATGATGAGCGGCCATGATTTCGGCGGTTCGGATGTTCCCGCTGTCATCCGTAATCCGCGCAGCCAGGCTTCGGCCCAGGTGCGCGCCCTGGAAACCGCCGGCATGGATCACTTCGATATCCCGGCCTTCCTGCGCAAGCAGGCGGACTAAGGGTTCGGAGCAGTAAATACGCCTCTCACATGTCTGTCCTCCCGGACAGGCCCGGCAGCGCACTTCCCCCTTTCCCCGGGGAAGTGCGCCGCCGCGTTTTATCGCCTGTTTTCACGGGCTGCCTGAAGTCGCTTGAAACACATATGTTTAGTGGTTAACCCTTGATTCGGTTACACTACTATGTCATTCATGTTTCCGGGCGAATCCCGGCATGATCTTGCTTAATCCAGAATATGCTACGTCAACGCACCATACAGAAAACGATCAGTACCAAAGGGGTCGGCCTGCACTCGGGCCGGCGGGTCGAGATCACCTTGCGCCCGGCCGCGCCCAATACCGGTATTGTGTTTCATCGCGTTGATCTTCCCGAAGTCGTCGATTTGCCCGCGCAGGCGGACCAGGTGGGCAACACCCGCATGGCCTCGGTGCTGCAGCAGGGAAATGTGCGCGTATCCACCGTCGAGCATCTGATGTCGGCGCTGGCCGGCCTGGGTGTCGATAACCTGCACGTCGACCTTACCGCCGAGGAAGTTCCCATCATGGACGGCAGCGCCGGCACCTTCGTGTACCTGCTGCGCTCGGCCGGCCTTGAGGAACAGGCCGCGCCCAAGCAATTCCTGCGCGTCCTGAAAACCGTCGAAGTCCGCGAAGGCGAAGGCGACGACCTGAAATGGGCGCGCCTGGAACCTTACGACGGCTTTGCCTTGTCGTTCGCCATCGATTTTCACCATCCCGCCATCGACTCCACGGCCAATTTCGCCGAAGTCGATTTCGAGAAAGACTCCTATATCAAGACCATTGCGCGCGCCCGTACTTTCGGTTTCGCCAGCGAGGTCGAGGCCTTGCGCGCCGCGGGCCTGGCTCGCGGCGGCAGCCTGGATAACGCCATTGTCATGGACGAGTACCGCGTGCTCAATTCCGATGGCTTGCGCTACGACGACGAATTCGTAAAACACAAGATACTGGACGCCATCGGCGACCTTTACCTTATAGGCAAGCCTCTGGTTGCGCGCTATGTGGCGTGCAAGTCGGGGCACGGCCTGAACAACCAGTTGGCGCGGGCGCTGCTCGCCCGGCAAGACAGCTGGGAACTCGTGACATACGATTCCATGGCTACCGCACCCAAGGCCTTCACGCGCGAATGGAAATTCGCGTAAAAGGCAAACACCCGGCGCGCCTTTAGCGGCGATGATGGTCCAGCAGGCGTTTTACCGCATCTGCCAGCGGGCCGGGCCGCAGCTTGCCGCGCAGTTCGTCGAAGGCGTCCAGCGCCGCATTGTCCAGGGGGACCACCTCTTTGCCAGACTTTTTTGTCTGGCTTTGTAACAGGCCGGCTTGAACCTTGACCTTGATTTCGGTAAGGTTCCACCCGCCGCCAGCAAGCGTCTGCACGATGCTGGGGGCAAGTTGCCGCAGCCTTGCCGCGTAGGCGGCGCTGGGAACTGCCAGCGTAATTTGCTGTCTTTCTATACGGGCCACCTTGCACACCAGGGCCAGGGCGGGCGGCAAGGCGTCTTTTGCCGCTTGCTCGGCCGCCAGCAATCTGCGTGCCGTCTCCAGCACCTGCGCACCTTGCCGGTCGCCGCCCAGCCAGCCTAGCGCCAGGGTGGCGGGCCGCGCATCGTCATGGGATCGTCGTGTGCCGGGTCGGGACATGTCTGTATTTATAAAGAATTGAATTGAAGTGAGATAAAGCTATATGCGCAAAAGGTTTGCTGATTCTAACGCCAGGGTGCTAAGGGTGGCTTTCGTGACGCTTATCGCGGCGGCTGCAATGGGTGCCTCGGCGGCTGCCGGTGCGTGGGTCCAGTCGTATCTGCTCAAACGGCCCGTCATGACGGCCGACCAGGAACGCGTCATTACGGAACAGGCATCCCGGGATTCGGCCTATGTGCGTGAAAACGTCAATTTGCTGGCATCCAAGGTGGGCGATCTGCAGGCCAAGCTGATTGCGATGGATGCCCTTAGCAAACGGGTTGCCGAAGCCGCTGGCGTATCGTATACCGACCCCGAGGTGCATGCCAGCCTGGAACAAGGCGATGCTCCCGTCATGGACTATATCACCTCCGAGCATGGCGCTTCCTGGTCGGCCGAAGGCCTGGGCCGCCAACTGGATGCGCTGACCCATGAGCTGTCCCAGAAAAAAGACGGCTTCGAGATGCTGGACCTGGTCCTGACCCGGCGTAGCGGCATCGAGGCCGGGCTGCCCACTTTCAATCCCGTCAATTATCCCTACCTGACCTCTTCCTTCGGCTGGCGGCGCAATCCGGTGACGGGCCGTCACTCCATGCACGAGGGCCTGGATTTCGCCGCGCCCAAGGGTACGCCCATTCACGCGGCATCGGGAGGGGTGGTTACCGAGGCGCGCTACGCGCCCGGCTACGGCAAGCTGGTCGAAATCAACCACGGCAACGGGCTGATTACCCGGTATGCGCACGCGTCGTCCATCAACGTAAAAGTGGGCGACCTGGTCGAGAAGGGGCAGCTGATCGCGCGCGTGGGTTCCACCGGCCGCTCCACCGGTTCCCATCTGCATTTCGAGGTGCGCATGGCGGGCCATCCCCTTGATCCCACACTGTTTTTGGCTCGGCAGGAGCCGGAGCGGCAACTTGTGGTCGATGCCTCCCCGCAGGCGGAAGCCGCCGTGCCCCAGGTGCGTTAAACTGTATCGTTTTCCTGCGGAAAAATCCGCCAACCCCAACAGACAGGCATGGGAATTTGCGCTGTGCGCGGCAAGTTCGCATCGACGACACAAGAATGGTTTCTCTGCTAAAAAAGCTCATCGGTAGTCGTAACGACCGCATACTTAAACAGTATCGCAAGCACGTGGCGCAGATCAACGCCCTCGAATCGGGCATGGCGGCCCTGAGCGATCAGGAGCTGGCTGCAAAAACTCCGGAGTTTCGTCAGCGCATTGCCGACGGCGCATCGCTGGACGACCTGTTGCCAGAGGCGTTTGCGGTGGTCCGCGAGGGCAGCAAGCGGGTTTTCGGCATGCGTCACTTTGATGTCCAGTTGTTGGGCGCCATCGCCTTGCATAACGGCAAGATTGCGGAAATGCGCACCGGCGAAGGCAAGACGCTGATGGCGACCCTGGCGGTCTACCTGAATGCGCTTGCGGGCAAGGGCGTCCATGTCGTGACCGTCAACGACTACCTCGCGCGACGCGACGCCGAATGGATGGGGCGCCTGTATACCTTCCTGGGGATGACCGTGGGCGTGGTCGTGCCCCAACAGGAAAACGACGAGAAAAAGGCCGCCTACCAAGCCGATATCACATACGGCACGAATAATGAGTACGGCTTCGATTATCTGCGCGACAACATGGAGTATCGCGCCGAAGATCGCCGCCAGCGCCCGCTGTTTTACGCGATCGTCGACGAGGTCGACTCCATTCTGATCGACGAAGCGCGTACGCCGCTGATCATTTCGGGCCAGGCGGAAGACAATACCGAGCTTTACGTGCGGATGAATGCCGTGCCGCCCATGCTGACCCGCATGCCCTTCGAGCCCAAGCCGCACGAGCCCGAACCCGAGGGCGACTTCTGGGTCGATGAAAAAGGCCAGCAGGTGCACTTGTCGGAAGCCGGACAGGTCAAGTCCGAGCAGATACTCGTGAAGATCGGCCTGCTGCCGGAAGGCGAGTCGCTGTACGATCCGCGCAATATCTCTCTGGTGCATCACCTGATGGTGGCGCTGCGTGCGCATAATCTGTTCTTCCGCGACCAGCAATATGTCGTCCAGAACGATGAAATCGTGATCGTCGACGAATTCACCGGCCGCCTGATGGTTGGCCGGCGCTGGTCGGACGGCTTGCACCAGGCGGTGGAAGCCAAGGAAGGCGTGAAGATCCAGAACGAAAACCAGACGCTGGCATCCATTACCTTCCAGAACTATTTCCGCATGTACGCCAAGCTGGCGGGCATGACCGGCACGGCCGATACCGAAGCCTACGAATTCCAGGAAATCTATTCCCTGGAAACGGTGATCATTCCCACCAACCGTCCGATGGCGCGCGTGGACCAGAACGATCAGGTCTTCAAGACCGACGCTGAAAAATACAATGCCATCCTGGCCGATATCCAGGACTGCCACGAGCGCGGCCAGCCCGTGCTGGTCGGCACGACCAGCATCGAAAATTCGGAATTGCTATCCGGCATGCTGGCCAAGGCGAAGATGCCGCACGAAGTGCTCAATGCCAAGCAGCATGCGCGCGAAGCCGAGATCGTGGCCGAGGCGGGCAAGCCGGGCCACATCACCATCGCCACCAACATGGCCGGCCGCGGCACCGATATCGTCCTGGGCGGCAGCGTCGAGAAGCAGATCGACCTGGTCCGCGCCGACGCCTCCTTGACGGCCGAGCAGAAAGAAGAGCGCATCGCCGTCATCAAGGCCGAATGGGCCCCCGCCAACGCGGCGGTCAAAGAGGCCGGCGGCTTGCGCATTATCGGCACCGAGCGCCACGAGTCGCGCCGCATCGACAATCAGTTGCGGGGCCGGGCCGGCCGCCAGGGCGACCCGGGATCATCGCGCTTCTATCTCTCGCTCGAGGATTCGCTGATGCGCATTTTCGCCGGCGATCGCGTGCGCGCCATCATGGAGCGCCTGCGTTTGCCCGAGGGCGAGCCCATCGAAGCCAAGATGGTGTCGCGTTCCATCGAGTCGGCGCAGCGCAAGGTGGAAGGCCGCAACTTCGACATACGCAAGCAATTGCTCGAATATGACGACGTCGCCAACGACCAGCGCAAGGTGCTTTACGCACAACGCAACGAAGTGCTGGAATCGGTCGATGTCTCTGAAACCATAGCCAGCTTGCGCGAAGCCGCCATTACCGAACAGTTCAGGGCCCACATACCGGAAGAGTCGGTGGAAGACCAATGGGACGTGCCGGGGCTGGAAACGGCCTTGGACGCGGAATGGCAGCTTTCCCTGCCGCTGGTCGAGATGCTTGAAAAAGAACCCAGCCTGACCGACGACGATCTGCTCGAGCGGATACTGGGCGAGGCCCGCCGCCTGTACCAGGCCAAGGTCGATCTGGTTGGCTCGGAAGGCTGGGCGCCCTTCGAGCGCTCCATGCTGCTGCAATCGATCGATACGCACTGGCGCAACCATTTGTCGGCGCTCGATCACCTGCGGCAGGGCATACATCTGCGCGGATATGCGCAAAAGGACCCCAAGCAGGAATACAAGCGCGAGGCCTTCGAGCTGTTCTCCGACATGCTGGACCGCATCCGCAATGAAGTCGTGCGCGTTCTGATGACGGTCAAGATACAGTCCCGCGAGCAGGTCGAAGTCGAGGAGACCGAACCGGCACTCGATAACGTCACCTATCACCATTCCGATTACGATGCCGCGCTTAGCGGTGCGGATCCCGGTATCGATCAGGCTCCGGCCGGGCGGGGCGCGCTGCCCGCCGGAATGCCCAAGGTGGGCCGCAACGATCCCTGCCCTTGCGGCAGCGGCAAGAAATTCAAGCATTGCCACGGAAAGCTGGCCTAGGCCGCAGGATTCCGGCGCCAAACGGGCCAATGCCGCCGGCGCCGCACGATACAGCGTGGCAGCCGTAAGATAAATTGAGGCCAGGTCCGGCAAGACCTGGCCTCAACAATTAGCGGTTTGCCATTCTGGCGGGCTAGATCAGAAACAGCGTGGCCAGGCCCAGGAAAACAAAAAATCCCAGCGAGTCGGTGGCGAAGGTCAGCAGCACCGAGGAGCCCATGGCTGGGTCCTTGCCGAAGCGGTCGCGCAGCATGGGTATGAGCACACCAAGGGCCGCGCCGATAAGCATATTGCATATCATCGCGGCCATCATCACGGCGGCGATCGCGATGGAGCCCGAAATGGCCCAGGCAAAGCAAGCCGCAACCACGCTGCCACAGGCGCCCACCAGGAAGGTTACCGTCAGTTCGCGCTTGACCAGTTGCCAGGCGTTGGAGCCGGTGACCCGGCCCACGGCCAGCGCCCGGATGATCATGGTCATGGTCTGGTTGCCCGAGTTGCCGCCTATGCCCGCCACGATGGACATCAGGAAGGCAAGAATCACAATATGGCTGACGGTGTCCTCGAATCGGGACGCCACCAGCGAGGCGATCGAAGCCGTGCACAGGTTGACGAACAACCAGGGCGCGCGGTTGCGCAAGGCATCGAGCACCGGCGCAAAAATGTCCTCTTCCTGCAAGCCGGCGCGCGACAGGGCCTGTTCTTGCGAGTCCTCTTGGATGACGTCCACCACTTCGGCAATGGTGACCCGCCCGATCAGGCGGCCCTGGTCGTCGACGACCGGCGCCGAGACCAGGTCGTAGCGTTCGAACGCGCCCGCCGCGTCGGCGTCGGAGTCCAGGGGATTGAGCGTCAGGTAGTCGGTGACCATGACATCGGACACCAGATTCTCGGGTTCGCGGACCAGCAGCGTCGACAGGTACAGCGTGCCTTGCAGCTTGTCCTCGCGGTCGACCACGAAGATCTGGTCGGTATGGTCGGGCAGTTCGTGCAATCGGCGCAAATAGCGCAGCACCACCTCGAGCGACACGTCTTCGCGCACGCGGACCATTTCAAAGTCCATGATGGCGCCGACCGTGTCTTCGGGATAGCCCATGGCTTCGATCAGTTGCGCCCGCTCTTCGTCGGTCAGCCCCTTCTGCACTTCGGCGATGACGTCCGCGGGAAGGTCGGCGGCCAGGTCGGCGATTTCGTCCGCATCCATGGTGCCGGTCGCGGCGATCAGGTCCTGGTGATCCATGGACTCGATCAGGGATTCGCGCGCCCAATCGTCGACTTCCAGCAGCACGTCGGCATCGTGCTCGGCGCTGACAAGTTGCCAGACAGCCTGACGCTCCTGTACCGGCAGCGATTCCAGAATGAAAGCGATGTCGGCCGGATGCAGGTCGTTGACGATGGCCTTTATTTCGTTCTCGTGCTGCCGGTGCAGCAGGCCTTCCAGCAGATTGGATTTGTCGTCCTCTTCGTACTGGCGGTGCGCCAGGGCCTCCACCACTTCCTGCCGCTTGAGGATGGCTTGCAAGCGCTGCAAGGCAAGCTGCGCGTCTTCGGGGTCGAGGCGGCGCGGAATCACGATCGCTGCGTCTTCAGCCTGGACTGAGGGATCCGACATAGGCAAACCTTGCGTTCAAACGGGTGGAAGAGGGCGGCGCTTGCGTTGGTCGTCGGTGGCGACGTAAGTAAGAATGGCTTCGGTGACTTTGACGACCTCGAGCTCCAGCCGCTGGCGCTCGGCATAGACTTCCACCGAAATGGTGATGGATGTGTTGCCCACCTTGACGATCTCGGCATAGAAGCTGAGCAGATCGCCGACGAATACCGGCTGCTTGAAGGTGAAGGAATTGACGGCGACCGTGGCCACACGGCCCGCCGCGCGCCTCGTGGCGGGGATGGAGCCGGCGATGTCGACCTGGGCCATGATCCAGCCGCCGAATACGTCGCCGTGAATATTGGCGTCGGCCGGCTGCGGCATTACGCGTAAAACGGCGTGGCGCTCTGGAGGGGGCAAGACGGTTTGGATATTGTTGGTGCTCAAGGTTGCTGCTCCAGATATCGATCACGCCTGCCTGGCAGGGCCGGACTAGGCGTGTGGGGGACGATGCATTGTAGAGTAACCGGCGCAGGCCGGACGCATTGCGTTGGCTATTTTAATGGCAAGCGCCCGGCGGGCCGTTAAACATTTGTTAAATGGCCTGCCGCGCTAGCTGGCCTGGCTTGCGAGCCATTGCCGGGCAAGTTCGACCCAGTAGGTGGCGCCCAGCGGGATCAGCTCGTCATTGAAATCGTAGCTGCCGTTGTGCAGCATGCAGGGGCCTGTGCCGTGTCCCTGGTCGCGGTGGCCGCCCTGGCCATTGCCTATCCAGACGTAGCATCCCGGTTTTTCCTTCAGCATGAAGGCGAAATCTTCCGCGCCCATCGAGGGTTGCACGGTTTGATCGACGTGTTCGGCGCCGACGATGCCTTGCAGAACCTGTGCGCAGAAAGCGGCTTCCTTGTCGTGATTGATGGTGGGCGGGTATTTGCGATGGAAAGCGAATTCGGATTTGCAGTTCAGGGCCAGGCTGGTGTGTTCGGTGACCTGGGCCATGCGCTGCTCGATCAGGTCCAGCGCCTGGTCGGAGAACGTGCGGACGGTGCCTCGAAGCGTGGCGTCGTTGGGAATGACGTTGTCGGCCGACCCGCTATGAATCTGGGTAATGCTGAGCACGGCCGGATCCAGGGGGTTGCGGTCGCGCGTGACGATGGTTTGCAGGCTTTGCGCCAGTTGAACGGCGGCCATGACGGGATCGACGCCCAAGTGCGGCATGGCGCCGTGCGCGCCCTTGCCCTCGAGCCGAATTTCAAACGTGTTGCTGGATGCCATGATGGGTCCGGCGACGACGCCGAAGGTTCCGGCCTGCATGCCGGGCCAGTTATGCATGCCGAATACGGCATCCATGGGGAACAGCGTGAACAGGCCGTCGTCCATCATTGCCCGGGCTCCGCTGAAGCCTTCTTCAGCGGGTTGGAAGATCACGTACACCGTGCCGGCGAAGTCGCGGTGTTCAGACAGATAGCGCGCCGCGCCGAGGAGCATGGCTGTATGGCCATCATGGCCGCAGGCATGCATTTTCCCCGGATGCTTGCTGGCATGGCTGAAGGTATTGGCCTCTTGCATGGGCAGGGCATCCATATCGGCCCGAAGGCCCAGGGCTCGCCCGCTTTCGGTCTTTCCCTTTATGATGCCCACGACGCCGGTGACGCCCAGGCCGCGGTGTACCGGTATGCCCCAGGATTCGAGCTTGCCCGCGACCAGATCGGCGGTGCGGACTTCTTCGTATGCCAGTTCAGGATGGGCATGGATATCGCGGCGTATGGCCGCGATTTCGGATTTCCATCCGACGATAGGTTCGGCCAGCTTCATGGTTGCGGTCCTGTAGTGTTCGTTGATTGGAACTTTATACGCCAGTGCCAGCGTATCATCAAATCAGGGCCATGCGAACACGGACATAGCGGCTGGGGCGAGCGGCTAGCCTTTCGTCAGGTGCGGCCGGATCATGGCGTCCAGCGCCGGCGCGGTATGGGTATTGCCCGCGTAGACATAGCCCTTGACCGGCCAGGGATCGCGATGATGGATGTCTTCGCAGATGCCGCCCGCCTCGCGCACGATCAGGGTGCCCGCGGCGACATCCCAGGGCGCCAGGCCCATTTCCCAGTAGCCGTCGTAGCGGCCGCAAGCCACCCATGCCAGGTCCAGCGCGGCGGCCCCCAGGCGGCGCACCCCCCGCGTCGTGTTGATGGCCTGATGCAAGGTGGGCATGTATTGATCGGCGAACGAGAAGTCGCGGAAGGGAAAGCCGGTGGCCACCACCGATTCGGCCAATTGCTCGGTGGAGGAGCAGGCGATGCGGTGTTCGTTCAGCCACGCGCCGACGCCGTGCATGGCGGTGAAGAGCTCTTCGCGGTTCGGGTCATAGACCACGCCGATGATGGGTGTGTCCTGCTCAAGCGGTGTGTCGCCGGTGACCAGCGCGCCGGCATGGGCGATAAGTCCGATGGACACGGCATATTGCGGGATGGCGTGAAGAAAATTGGTTGTTCCGTCCAGCGGATCGATATACCAGGTGGCGGCTCCCGATGTGAAGCCGCCGCTTTCCTCGGCCACGATGCCCAGCTCGGGAGTGCGTTCGCGCAGAATCTCGATGATGGCCTGCTCCGCTTCGCGATCCGCCTGCGAAACCAGGTCGTTGCGGGTTTTCTTGTCGATCACCAGTTCGGCCCGATTGTGGGCGTATGCTTGCAAGATCGCCGCCGCGGCGCGGGCGGCGGTAACGGCGGTGTCCAGGTAATCGCTAACAGGAAGTCGGTTGGATTGCATACGGTAAAGGCCTCGCCAGCAAGAGCGTCGCTCGCTCGTTCACGTATCATTGTACGTGATGGGTTTTTGATTTTCGCTACGGCAAGCATGTCCAGCAACTACGAACCGCTAATCCCCGCAAGGCCGGCCTTCGATTGGCGCGGCATCCTCATGAGTCCGGACTTCGGCGATATCTATCATCCCGAGGCGGGCGCCATGGCGCAGGCGGAAGGCGTGTTCGTGCGAGGAAACGATTTACCCCGCCGCTGGCAAGGCAGGCAGGCATTCACGGTATGCGAAACGGGTTTTGGGCTGGGCCATAATTTCCTGGCCTTATGGCATTGCTGGCGCAACGACCCGCGGCGGCCGGCGCGCCTGCATTTCGTCTCTTTCGAGGCGCATCCTTTTTCCAGGCAGGATATGGCGCAGTTGCTGGCGCGTTTGCCGGCAGCCGAAAATGCGCTTGCGAAGCAGCTGGTCGCCGCCTGGCCGCCTTTGCTGCCAGGCATGCACCGGCTGGAATTCGAAAATGGGGCCGTGACGCTGACCCTGGCGTTTGGCCCGGTCATGCGCCTGGCCAAGCAGGTATCGGCGGGCGTGGATGCGTTTTTCCTTGACGGTTTTGCTCCCCGGGTGAATCCCGACATGTGGTCGCGTCCCTTGTTTGGCCAGTTGGCGCGCATGGCCAATCCGGGCGCGACCGTCGCAACCTGGTGCTGCGCCGGCGAAATGCGGCGCGCCTTGCGCGATGCCGGTTTTCTGGTGTCGAAAGTACAGGGATTCGGCAGCAAGAGGGAAATGACAGTCGCCGGCTTGCGTACAGGCATGGGCCGCAAGGAGCCGGCCGGCGGCGCTGACGGTTCGGTGCTGGTGGTGGGCGGCGGACTGGCCGGAGCCGGGGTGGCGCAGGCCCTGGCGCTACGCGGCCGTCAGGTCACCGTGCTGGATCCCGTCCTGCAGGCGGGGCTGGGAGCCAGCCATCATGGGCACCGGGCAGCCGGTTTGAGTCCCGTCATCAGCCCGGACGACGATATCCGGGCGCGCCTGAGCCGTGCGGGCGTGCTGCGCGCCTTGCAGCGCTGGCAGGAATTGCCCGGCGACGCCCGGCCATTGCCCTGCGGTACGCTGGAAGTGGTTGCCGATCCGGAGGATGCCGCCCGGCGGCGGCAGGCGCTGGATGCGCTGCGCTTTCCCGAAGACTGGGTATGCTGGCAAGATGCGGTCCAGGCATCGGAACGCGTAGGGTTCCCGCTGCATTCGGGAGGCCTGTGGTTCGGAAAGGGACAGCTCGTGCAGCCAGTGCCCTTGCTGGAAGCTTTGCTGAGCCTGCCCGGGGTATACTGTAAGGCGCGGTCTGCGGTGTTTTTGCGCCGGAATGAGTCGGGGCTATGGATCGCGCTTGATGCCCAAGGGCGGGAAATCGCCAGTGCGGGCAATGTCGTGCTAGCCAATGCGGCGCAAGCGGCCGAATTGTTGGCCCGGGTTCCCGATCTTCCCCCATTAAGCAAATTGGCGTCCATGCACCGGTTGGCCGGTCAGGTCGCTTATTTTACCGGTGGTGCCGCATCCGGCACGCGGGCCATCGTGGCGGGAGACGGCTACTGGTTGCCAGCCGTACAAGAACAATGCACCGGCGGCAGCACATATGTGCTTGGCGCTGCGGCCAGCACAGTGACGACGCAGGGGCGCAACGAGGTGGCAAGCAGGATATCCGCATTATTGAATATACAGTCCGCGCAGTTGGGTGGGCCGCCGGGCTCCTTCCAGGGTTGGGCGGGATGGCGAGCCGCCGTCAGCGACCGCTTGCCGGTCATAGGCTCTATTGACGGCGCTCCAGGTTTATGGCTAGCTTGTGCCTATGGTTCGAGGGGGCTTAGCTGGTCGGCCCTGGCGGGAGACATCATTGCCGCTCGATTGTGCAACGAGCCCGTCCCCCTGGAACGAGAATTGTTGCGCAAAATCGCCCCGCGGTAAGGGTTTCCGGCTTTTTAAAAGGTGCATAAATTCGTGCGATTTTATTTTATGGCTCAAATCCGTCAAAATAATGACTTTTGAATGCTTTTTGGGCGTAAGCCCCGAGGATTGCGCTGTGCCGCCCAAGTCTGATCTTGCTCACGTGACGCAACTTGTTACCCTGGATTTCCTGACGTCGAAATCCACTCGCGCCGATTTTGTTTTTGACGATCCCGGCTTATTGTTCCAGGTCGAGGCGCATGCCCCGGGCGTATATCGCCTGCGTTGCGGAAATGCCGAAACCCTTCAAAACGACAAGCCCGGCTTGCGAGCGAAAGCGCACGCTGAAATGCTGTTGGCGCGCCAGGAAGCGGTCAGTGAACTGGCCATCAGTTCGATCGCGGAGCCGGTGGAATACGGCTGGCGGCTGGAGCAAGGGGATATCGCAATGGAAATTGTGAAGTCGCCGTTCCAGTTTGCGTTGTATCGCGGCGAGCACTGTATTTTTCGCAGCCAATCCGATGCCACGCTGTCGCGCGGCGGGCAGGCCGATGCGGCGATATGGCGCTTCGGCGCCGAGCTAGACGGCGACGATAGCTTGCATGGCGGCGGCGAGACCACCGCCAAATTCGATCGGCGCGGATCGCTCTTCGTTTCCGACATGCCCGAATCCAGGGCGCTGCCTTTGATCTGGAGCACCAAGGGGTGGGGCCTTTACTTCAATACGCTGGCGCGGGTCGAGCACGACATCGAACAGTCGCAAGCCGATCTTTACCAGGCTGTCTTGCATGACAAGGTATTCGATCTGTTTGTCTTTGTCGGCGAGCCTGCCGAAATCCTGAATCAGTATACGGCCCTGACCGGACGGGCAGGACAGCCGGGCTTGTGGCCCATGGGTGTCTGGCTTGATCAGGCTCCGGGGCAGTCCGTGGACGAAACCTTGCGTATTGTCTCGGAGTTCCGTGACAATCAGTGGGGACTCGATGCCGTCAGCCTGTCGTCTCCGGCACCCTTCGGATTCCAGCCGGACAAGCCGGTTTTCGCTTGGGACGCGGCGCGCGTCGAGGATGCGCGCGATATGCTGGCGCGCTGTCAGGCGCTCAATGTGCAGCTTGCCGCGCCGACTTTTCCGGGCGTATTGCGCGGCACCGAAATGTACGCCGAATGGGAAGACCGGGGCTGGCTGCTCATCGACGACGATGGCAATGCCTACGCTTTTCCCGGCAACGCCATTACCGGCGGGCAGGCTTTCGGCCTGCTTGACCTGACGAACAAGGATGTTTTCAAGCTTTGGTCGGAGCGCCTGCGCCAGTTGTTCGACGAAGGCCTGGGAGCTGCATCCTGCGATGCGCAGTTCGACATCCCCGATGATATTACCGCGCGGGGCGGCGAATCAGCCGCAATGCTGCGCACCGTGTATCCCTTATTGGCGCGCCAGGCGCTTTTCGATGCGGTGGCGGGCCACAAGACGCCTCAGGAAGGCGTGGCATGCAGCACCGACCTGTTTCCAGGGGCGCAGCGCTTTGCCTGGCAGACCGGACCGCGCACGGGCAATGGCTGGCCCGCACTTGAACATACCTTGCGGACCTCCCTGTCGCTGGGAGACAGCGGCATCCCGGTACAGACTCATGCCCTGGGCTCGGCTCTGCACTCCACAAGCGATATGAGCCCCGAGCTCTATATACGCTGGCTGGCCATGTGTGTGTTTTCCGCCAACTTCAATTTCCAATCCCTGCCGGCATTGCTGCCCAGCGCATTCGAGGCGGGCACGCGCGAATTGGTCAAGCACTGGCTGCAATGGCGATATCGCCTGATCCCGTACGTATTGGGCATTATCGAGGACGCCGTGCGGACCGGGCTGCCGGTCCAGCGTTCCATGGCGCTGGCATTTCCGGCCGATCCCATTGCCCATGCCTGGGATACTCAATACCTGCTGGGACCCTCGCTGCTCGTCGCGCCGGCGCTCAAGCCGGGCAATCAGATACAGGTCTACCTGCCCGAAGGGGACGCCTGGTGGGATCTGAATACCGGATGGCGCTACGAAGGCGGCACCACCCTGACCGTGGAGGCCGGGCTGGATACCCTGCCTTTATTCGGCAGGGAAGGCCATATGCTTTGCCTGGGTCCGACCGCCCAGCATTCGGGCGACTTCAATTCGGCCCGCATTCTGGACGAGGTCTGGATGTTCGGCATGCCGGAACACAGCCCCGTCGTCATGCGCAACAAGATCCGGGTCATGCAGATGCAGGGTTCCAGCTACATCAAGGGCCTGGAAGGCCTGCGTATTCTTCCTTCCGAAGGCTTGGAAGTTAAGCGCCGCGGAGCCGAGGTGCGCATATCGCGGGCGCGCTAGACCGCGCAATTCCATCTGTATCTGTGCAAGTAAAAGGGGGCGTCTGCCCCCTTTTTTCATAAATGGCGGGAACGCGTGGATGAGCGATGGCATCTAATGCTGTAACCGACACATTATTCCGGGTTTCATCATGCCTTTAGCTCTTGTCAGGCCTGCCGGCGCAGGCGATTCAGATACCCAACTGGCGCAACAGCTTGCGCAAGGCAACCGGGATGCGCTGCAAAGATTGATGCGCCGCTACAACCAGCGGCTTTACCGGGTAGCCCGCAGTATTTTGCGCAACGAGGCCGACGCGGAAGAGGCGGTGCAGGAAGCCTTCTATAAGGCCTATTGCGCCATAGGTTCGTTTCGCGGCGATTCCACCCTTTCCACCTGGCTGGTGCGCATCGTCGTCAACGAATCGAACCAGCGCCTGCGCAAGATAAACCGCTTGTCCACCTGGCTGGAGTTCAACAGCGACCTGAAGCATAACGACGCAACGTCAGAGACCACCATGGACGAATCGCCTTTCAATCAGCCCGAGAGGGAACTGCTGCGCGCTCAGACCCGGCACATGCTGGAATCCCGCATCGATCGGCTGCCCGATACCTTCCGTTCGGTATTTGTGCTGCGTGCCGTCGAGGAGCTTTCCGTGGAGGAAACCGCTGTCTGCCTGGGTATTCCCGCCGCCACCGTGCGCAGCCGATATTTTCGCGCCCGCGGCCTGTTGCGCAAGTCGCTGAAGCAGGAAGCGATTGAAGGCCTGGCGGCCGCCTTTTCCTTTGCCGGCGACCGTTGCGACCGCATCGTGGCCGCCGTCATGGCGCGTCTGGAGCAAGAACGCAGGGAATGAGAGTTTTCAAGTGCTGTTCCTTCAGGAGAAGTGCCATGTCGTTTCTAAGTTTTGTCCATGATCCCGATACGCGCGATGCCCGTCGCGCCTTCCTTGGCCAGTCGGGGCTGCTTCTATCGGGTGCCGCCGTGGCGCTGATGGCGGGGCGCGATGCGCTTGCCAAGGGCAAAGAAGGGGGCGCTTCCGATGTGCGCATCCTGAATACGGCGTTGGGCGCCGAACTCGAGGCGATCGCCGCCTACCAGGTGGGTGCCGAAAGCGGTTTGCTGCAAAAGCCGGTGCTGGATCTTGCGGTTGTTTTCCAGGGCCATCATAAAGAGCATGCCAGCCTGCTTTCCAAGACCATAACCACTCTGGGGGGAAAGCCGGTTTCCGCCAAGGACAAATACACCTTTCCGGTCGACAAGCTGAAATCCCAGGCCGATGTCCTGCGCTTTGCGGCGATGCTGGAAAAAGGGGCGGTCAGCGCATACCTGGGCGCGGTGCCCGTGTTCGACAACCGCGACCTGGCCAAGGCGGCGGCCAGCATATTGGGCGACGAAGCCATGCATTGGGCGGTCTTGCGCAATGCCCTGGGCGAGCCTCCCGTACCGTCGGCCTTCATGTCATGAGCGGCAAGGCATGGGTGGCCGCGCTGTCCTGTAGCCTGGGCTTATGGGCAGGAGGCGCAGTGGCGGCCGCGTGGGCCGCTTCGGCCGGCGACGCCGTCCGGGGCGAAGCCGTGTATTCGCGCTGCCTGGCTTGCCATGCCTTGGCCTACGACCGCACCGGGCCCAGGCATTGCGGGTTGTTCGGCAGACAGGCGGGCACGGTGCCGGGTTTTGCGTACAGCGATGCGATGCGCCATTCGAAAATCGTCTGGGACGAGAAAACCCTGGATCTGTTTCTGCAGAATCCGCTTAAAGCCATTCCGGGAACCTCGATGGGCTATGCGGGCATTCCCGATCCCCAGGAACGTGCGGATTTGATTGCGTACTTGAAGCGTGAAAACGCGTCGGCGGACTGCAAAGGCAAATAAAAAAATAAAGAGGAGTAAATACAGCGGACCCGCATTTAAAGGCTTTGGAAGCCGATAGATGCGGGCCAGCTTTGCTTCTCATGCCGCAAACGGCAGCTATCGTACGTGTGCCCGTTTATCCTCCTGGCGCCAGCGAGCTTACGGTTTGCGCAGTAACCTTGATGGAAGTGTTTTTGATGCCTTCAGATCGGCACTTGTTCGTGGGAAATTTGCCCGCAGGGGTAAGCACTACCGTGTCCAGCGGAGGCGCTTGATACGAGAGGTCTATGGCGGCCTGCGATGGGACGCCGTACAACGTGGTTCTCTGCCGGGGGACGCGCCCGATCGACATAATAAGATTGTCCATTTGTGCGGGATTCATTTCCTGGCCGTATTCGGTTCCAGCGGCATTTGAAATGCTTTCATTCATCAACGTGCCTCCAAGATCATTCGCACCCGCTTCTAAGCATGCTTTAGCTCCTTGAGCCCCCAGCTTGACCCACGAAACCTGAATGTTCGGTATGACCCTATGCAGGGCGAGCCGGCCCAGTGCATGAACCAATATCGTCTCGCGGTACGTGGGCCCCTTGCGCGCCAACCCCTTATAGTAAATAGGAGCCTCCATGTGGACAAACGGCAAGGGGACAAATTCACTTATCCCTCCAGTGCGTTGCTGAAGTTCTCGCAACAAGACCAGATGCCGGCTCCAGTGCCGTGGTCTGTCTACGTGTCCGAACATCATCGTGGATGTCGTGTGCAAGCCCACCCTGTGGGCTGTCTCGACAGTGTCTATCCATTGTTGCGTGTTGAGCTTGTCCGGGCAAATAATGGCTCTGACATCGTCATGAAGAATTTCGGCCGCGGTTCCGGGAAGCGAGCCCAGTCCCGCGTCGCGCAATTTCGTCAGAAACTGCTCCAGCGATAAACCCAGTGTGTTTGCCCCATGATTGATCTCGAGTGGAGAAAAGGCGTGAATATGCAAACCCGGCTCGGCATCTTTGATGGCATGAACCAGGTCCAGATAGGTGTCGCCGGTGTATCCGGGATGGATACCTCCCTGGAGACACACCTCGCTAGCGCCGCGTACCCTTGCTTCACGGGCTCGACGTACCACTTCGTCGATATCAAGGTCGTACGCGGGGCCGCGCAGGCCGGCCGAATGCTTGCCTTTCGAGAACGCGCAGAATGCGCATTTGTATTGGCAGACGTTCGTATAATTGATGTTTCGTGTCACAACATAGCGAACGACATCGCCGGTCGCGTCGCGCCGCGCCGTATCTGCAGCTTCGCAAATGGCGTCGAACTCCGAGCCACGCGCATGAAATAATTCTGTGAGGATCTCTTCACTCAGTTCCTGTCCATCAAGGGCTAGGGCAAGGGCGTTGCGTACTGAGGGGCTGACCAGGTTGTGCCGCGTGTTGTGTGCCGACGCGCGCCTGGTTGGAGGCTCGGCCCCTTTCAGTCCGGGGGACCAAGGCGACATGCGGGGATAGCCTTCGGAATCGCTTTCCCGCAGGACTATGGTCCTCAAGCCCGGATCGACCCATTTTTCGAGATTGCGCACATAGGAGGGATAAATAGCCATTCTTTCCTGCAGCTCTTTGCCGCCTTGGGCTGTGGACTCCCGCAACTCGGTCAATTGAGGCCACGGTGCTTCGGGATTGACATGGTCGGGAGTGACAGGCGATACGCCGCCCCAGTCATTCAAGCCCGCTTGCATCAGCTTGGGGTAAAGATGTGGGCTCAAGTTCGGCGGGGCTTGGATGTTCATTTCAGCGCCAAAAATAATCCGGGCAGCGGCAATCGTCCACATTAGATCCGCCAAATCGGGCTCTTCGCGTCCGGCGCATTTGGTTGCGGCTTTTGCGCGAAAGTTCTGAATTATGATTTCCTGTATGTGGCCGTACTCTTCGTGCAATGTGCGTAATGCTAAAAGCGATTCGATTCTCTCCGTACGCGTTTCGCCGATACCTATCAGTATTCCTGTTGTGAAAGGAATGCTCAGTTTTCCCGCGGTTCGTATGGTATCAAGCCGCAGTGCGGGATCTTTGTCCGGAGAACCGTAATGCACCTGCCCCTTCTCGCAAAGCCGCCTGGAAGCGCTTTCGAGCATGATGCCCTGCGATACCGACCAGAGGCGCAGCATAGCGAGCTCTTGCTCGGACATGACGCCAGGGTTTGCATGGGGAAGCAGTCCGGTTTCTTCGACGACCGCCTGGCACATGGCTGTTAGATATTCGATTGTCGTGCTGTAGCCCAGTTCGCTGAGCTGTTCCCTGGCGGATTGATAGCGTAGTTCCGGCTTGTCGCCGAGGGTGAAAAGCACTTCTGAACACCCCATGCGTTGCCCGGCCCGTGCGATGTCTATTACCTCTTCTTTCGATAGATAGGCCGACTCTCCAGGCTTAGGCGTAGTTGCGAAAGTGCAGTAATGGCAAACGTCCCTGCATAGCCTGGTTAGCGGAACGAATACTTTGCGTGAGTAGGTTATGATCTGCCCGTGAATTTGGTCGCGCAACTGCGCGGCTAGTGGCAATAGCTCATAGAGGTCGCGCTGTGCGAATTCATCTGGAGCCAGGGCATCGAAGTATGATTTTTTGCTATTCATCGTAGTCTCTCTCTGTTACTGGTTTGAATTAAATATTTGCTTAATGTCTACGGCTCACCGAGTCGTACCTATGGGCATCGCCCTTTATTTCCCTGATGCTTATGCCACGCACACGCTCTCTAAATCTTTTTGCACCGGCTTCGTTGCCTATGGTCCAACCCGGCGACAATCTTTGCCACTTGATTTCCCAGGCGCTACGCAGAGAAAACCAGGCCTTGTTTGATGGCGACATATTGGTCGTAGCCCAGAAGATCGTCTCAAAGGCGGAGGGCAGGATAGTTCGGCTTGCTGATGTCGCCCCTTCCGATCGTGCCTGCGAGCTTGCAGCCCAGGTGAACAAGGATCCGCGGCTGGTGCAGTTGATTCTCGATGAGTCGAACGAAGTCTTGCGGTATCGGCGCGACGTGCTGATTGTTGAACATCGGCTTGGATTCGTAATGGCAAATGCAGGGATAGACATGTCCAATGTGTTGCAAGAGGTGAATGACGACACCGCACTGCTGCTTCCAGAGAATCCGGATCGTTCTGCCCAGTTGTTGAGGGAAGAGCTTGGGCGGGCTTTTGGAGCAGCAATTGGCGTGATCATCAATGACAGCCATGGCCGGGCCTGGCGCAATGGCACTGTGGGCGTCGCGATTGGAGTGGCGGGTATTTCCGCCGTGAATGATTTGAGGGGCACATGCGATATGCATGGCCGGACTTTGGTGTCGTCCGAGGTCGGGACTGCGGACGAACTTGCGTCGGCAGGTTCTGCCTTGATGGGCCAAAGCTCCGAAGCGACGCCAGTGGTCGTTATTCGGGGAGTGTCTTGGAAATCCAATGAGGATGCCGCCGCCACGGACTTGATACGTCCTCGCGAATACGACATGTTCCGGTAGCTTCGCTTCCGATTCTTCTTTAAATCCGCCCGATTCTCAACCTGCACGAAATGTGCAGGTTTTTTTTTGCCCTGAATAGCCCAATTGAGAAATTGCATGCTATTATTTCCATATCAGCAACCGAGTTGCTATTTTAGCAACTAAATTCATATGATCAAGAAAAAAAGCACAGACATTCAGTCAACTCAGCCGACGCAGGCCATGGTCCCGACTTCACGAAAGACGGTGGATAAAGCCATGCAGATGCTGCATGCCTTCTCTAATGACGAACCCGAACTGTCGCTCACCGTATTGAGCGAGCGGCTCGGCATGCATAAAAGCATCGTGTCCCGTTTGGTCTCATGCCTGTGTGAATGGCGCATGCTTGAGCGTGATCCGATCACCAAGCGGATACGGCTCGGGATGGGTGTGCTGCAGTTGGGATGGCAGGTTGCAAACCAGAACGTTCTGTACAAGCAATCGTTGATCGTGCTTAGCAAACTTGTCGAACGCACCCAGCAGTCGGCTCACGTTTCTGTGTTGGACGATGTCGCCATGTTGGTCTTGGCGACAGTCCATAGTCCCAATGCCTTGAGGGTCCAGTTGCGTCAGGGAGATCGCCGCCCCTTGCATGCCACAGCCGCGGGAAAAATCATGCTTGCAAGCATGAGTGAGCACGATTTGGCTGCGGTGATCGAGGATTCGGGGTTGCCCCGCATGACCAGCGCGACCATAACCAAAATAGATGACTTAGCAGAGGTCTTAAGCGAGATACGGCGGTCGGGTTTTGCCTGGAACGAAGGAGAAAGCGTTATGGGCGTGGGCGGATGCGCGGCCGCGGTATTGGATGTCGCGGGCAAGACGGTGGGAGCAATCTCGTCGGTGTTTCCGCTCAATGTCGTGCCGGAATCGCAGCGAAACCAGATCCAAGAGGAAGTGTGTGCGGCCGCAAGAGAGCTCTCGACGGCCCTAGGTTGGAATTACCACAGGAGATAAAGGCGTGAAGATATATACCGAACTTAACTTGGGAAAAACTGACCCCGGCCTGAGGGAGCCGGATGAGCCGTTTGATATCACCAAAGCGTGCGAAACCGCGAAGCTGGTAGAGTCCCTGGGATTCGACGGAATGGTGTCAACCGAAACAAAAGACGATTCCTTCATCATGACAGCTCTAGCCGCTCATGGTACGAGCACACTGGAAATTGCAACATCGGTTGCCATCGCTTTTGCCCGAACCCCATATACGACTGCTATGGCGGCATGGAGGCTCCAGGCATTATCGAAAGGCCGGTTCACGCTGGGCCTTGGCCCTCAGGTGAAAGCGCACCTGGTGCGCCGTTTTGGGCTTGACTACACGCCGGCCGGCTCATGGATGAGGGATTATGTCGGAGCCGTACGCGCATTCTGGGACTGCTGGCAAAACGGCACTCGATTGAACTATGTCAGTGATCGCTACAAGCTGGATCTCATGGTCCCCTTGTTCAATCCGGGGCCGATGGAATTTACGCCGCCTCCCATTCATATTGCGGCGCTCAACACCGTCATGTGTCAGGTGGCGGGAGAGGTGGCTGATGGGTTCCGTCCCCATCCTGTTTGCACGCCACGATACATCAAGGAAGTAATGAAGCCCGCCTTCGCGCGGGGGGCCGAAAAAAGCGGCCGTAATGTCGCGGATATGGCAGTTGCCATGAAACCACTGGTTGCCGCTGCAGGCACGGAAGAAGAGCTAGAGAAGAAAATTCGCGATGTCCGCGCGCGCGTCGCCTTCTATGCGTCCACGCCGGCCTACCGCCCGGCCTTTGAAATCTGGGGCCTTGGAGACCTTGCCGATCGTCTTAGTGTGCTTTCCCGCGAGCAACGCTGGGAAGAGATGCCGGGCTATGTCGATGACGAAATGCTCAATACCTACGCTGTCGTCGGGCTGTATGACGAAATCGCCGACAAGATCGTCGATCGCTTCTCGGACACGCTGACGCATGTGGGATTCAGCATCGCAGTGAACAATGAAAAAGACGCCGAAACACTGCGGCCGATGATACGCCGCGTACAGGAAGGCACGGTTGTTACGGAGCAGGCATGAAAGGAGCACTATCGCACCTAAAGGTTCTGGATATGGCCAGGATTCTGGCCGGCCCCTGGTGCACGCAAAATCTCGCGGATATGGGCGCGGACGTCATCAAGGTGGAGCGTCCCGGCCGAGGCGACGACACACGAAGTTGGGGGCCGCCATGGATAAAGGATGTTCATGGCCAGGATACTTCCGACTCGGGATATTACGCTAGCTGCAATAGAAACAAGCGCTCTATTACCGTCGATATTTCATCGAGTGAAGGGCAGGAGATGATTCGCGAGCTCGCGGCTCAATGCGACGTTTTCATCGAAAACTATAAGCGCGGCGATTTGAAAAGATACGGCCTTGATTATGAATCCATAAAGAAGGTGAACCCGCGCATCGTTTATTGCTCCATAACCGGTTATGGGCAGGAAGGTCCATACGCCGATAAACCCGGCTACGACTTCGTATTTCAAGGGCTGGGCGGCATTATGAGCCTGACAGGCGAGCGAGACGACCTGCCTGGCGGAGGGCCACAGAAAGTCGGCATTGCCCTGTCCGACATCATGACTGGGATGTACGCGACGATCGCGATTCTGTCCGCGTTGGAGTATCGCAATGTAAGCGGAGCGGGCCAGTACATAGATATGGCTCTTCTTGATTGCACAGTGGCCATGGGTAGCAACCAGGCGACGGCTTTCCTGTTGAACGGCCAGATTCCGAAGCGATTCGGGAATGCGCACGCGGCAGTGGTTCCCTATCAGGCCTTTGAGGTCGCTGATGGCCACATTATCGTGACAGTTGGAAATGACGGCCAGTGGCAGCGCTACTGCAAAGTGATGGGCCGTCCCGACTTGGCGGGCGATGAACGGTTCTCCACAACGAGTAACCGCATCATCAACCGCGACGCGTTGGTTCCGGAGATTGCGCGAACCATGCTGGAGCGTTCACGTTCCGATTGGCTTGAAACCCTGGAGGCCGCCGGAGTCCCCTGCGGGCCGATAAACAACTACAAAGATGTTTTCGAGGATCCGCAGGTCCGTTATCGAGAACTGCGTGTGGATGTGCCGCGCAGCGATGAAGGGGTCGTTCCGGTCCTGGCAAGCCCGTTGCGGCTGATGGGTACTCCCGCAAGCTATAGGCTCGCTCCTCCTGCTCTGGGAGAACACACTGAACAGATACTGACTTCCTATCTTGGGAAGTCTAAGGATCAAATCGAGCAGTTGCGTACTCGGGGGGTCATCTAGTGCCTGAAATTCTGGATATTCAACAACTGGCCGAAGCCGGGAAGCTGACAATAGCGATTATTGGCGGCACCGGCGATCTAGGTTCGGGCCTTGCGAAGGCGTGGTCGCGGAGCGGACATCGCATCGTTATCGGCTCTCGTTCACCCGAGCGTGCGGCCGAGCTGGTACAAGGCTTGGGTAATGCCCAAGCTCTTTCCTATGCTCAAGCCGCGGCGCAAGGGGATGTCATTGTGCTCGCAGTGCCATTTGGCAGCCACGAACAAGCATTGGACGAAATTCGAGAGGGCGCCGAAGGAAAGATTGTCATAGATGCCGTAGTGCCCCTCGTGCCTCCACGTGTGGCGACTGTGCAATTACCTGCTGAAGGATCAGCAGCTCAAATCGCGCAACGTATTTTGGGGCCGGAAAGCAGAGTGGCATCCGCATTTCATAATGTCGGCGCCTCCAAGCTTCATTTGGGAGAGCGGGTCGACTGCGACGTTCTGGTTTTCAGCGACGACAAGGAAGCTCGCGATGTGGTGATCAAGTTGGCGAGCCAGGTGGCCAGCCGTGGCGTGGATGGCGGCCCATTGGCGAACTCGGCAGCGGCGGAAGCGCTGACCTCTGTCTTGATAGGCCTGAATCGGCGCTACAAGGTATCCGCGGCTGGGATACATATCACAGGCCTGGATGGTGACAGTACCGATCGGCGCGACTTGAAAAAATGATACCGGCCGAATCCTTGTTCCGCCCTGCAGGGCGCGTCGTCGCTTTGTGCGGCGGTGTTGGCGGCGCCAAGCTCGCGCGTGGCCTTGCGGACCTGCTGGGGGGCCGGCTTCAAATTATCGTCAATACAGGCGATGACTTTGAGCATCTGGGTTTGTCCATTTCTCCAGATATCGATAGCGTGTTGTATGCATTGGCGGGCCTCAATGATAAGGAGAAGGGGTGGGGACGGGCAGGAGAAAGCTGGTCTTTCATGCAAGAGCTGGAGCGATTTGGCGAGGAAACTTGGTTTCAATTGGGGGATCGAGATTTGGCGGTGCATGTCGCTCGGACTCGCGCTCTGCAAAGCGGGCAGACGTTAAGTGAGGTTACATCTGGCTTCGCCGAAAGACTTGGGATAGAGGCCTCTGTCATCCCCATGTCCGATGACAAAGTGCGGACTATCGTGCATGTCGATACGTCAGAACTGCCCTTCCAGCACTACTTTGTGAAACATCAGTGCCAACCCAAAGTATGCGAACTGGAATTTAGAGGTGCTGCCGAGGCAAGGGTAAGTCCTCAAGCATTGTCCGCGCTACACGCCAGCGACCTGGCTGCGATTATGGTGTGCCCATCCAATCCCTATCTGAGTATCGGGCCTATGCTCGCAATACCTGGGATTCGCCACGCTCTCGAGAAGACGAGCGTTCCGATTCTCGCCGTATCGCCGCTTGTTGGAGGAAGGGCTGTAAAAGGCCCCCTCTCCAAGCTTATGGAAGAGCTGAGCGTGCGGCAAGGGAATGAGGGGATTGTTCAGTACTACGGCGACTTACTGGACGGCCTAATAATCGACGAAACAGACAGTTGCATGCGTGATCAACTGGGCCTGCCCGTAATGGTCGCACAAACCTTGATGTCGAACGAGGTGGATCGTCGGACATTGGCTGCCGCCGCCATTGATTTTGCGAAGTATCTTGGGAGTGAGGCCTGATGATTGCGGCCGACCTTCCGATTCCACGGGTCTGGGCCATCGTCCCTGTAAAAAGACTGAGTCTAGCCAAACAGCGGCTGGCTCCGGTTCTTACCGATGGCCTTCGCGCAGCGCTTGCTTTGGCCATGCTAGCGGATCTATTTGAACTCCTTAAGGAGCTTCCATTTTTGGCTGGAATTGCCGTTGTCAGCAACGATGCACGAGTCAGAGCCATGGCTCCGGCAGGAGCATTGCTGCTCAACGACCCTACCGAGTCCGGCACGAATAGCGCCGTACAGCACGGCTTGCGGATGGTGGAGCCTCTGCACTCGGATGCATTGATGATCCTGCCAAGCGATATTCCTTTCGCACAAGCAAGCGAACTGTTGAAAGTCGCACAGGCGCTCGAAAATGAATCACTCATTATTGTTCCCGACCGTAGGGGGGTTGGAACAAATTTATTAGCGGGCTACCGCTTCGATGCAATGGATACAAGCTTTGGTGTCGATAGTTTCAAACGCCACGTGTCCAATGCAATGGCAATAGGCATGACGCCGCGGGTTCTTGAGTTCCCGGGGATAGGTTGGGACGTAGACCTGCCGGAAGACCTGCATGTCGATGAAGTCCTGAGCTGCTATTCGAGTGGACGCCATACCCGCGCATTCTTGAGTCGAATAGCCGTGAGTGCATAAAGCCCGCTTTTGGAACCCGCGACGCATCTCGTCTGGGTATGTGCTTAGGCAATTTACTTGCCGTGCTTTTTATAAATCATGGAGAAGACAAAAATGAAAAAATATTGGATAAACCTTGTGCTGGCTCTTATCATACCGGGCGCGGCTGTAGCCGCAGAGGCCACATTTCCCCCGCAACAGATCAGGGTGATAGTGCCGTTCACGCCAGGCGGTCCAACTGATCTCATCGGGCGTCTTGTTGCGAAAGGCTTGCAGGAAAAGCTTAAAGTTCCTGTCGTTGTCGAGAATCGCGGAGGCGCCAGTGCAATTATCGGAGCGGAGGCCGTTGCGAGGTCGACCCCGGATGGCTCCACGCTTTTGTTCAATGCCACGCATCATGTCACCAATCCGGTTTTCTTCAAGTCGCTGCCGTATGACACGAAAGCCGATTTTTCTCCCATTGCACTGGTTGCCGGCATGGCCAGCGCACTTGTCGTTAATCCCCAGAAAGTCCCGGCACGCTCTGTAAGCGAGCTGATCAGCCTGGCCAAAGAGAAGCCTGATCAGTTATCAATGGCAACCTTTGGGGGCGCAAACCAGTTGTCCAGCGCCTTGTTCGAGTTTATGGCGGGTGTCGAGATTGAAGATATCAACTATAAGGGCGCGGCTCCGGCCCTGAATGATGTCATCGCGGGACACGTACCCATGATGTTCAACTCCCTGGTAACTGTCGCGCCCCATGTCCAGGCAGGCAAGATTCTGGCTTTGGGCGTCACCGATTCCAAGCGGTCCAGCTTGATGCCAGAGGTGCCGACAATTGCCGAAGCGGGACCTTTGCCCGGTTATGAGGCTGTGGCTTGGTTTGGACTTTTCATGCCTCGGGATAAAGACAACGAGGTGTCCGAGAAGCTTGCCGCCGTCATGAAGGAAGTGCTTGCCGGTTCGGAATTTCGCGAGCAGTTGAAAAAAATGGGTGCGGAGCCTGGAACCATAGTCGGGGAGGATTTCCAGAAGTTCGTCGATGCGGAGCTGGTTAAGTGGGCTCAGGTTGGCGCGCGGGCTGGCATAAAAAAGCAATAAATTTTTTGTTATCGAAGGTGCTTAGTGATCATGAAGAGCGAGCTTAACTTCTGCAGCGTGAATTGCGTTGAACACGTTTTGATTATTACGATCAATAGGCCGGAAGTGCGTAATGCTCTTCATCCGCCCGCATCTATTGAATTGAATCAGATTTTCGATAATTTCTTTGCTGATCCAATGTTGCGCGTGGCGGTATTGACAGGTGCCGGAACCGCCTTTTGCGCCGGAAATGATCTGAAGCATCAGGCCGGCACAAAAGCACAGGCCTTGCCGGCTGGCGGTTTTGGAGGAATCACGGCAAGGTGGCAGCGAACTAAACCCGTTATTGCCGCAGTCAACGGCCTTGCCTTTGGTGGCGGATTCGAGATTGCGCTCTCATGCGATCTGATTGTTGCGGCTGACAGTGCAGCCTTTGCCCTGCCGGAGGCGAGGGTGGGCGTTGTTGCCACGGCCGGAGGCTTATTGAGGTTGCCGCGTCAGTTGCCGATGAAAGTGGCGATGGCCCTTATCGTCGCCGGACAACGCCTGTCGGCTCAGCGCGCGTATGAATTTGGGTTGGTGAACGAGGTGGTCCCGCAAGAAGAAGTGCTGAACACCTCATTGGAGTGGGCCAAGGAAATAGCACAGGCTTCGCCAGCGGCTGTGCGTGCCGCTATGCAAGTTGTCGATCAAGGGCTATCCGAGCCGGCCATTGAACAGCTATATGTGCGGCAGAAGTCGCTATCGGCGGTGAAAGAGCTCTATGCAAGCCCGGATTTTACCGAGGGGCCGCGCGCTTTCTCGGAAAAGCGCCGTCCCGTCTGGCGGACTTAGCTTATACCTTTAGCCTCACGTTCATCGAAGGCGCGAAGCTCGCCAGCGAAGCCGGGGGGGGCGGTTTGATCTCGGGGCCATCCGAGTTTTTATGGAAAGAGATGCGATATGGAGCAAACAATAGAAGGACCGCAGGCCCATTATTTCAAGGGGTTGGCCAGTGGGGTTTTTGAGATACAGCATTGCCGGGATTGCGGTATGAACCAGTTCTTTCCGCGAGTATTGTGCCATCACTGCGGAGGCACTTCGCTTGAATGGATGCTTCCGTCCGGGGCCGGTGTCATCTATTCCTACAGCATCGTGCGTCGCAAGCTTGAGTCAGGTGGCGATTACAACGTGGTTTTGGTCGATTTGGAAGAGGGTGTGCGTGTGATGAGCAGTGTACAGGGCATTGAGCAGAATCGAATCTTCATCGGTATGCCGGTTCGCGCTTATGTAGAGGTGAATGAAGGCACTGGCACGCTCTATTTCAAAATGGAGGAATCGGCATGAGTGATGGCATTAAAGGCGAGGTTGCCATTGCCGGAATAGGGACGGCGGGTTTAGGCGAGGCCGACGGCTACACTGAAATGGAAATTCTGGCCCAAGCGGCTACTCGAGCGGTCGCCGATGCTGGACTTTCCATGGCCGATATCGACGGCATTGCGACGTGCAGCTCCTCGGCGACCATGTGGGCCATGCCCGTGGTGGAGTATTTGGGCATACGCCCATCATTCATAGAAAGCACCATGCTGGGCGGCTCGAGCTTTTTGGCGCATCTGCTGCCCGCCATTCTGGCTCTAAAAAGTGGGCAATGCAATGCGGTCCTGGTTTGCTATGGGAGCACTCAGCGTAGTGCGCAGTTTGGACGGAAGGATGGGGTGCGTGCCCGTGCAATGCTCGACCCGCAGCCGTATGAGCAGCCTTACCAGCCGCTGTCGCCAATCACTTCCTATGCCTTGGCCGCACAGCGCCACATGCATGCATATGGCACGACGCGCAGGCATTTGGCGGAGGTGGCCGTGGCAGCCAGACGCTGGGCGCAACTGAATCCCGAAGCTGCCAAGCGCGACCCTTTGTCCATTGACGAGGTTCTTGGCTCTCGCATGATTTCGGATCCCCTGTCGCTGCTGGATTGCTGTCTTGTGACGGACGGTGCGGGCGCTTATGTATTGCTGCGTTCCGACCGGGCCACTGAGTTACCGCAAAAAGCCGTTTATCTGCATGGGGCTGCTACCGCGGTTTGGAATCGCCAAATATCGTCAATGCATGACTTGACGGTGACCGCGGCAGCGGAGTCGGGGCCAAGGGCGATGAAGATGGCAGGTGTTACCCATAAAGATATCGATGTTCTTGAGCTGTATGACGCCTTCACGATCAATACCTTGCTGTTTTTGGAGGACTTGGGGTTTTGCAAGAAGGGCGAGGCTCCGGACTTTGTAGAGCATGGCGGAATTGCGCCGGGGGGGCACCTGGCGGTCAATACCAACGGAGGTGGGCTTTCCTGCATACATCCCGGAATGTACGGCATCTTCCTGTTGATAGAGGCGGTCAGGCAACTACGCGGCGTCTGCGGCGAACGGCAAGTGCCGGAGGCCCGGATTGCGATGGTTCATGGCAATGGCGGTACGCTGTCCAGTCAGTCGACGGCAATTCTTTCGAACGAGCGATACTGGTGAACTTGACGTCGCCATAAACACTGAGCCCGGAACAAGTCCTATTCCGGGCTCAGTGTTTATGGCGTGCTCAACTCTATTATCAGATTAGGATCGAATAGCTTGTTTTCGCCGATTCCATCGATGACGTAGCCGCGGGGGTTGCAGACTACACGTGTGCCGTTTACCTGATAGTCGAAGCTGTCATGCGTGTGTCCGTGTATCCATAGCGTGGCGCGGTCCTCGCCCATCAGATATTCGCTGTCGGATACGAAACAGGTATTGATTTGCGAGGTTTTGAATCGTGCATGTATGCTTTTCGGAGAGGGGGCGTGATGGGTGATAACGACGGTAAGGCCATCGAACGGCTTATCAAGGCGTTGCTCCAGCCAGGCCCGATTGCGATTGAACATCGCTTCGAGCTCATCGGGACTCAATGTGGTTCCCGGAGTCAAGTCCGACTTGATGCGGCTGAAATCATAGGTAAATTTGAGGGCTTGAGCGATGGCTTGTTCACGGGGGGCGCCCGGCCCCTCAAGATTGAAGTCAGTCCATAATGTGCTGCCAAGAAAACGGATGCCATTGAGCACGATTTCTTCATTATCAAGAATCCGGATCTGAGTTCCCTCGGCGTGGCGCTTTAGCTGCGCGACAGTTTCCTTAATGCTGCTGCCGTAGAACTCGTGGTTTCCCGGCACATACAGCACAGGTTTGTCTATACGGCTAGCCCAGGTGATGGCTTGCATTGGCCTGCTGATGTCCCCGGCCAGCACAACGATGTCGGCATCGGCGTCGGGCAGCGGCAAGCCCGCTTGGCCAAGATGCAGATCGGAAAGTATGTTGAGTCGAACGTTACGTGATTCAGGCATTATTGTTGATTTGACAGCATTTTTAAAACCCGCCATAATCTCGTTCTTCGGTTGGGTCGTTAGCTCAGTTGGTAGAGCACCGGACTTTTAATCCGTTGGTCGCGCGTTCGAGCCGCGCACGACCCACCAACCCGCTTGTCAAAACACCAGCCATAGGCTGGTTTTTTTGTGGCCGCTACTTATGGCCGCTATTGGCGGCCGCTATTGGCCGCCATTTTTTAGCCGCATGATCGGGAAGCCATGCATTCGGCTTTACTATACCGCTTTTAAGGCCAGGTTTGAAGGGCCGCCCTTGTCCAGGGCAGAGCGACGACACTACATTTGAACGCCGCGATTTGAATACCGCGACAAGCAGGCGGACACGCGCGCTTCGTACATGATTTTTTGTGCATTCTATATAGCTTTAAATTATTATAGTTTGCAAATATACCCTATGTGGTTATGTTAAATTGTGTCGCCATCCTCCGGGTTGGCGTACCGACTCTTTCAGCCCATGCCCATATTTTGATCCGCCTAGAAAACATCCGCAAAACCTACGAATCACCTGGCCGCATCTCGCATGCCTTGGCCGGCGTGGATCTGCATATCCGGCAGGGCGAGATCTTTGGCATCATCGGCCGTTCGGGCGCTGGAAAGAGCACGCTGATCCGCATGCTGAATCTATTGGAGCGGCCCACGCAAGGGAAGGTCTGCGTGCGGGATCAGGACATCACTCAATTCACCGAGGCGCAGTTGCGGCAATACCGGCATCAAGTCGGTATGGTGTTCCAGCATTTCAATTTGCTGCGCTCGCGCACAGTCCTGGACAATGTGTGCTTTCCGCTCAAGCTGGCCGGCATGGCTCGAGCCGAGCGCCTGCGGCGCGCTCACGAGGTACTTGCCCTGGTCGGCTTGACGGAACACGCCGCCAAGTATCCCCGTCAACTGTCGGGTGGGCAGCAGCAGCGCGTGGGCATTGCCCGGGCGTTGGCCAATCGGCCCGAGATACTGCTGTGCGATGAGGCCACATCTGCCCTGGACCCGGAAACGACGCAGTCCATACTGCGCCTGCTGCTGGATATCAACAAGCGGCTGGGCCTGACCATTGTGCTGATTACGCACGGCATGGATGTCATACGCACGGTATGCGACAGGGTGGCCGTCATCGATGCCGGCATGATTGTGGAGTCCGGCGAGGTGCTGGATGTATTCCTGCATCCGCGTCATCCGGTCACGCAATCGCTGTTGTCGGAAAGCGGAATAGATGCCGAAGGCTGGCGCGACATGGCCCAGGGCATAGGCGGAACCCTGATACGGTTGAGTTTCCGGGGCGAGGCGACGGTGCAGCCCATGCTGAGCCGGGCCAGCCGCGAACTTGGATTGGACCTTAGCATCCTGCAGGGATCGGTCAGCCGCATCAAGGACACGCCCTATGGACAACTGGTCATTGCGGTGCAGGGCGATCCGCAAGGGCAGGAAAAGCTGAATGGGCTGTTTGCCCAGGAAGGCGTCGAATACGAGGTGTTGCGGCCATGATATTTGCCAATATGGATTGGGCCCTTATCGGCGAGGCCACTATCGACACCTTGTTGATGACGGGCTTCTCATTGGTATTCACCATCATCATCGGCCTGCCCCTGGGCGTTTTGCTGTTCCTGACCAGCAAACAGCAAATGCTCGAGAACGGCCCCATCTATCATGTGCTTTCATTCGTGGTGAATGTGCTGCGGTCGGTGCCTTTCCTGATCCTGCTGATCGTCATGATTCCCTTCACGCGGGTGTTGGCCGGCACTTCGCTGGGGGTGGAAGGGGCTGTGCCCCCCCTGGTCGCCAGCGCCGCGCCGTTTTTTGCCCGTTTGGTCGAGAACGTTTTGCGCGAGCTCGATCCGGGCGTGTCGGAGGCCTGCCGCGCGATGGGCGCCAATTCGCGCCAGACCGTCCTGATGGCCTTGGTTCCCGAAGCCACCACCGGCATCGTGGCGGCCATCATCGTGACGGCGATTGCCCTGGTGGGCTACTCGGCCATGTCCGGAGTGATCGGCGGCGGCGGCCTGGGCGATCTGGCCTTGCGTTTCGGATACCAGCGTTACCAGACAGACGTCATGGTCGTGACGGTTGTCATTCTTGTCGTAATGGTGCAGCTTTTGCAGGTTTTCGGCGACAGGCTTGTCGCCAGGCTGAACCGGAAATAATGTTATCAAGGAGTCTGTTATGTTCGTGAAAAAAATTGTGCCGGCCCTGGCCGTCAGCCTTGCCGCCCTGATGGCCGGCACAGCCGCCAACGCTGAAAAGCTTAGCGTGGCCGCCACTCCCGTGCCTCATGCCGAGCTGCTCGAGCTGGTCAAGCCCGTGCTGGCCAAGGACGGCGTGGAGCTGGACATCAAAGTGTTCACCGATTACGTGCAGCCCAACCAGCAAGTGGCCGATGGGCAGATCGACGTCAACTTCTTCCAGCACAAGCCCTATCTGGATTCCTTCAACAAGGAGCACAAGACCAAGCTGGTCACGGTCGGCCTGGTGCATGTCGAGCCTTTCGGCGCCTATTCCAGCAAGATCAAAGACACCAAGGACCTGAAGGACGGCGCGCTGATCGCCTTGCCCAATGATCCGTCCAATGGCGCACGCGCCTTGCTGTTGCTGCAGAAGCAGGGCCTGATCAAGCTGAAGGATCCTTCCAATATTCTGGCCACCTCGCGCGATATCGCCGAGAACCCCAAGAAGCTGAAGTTCCGCGAACTGGAAGCCGCCACCTTGCCGCGCATTCTGCCCGACGTCGACCTGGCGCTGATCAACACCAACTACGCTTTGGAAGCAGGCCTGAATCCGGTGAAGGATGCCTTGTTCATCGAAGGCTCCGATTCGCCCTATGCCAATATCGTGGTCACGACCGAGGCCAGGAAAGATGATCCGGCGGTCAAGAAACTGGTCAAGGCGCTGAACAGCCCCGAAACCAGAAAATTCATTGCCGATCAGTACAAGGGCGCCATCGTTCCCGCCTTCTGATTGCTGCCAACACGGCTTTCCGTATGCGTAAAAAGCGGCTTCTTGCCGCTTTTTTTCGGTTACCATACGCTTTTTATGGTTGCCGCCACAAGCGGCCGCCACAGGAACCGCTCATATTCGAGTATTGGCCGTCCACGGTAAACAAGGAGACATGTATGTTCAAAAATAAATTCAAAGCTGTTCTGGCCGGACTGGCGCTTGCCCTGGCATTGCCCGCTGGCAACGCGGCCGCCCAAGCCAAGGAATTGCTGGTTGCAACCGACACGGCCTTCGTTCCGTTCGAGTTCAAGCAGGACGGAAAATATACAGGCTTCGATATCGAGCTATGGGATGCCATCGCCAAGCAGGCCGGCCTTAAATACAGTCTGCGCCCCATGGATTTCAACGGCATCATTCCGGGCCTGCAAACACGCAATATCGATGTGGCCCTGGCGGGCATCACCATCCGTGACGATCGCAAGAAGGTCATCGATTTTTCCGATCCCTATTACGAAAGCGGCCTGGCGATTCTTGTCGGCAAAGACAACAACACCATCAAGACCGCCAAGGATCTTGAAGGAAAGATGGTTGCGGTAAAAATCGGCACGGCGACGGTGGACTACTTGAAGGCCAATGTGCCCAACGCAAAATTGAAGCTGTTCCCCAATATCGACAATGCCTTCCTTGAGCTGGCCACGGGCCGCGTCGACGCCGTCGTGCACGACACCCCGAACCTGCAGTATTTCGCCAAGACCGGCGGGCAGGGCCGTGTGAAAGTGGTGGGCTCGCTCAAGAGCGGGGACTTCTACGGCATCGCCTTCCCCAAGGGCAGCGATCTGGTGCCCACCGTCAACAAGGCGCTCAAGGCCCTGCAGGACAATGGCCAGTACGACGCCCTGTACACCAAGTGGTTCGGTCAAAAGGTCAAGTAAGCCCGACTCGATTCATGACGGATGACGGCGATCCGGCAGTCCGGCGATCCGGTGGGTTCCCACCGCCGGATCGCCGTTTTTCATTGCAACGGCGCAGGTTCGCACGCGGGCGGCGTCCATTTTCCTTAAGGCAATCACGTGACTTTTGAATGGTCTGTCATTTGGGACGCCATGCCCAGCCTGCTCGAAGGCACGAAAATGACGATACAAATCACCTTGCTTGGTTTGATCGGCGGAACGCTTATCGGCTTCCTGACCGGCGTCGTCACGACTTACGTCAAAGTGCTGGTCACCTGGAAAAGCACGGCAATCGCGATTGCCACCGTGATCGTCCTGTATCTGCTGATGCGCCTGGCTTCATGGTTCGGCACCCAATTCCTGTCCGGTGTGCCGGACTGGGCATGGCTGGCGCTGCAGGCTGCTATCGCGGTCGGCCTGTTGCTGCGTTTCTCGGCATATATACCGGTGGCGCTCTCCTTCCTGGCGCAAGTGTATATTCTCTTGATACGCGGTACGCCCATCGTCGTGCAGGTGATGTTCATTTATTTTGCGCTTCCGCTGATATTTGGCTGGCGCATCGATGCGGTGCTGGCGGCCATCTTTACATTGGTCATCAACTCGGGGGCCTACATCGCCGAGATCGTGCGCGGGGCCTTGCTGTCGGTGCCCAAGGGACTGAAAGAAGCGGGCCAGGCCATGGGCCTGCCGTTCTACAAGATACTGGCCTTCATCATCGGTCCGGTCGCCTTGCGCCGCATGATCCCGGCGATGGGCAATCAGTGCATCATCAGCCTGAAGGATTCATCGCTGTTCATCGTGATCGGCGTGGCCGAGCTGACCCGGCAGGGCCAGGAGATCATCGCCAGCAACTTCCGCTCGGTCGAGATATGGGGCGCCGTGGCGGTTCTTTACCTGATTCTGACCGGGTTCATTGCGCTGGTGCTGAAGTTTGTCGAACACAGGACACAGATCGTATGAGCATTGTTGAATTCAAGAACGTCGTCAAGCGTTTCGGCTCCAGCGTGGTGCTAGATGGCATCGACCTTACGATAGAGAAGGGCGAGGTCGTTGTGGTGGTGGGGCCGTCCGGGTCGGGCAAGTCCACCTTCCTGCGCTGCATCAATGTGTTGGAGACCATCGAGGGCGGCGACATCATCGTCAATGGCCTGAGCGTGCTGGGCAGCGGCCCGGAGGTGCGCGAACTGCGCCGCGAAGCGGGCATGGTCTTTCAGCAGTTCAATTTATTTCCGCAATTGACGGCGCTGGAAAATGTCATGTTCGGGCCGGTCCACACGCGCGGCGCGCCGCGCAAGCAAGCCCGCGACGAGGCGCAGGCCCTGCTGCGCAAAGTGGGGCTGGGCGAGAAAATGGATAATTATCCGGGCCAGCTATCGGGCGGGCAGCAGCAGCGCGTGGCGATTGCGCGCGCTTTGGCGATACGCCCGCAATTGATGCTGTTCGACGAGCCCACTTCGGCGCTCGATCCCGAATTGCGCCACGAAGTTCTTAAGGTCATGCAGGACGTGGCCGAGGAAGGCATGACCATGGTGGTCGTCACGCACGAAATGGAGTTCGCGCGCAAGGTGGGCACGCGGCTGATTTTCATCGACCAGGGCAAGATTTCGGAAGACGGCCCGCCCAATGAACTGCTTAGCAATCCGCCCAGCCAGCGCCTGAAGGACTTCCTGCAGCACGTGTCTTAAGGGCGTGGGCGGTAGGCAACCGGTACGGCCCGCAACGCCCGGGCGTTTGAACCGCCAGTGTTTTTAGCGGGGTACCCGTATCGTCCGGGTCGCCACTGTCTTCTCGGAACCTTCACGCATGATTTTTATGGTCACCTGCCGGGGGGTGAAGCCTTCGGGCAGAGGCAGGCTGCCGCCCAGGTGGGTGTAGCGCTGCAATTCAACCTTGAAGGCGGGCAGGTCTATGTGGCCCGACTTGCCGTTGGCGTATCGTCCCGCCACATTCAGTTCGGCCTGACCGGTAAAGGTGTCCGTCTTGCCTTGATCCTGCATGACCAGGATCAGGTAGTCCAACTGTCCATCCTTCGCCTCGAAAGAAGCCGCGCGTATGCCGGGCGAGGTGCCGCGTGGGTCGGGCGGCATGGCGTCGACAAACAATTGCAGGTCGGATGTCAGTTTCGCGGCCTCTTCCTTTGCTTTCCTCAGTTCGACGGCCTGGGCCTGGAGGTTGGCGCGGGTCTCGGTCAGGTCCCGTGTCTGCTGGTTGAGCTGGGATTGCAGACGCTGCTTATCCATATTGACGCTATTCAGGTCGTAATGCAACTGTTCGGATTGCTCGACGGTAAGGCGGATGGGGCCGTAGCTTTTTTGCAGGAACAGCAGCCCCCCCGAACCCAGCACCACGCCTGTGAACATCAACACAAGCCATCGCGGTATGCGGCGTCGGCTGCGGGTCGAACCGTATGCCGTGGGCTTGAAGACGTGACGTTTGGAGGAACCGAGCATGGGTAGATATATCCTGTGGTGCAAGGGCAGTGAGCCCGCGTGTGCCGGGCTCTTACCGAAAAGCCTTAAAGCATAGACCGTATTCCGGAAAGGAAACAGTTATTGCAGGCCTTCGTTTCGCCTTGCCAGTTTTTGAAACATTAGTAATGGGCGCGTAGCGATAAATTGTAACGCGCGCGGGAAGCGGCTGCTAGCCGGTCAGGCGCCGGTCAAGAGCCGCCAGGCGTTCCGGCGTTCCCACGTCGACCCAATCGCCGCCGTGTCGGCTGCCGACGACTTGGCTTTGGCGCATGGCCTCGCGCAACAACGGTGCGAGCGGGGCGGGACGACCGGGCTCCAGCTTCTGAAACAAAGCGGGGTCGTACACACCGATGCCCGAAAATGTCAGGACGGGATCCGACGAGACGCCGTCCTTCAAGCCAAGATGGCCGGTATCGCCCAGACGAAAGTCGCCGCGGGGATGCTGTGCGGGGTTGTCGACCATGAGCAGCCAGGCCAGCTTGCCGCGCAGCTTGATATCGGCGGCGATGGCGGGCGCTCGCGCCGGGTTCCAGTCGCACCAGACATCGCCGTTGATGACGATAAAGGGCTCGTTGCGGAAGAAATGCAGGGCCTGGGCAATGCCGCCGGCGGTTTCCAGGGCTTGGGTTTCGGCCGAGTAGGAAATATCGACGCCATGGCGCCGGCCGTCGCCCAGCGCGTCTTCGATCTTCTGGCCGAGCCAGGCATGGTTGATGATCAATTCCCTTACCCCCGCTTCGGCCAGGCGCCGTATGTGCCATACGATCAGCGGCTGGCCGCCGACATTCAGCAGCGGTTTTGGGGTGGTGTCGGTCAGCGGGCGCATGCGTTCGCCGCGGCCCGCGGCGAGTATCATTGCCCGCATCAGAACGTGTATCCCGTGGTCACCTGGCGGTTGTCGAGCTTGTCGAGCAGACGCAGCAGCGGACGAAAAACGCCGTAGCGCTCCGCGACCTGTCTTGCATAGGCGTTGACCCGGGGCATGTGGTCCAGATAGTGATGCTTGCCGTCGCGGTGCGACAGCCGCGCAAAGACGCCCAATATGCGCAGATTCCGCTGCAGGCTCATCCATTCATATGCGCGATGAAAATCGGCGAAGTCGCCGGCTATGGGCAGGCCGGCGGCTTTGGCGGCTTCCCAATAGCGTATGGCCCAATCCAGTTGCTGGGGCTCTTCCCAGGTGGTGCGCGCATCCATGACCAGCGAAGCGATGTCGTAGCCGATGGGGCCTACCAGGGCGTCTTGATAGTCGATGATGCCCGGCTCGCCGCCGTCGGGGGCGAGCATGATATTGGGCGAATGGAAGTCCCGATGCACCAAGACCGAGGCCTGCCGCACGTTGTCCGCGATCAGGAGGTCGAAGGCGTCGCGCAGCACCGCCTGTTCGGATTCGCTAAGGGAGGCCTGGCAGTGCTTCTGTGCATACCATTCGGGAAAGACGGTCAGTTCCTGGCCCAGCCGTTGCGCATCGTAGGCGGGCAGGCCGGTGGTGGGGGCGCCTTGCAGGCGCACCAGCGCGGCCAAGGCTGCGCGGTAGATTTCCTGAAGCCGGGAGTCGTCCAGGCCAGACTGTATGGCTTGGTAATAAGTCTGTTCGCCCAGGTCGGAAAGCAGCAGGAAGCCTTCTTGCACATTCTGCGCAAGAACGGCCGGGACATTCAGGCCGGCCTGCCGGAGCAGGCCGGTTACGTGCAGGAATGGCCCGCAATCCTCGTGATCGGGCGGGGCATCCATGACGATGGCCGTGCCGCCGGACGATTGAAGGCGATAATAGCGGCGGAAACTGGCATCGCTGGAAGCCGGCCGCAGCGTGGCAAGATCCAGTCCATGCGGCGCGGCTATGCCCTGCAGCCAGTTTCTTAGCGTTGTCAGGCGGGTATCGGCGGGGGAATTCAAGTTTTGTTCCATTGAAGAAGAATCGATAAATACCGCAATCGGCGGACATGCTTTCACCCGGCATGCGCCGGCTTCTCTATAATACCGGGTCGCCAATCCTTACGGTTCGGCTACTGTGCCAAAATATAGTCTGTTTTCAGGAGACGAAATCCTCGTGCGTTTGGTTTGGTGGGCAATTCTATTCGCTATCGGTGGCGTATCGACGGCGCAGGCGCAACAGCCTGCCGCGGATACGGCTACGCGATCAGGCCTGCCGGCACTTCAGGTGGCGCCGAACCTGCGATTGCACAAGAATGTGGACGATAACGAGATGTCAGCCTTCATGGTGGGCGACAAGATGGAAACCGATCCGGACGGCAAGGTCATCTTGACCGGTTCGGCCGAAGTGCGGCGCATCGACTCCATCGTCAAGGGCGATTACATCGACTACGAGCGTTCCACGGGCCAGGTCCGGGTGCGCGGCAACGGCCTGATCATACGCGACGCAAGCGTGATCACCGGCCCTTCGCTGGACTACAACATCAACAGCGAAACGGGCGAGGTCAGCGATCCGAATTTCTGGCTGGGCGCCACCGGCGGGGCCGGCACGGCCAGCCGGGCCGATATCTTCAGCCGCAGCCACATGCGCCTGGCGGATGTGAATTATTCGGGATGCCCGTGTCCCGATCCCTCGTGGTATATAAAGTCGCCCAAGGTCGACCTGCATTTCGATGAAAACGAAGGCATCGCGCGCAATGGCGTGCTGTACTTCAAGGACGTACCCATCCTGTATTCGCCCTGGCTCAGCTTTCCCATCAAAAAAGAACGCAAATCGGGATTCCTGCTGCCTACCTACGGAACGTCCAGCTCGGGCGGGTTCGAGCTTACGCTGCCCTATTATTTCAATCTGGCGCCCAACTACGATCTAACCGTTACGCCGCGCTACATGGCCAAGCGGGGGCTGCAACTGGGCGGGGAGTTCCGCTATCTGGGCAATAGCTACAGCGGTCAGATATACGGCACCTACCTGGCGGACGACAGGGTGGCCGATCGCAAGCGCTGGTACTACGCCGCCCAGCATACTCATAGCCTGGGGGGCGGGGTCAATGCATCGTTCGACATCAGGCGCGCGTCGGACGACGATTATTTCCGTGATTTCTCGTCCTTCGGCCTGAACGAAGCCAGCTATACCTATCTGCCCAGCAACGCGGGTTTAAGCTGGAGCGGCTACCGGTATTTCAATGCGTCCCTGTATGCCTACAAATACCAAACGCTGCAGGACACGACATCGGGAAGCTATCTGGTTCCGCAGTATGACCGCCTGCCCGAGCTGTACGTACGCGGCGCGCGCTACAACTGGGCGGGCTTCGATGTCCAGTCCGACAACTACGCCACGCGTTTCGTTCGCCCGGTTTATTCCGGTTCGTTGTTCCCCAACGTATGGGACAAGCACATCGGCCCGGACGGCACGCGCTATTCGTCCTATACGACGGTAGCCTATCCCATTGTCCGCGCCGGCTGGTACGTGACGCCCAAAGTCGGCCTGCACCTGAGCCAATACAATACCGAATGGCACACCAGGGACAATCCCGGCTTGCTGGGCTATCCGCGCAGCCAGTCGCGTGTGCTGCCCATCATGTCGGTCGATTCGGGCATGGTGTTCGAGCGCGATACGACCCTGTTCGGCAATGACTCCATCCAGACGCTGGAGCCGCGCGTTTACTACCTGCGTGTACCTTACCGCGACCAATCGCAAATTCCTGTATTCGATACCTATTACGCCGATTTCAATTTCGCGCAGGCTTTTGACGAAAACATATTCAGCGGCGGCTGGGATCGCATCGCCGATGCCGACCAATTGACGGTCGGCCTGACCACACGATGGCTGGATGCCGAATCGGGCTTCGAACGGCTTTCCTTGTCGGCGGCGCAGCGCATTTACTTCCGCGACCAGCTCGTTACCTTGTATCCCACGGATAAACGACGCACGAATACCAAGTCGGACTATCTGTTCGGCGCCGCCGCGGCCTTGACCGACAAATTCTCGGTACGCTTCGATGCTCAGTACAATCCTGAATCCAAGGATCGCAACCGCATGACGGCGGGATTCCGCTGGGAGCCCAAGCGCCTGGCGACGTTGTCGCTTGCCTATCGCTATCAACGCGATCCGCGGCTGGTGGCCGATCCATTTGCGGGCGATCAGCCCGGCTATATCGACAACAGCAAGGAGCAGGTCTCCGTGACGGGTCAATGGCCGCTGACTAATAAATGGTATGCCCTGGGCCGCTATGATTATTCCTTGCAGGAAAAACGCTCCACCCAGTCCATTCTGGGTCTGGAGTACAAAGGCGATTGCTGCTGGACCGCGCGCGTCGTAATGCAGCGCTATGCCGTATCGCGCGAGAAGGCCAATACGGCCATGTTCTTCCAGTTGGAACTCTCGGGCCTGGGCTCGCTGGGCACCGATCCCATGAAATTGTTGAGCGAACGGATCTCGGGCTATCAATCCGTTACTCCCCCTATACCGGAAAAAACCACCTTCGAGAGGTATGAATAATGCGTAGTCTGCATGCTAAGCGCTGGCTTGCGCCCGTTCTGATTTCCTTGGCGAGCGTCATGTTTTCGGGCGCCGCCTGGGCGGCCAAGCCGGCCTCCAAGTCCGCACAGCCCGCTCCGGCGCAAGCTTCCGAGCAGTTCGTCGATGGCATTGCCGCCGTCGTCAACAAGCACGTCATTACCTTGCAGCAAGTCAACACCCAGGCGCAAGCGGCTCAGGAACAATTGAAGCGCCAGAATATCCCGGTTCCCGAGTTCGCCGTGCTGCAGAAGCAGGTGCTGCAGCGCATGATTACCGAAGAACTGGAACGCCAGGAGGCCGAACGCCTGGGCATACGTGTGTCCGATGCCCAAGTCGATAACGCCGTCCAGACCATTGCGCAACGCAATCGCATCAGCGTGGACAAGCTGCGGCAGGAAATCGAAAAGTCCGGCGTGCCTTGGGATACCTACCGCAGCAATCTGCGCCAGGAGGTGCGTCTGGACATGTTGCGGCAGCGCACTGTCGACAGCACGATCACCATTTCCGATGCCGAGATCGACGCTTTCCTGAAAAGCCAGGGCAATGGGATCAACCCGCCGCGGCAAGCGGCGCAGCAGGCCGCAGCCGCGCCAGAGCAGCAAGGACCGCAGGTCCTTGGCCTGGCCCAGATACTGGTGGCGGTGCCTGAAGGCGCTCCCGCCGCGCGTGTGCAGGAATTGCGCAAGAAAGCCGAAGGCCTGCTGGCCCGGCTGCGTGGCGGCGCCGATTTCGCCGGCGTGGCGGCCGCGTCTTCCGATGGTCCCCAGGCGCTCAATGGCGGCGAGCTGGGCGTGCGCCCCGTCAACGGCTGGCCTGATCTGTTCCTGAGCGCCACCCAGAACCTGAAGGCGGGCGAAGTCAGCGGCATCGTGCAGAGCGGCAATGGCTTCCATATACTCAAGGTCCTGACGCGCGGTCAGCCGGGACAGCGTCCGGCGGAACCCCAGTTGCAATCGATGGCTCCGCAAACGGCTCCCGCGCAGCAGGGGCCAATGATGGTTACCCAGACCCATGCGCGCCATATTCTTATCAAAACCACCAAGGTCATGTCCGATGCAAAGGCCGAGGCGCGGCTCAAGCAGCTGCGTCAGCGCCTTGCCAACGGCGATAGCTTCGAGGATCTGGCCAAGCGCAATTCCGAAGACGTTACGGCGCCGCAGGGCGGCGACCTGGGCTGGCTTACACCGGGTGAAACGGTGCCGGCATTCGAGCAGGCCATGAATGCGCTCGAGCCTGGCCAGATCAGCGAGCCGGTGAAATCGCAATTCGGCTGGCACCTGATCCAGGTGCTGGAGCGTCGGACCAAGAATATGGAAAAAGAGTTCAAGCGCATGCAGGCGCGCCAGATTCTGTTCGAGCGCCGCGTCGAACCGGCCTTCGAGGATTGGCTTAGCCAATTGCGCGGCCAGGCATACATCGACAACCGCCTGGATCCGCAATCGAACCGTAATCGCCGCTGATTTCATGGCTCATCAGGCACGCAAGCGCTTCGGGCAGCATTTCCTGGTCGATGAAGGCGTCATAGACGCCATCGTGCGGGGGATTGCGCCCAAGCAAGAGGACACGGTTGTCGAGATTGGCCCGGGCCTGTCCGCGCTGACCGGACCGCTGATGCAAAGATTGGATCATCTGACGGTGGTCGAGATCGATCGCGACTTGGCGGCGCGGCTGCGGCATCAATACCCGAAGGATCGCCTGACGGTGGTCGAGGGCGATGCGCTGGCTGTGGATTTTTCCGCCCTGGGCAGCGGCCTGCGCATCGTCGGCAACCTGCCCTACAATATTTCCAGCCCCTTGCTGTTCCATCTGATGGAGTGCGCGGGGCAGGTCCTTGACCAGCACTTCATGCTGCAGCGCGAAGTCATCGACCGGATGGTGGCCCAGCCTTCCTCGGGCGACTACGGCCGTTTGTCGGTCATGCTGCAGTCGCGCTATCGCATGCACAAGCTGTTCGATGTTGCGCCTGAAGCCTTCGATCCGCCTCCGCGTGTGGTGTCGGCCGTCGTGCGCATGGTGCCGCTGCCCGAGTCGCGGTTGAAGCCGAAAAGCGGGAAGGCGTTCGAGCAGTTGGTGGCCCGCGCGTTCGCGCAACGGCGCAAGATGTTGCGGCGCGGCCTGGCGGATTGGGCCGGCTTGATAGACTGGGACGGCCTGGGCATTCCTGCCACGGCGCGTGCCGAAGAGCTGGCGGTGCCTCAATTCATCGCGCTGGCCGACAGTCTCCTGGATGCGGGTGTTTTGAAAGCCTGACCGAGGCCGGAAAGGTCCGCGGCTCTTTGCTGCCAGCCATCGATGGTCAGGCTCCGGTCCCGTTGCGGCATCAAGCAAAAAACCAGTAGCAGACCCCTATGGATGCCAGCAGCCCCGCAAAATCGGCGATCAGGGCGCAGCCCACGGCGTGCCTGGCGCGCTGGATGCCCACCGCGCCGAAATACACAGCCAGTACGTAGAATGTCGTTTCGGTGCTTCCCTGCACGGTGGCTGCCAGCAGGGCGGGGAAGCTGTCCACGCCGAAATGCTGCATGGTTTCTATCAGCATGGCCCGCGCCGCACTGCCCGAGAAAGGCTTGACCAGCGCCGTCGGCAGCGCGTCGACGAATCGCGCATCCAGGCCGGCCGCATGCACCAGCCACCGTATGGCGTCCAGAGCGACATCAAGCGCGCCCGACGCCCGCAATACGCCGATGGCGCACAGCATGGCGACCAGGTAGGGCAGCAGATTGCGCGAAATATCGAAACCTTCTTTGGCGCCTTCGACAAAGCATTCGTAGACTGGAACTTTCTTGTATGCGCCCGCCAGCAGGAAAGCCATAATGATGCTGAACAGCGTCAGGTTGCCCATAAGGGACGACATGGCGCTGATGGCCGCGCTGCTGAGTGTGGCCAGCAAGGCCATGAAGCCGCCCAATATCAGGACCAGTCCGCCTATCCAGGCCAGCACGACGGGATCGTGCAGCCTTAGTCTTTGCATGAGCGCCACGGCCAGCAGGCCCGCCAGCGACGAGGCCGAGGTGGCCAGCAGAATGGGAAGAAAGACCATCGTCGGGTCGGGGGCTCCCTGCTGGATGCGGTACATGAAGATACTGACGGGCAGAAGCGTGAGCGATGAGGCGTTCATTACCAGGAACAGGATCTGCGCATTGGTGGCCGATTTCGGATCCGGGTTGAGCGTTTGCAACTCGCGCATCGCGCGCAGGCCGATAGGCGTGGCGGCGTTGTCCAGGCCGAGCCCATTGGCGGCGAAATTCAGGGTGATCAGGCCCAGTGCCGGATGGCCCGCCGGCACCTCGGGCATCAGGCGGCGAAACAGCGGCGCCAGCAAGCGGCCCAGTCCTTCTATGAGCCCCGCCGATTCGGCGATGCGCAGAAAGCCCAGCCACAAGGTCAGGGTGCCGAACAGCAGGATCATTATCTGGACCGAGAGCTCCGCCATGTCGAAAAGACCGAGCACGATGCGCGAGAAGACCTCGGGGTCGTCCAACGCAATCCATTGGTACAGGCCTGAAATCGAAGCCACTACGAAGAACGCAAGCCAGAGGGTATTGAGCATGAAGCGCCGTTTAAGGACAGTGGTAGGCAGAGCCAGATTGTCGCAGACTCTGCGCAAACAGGGATAGTCCCCCGGGATGCTGTTCAGCGATCCTTCTTTCGGGGGATAATGGCCGATATCGAGAATTGCAAAAAAGGGAGCAACATGAACTGGAGAGCCTGGCGCCGCCAGTGGCTGACCGAGCCTTTATACCGCATGGCGCGCGAGGCCATGCCGCGGCTTTCGCCTACCGAGCAGGAGGCCATCGAAGCGGGCGATGTATGGTGGGATGCCCAGCTGTTTTCGGGCAAGCCCGATTGGCGCCAGTTGCTGGATGTGCCGCCGGTGTCGCTGACGCCGCAAGAGCAGGCCTTCATGGATGGCCCGGTGGCGCAGGTTTGCCGCATGCTGAACGACTGGCGGATTACCTGGCGGGACGCCGATCTTCCCGCCGATGTCTGGGCCTTCCTCAAGGAGCACGGCTTTTTCGGGATGATCATCCCCCAGGAATACGGCGGATTGGGTTTTTCGCCCTATGCCCATTCGGAAGTGGTGCGCCGGATTTCCGTGCGTTCCGTGACTGCGGCGGTCACCGTCATGGTTCCCAATTCCCTGGGGCCGGGCGAACTGCTTATGCAGTTCGGCACCCAGGAGCAGCGCGATCACTGGCTGCCCAGGCTGGCGCGCGGCCAGGAAATTCCCTGCTTCGGCCTGACCAGTCCCGAAGCGGGCTCCGACGCCGCCTCCATGACGGATACGGGCGTGGTGTGCCGGCGGCAAGTCGACGGGGTCGATACCCTTGGGATACTGCTGAACTGGCGCAAGCGCTACATTACCTTGAGCCCCGTCGCCACCGTGCTGGGCCTGGCCTTCAAGCTGTCCGATCCCGACGGCCTGATCGGAGACGATCCCGAGCCGGGTATCTCCGTGGCCTTGGTGCCGACTCATCTGCCGGGGGTGCAAACCGGCCGCAGACACCTGCCCGCATTGCAGGCTTTCCAGAATGGGCCCACGGAAGGCCAGGATGTCTTTGTGCCGCTGGATGCCTTGATCGGCGGTGTGGAGCAGGCCGGGAAGGGCTGGCAGATGCTCATGAGCGCGTTGGCTGCGGGTCGGGGCATCTCCTTGCCGTCGCTTTCGGCGGCCGCCTGCACCTTTGCCGCCCATACGTCCGGCGCCTATGCGCGCGTGCGCACCCAGTTTGGGGTGCCCATAGGAAAATTCGAAGGCGTGCAGGAAAAGCTTGGGCGGCTGGCCGGCAATGCCTATCTGGTCGAGGCCGCGCGGCGCTATACCTGCGCGGGCCTGGAGCTTGGCTACAAGCCGGCGGTGGTGTCGGCCATCATGAAGCTGCATGCCACCGAGCGCATGAGGCAATCGGTTAACGACGCCATGGACATCCATGCGGGCAAGGCGGTCATCGACGGCCCCCGCAACTATCTGGGCAATCTGTACCGGGCGCTGCCCGTGGCCATCACGGTGGAAGGCGCCAATATCCTGACCCGCAATCTGATCGTATTCGGACAAGGGGCGATCAGATCGCATCCCCACCTGATGCAAGAAGTCGTCGCGCTGGCCGATAGCGACCAGCAGGCCGGCGAGGACGCCTTCGACGCGGTCATCTGGACCCACCTGGCACACAGCGCAAGGAATGCATTGCGCGCAACAGGAATGGCCTGGACGGCCGGACGGTTTGCCGCCGCGCCCCGCGAGGCCGGGGCGGCGGCTCCTTACTACCGGGGCTTGTCGCGATACGCGGCGGCATTCGCCCTGGTTTCAGAGATGACCCTGCTGACGCTGGGCGGAACCTTGAAGCGCAAGGAAATGCTGTCGGCGCGCCTGGGCGACATTCTTGCCGAGCTCTTCCTCGTGTCGGCGGTGCTCAAGCGCTGGCATGACGAAGGCAGGCACGAATCCGACCTGCCCCTGCTGCGTTTTTGCGCCTTGCAAGGCTTTGCCGTCATAGAAAAACGCCTGAACGAAGTGCTGCTGAATTTCCCGTCGCGCGGCCTTTCCTGGCTATTGCGCGGCTTATTGCTGCCGGCTGGCCTGGGCGCCGCCGCGCCGTCGGATGCATTGACCGCCGCGTGCGCGACGATATTGCTGGAACCTTCCGATACCCGCGACCGCCTGGTGGGCGCCGTCTGGGAAGGGCACGACAGCCCCAGTGTCGAGCTGCTGGAGCGTGCCTATGGATTGGTGATCGAGGCGCAGCCGTTGCTGGACAGGGTCAAGCATGCCGGCCTGAAGGACTGGCGGCTGGCCCATGCCAAAGGAGCCATTACCGACGAGCAGGCCAAGCTGCTGGAAGCGGCCGAAGACGCGGTTGCGCAGGTCATCGAGGTGGACGATTTCGCGCCGGGCGAATTCGCCCGGCCGCCGGCATAAGGCTGCCGATGTGCTTAAGCTTTAGTCGACCCTTTCCTTGCGCTGGATCAGTTCGATCTTGTAGCCGTCGGGGTCTTCCACGAAGGCAATGACGGTCTGGCCATGTTTCATGGGGCCCGCTTCGCGGGTCACACGGCCGCCTTTTTCCTTGATGCGCGCACAGGCGTCATAGGCGTCCTCGACTTCCAGGGCGATGTGGCCGTAGCCATTGCCCAGATCGTAGGCCGGCGTGTCCCAGTTGTGGGTCAGCTCGATGACGGCGCCTTCGTCCTCGTCCTGGTAGCCGACAAAGGCCAGGGTGAATTTCCCGTCGGGGTAGTCCTTCCGGCGCAGCAGCTTCATTCCCAGCACATTGGTGTAGAAGCTCAGTGAACGGTCCAGATCGCCTACGCGCAGCATGGTATGTAGTAAACGCAAGAAAATCTCCTTGAGGTTGATGGGCTGAACGGTAAGGGGCGCTTCAAATCAGGGGAAGCGAACCCGGATTGTGTTGCCGAAGCACATCGCGCGAGCGCTCGAAGCCCGGAAGTATGCGGCCGACTTCGCGCCAGAAGTCCTTGCTGTGATTCATTTCGCGCAGATGCGCTATTTCGTGCGCAATGACGTAATCGATGACGTCATGGTCAAAGTGTATCAGGCGCCAATTAAGCATGATATTGCCATCGCTGCTGCACGAGCCCCAGCGGGTTGCCGCCGACGACAGCCGCCAGCGCCGGATGGTCAGCTTGTTGGCGTCCAGGAAATGCCGCAGGCGTTGTTCGAACCACTCCTTGGCCTGCTGCTGAAGCCAGGCATGGACACTGTCCCGTATGCGATTGCGGTCGGCGCCCGGGGGAAGGGCCAGGGACAGGATATCGCCATTCTCCGGCTCGAAAGGCCGGCCGCCGAATGCACTGGTCTTTCTTGCTCCGTTCAAGTCCAGGACGATGCGCCGGCCCAGATAGGGAATGCTTCCGCCCGGTTGCCATAATGTGTCCGCCGTGGCCAGATGCTGCTGCCGGGCCCGCAGCGCGCGCAGCTTGTCGAGGATCCAGGAGGCCTTTTCCACCACCGCGGCGTCGATCTGCCCAAGCGTGACCCAGTTCGGCGCGGTGACTTGCAGCCCATCGTCATTGATGACCAGGCCTATGCTTTTGCGGCGCGAGCGCTGCAGGACAAAGCCTATGGTCTGCGCGGGGGTGGCGACTTCCCGCCAGCGCGCATTCTGCGGCAGCGAGGGCGGGCGCGCCGTGGTGACGGCGGCCGGTTCGCTGGCCGGCGGCGGGGCGGGAATGGGCTGTATTGCCGGCGAAGTCACCGCTGGAGCATCTGAAAACAGCTCCAGCTGTCTATTGGGATCCATATCGTTCGGGATTGAGCACGCGCATTTCGGATTCGATCCAATTACGCACTTTTTCGTTCACGGCGTCCGGCTCCAGGCCGGCGGGATCGATCAGGGGACCTATCGATACGGTCACCAGCCCGGGCTTCTTGATGAAGGCTTTGCGGCGCCAGCATTCGCCGGCATTATGCGCAACCGGGATGATGGGAGTGTTGGTGCGTGTGGCCAGCAGCGCGCCGCCCATCTTGTATCGGCCGGCCTTGCCCGGCGCGATGCGGGTTCCTTCGGGAAACAGGATGGGCCAGCGGCCGGCGTCGATGCGTTCCTGGCCGATGCGCACCACTTGTTCAAAGGCATCCCTGCCTTTGGAACGGTCTATGGGTATCATGCGCAGCAGGGCCAGGCCCCACCCGAAGAAAGGCACCCAGTGCAGTTCCTTCTTGTAGACGAAGCACAATTCGCGCGGCATATAGGCGGGAAAGAACAGGGTTTCCCAGGCGGATTGATGCTTGGACAACAGGATGGCGGGACCATCGGGAAGGTTTTCAGCGCCTTTCAGCTGCCAGCGTATGCCCAGGATGGTCTTGGCTCCCCAGACAGCCAGGCGCGGCCAGCCCACCGTCAGCTTGTAGCGCCAGCGCAGCGGCAAAGGGGACCACAGCACGCAGGCCAGGGCGTAGGGGATGACGGTGACGATAAGGAACAGCTGATACAGGGTTGCGCGCAATACAGCCATGATCATTCCTCGGACAGCCAGGCATCCACGACCGAGGCCAGGTCTGCGCGGATTTCAGTGCCTGCCGGGAGAGGCCCCTGGCTACGGGTTTTTTCTCCGTTGCCGGTCAGGACCAGCCAGGTCGCGCAGCCCGCCAGGCTGGCCGCCTGCAGATCGCGCAGCGAATCGCCGGCGGCGGGTACATTCTTCAGGTCGATGTCATAGCGGCGTGCGATGTCCCGAAACAGGCCGGCCTTGGGCTTTCGACATTCGCAGCCATCGTCCGGACCGTGCGGACACACGAAGATGGCATCGATGGCGCCGCCCGCCTGGGCGGCTTCGCGCCGCATTTTGGCATGGATGGCATTGAGCGTGTCCATGCTGAACAGGCCGCGCGCGATGCCGGACTGATTGCTGGCGATGACCACGCGCCAGCCGGCGCGCGAAAGGCGGGCAATGGCCTCCATGCTGCCCGGCAAGGGAGTCCATTCGTCGGGATGCTTGATGAAGGCGGCGCTGTCCTGGTTGATGACGCCGTCGCGGTCGAGTATGGCAAGTTTCACTGGGCTAACCTGGAAATATCGGCAACCTGGTTCATGACTTGATGCAGGTCGTGAAGCAGGGCCAGGCGATTGGCCCGCAGGGCTGGATCTTCGGCCATGACCATGACGTCGTTGAAAAAGTTATCGACCGCGTCCCTGGCCTGGGCCATGGTGGCCAGGCTGCCGGTGAAATCGCCTTCGGCGAATTGCGCCTGAGCTTGAGGCTTGAGCCGCGCAATGGCGCTGGCCAGGGCTTGTTCCGCCGGCTCGGCAAGCGTCCCGTGATCGACGGCGCCCAGGGCGCCATCGGCTTTCTTGAGCAGGTTTGCAATACGCTTGTTGGCGGCCGCCAGGCTATCCGCTTCCGGACGTTCGGCGAAACCGGCGCAAGCCCGTATGCGCGCCTGGACCTGGTGCAGCGCGGGTTGCAGCGCCAGCACGGCATCGACCACGTTGCGGTCGAAATCGTTGGCCAGTTGGTTGCGATAGCGTTCGTAGATGAAGGCCTGGACCTCGGCGACGGTCGCCTCGCCCAGTACGCCGGCTTTGAACATGCCGGCCGCGAACGCCAGCAGATCGGGCAGGCGCAGGGTGGCGCTGTCGTTGATCTTCAGGTAGCCGCCCGCGCCCAACTGCTCGAATGCGCTGATCAGGCCCAGGGCCGCGCGCCGCAAGCCGTAGGGATCGCGTTCGCCGGTGGGCACCAGGCCTATGCCCCAGATACCCATCAGCGTTTCGACCCGTTCGGCGATGAACAGCACAGCGGAACTTAAGGTGCCGGGGTCGACGGGGGCGTCCAGGCGTATGCGGTACTGGTTTTTCAGGGCCAGAACGACATCGTCGGGTTCGCCATCGGCAGCGGCATAGTAGGCGCCCATGATGCCCTGCAGTTCGGGGAACTCGGCCACCATGTTGGAACCCAGATCCGCCTTGGCCAGGAGCGCGGCGCGGTCGGCATGCCGGACATCGGCGCCCAATTGGCCGGCTATGTATCCGGCTATCGCGCGCACCCGCTCGACGCGTTCGAGCTGGGAACCGAGCTTGTTGTGATACACGCTGGTCGCCAGCCCCGCGACCCGGTCGGCCAGCGGGATCTTGCGGTCGGTTTCGAAGAAGAATTGCGCATCGGCCAAACGCGGCCTTACCACGCGCTGGTTGCCTTCGACGATATGCGCCGGATCGTCGACCTGCATATTGCTGACGATCAGGAAGCGGTGAGTGAGCTTGCCGCTGGCCGGCTCGAATAGCGGGAAATACTTCTGATTCAGGCGCATGGTCAGGATCAGGCATTCGGGCGGCACTTGCAGGAACTGTTCTTCGAATTCCCCGACGTAGACTGTTGGATGCTCGACCAGCGCGGTCACTTCTTCAAGCAGGGCATCGACCTCGGGACCGGCGCCGATAGTGGCGCCCAGGGCTTGCGCCTGCTTCTGGAGCTGCTGTTCGATCAGGGAACGCCGCTTTGAGAACGACGCGATGATCCTTCCTTCGTCGTGCAGCTGGCTTTCGTAGGAGCCGGGCGCGGCGATGGAGATGGCCTGGGGAGCCATGAAGCGATGGCCCAGCGTGCTGCGTCCGGCATCCAGACCCAATGCCTGGACGTCGATGATATCGTCGCCCCACAGGGCAATGAGCCGGTGCGCGGGGCGAACGAATTTGACGCTGGTGACGCCGTCGGCCAATTGGTAGCGCATGACTTTGGGAATGGGCAGGCCGGCGATGGCGTGGTCCAGCGCTTCTTGCAGCCCCGCTGCCAGCGTTGCGCCGTTGGCAACGCCTTTGGCGTACAGGTAATCCTGCTTGCCGTCGGACTCGCGGATCAAGTCGGAGGCCGTCAACTGCGCCAGGCCCTTGCCGGCCAGCTTCTTGGCCAGTGCCGGGGTGAGTTCGCCGTTTTCGGTCAGGCCGATCTTGGCGGGCATGAGTTTTTCGGTATAGGTTTGTTCCGGCGCCTGATCCAGGACGGCGTCCAGGCGGACGGCCAGCCGGCGCGGCGTGGAAAAGTCTTCCGTGCCGCATTCCGGCGCAAGCAGATTATGCTGCGCCAGGATCTTGCGTATGCCTTCGGCAAAGGCCAGGCCCAATTTCTGCAATGCCTTGGGAGGAAGTTCTTCGGTAAGCAGTTCTACCAGCAGGGGCCGGATGTTCGTGGCGGAGGCGTTCGTCATTATGCGGCCTCCGTGCCAGCGGTTTTGACCAGCATGGGAAATCCTAGTTTCTCGCGTGAATCGTAATAAGCCTGCGCGACGGCGCGCGACAGATTGCGGATGCGGCCTATGTAGGCGGCTCGTTCCGTGACGCTGATGGCTCCGCGGGCATCCAGCATGTTGAAGGTGTGCGCCGCTTTCAGCGTGGCTTCGTAGGCGGGCAGGGCCAGAGGAACTTCGATGAGCCGCTGCGCTTCGCCTTCATAGTCGCTGAAGTGGGCGAACAGCATGGAGGTCGATGCGTGCTCGAAATTATAGGTGGACTGCTCCACCTCGTTCTGGTGGAAGACATCGCGGTAAAGGACTTTCCGTCCGTCTGCGCTTTCGGTCCAGACCAGGTCATAGACGCTTTCCACGCCTTGCAGATACATGGCCAGCCGTTCCAGGCCGTAAGTGATCTCGCCCGTGGTGGGCGTGCAGTCCAGGCCGCCGACCTGCTGGAAATAGGTGAACTGGGTCACTTCCATGCCGTTCAGCCAGACTTCCCAGCCCAGGCCCCATGCGCCCAGCGTGGGGTTTTCCCAGTCGTCCTCGACGAAACGGATGTCGTGCACCTTGGGGTCGATGCCCAGTGCGACGAGCGAACCAATATACAGGTCGATGATTTCGGGAGGGGCCGGCTTGAGCACGACCTGGAACTGATAATAGTGTTGCAGGCGGTTGGGGTTCTCGCCATAGCGGCCGTCTTTGGGCCTGCGCGATGGCTGAACGTAGGCGGCGCGCCATGGCTCGGGTCCGATCGAGCGCAGGAAAGTGGCGGTGTGCGAGGTGCCGGCGCCCACTTCCATGTCGTAAGGTTGCAGTAGCGCGCAGCCCTGCCGATCCCAATATTGCTGAAGCGTTAAAATAATTTGCTGAAAAGTGAGCATGAGCGAAGGCCAGTAAACCGAAAAGCTGCAAAATCTCTCGATTTTAACTGGTTCCGCCAGGAAGAAGGATTGTCCGGATCAAGATTATCGGCAATTGGTCGTATGATGCGGGCTTGTCGATTGTTAGTAACGCAGGCGGTGTCGACCGCGGTGCAGGGAACTTTTTTAAAGGAAGGTGCTATGTCCGACTTGGTGAAAGTGGAAATAATCGAACAGATTCAGATTATTACGGTTAATCGGCCCGAGGCGCGCAACGCCGTCAATTACGAAACCGCCCACGAACTGGCCAAGGCGTTCGACGCGCTCGATGCCAACGACAATGTGATGATCGGCATCCTCACGGGCGCGGGCAATACCTTTTGCTCGGGCATGGACCTGAAGGCTTTCGCCCATAACGGCCAGCGGCCGCTGGTCGAGGGCAGGGGGTTTGCCGGCCTTTGCGAAAGGCCGCCCAAGAAACCACTGATTGCGGCCGTCGAGGGCTATGCACTGGCCGGAGGCTTTGAAATGGCGCTTTCCTGCGATCTTATCGTTGCGGCCAACAACGCCAGTTTCGGTTTGCCTGAAGTCAAGCGCGGCATCGTGGCGGGCGCCGGCGGCATGCTTAAGCTGCCCAGCCGGATTCCCTACCATATCGCCATGGAGGCGGTGCTGACCGGCGAGATGCTCCCGGCGGCCCGCGCACATGCCTACGGCCTGGTGAATCGCCTGGTGGAACCTGGCAAGTCCCTGGAAACCGCCCTTGAACTGGCGCGCATCATTGCCGCCAACGGCCCGCTGGCCGTGCAGACAGCCAAGAAGATCGTTACCGAGTCGCGCGATTGGCGCCAGGCCGACATGTTCGACTTGCAGCGCCCTCGCGTTGCGCATATCTTCGCATCGGCCGATGCGAAGGAAGGCGCGACCGCGTTTGCGGAGAAGCGCAAGCCCGTGTGGCGCGGCAAATAAGCCTGCGCCGTCAGAAAGAACCAGCGGGCCCGCCGGCCCGCCATTTTTACGATAGCCAAGTCCCATGACAACCACCATACGAGAAAGCGACCTGATCCAGTCCATTGCGGACGCGGTGCAGTTCATCAGTTTTTATCATCCCGCCGACTACATCCAGCATCTGGCCCGTGCCTACGAGCTTGAGGAAAGTCCCGCGGCCAAGGACGCCATTGCGCAAATTCTGACCAATTCACGCATGTGCGCCGAAGGGCACAGGCCTATTTGCCAGGACACCGGCGTGGTCAACGTGTTTCTGAAGATCGGCATGAACGTGCGTTTCGATACGCGGCGCAGCATGCAGGAGCTATGCGACGAGGGCGTGCGCCAGGGCTATCTGAATCCCGACAATCCCTTGCGGGCGTCGATTCTGTCCGACCCCTTGTTCACGCGCAAGAACACGCGCGACAACACGCCCTGTATTGTCAATGTCGAACTGGTCGCGGGCGACAAGGTCGATGTGCAGGTTGCTGCCAAGGGCGGCGGTTCGGAAAACAAATCGAAGTTCGCCATGCTCAATCCCAGCGATTCCCTGGTCGATTGGGTGCTCAAGACCGTGCCGCAGATGGGAGCCGGCTGGTGCCCTCCCGGCATGCTGGGCATAGGCGTGGGCGGAACCGCCGAGAAGGCCATGCTGATGGCCAAGCAGTCGCTCATGGAAGACATCGATATGTACGAGCTGCTGCAGCGCGGCCCGCAAAACAAGCTAGAAGAACTGCGCATCGACCTGTACCAGAAAGTGAACGCCCTGGGCATAGGCGCGCAGGGCCTGGGCGGATTGACCACTGTGCTGGATGTCAAGATACATACCTTTCCGACGCACGCAGCCTCCAAGCCTGTGGCCATGATCCCCAATTGCGCGGCGACCCGTCATGTGCACTTCGAGCTGGACGGCTCCGGTCCGGCCCAGTTGACGCCGCCTTCGCTGTCCGACTGGCCCGATGTGCATTGGGCTCCCGATTACAACAAATCCCTGCAGGTCGACCTGAATACGCTGACACGCGAGCAGGTGGCCAGCTGGAAGCCGGGCCAGACATTGCTTTTGTCCGGAAAAATGCTGACCGGCCGCGACGCCGCCCACAAGCGCATCCAGGACATGCTGGACCGGGGCGAGAAGCTGCCGGTGGACTTCACCAACCGGGTCATCTATTACGTCGGTCCGGTCGATCCGGTCCGCGAAGAGGTCGTGGGGCCCGCGGGCCCGACCACCGCGACGCGCATGGACTCGTTTACCGACATGATGCTCGAGAAAACCGGCCTGATTTCAATGATAGGCAAGGCCGAGCGCGGCCCCGTCGCCATCGAATCCATACGCAAGCACGGTTCCGCCTACCTGATGGCCGTCGGTGGCTCGGCCTACCTGGTGTCCAAGGCTATCCGGGGCGCCAAAGTGGTCGGCTTCGAGGACCTGGGCATGGAGGCCATTTACGAGTTCGATGTAAAGGACATGCCGGTCACGGTGGCCGTCGACGCCAAGGGCACATCGGTTCACGAGACCGGCCCAAGGGAATGGCGGGCCCGGATTGCGGAGATACCGCTGGTGCCCGTTCAATAGGCTTGTGCCTGCCCGGATACGCTGTGATCCGGGCTTTTTTTTCGGTGGCAATCCTGTGGTTTGATTTCTCCAAACCTGGGCTTATTCAAAAACGAATTCAAAAAAACACGCCGTGCAGGCAAGCTATAGCCTGGCTTATTTCTAATCTGACCTTGGAAACAATTCATGACGACACAGGATCCCGCATCGTGGATAGGACGTAAGGAAAGCTGCGACGACAATATCGACGTCGGGCACATCGCAAGAATGGCTCTTAGCCTGGATGCGGCCGCGCCGGCGGAGGGCGACCCCTTACCCCTGCTGTGGCACTGGGGCCTGTTCATAAAAGCCTTGCCGTATCGCGAGCTCGGGGACGATGGCCATCCCCGGCGCGGCGGTTTCCTGCCGCCGGTCGATGACCGCAATCGCATGTGGGCCGGCGGGCGCCTGCAGTTTTTGCAAGCCTTGCGGGTGGGTACGAAGGGACGCCGCGAGTCCACCATATCGGCCGTCACTGAAAAGGAAGGGCGCAGCGGCAAGCTGCTGTTCGTAACCGTAAAGCATGAATATCTCCAGGGCGACGCGCTGTGCATTTCAGAAGAGCAGGATATCGTTTATCGCGAACCCAGCCCGCCCAAGCTAGAAGGCGCCGCGGTCGCGCCCAAGGCGCAGTGGTCAGAGATCGTGGTGCCCGATCCGATCATGCTGTTCCGCTACTCGGCCGTCACCTTCAATGGGCACCGGATTCACTATGACGAGCCCTATACCACCCTGACCGAAGGCTATCCGGGCCTGGTCGTGCATGGTCCCATGATCGCCACCCTGATGTGCCGCGCATTCACCAATGCGAATCCCGGCAAGCAGGCCGTTGCACTGTCGTACCGCGGCTTGCGGCCCCTGATTTCGCCCAGGCCGTTCAATGTGGCGGGAGCGCTGGGGGACGACGGCAGCGCGAATCTGTGGGCCGAACAGGGCGGCACACTGGCCCACCAAGCCGAATTGAGGTTCAAGCCATGAGCACAGACAAGCAAAGCGCGCCAGCCCATAGGCAGGCTTCTGAAGGGGGCTCATCGCCCCGGCCGCTGGATGGCATTACGGTAATCAGCCTGGAACATGCCATCGCGGCGCCATTCTGCACCCGCCAGCTGGCGGATCTTGGGGCGCGTGTGATCAAGGTGGAGCGTCCGGGGGCGGGGGATTTTGCACGGGGCTACGACGAACGGGTCAAGGGCCTGGCGTCGCATTTCGTGTGGACCAATCGGTCCAAGGAAAGCCTTGCTCTGGACTTGAAGCATCCCGATGCGGCCAGGATATTGGGCAGTTTGCTGGAACAGGCCGATGTGCTGGTGCAGAACCTGGCGCCGGGCGCCGCGGCGCGCCTGGGCCTGTCCTTCGACGCCTTGCATAAACTGCACCCACGCTTGATCGTATGCGATATCTCCGGTTATGGCGAAGGCGGCCCATACCAGGACAAGAAGGCCTACGATTTATTGATTCAAAGCGAAAGCGGCTTCCTGTCGGTGACGGGCGGGCCGGAAAGCCCGGCCAAGGCGGGATGCTCGATTTCCGACATCGCCGCCGGCATGTATGCCTACAGCAGCATTCTGTCGGCCTTGCTGCTGCGCGAGCGTACGGGGCTGGGCAGCCGCCTGGACGTGTCCATGCTGGAAAGCATGGTCGAATGGATGGGGTTTCCCATGTATTACGCCTTTGACGGAGCGCCTCCGCCTCCGCGGGCCGGAGCGGCCCATGCCACCATTTATCCTTATGGCCCGTTTCCTGTCGGCGATGGCACCGAGGTCATGCTGGGGCTGCAGAACGAGCGTGAATGGGCAGCCTTCTGCAAGACCGTCCTGGGGCAACCCGAGCTCGCCAACGACAGCCGCTTCAGTTCCAACACCTTGCGCGTGGCCAACAAAGAGGCCTTGCGCGTCCTGATCGTTACCGCCTTTGCATCCTTGTCGCACGAGCAGGTCATCGAGCGCCTGGAACAGGCCAGCATAGCCAATGCGGGGGTGAACACCATGAGCGATGTCTGGGCGCATCCTCAATTGGCGCAGCGTCAGCGCTGGCGCGAGGTGGACAGCGCGGCGGGTCCGCTGCCGGCCTTGATTCCCCCGGCGACCAGTTCGGCCTTCCAGGCCCGCATGGACCGGATTCCCGCCTTGGGCGAGAACTCATCGGCCATCCTGGCGGAACTGGGCTATACGGCGGAACAAATCGAAGCATACGCCCGGCAGGGAATAATCTGATGACTACGAAAATACGATCGGCGCTCTTCGTGCCCGCAAGCCGGCCTGAGCGATTTGCCAAAGCGCTGGCGGCAGGCGCGGACGCCGTGATCATCGACCTGGAGGATGCGGTCGAGCACAACATGAAGGATGCGGCCCGCCAGCATGTGCGCGAATTTGCGCAGGCGCATCCGCAGGCTTCCTTTCTGCTGCGCGTCAATGATGCGACGACGTCCTGGTTTGCCGATGATCTGGCGGTATGCGCCGAATTCTCCGCTGTCGCCGGCATTTTGCTGCCCAAGGCTGAATCGGCGGAACAGGTCGGGAAGGCGTTTGCCGCCGGCAAGCCGGTGCTGCCCATCGTGGAAAGCGCGGCGGGCGTGCTGGCGCTGAGCGAAATGGCGGCCTCGCCGGGCGTCGAACGTTTGTCCTTCGGCAGCCTGGACTTGATGCTGGAGCTGGGTACCGCGCCGGATACGGCAGGGGCGCAATTGCTGCTGAACCATATCCGCTGCCAGATTCTGCTGCACAGCGCGGCGCACCGCCTGGCGCCGCCGCTGGATGGCGTGTATCCCGACTTTGCCAATAAGGATGGCCTGGCGGCCGTGGCCCGGCAGGTGCGCGACATGGGCTTTAGCGGGATGCTATGCATACATCCCGCGCAGGTGCCGGTCATCCATTCGGTTTTTGCGCCGGCCGAAGGCGAACTCGATTGGGCGCGCCGCGTCGTTGCGGTGGCGCAGGAAACCGGTTCGTCGGCCTTCCAACTGGATGGCAAGATGGTCGATGCCCCGGTCATCGAGCGCGCGCGCCGGATGCTGGAAGGCTGATCCGGATCGCCGTCAGATCAATTGCAGCTTCTGGTTGGCGCATGCATCCAGCAGCGCCGCCAGGCTGCCTTGCCGCAAGCGCAGCGTGGGCGGCGCCAGTTCCGCCAGCGGCCGCAAGACAAACGCCCGTTCGTGCATGCGGGGATGCGGCACGATCAGGTGGGGTTCGTTGATTTCCTGGTCGCCGTAAAGCAGCAGGTCCAGGTCCAGGGTACGCGGAGCGTTGCGGTAGGGGCGCAAGCGTCCGTGGTCCTGTTCGATTTTTTGCAGGACGGCCAGCAGCGCGTCCGCATCCAGCGCCGTTTCGATGGCCGCCACCGCATTCACATAATCGGGTCCGCTGGAGTCAACGGGGGCGCTGCTATAGAACCGCGATAGCCGCAGGGCGCTTATGCCGGGTACGCAAGCAAGTTCCGCCGCCGCCTGCTTCAGGCTGGCCAGCGCCTCGCCCAGGTTGGCGCCCATGCCGATGTAGGCCAGCGTCATGGACGGGACAGGCATGCCTTGGCGCTGCGGCGCAGCGGAATCGGGGCGGCGGGCATTGAAGTCAAGCCTGAGTGGGTGCCGGCCTGTTGGCCTGCCTTCGCCTGGGGCTGCGGCGGCGCTTGCCTCCGGCTGCCGGCGCTTTGCCTCGATTCTGGGCCTGGTAGGACTCTATCATTTCGCCGCGCGCGGCATCATCGGCATTGGCCAGGTCCATCCACCACTGAGCCTGGACGCTATCGACTTCGCGCGCCTCGGCCCGCAATTGCAGGAAATCGACCGCGGCGCGGAAACGGGGCTGCTCGGCCATGCGCCAGATGGACTTGGCATTGGCGCGCTCGAAACGGGCCTGCATGAACCAGATTTCCCGCATATCGGCCTGGAAGCGTCGTTGTATGGCCAGCTTGCGGGTCTGTTCCTCGACCACGGAATCGGCGGCCAGCATCAGTGCCTGGGCAGGATGTTCACCGGTGCCGCATAGCTCCTGCCAGCGTTTGTTGACCAGTTTCCACAACAGGGCCGCAAAAAGAAAACTGGGGCTGATGGTTTTGCCCGCCCGTACCCGGGCATCGGTGCGGGCCAGCGCCAGATCGACGAATTGTTCGCCGCCGTCCTCTTTGAAGATCAGGTCGATAAGCGGCAGCAGGCCCTGATGCAGGCCTACCGACTGCAACTGGCGCAGGCAGTCCATGGCGTGACCGCAGGTAAGCAATTTCAGGATTTCGTCGAACAGGCGCGACGAGGGCACGTTCTCGATGAGGGGGGCGAGACGCACAATGGGTTCGCGCGTGGCCGGATCTATGGTGCCGTTCAGCTTGGCGGCGAACCGCAAGGCGCGCAGCATGCGGACCGGGTCTTCGCGGTAGCGTTGTTCGGGGTCGCCTATCATGCGCACGACGCGCTTCTTCAGGTCGGCGACGCCGCGGTGGTAATCGATGACTTCTTCGTTGATCGGGTCGTAATACAAGGCGTTCAGGGTGAAGTCGCGGCGCGCGGCATCTTCTTCCTGGGAGCCGAATAGATTGTCGCGCAGAATGCGCCCATGTTCGTCGGTGTATTCGTCGCTGCCGGCATTGGCCCGGAAAGTCGAAGTCTCGATGATTTCCTGGCCGAAAACCACATGCACCAGTTGGAAGCGCTTTCCGATGATGCGCGCGCGCCGGAACAGTGGGCGGATCTGGTTCGGTGTGGCGTTGGTGGCAACATCGAAATCCTTGGGCTCCAGGCCCACGATCAGGTCCCGCACCGCACCGCCCACGATATAGGCGTCGAAGCCCTCATGGCGCAAGACTTCGCAGACTTTTATGGCGTGGCGCGAGACATTGCGCCGGTCTATTCCATGCTTTTCACGCGGTAGGCGCTCAGGCCCCCGCACTGGCGAGGAGAACAGGCGTCCGACAAAGTTTTTTATTGTTTCTGTAAGCATGGGCGTATTTTAGGACTTTGCGTCCTGCATGTCCTTGAATAAATCAAGAATCCGCCAGCCTCGTTCTTGCGCCACCCGGCGCAATACGGGACTGGGATTGGTTGCAATGGGATGGCTGACCGCTTCCAGCAGCGGCAGGTCGTTGGGCGAGTCGCTGTAGAAATAAACGCGTTCGAAGCCGCTTAGCGACAGGTTCATGCCCGCCAGCCACTCGTTCACGCGGATGACCTTCCCGGCCTGGAAGCTGGGCGTGCCCTGGATGCGGCCGGTGTAGCGGCCGTCCCGGGTCTCGGCAAGGGTGGCGATCAGATGGGGGATGCCGAAGGCGCGCGCAATGGGCGCGGTCACGAATTCGTTGGTCGCCGTCACGATGGCGCACAGATCGCCGTCATCCATGTGGCGACCGACCAGTTCTTGCGCCGACGGCAGGATCGCGGGGCGCACGACTTCGGCCATGAAGGCTTCGTGCCATTCAGCCAGTTCCATGGGGCTGCCGCGAGTGAGCAGGCCCAGCATGAATTCGGCCGACTCCTCGGCGGTCAGCTTGCCCGCGTTGTAGCGCTCCATCAGTTCTTCGTTGCGGCGCTGCGCCTCGGCGGGGTCGCCCGCCCGGCCTGTGCGCGCAAGAAAGTCGGCCCATTGATAATCGCTATCCAGGGGCAGCAAAGTGTGGTCGAGATCGAACAGGGCCAGGCGTTTAGCGGATGTCATGAATTATCGGATTCTTTGGTCGGCTGGCTGGAGGCCAGCAGGTCTTTCAGCAAGGGCAAGGTAATGGCCCGGTGTTTTTCGAGCGAGTAGCGATCCAGTGCGTCGACCAGCGCGCTCAGCCGGCCCATGTCGCGTGCGTAATGGGTCAAGACCCAACTTATGACTTCGGGTGAAAGTTGCAGCCCGCGCTCGCCGGCCCGTTTCCGCAAGGCCTGCGCGCGATCATCATCAGAGAGCAATTCCAGCCGGAATACCAGGTCCCAGCCCAGCCGGGTGCGCAGGTCTTCCCGCAAAGGCATGGCCAGCGGCGCGCGGTCGCCGGCCAGAACCAATGCAAAGCCGTTGTCCGCGGCGGCGACCTCGCGCCAGCGATTGTACAGGGTGAACAGGGCCGCCTGGCCATCGTCATCCAGATGCTGCACGTCGTCCACGGCAATCAGCCGGTAGTGCAGGGCCTCGGAGGTGGCTATCTCTTTCAGGGCGGCGGCGGTGTCTTCGCGGCCGAAATAAAGCGCATCGCCGCCGGTGGCGACGGCCTGAAGCAGGTGGCTGCGGCCCGCGCCGGCGGGACCCCACAGGTAAATGGCGCGGCCCGGCCGCAGGTTGCGCAAGGCGTCCAGGACCTCGTCATTATCGCCGGCAACGAAGTTGTCGAGCGATGCCGGAGAGGGCGGTAGAAGGTCGAGTATCAGCTGCTGCGTCATGTATCGTCTACAGTGAGGCTGCCGGTTGCGCCGGCCCTGGCATGCCCCGGGCGTGTTTTTGCCGCGTTCATCGTAAAATCAGGCTTGGTATTTAATTAAACACGCAATTCTTACACATCCCACGGCATTTCTCATGACAAACAAACATTCCGCTTCCTTGACCTATCGCGACGCAGGTGTCGATATCGATGCCGGCGAAGCCCTGGTCGATCGCATCAAGCCGCTAGCCGCCAAAACCATGAGGGCCGGCGTGATGGCCGGCATAGGCGGCTTTGGCGCATTGTTTGAGGTGCCGCGCCACCTGAAGGAGCCCGTGCTGGTGTCCGGCACCGACGGGGTCGGGACCAAGCTTCGGCTGGCCTTTGAATGGAAGCGCCATGATACCGTGGGCATAGACCTGGTCGCCATGAGCGTCAACGATATCCTGGTGCAGGGTGCCGAACCTCTTTATTTCCTGGATTATTTCGCCTGCGGCAAGCTGTCGGTGGACACCGCCGCCAGCGTGGTGGGCGGCATAGCCAAAGGTTGCGAACTGGCCGGCTGCGCATTGATAGGCGGGGAAACCGCCGAGATGCCGGGCATGTATCCCGACGGCGAATACGATCTGGCCGGCTTTGCCGTGGGCGCGGTCGAGAAATCGCGCATCATCGACGGCAAGTCCATTGCCGTGGGCGACGCGATTCTGGGGCTTGCATCCAGCGGCGCCCATTCCAACGGTTTTTCCTTGTTGCGCAAGATTCTTACCCACGCCAATGCCAGGCCCAATCAGGACCTGGGCGGCCGTTCGCTGGAAGACGCCGTCATGGAGCCCACCCGCATCTATGTCAAGCCGGTCCTGGCGGCGCTGGCCGAGCATGGCGACGCCATCAAGGGCCTGGCCCACATTACGGGCGGCGGCCTGCTGGATAATGTGCCGCGCATTTTGCAGCCCGGCTTGACGGCGCGCCTGTATCGCGACGCCTGGACCATGCCGGAACTCTTCACTTGGCTGCAGCAGAATGGCGGCGTGGCCGATGCCGAAATGCACCGGGTCTTCAACTGCGGCATAGGCATGGTGATGGTCGTGCCGGCCGGCAAGGCCGATGCGATCGCCGCAACGCTGACTGCGCACGGCGAGCAGGTCAGCCGTTTGGGCGAGATCGTCCGGCAGGACGGCCCCGACGCGCCTCAAACCGTCGTCGTCTAGCTTGCCTGTGTAAGGCGGCGCCTGAACGGCACCGCCGCTTTTTGGCCTTAGCGCGCCGCGGGCCAGTGGGCCGCGGCCGCATCCACGACGCGCTCGGCAGCGTCCGGAGCCAGGCAGTCGACCACATGCCGGGCGGGCAGTGAACGCAGCCAGGTCAGCTGGCGCTTGGCCAATTGCCGCGTTGCGGCGACGGCTTGATCCACGGCCTGACCCAGGCCGTTTTTTCCGTCAAGGTAATCCCATATCTGCCGGTATCCCACGCAACGCATCGATGGCAGGCCGGTGTGCAGGTCGGGCCGCTGATACAGGGCACGCACCTCTTCGACCAAACCCATGTCCAGCATCGCCTGGTAGCGCTGCGCGATCCTCGTATGCAGAGCGAGCCGGTCGGACGGCTCCAGGCTGACAGTAATGAATGGCGGCGTATCGCCGTGCCGTATCGGCGGGTCTTTCAGCCAGTCGGACATGGTTCGGCCGCTGATCCGGTGGATTTCAATGGCCCGCTGCAGCCGTTGGCTGTCGTTGGGAGCCAGCCTGGCGGCGGTGTCGGGATCGTAGCGGGATAGCTGGCGGTGCAATTCGGGCCAACCCAATTCGCGCGCTTCGCTTTCTATGGCGGCGCGCACGGCCGCATCGGCGGCCGGAAGTTCATTCAGGCCCTCGCGCAGCGCCTTGTAATACATCATGGTTCCGCCGCAAAGCAAGGGCAGCCTGCCCCGGGCGGCGATATCGGCGATCAGGACGCTGGCGTCGCGCTGGAACTCCGCCGCCGAGTACGACTGGGCCGGATCGCGTATGTCCAGCAGATGGTGCGGAACCCGCGCCTGTTCATCGCCAGACGGCTTGGCGGTGCCGATATCCATGCCGCGATAAATCGTGGCCGAGTCCATGACGATGATCTCCACCGGCCAGCGTTCGGCCAGCGCCAGCGTGGCGGCGCTTTTTCCGGCCGCAGTGGGGCCGGCCAGGCAGATAACCGGGATAGTCATTGGCCGCGCATGAAAAGCTTGTCCAGCTCGCCGACTTTCCATTGCACCCAGGTGGGGCGCCCGTGGTTGCACTGATCGGCTCTTTCGGTTTGCTCCATCCTGCGAAGCAGGCCGTTCATTTCGTCCAGGGTAAGGCGCCGATTGGCTCGTACCGATCCGTGGCAGGCCATGGTCGAGAGCAGCTCATTGCGTTGTTCAGTCAGGCGCGGCGATACGCCGACGCTGGCCAGGTCGCGCAGCACGCCGCGCGCCAGCGATTCGATGTCGCCATTGGCCAGCAAGGCGGGCACGGCCCGCACGGCGACGGAGGCCGGGCCGGCCGCCCGAAGATCAAGTCCCAGCGCGGCCAGCGTGCCGGCGTGCTCCTCGACCAAGCCGATTTCCTTTTCGCTCACGCCGAAAACGACGGGGACCAGCAGTTCCTGGCGCGGCAGGTTCTGCGCATCCATGGCCTTCTTCAATTGCTCATAGACCACGCGCTCATGCGCGGCATGCATGTCGACCAGCACCAGCCCCGCCTGGTTCTGGGCAAGGATATAGATGCCATGCAATTGGCCCAAGGCCATGCCCAGCGGAAACTCGTGCATGGGCTGCTGGCCTGGCTGCGTGTCGATCGCGGTATCGGATGCTTCGATGGGCCGGTAAAGCGACTGCCAGTCAGCCGCTTGTCCGGCGCCGTGGTCGCGCAGGCGGAAGGCCTGCTGCATTTGCGGGATTTGAAAGGACGAGGGTGCGGGAGGGCGGCCGTCAAGCGCCGAAAAGGGCCGCGCAGACGCCTGGCCCGGATGGCCGTAAGCAGCGGAATAGGGCGAATCACCAGCGAGGTTGGCCGTGCCATCCCCGGCCCTGTCGCCGTGTTCCGCAACGGGCTGTACGCTTTCTGGGCCGCCCTGCCCGGTCAGCGTGTGGCCGCCCGCCGCCGACAGCGCCTGGGTCAGTGCCTGCCCCACAAACCGGTGGATCGCGCCGCTGTCGCGGAAGCGCACCTCGTGCTTGGCCGGATGCACGTTCACATCCACCGTGGCCGGATCGACGGAAAGAAACAGCACGTAGGCCGGCTGGCGGTCGCCATGCAGGACGTCGGCGTAGGCCTGGCGTACGGCATGCGCCACGGTGCGGTCCTTGACGTAGCGTCCATTCACATAAAGATACTGCCGGTCGGCGCGGCTGCGCGCATAGGTGGGGCGGGTAATCACGCCTTGCAGCGTGATCAGGCCATGCTCATGCAGGACTTCCAGGCCTTGCTCGATGAAGTCGGAGCCCAATACATCGCGCACCCGCTGTCCGATGTCGGTGGCGCGCCAATTGCGCTGCGCCTTGTCATTGTGGAACAGCCGGAAAGCGATATGAGGCTGGGCCAGCGCAATGCGGTCCAGCGCATCGATGCAATGTCCATATTCGGTGGCCTCCGCGCGCAGGAACTTGCGGCGGGCCGGGACCTCGTCGAACAGTTGTCGCACATCGATGGTGGTGCCGACAGAGCCCGATGCGGGCGTGGGCGCGCCATGCGAAGCCTGGATCTGCCAGGCATGGGGCGCATCGGCTGTGCGTGAAGTAAGCGTAAGCCGCGCCACCGACGAAATCGAGGCCAGCGCCTCGCCCCGGAAACCCATCGACGCGACGGATTCCAGTTCGTTCAGCGAGGTGATTTTATTGGTGGCATGACGAGTCAGCGCCAGTGTCAGCTCATTTTGCGGAATCCCTGTGCCGTCGTCGCTGACGGCGATCCGGCGGATGCCGCCGCCATCCAGACGCACCTCGATCGCGCGCGCTCCGGCATCGATGGCGTTTTCCAGCAGCTCCTTCAGAACGGAGGCCGGCCGCTCGATGACCTCGCCGGCAGCAATCTGACTGATGAGCTGGTCGGGAAGTTGAGCGATAGAGCGACGTTCAGGCATTGCGGCTTTCCGTTGATGTCGAGGCTGGGCACCCGCGCCGGCATGGAAGGGCCCGGCGCGCAGGATGTATGGTATTGCGTATTAATCTGATTTTAGCCGGTCGGGAGCGCATGCTCTTTTACGGCCGGGCTGAACAGCGCTATATTGCTGTAACTTTTTTTGGTAGCGGATATGCTTGATCTCTTCAATATGATTCTCCATATTGACCAGTTCCTGGGAGACTGGGTGGCACAATATGGCGAATGGATTTACCTGGTGCTTTTCCTGATTATTTTTGGCGAGACGGGCCTGGTCGTTCTGCCGTTCTTGCCCGGCGATTCTCTGCTGTTCATTGCCGGCGCTTTCGGCGCCTCGGGCCTGCTGGATCCGGTAACGCTGTCCAGCATATTGATCGCCGCGGCTGTATTGGGGAACACCGTCAATTACTCCATAGGCCGATATATCGGACCCAAGGTATTTACCAGCAATTCCCGCTTCCTGGATCGGAACGCATTGATCAAGACCCACGCGTTCTATGAAAAGCACGGCGGCAAGACCATTGTCCTGTCGCGTTTTCTGCCGATTTTCCGCAGCTTCGCGCCTTTTGTGGCGGGAGTCGCAAGCATGAACGTCCTGCGCTTCCAGCTGTTCAATATTTCGGGCGCGGTCCTATGGGTGGGTGGGCTGGTTACCCTGGGTTACTTTTTCGGCAATGTGCCCATCATCAAGGAGCATTTGAACACCATCGTCCTGATTGGTGTCAGCGCCGCCGCCGTTCCCGTCGTGCTGGGTACGCTATGGAAGCTGTTCAAGCGTAAATCGCCCTCGGTCTAGCAAAGGGACGGGCGGCGCGGCCGCCCCGTTCAGGCCCGGCGTGCAAGCGCCGGGCTGGACGCGAAGTAGCCGCTGATGCCCGTCAGCATGGCCCGCGCTATCTTGTCCTGATGCCCGGGGCTGCGCAGCAGGCGCTCTTCCTCGGGGTTGCTGATAAACGCCGTCTCCACCAGGATGGACGGGATGTCGGGCGCCTTCAATACCGCAAAGCCGGCCCGCTCCACGCTTTTCTTGTGCAGGCGATTGATTTTTCCGATTTCGCCCAGAACCTGGTCGCCCACGCGCATGGAATCATTGATCTGGGCCGCGGTGGAAAGATCCAGCAGGACCTGCGCCACCTGCTTGTTATGCGAACCCAGGTCGACGCCGCCGATCAGGTCGGCTTCGTTCTCGCGTTTGGCCATCCAGCGCGCCGCCGCGCTGGTGGCGCCGTTCTGGGATAGGGCAAAGACGGACGACCCGCGCGCGCTGGGCTTGATCCATGCGTCGGCATGTATGGAAATGAACAGGTCGGCCTTGACGCGGCGCGCCTTTTGCACCCTGACATGCAAAGGCACGAAGTAGTCATTGTCGCGCGTCAGGTAGGCCCGCATATTCGGTTGCGAGTCAATCAGCTTCTTCAGCCGGCGGGCGATGCTCAGGACGATGTCCTTCTCGCGCGTGCCGTTGCGCCCTATGGCTCCCGGGTCTTCGCCGCCATGGCCGGGATCCAGGGCGATCAGTATGGGCCTGTTGTCGCGGCGCGGCTCCGACGCGAGGGGCGGCGGCGCGGCGGGCGCCCTGGGCGGCTTGGCCACGGGCGGCAGTTTCTGTCCCGGCATTGAGGGCACGGGGACGTCGGGCGGTGAATTTTGCGCCAGGTCTTCAAGCACTTCGGCCAGCGGATCCTTGTCGGCCTCGTTCATGATGGCCAGCAGAGGGTCTTGCGCTACCTTGGGATACAAATCGAGCACCAGGCGGTATTTGTATTCGCCGATGGGCTTGAGCGTGAAGACCTGCGGCGCAATGGGCTGTTTCAGATCGAGCACCAGCCTGACCACATCGGGCCGGTTCTGAGCCACCCGCACGGCGCTGATGTAAGGATCGTTGGGCTTGATCTTGGAAACCAGGTTATTGATGGTAGCGTTGATGCTAAGGCCCTGGATGTCCACGACCAGCCGATCGGGATGCTCGAGTATGAAGTGCTCCGCCTTGAGCTCGCTGTCCATTTCCAGCGTGACCCGGGTGTATTCATCCGCCGGCCAGGTGCGCACCGCAACGATGGTTGCAGCATGTGTCAGTGCGGGGATGACCGGCAGGATGAACAGGCTGCCGGCGGTGGTTATGAGTCGGCGCCGGGAGATTCCCGCTGGGGGGATACGGGATGGGGAAGGGCAAGAGTCGTCAGCCATAATTTTCCTTTGTCGCTATGGGCCGTTAGGCTGGCGTACCGCCCGATGTCTGCATATTCCAGGTGGATATCGAGGTCTGGAGGCGCCAATAAAGCGCCTGCTTGCTCTGGCCATTCGATCAAAACCACCGCTTCTTTTTGCAGTATATCGCGAAATCCAGCATCCACCCATTCCCGCGAATCGCTAAACCGATAGAAATCAAGGTGATAGAAGTATAAGTTAGAAAGATTATAGCTTTCAAGCAGTGCGTAGCTGGGACTTTTTATTCTTCCGGTGATCCCCGACGCGCGCAACAGGGCCCGGGCGAAGCTGGTTTTGCCCGCGCCGAGGTCTCCGCGCAGGTGGATCCTGCCTCCGCGCCGCGTCGCGCCGACCGCCGGGTGGGTGCCGCAAAGCAGGGGGGCAAGTCGGGAAGCTAGCGTTATCGTGGCTTCTTCATCCGGCAAAAATACTCTACTTCGGTCAATATCTTGATTTTCTTGTTTCATGGCGGGTTCTCAGTGTAAGGGTCCCACCATTAACCAGAAGGGAATGGTCAGGGCAGACAGCAGGGTTCCGATCGACATCGTAACGGCCACCAGCGATCCGTTGCCGCCCATCCGGGCCGCCAGGACGTGGGCCGATGACGCGGTGGGCAAGGCGCCAAATAGCAACAGTATCTGCCGTTCGACCAGTGTCAGCCCAAGCGCCCACCCGATAAAAATAGCAAAGATGGGGGTGATCATCAAACGCAGGGCGATCATCCAGCTCATGAGCTTGACGCCCCCTTGGCCGCCGCTGAGGGATAGGGTCGCACCCACGCACATCAGCCCGATGGCGATGGCGCAAGCGCCCAGGCGTCCGAGCGTCGCATCGATGGCGCGGGGTATGGGGACGCCGAAGATATTGCACAGCAGGGCCAGCAGGGTCGCGATAATGAAGGGATTGCGGACAATTTCCCGGAACACCTTGCCGCCATTCTGGCGCGCCAGCGCATGCACCGCCGCTATATTGGAAATGGGCACGGCAAATCCCACCAATACCGCCATGATGGTCTGTCCCTCGGAGCCGGCCAGTCCGCCGGCCAGCGACAGGCCTATATAGGTATTGAAGCGATAGCCGCATTGAGCCACGGATGCGTGGGTGATGGGCGAGGGCTTCAGCACGGGTACAGCCAGCCACGCCATGGCCACGCCAAAGCCCATGACGGCAAGTGTGGCCTGCAGCAATGTGTAGGTGCCCGACAGGCTTAATGGCGTTTGCGTGATCGAATGAAAGAGCAGGGCCGGAAACAGCACGAAGTAGACCAGTTGCTCGGCGCCGCGAAAAAAATCGCCGGAAAACCTGAGCTTGTGGAAAAGCAGCCACCCCAGCCCGATGAGCAAGAAATCAGGCAATACGAGTTGAATGACGGACATAAAAAACCAAGGGTGCAGGACAGGTGGACCGGCCGCGTTCAGCGGTTTGCAAGCTTTTCCGGGGTCGAAGAATAGGTAGTAACTAGCAGAGACAGGGAAGCTTGATAGCTGTTATCCTGCCACAAAAATCAGTGAGCTTAGCTGAAATCTGGGCGGCTTGTTTTGTAAATCCATTCGTTTTTTACGGAGTAATTACTAGATGGTTAAATTCCACAATCGATTTGCCGCCGTTGCGCTGGCCGCTGGCGTTGCCTCGCTGTTCGGCGCCTCCGCGCAAGCTGCCGATTATCCGACTCAGGCCATTCGCGTCATCGTTCCGTTTGCACCCGGCGGCTCCACCGATATCGTGGCTCGCATCGTTACCCAGCGCATGAGCCAGGAATTGGGCCAGACCATGGTTGTCGAAAACAAGGGCGGCGCAGGCGGCGCCATCGGCGCGGCGGAAGCGGCTCGCGCCAAGCCTGACGGCTACACGCTTTCCATCGCCACCGTATCCACCATGGCGGTCAACTCGGCGTGCCGTCCCAAGGATCTGCCCTACGATCCCCTGAAGGACTTCATGCCGGTCACCAATTTCGCCAATGTGCCCAACGTGATCGAAGTCAATCCCAAATTCCCCGCCAAGAATTTCAAGGAATTCGTCAAGGCGCTTAAAGACAATCCGGGCAAGTACACGCACGGCAGCTCGGGTACATGCTCGGTGCTTCACCTGTTCGGCGAAGCCTTCAAACAGGCCACCGGCACCGATGCCATCCACGTTCCCTACAAGGGTTCGGGCCCGGCCGTGACCGATGCCGTCGGCGGCCAGATCGACAGCATGTTCGACAATCTTCCTTCGTCCATGGGCCAGATCCAAGCCGGCGGATTGCGCCCATTGGCCATCGCCTGGCCCGAGCGCCTGAAATCCTTGCCAAATGTCCCCACCTTGGCTGAAGAAGGCTACCCCCAGTTGAACCAGCCCGCCTGGTACGGCTTGCTGGCTCCCACCGGCACTCCTCCCGAAATCATCAAGAAACTGCGCGATGCGGCAGTGGTGGCATTGAAGGATCCGAAAGTCGTGGAAACGCTTGAGAAGCAAGGCGCCGCTCCTTCCGGCAACACGCCTGAAGAGTTCGCCAAGGAAATCAAGACGCAGTACGACTGGGCCAAGGAAGTTGTGGCCAAGGGCAATATCAAGCTCGAATAGTGCTGTAGGACCGGTTGTAAAATCGGAAACAGGCCGGGGCGCAAGCCCCGGTTTTTTTGTGCTTTATAATCTCAAGCCCAAACGCGTCCCTGTAGTTAAATGGATATAACTTTCCCCTCCTAAGGGAAGATTGCAGGTTCGATTCCTGCCGGGGACGCCATCAGAGAAGAGAACAGCCATCTCTCTGAAACTTGCCGATTTACGCTCTCGCTTCTTCCAGAGGTATAGGCAACTTCATGCATGATTCAAAAAAACCGCATATTCTGCAACAATAAGCGGAAAATGTATTTGTTTGAAACTCAAGCTGAACAAATGATCATGAATAATTCTACAGGCTTTCATATAACGGCCGTTGCTAAGAATAGGCAACAGTCAGGCATTGTTCAAGCGTGCATACTCAAAGTGCCGACAGTGGCTGGCTTAATCTAAACTTGGTATGACAGAACGTTTTCATACCCATTACGACAATCTAAAAGTCGCTTCTGATGCGCCGCTCATGGTAATCCGAGCCGCCTATAGAGCGCTTTCTCAACAATATCATCCAGACAAGAACCCTAACGATCCACGTGCGACTCGGATTATGGCCATTCTAAATGCGTCATATGATGTTCTGTCGGACCCCGCAAAGCGTAAGCTACACGACGCTGAAATTGCGCGCCGTCGGCAGCAATCTGAGCAGGCTAGGATGGATAGTGCACCTAAGCCAAAGGCTGCTCACCAGCCGTCATCGCCGCCGCATCGCCCTACGTCAGGGAAAGCTCAAAGCAGTGTTTCACGACCTGCACCAACTGAATTTACATCTAATGGGTACAACTGGCCGATTGCCATAATTATTCTTGCCATTGTTGCCCTGCCTTTACTCGTATATTGGCGGTTGCCGGAGCCTACCTCCAGAGCTCCAACTGCGACAGTTCCGACCTATCTAGATCCTCTTGAGCGAAGCAGAAACTCCTCCTCCTTGTTGGCAGATACTAGAACTACCGCGCCAACGGAGCGTACTCCCGCTATTGACGCGGTCATGGGTCGAGTTACTAGTCAAGCGCTCAATTTACGCTTGGGACCAGGTGTCGAGCATCCCGTCATAAGGCGCTTATTGTTTGCGGAAGAGGTCAAAGTGACAGGATCAGATAATGATGGCTGGCTTGCCGTTTCATATAACGGAGAGGAGGGCTATGTAAATGGCGCATTCATAGCTATTGGCGAATCACAAACTACGCTTCAAAAGCTATGTCCTCTAGAACCGCTGTCGCCCGCAAATGGAACTGTATTCACCAGCACTCAAAACGGTGAGCACTCGTTGACTGTTACCGCTCCCGAGTCTGATAATTTACTCCTGAAGCTGAAAGACCGAGCAGGTACATCTGTATTTTTAGCCTATGTGGAGCAGGGAAGGACGGTGACATTTAATACCATACCAGATGGTGATTATCAGGCTTGGTTTGCTACAGGAAAAGCCTTCAGCAAAAAATGTGGCCGATTTACAGAAGGTTCAATTGTGAGCTTCGATTCAGTCTTTAGAAACTATCGAATTCAACAAGCAGGCTATCAACGGTACGCCACGACTCATATGACCTACAAGTTGCGGCGTACCCAAAATGGCAATTTTCAGCCAATGCAGGCTAGGCCCGAGCAGTTCTAGCAGTACTACCTTCCCGAGCCAATATAGGGACTGCTAGGTTGGGTCGTTGTCCGACGCGGTAAAGGAAATATTGATATTGCTTTTTTTGAATGCGATAGCTGGCATGCAGTTTATCGTTGCCCCTAGTCTTTTGCGACAGGCAAATGGCTATATAAAGGTCGGCAAGGCGGTATCTTCATCTATGCTTTGACTTTTCTTTGTGCAGGCCAGCATTCACCAGCTTTGCTTCCAGCAGTCGGATTAGTGCAGCTGGCGGCACGCCCACCAGATAGCCGCGCCGCCCGCCATTCACATAGATGACGGGCGCATCCAGCAGTTCCGCTTCCACCCACACCGGCATCTTTTTGCGCGTTGCGAACGGCGATGTCCCGCCCACCATATAGCCGGAGTGTTTTTGCGCCATATCGACGGAGCAGGGGCTGACCTTCTTGGCTCCTATCTGTCGCGCCAGATTCTTCGTCGATACTTCGCGGTCGCCATGCATGACGATCACCAGCGGCTTGGCGTTTTCGTCTTCCATGATCAAGGTCTTGGCGACCTGGTGCAGGTCCAGGCCCAATTGCCTGGCGGCTTCCATCGCGCCGCCGTGGTCGACATACTCGTAAGGGTGCTCGGTGAACACGATACGGTTTTTTTTCAGCAACTGTGTCGCCGGCGTTTCCGAGACATGTTTGTCTTTAGCCATGTTTTCAATGAATCAAAATAGACAAGAATCGCGCACTGCGGGAAACCAAAGCGCGGCATGCCGCCGATACCGTCATGCGCGGGGATGATGTTTCGCATGCAGCGCCTTGAGCCTTTCGCGCGCCACATGAGTATAAATCTGCGTGGTCGAAATGTCGGCGTGGCCCAGCAGCATCTGCACCACCCTCAGGTCGGCGCCATGATTCAGCAAGTGCGTGGCGAAAGCATGCCGCAGCACGTGGGGAGACAGGGGCGCGTGGATATCCGCCAGCGCGGCGTATTTTTTCACGATCAGCCAGAACGACTGCCGGGTCATGGCGGCGGCCCGGGCCGTAATGAAAAGGGCATCGCACTGGCGCGCACCCAGCAGTTCCGGACGCGATTGCTTCAGGTACAGCTCTATCCAATACTGGGCCTCGTCGCCCAGCGGCACCAGCCGGTCCTTGCCGCCTTTGCCCAGGACGACGCGCACGACGCCTTCGGTCAGGCTTACTTCCAGTGCGCCCAGGCCGATCAGTTCGCTGACCCGCAGGCCGGTCGCGTACAGCGTTTCCAGCATGGCCCGGTCGCGCAGGCCCAGTGCGCTGCGCGTGTCGGGGGCCTGGAGCAGGGCGTCCACCTGGTCTTCCGACAAGGTCTTGGGAAAGCGGGCGGCCTGCTTCGCGGCCCGCAAGGTCAGGCATGGGTCATTGCGGACAATGCCCTGGCGCAAGGCCCACAGGTAGTAGCGCCTTAAGGCGGCCAGGCGCCGGTTGGCGGTGGTGGCCTTGCTGCCGGCATGTTTGGCGGCAAACCAGTCCTGTATGTCGGCGGCATCGGCCTGCTCCAGCGTCTTGTGCATTTTGGCGTGCAGCCACTGGGCGAAGGCGGTCAGGTCGCGCCTATACGCCGACAGCGTATTCTGCGCCAGGCCGTCTTCCAGCCAGATGGCATCCAGGAACGCGTCGATAGTGGCAGGGGGTGAAAAGGTCAAGATGGTCGTAGGCCAATGAAGGTTCAAGGGAGCGGGCAGCTCAAGCGATTGCATCTTATCGCAAGGCTGGGTTGACGAATCGTTATATAGGTATATATATTACGAGTCAGGCATCGGGGCGCGGGCTCCAGGCATGGCCATGGAATGGTTATCGCCGGCCTCCTGAAAAAAGGAAAGAGATGAATACGAAGAAATTCATTGCAGCGGCGGCGCTGGCAAGCATGGGATGGCACGCGCAGGCTTCGGCGGGCGATTTGCTGGTGGGGGCCGCCTCCAGCCTGACCAATGCCTTGACCGAGATTGCAACGGTGTTTCAGCAGGAGCATCCCGATACCAAGGTGTTGATGAGCTTTGCAAGCTCCGACGCCGTCGCTGCGCAAGTCATCCAGGGTGCTCCCATGGACGTCTTCGCTTCGGCGGACCAGAAGGCCATGGACAAGGCGGTTGAGGCCGGCAGCATAGCCGCCGGCACTCAACGTAATTTTGTCCGCAACGAGGTGGTGCTGATTGTGCCGGCCGACAGCAAGCTGGGTATCGATTCGGTGGACGGCCTGAAGGCGGGCGGGGTCAAGCGCATCGCCTTTGGCAACCCGGCGACCGTGCCCGTGGGCCGCTACACGAAGGCGGCGCTGGAGCATAGCGGCGACTGGGATGCCGTCAGGAAACATGAAGTGCTGGGCCAGAATGTGCGCCAAGTGCTGGATTATGTGGCGCGCGGGGAGGTAGACGCGGGTTTCGTATTCGCCACCGATGCCGCCATCATGCCCGGCAAGGTCAAGGTGGCGGCCAAGCTGTCCACACCCGTACCTGTCTTGTATCCGATCGCACTGGTCAAGCGCGACGGCCGAAACCCGCAAGCCCAGAATTTCGTGGATTTCATTTCCTCCGCCAAGGGCCAGGCGATATTGACCAAATACGGCTTCTCCCAACCGTAATCCGGGCCGTTCATGTCTGATGTTAGTGTTCCCCTGCTGTTGTCGCTCAAGGTGGCGGGCTGGGCCACCTTCTTTTCCACCATGCTGGGTGTTTCGATTGCCTACGGCCTGTCGCGCTGGCGCTCGGCATGGTGCGATGCCCTGGATGCGGTGCTGACTTTACCGCTGGTCCTGCCGCCTACGGTCATCGGTTATTACCTGCTAGTTCTGTTGGGGCGCCGCGGCTGGCTGGGGTCATTCCTGGCGGATTGGGGCATCGTACTGGTCTTTACCTGGCAGGGGGCCGTGATCGCCGCAACGGTGGTTGCCTTCCCCATGGTGCTGAAAGCCGCCCGCGCCGCCTTCCAGGGTGTGGACCCCGCCCTGGAGAACGGCGCCCAGGTGCTGGGGGTAAGCGCCAGCGGCACCTTCTTCAGGGTGACGCTGCCGCTGGCCCTGCCCGGCATCCTGGCCGGCGTATTCCTGGCCTTTGCGCGCGCTCTGGGCGAATTCGGAGCCACGCTGATGATAGCGGGCAGCATCCCCGGGAAAACCCAGACCTTGTCCATTGCGATCTACGAGGCGGTGCAGGCGGGCAACGATGGCGTGGCCAACATTCTGGTGATAGTGACATCTTTCACCTGCATCGCGGTCTTGTGGATTGCCGGCAGACTGGCTCCGGACCGATCGCGAACGATGAGCCAGCGGACGGCTTTGCGATGATGCACCTGGATATCAAGCGGCGCATGCTTGCGGGCGCCAGGCAATTTCTTCTGGACATCCGGATAGACGCCAAGGCGCGCCGCATAGCCCTGTTCGGGCCTTCCGGCGCCGGCAAGACATTGACTGTGCAGGCCATTGCCGGGTTGATGCGTCCGGACAGCGGCTGCATACGGGTGTCTGGAACGACTTTCTACGATTCCCGGCAAGGCATTTTCCTGCCGCCCCAGCAGCGCCGGGTGGGCTATCTGCAGCAGGACTACGGTCTGTTTCCCCATTTGACGGTCGCGCAGAACGTGGGGTTTGGCCTGAGCGGCGGCTGGCTTAATCCCCGAGGCCGAACGCTGCCCCAGGCGGCCCGGCGCTGGATCGAGTCGTTCGAGCTGGACGGAATCCTGAACAGCTATCCGGCCGAAATATCCGGAGGGCAAAAACAACGTGTCGCCCTGGCTCGCGCGCTGGCGGTGGAGCCCGGCGTGCTGCTGCTGGACGAGCCCCTGTCCGCGCTCGATGCCGGCCTGCGCGAACGAATGCGCGATGAGCTGGCCGCGTTGCAGGCCAGGCTGGATATTCCGACGATTCTTATTACGCACGATCCCGACGATGCGCTGGTGCTGGCCGACCGCATCTACCAGATACAGGACGGACGGATTGTGGATGAATACGATCCGTCGCAACTGCCGTCGCGTCAGTCCAGAACGCCCACCATCACGCTGGATGCCTTGAAAATTGCATAGGCTTCCTGTTGTTCCCGCAGATTCATCGATGCCAGGCTTTCCATGCTTAGGATGGCGGCCACAATCTGGCCGCCCGGCAGCTCGATGCAGGCCTCGGCATTGACCGCGCCTTCCACGATGCGGCAGATGCGTCCGCGCAATTGATTGCGGGCCGACAGTTTCAGGCCTTTGCCGGGCAGTCCCACCATGACCGAAGACGCCTTGATGAATGCCAGCGCCCGCTTGCCCGGTTGCAGCCCCAGGTTCTGCACGCTTTCGCTGGTGATGGAGGCGACGATCTCGATGCCGCCCTCCAGGTCCAGGACGACTTCATCGTTCACCGCGCCGTGTTTGAGGCGGGCGACGGTACCGGGCAGCTTGTTGCGCACCGATGTCTGTACCATCATGTTCTGTATGAACTCCAGGTTTTGAGGCGAGGAACCGCTGGCCGCGGCCAGCCGCGCCATGAAGCGCTCGTGTTCCTTGCTGAGTAATTGATACAGCTGCAGCAGCTCTTGGGCACGCTGCGTCAGATGGGCGCCGCCGCCGCGCTGGCCGCCGGTGCTGCGCAGCACCAGGGGCTCGCCGGCCAGGTTGTTCATGGTGTCCACGGCATCCCAGGCCGCTTTGTAGCTCAGGCCGATTTTCCGGGCGGCCGCGCTGATGGAGCCTTCTTCGCTTATGGCGGTCAACAGCGCCATGCGCTTTTGGCTTCCCCAGTTTTGCTGGCCCGAACGAAACCATATCGAACCGCTCAATTCGATGTCGGCGGCGCGGGAAGGGGCGTTGTCCTGATTATGCATGGCACCCAGTTTAGGGCCTCTCAATGCTAAAAGGAAAGCCATCTGTCGTGCCGAGTCGTTAGAATGGACCCCTTGCAAATAGCGGCGCCCTAGAACGATGGATATATTCGACTCCGTGGATCTGGACGAGCTTTCGGGACCCGATTCCGAAAGCACACTGGTCCTGACGGTCAACAATCGCCATGCGCGGCGCGTGCTGGCCGAGTTGTCGGCCGGTCTGGGCTCGGGCCGCAGCGTCATGGCAGTACCCGATATCCTTCCCTTGTCGGCCTGGCTGAAAAGGGCTGCGGATCGGCTGTCCTTTGTGCCCGAATCGCGACAGGCCATGCACACGCTCGACGCTTTCGGGTCGCAACTGCTGTGGCAGCATGTCATCGCCGAGGCCGAGGCGGACCATGTCCTGCTGGACGTCGTTCAAGCCGCGCGCCTTGCCGCTGAAGCCGATCGCCTGGCCGACGATTGGCGCATCCGGGTTCCGCCGGAATACGAAACGTCCGACTATCAACGCTTTCGCGTATGGCGCGCCAACTACCGGGCGGCGTTGGACAAGATGGATATGGAGGATGGCAATACGGCCTACGAACGCATTTGCCAGGCCTTGGCCGGGGGCGTTCTGGATGTGGATTTCGATACGCTCGTCCTGGCGGGTTTCAATGAATTATCGCCACGCTTGTCCGGCATGCTGTCCGCCATGCGGGACCGGGGCGTACGCATGCGGACGCTGGCCCGCCCCGCGCAAGAGCCGGCAAGCCTGCAAAGGGTGCAAGCGCCCGATCCGGACGGCGAGTGGAAGCTGGCGGCACAATGGGCGGCAGATCAACTGGAGCGGAATCCCACTGGCAGGTATGCCATTGTGGCGGCGCGGCTGGAGGCCGACGTGGCATTGGCGCACCGCTATCTGCGCGGTGCTTTGGACCGCGGCACGCCGGGCCGCCCCATGGCGTATAACATCGCGGTAGCCCGGCCGCTGGCGGAATGGCCGCTGGCCCGGGCCGCCCTGCTGTGGCTGCGGGTCATGGCGGACTTCTCCCAGAAGAAGTTTTGCGCGCCCGCCGACGCCGGGGCCGCCTTGCTGGCGGGAGGGTGCCGCGCCGACGCCCAAGAGGCGGCCGGCCGGGCAAGCATCGACGCGCTTTGGCGGCGGCGCGCCCGGATCAAGGTGTCGGAAACGGATTTCGCTTCGGCGCTGGATCAGCACGCACCCCGTCTTGGCGAGGCTTGGCGGCTTTGCCGGCAGGCGCTGGACTGCCAGTCGGGGCCGGCGACCGTGGACATCTGGAGCCAGCGCTTTCGCCTGTGTTTGCAAACCCTGGGGTTTCCCGGCCAGTCCGTGCTCGACAGCCATGCCTTTCAAGCGGTCGAGGCCTTCGATGGACTCCTGGACAGCCTGGGCCGCCAGGCCGCGGTGGCCGGACGGATGGGGTTCTCCGGGGCCGTGGGATTGTTGCGGCGGCTTGCCCAGCAGACGCCTTTCCAGCCGCAGCGCGATCCGGATGCCCGGCTCGATGTGCTGGGATTCCTGGAGTCGGAAGGAGGGCGCTGGGACGGCGCCTGGGTGCTGGGACTGACTGACGAGGTCCTGCCCGCCACACCCAAGCCCAATCCCTTCATCCCCATGGCGGCCTTGCGGCAGGCCAACGCGCCGCGTGCCACGCCCGAGCGCGAACTGCATTGGGCGATGACGCTGTATGCCAGCCTGCTGGAATGCGCGCCGCAGGTCTGGCTCAGCCATCCCCAGCGCGAGGGCGAGCGCGAACTGCGCCCCAGCCCATGCATTGCCGGCCTGGAAGCCCGGGCTTCACAGCCGGTTCCTGGAACATCATCCGAATGCCGATTGGAGCGCCTGCTGGATGAGCAAGGGCCGCCATTGCGCAGCCAGGGCAAGACGCGCGGCGGCATCGCCGTCATCGATACGCAGGCGCGCAATCCTTTGTGGGCATTCGTGAAGTATCGGCTCGGCGCCAGCCGCTTGAAGGGCTATGCGGACATATCCGACCAGAATGCCCGCGGCCTGTTGCTGCATCGGGCCGTGGAGCTGGTCTGGCAGGTATTGGCCGACCAGGAAAATTTGCTGCGGCTTTGGAGCGATGGCGGGCTCGACATGCTGGTGGAGCAATCCGTACGGCGGGCCGCCGACGAGTGCCTGGTCGATTACGGTGCGACGCTGCGGGCGCTCGAGGCCGCGAGAGCCATTGCCATCGTGCATGAATGGCTGGCCCTGGAGCGGGCGCGCATGCCGTTCCGGGTACGCGACGTCGAGCAGGAATACGCTTGGCTGCACGGTCCGCTGGAGCTCAGCCTGCGGCTGGACCGCATCGACGAGCTGCAAGATGGCCGGCTGGTGCTGATCGATTACAAGTCAGGCAATGGGAATATCGACCCGAAGCCGGACTGGATGCGTGCGCGGCCGGTGGGACTGCAACTGCCTTTTTACGCGGCGGTGCTGGCCGAGGAGAATGCGCAAGTCGTTGCACTGGTCCTGGCCAAGCTGCATGCCCGCGATACGCTGGTAAAGGGCTTGGCGAAAGAGGACTACGGCTTTAAGGGGCTATCCGCTCCGCAAGACTGGCCCGATTTCGCCGGCTATTCCTGGGAGGGGTTGATGGCGCAATGGCGCGGCGCCATTCATGCGCTTGCGGACGAGTATGTGGCGGGCCATGCGGGCAACCGGGCCTTGCGGCCGGACGATCTGCAATACTGCGACGTGCTGCCTTTTTTACGTTTGACCGAGGAATACAGGCGTGACGACTAAACAGCCCAGCGACAGCGCCGTCCGCGCCGCGGCCATCGACCCCACGCAATCCTTTCTTATCCAGGCACCGGCCGGTTCGGGCAAGACGGAGCTGCTGACCGACCGCATCCTGGCGTTGCTGGCCACCGTCAGCCGGCCCGAGGAAATCGTGGCCATCACCTTTACGCGCAAGGCGGCATCCGAAATGCATGCCCGCGTCCTGGCCAAGCTGCGGGCCGGCCAGGAGCCGGCTCCTGAAGAGCATTACAAGCGGCGCAGTTGGGAACTGGCGCGCCGGGCCATGCAGCGCGACCAGGAACTGGGCTGGAACCTGCTTCAGTATCCCGCCCGTCTTGGCATACGCACCATCGACTCCTTCTGTACCTATCTGGTCCGGGCCATGCCGTGGTTGAGCGCGTTGGGGGGGCTGCCGGCCATAGCCGACGATGCGCGCGAACACTACGAAGCCGCGGCACAGGCCACGCTGGATATGGCGGACGATAACGAGTCGGTTGCGGCCCTGATCGCCCATCTGGATGTGGATGTCCGCGCGGCGCAGGGCCTGCTGGCCAATATGCTGGCCAGCCGCGATCAATGGCTGCCTTTGCTTGGCCCGGGCGGCAATGTCGATCAATTGCTGCGCAGCCTGGATGGCGCCATTGAAGCCGACCTGGCCCGTTTGTCGCGCGCCATGCCGCCCGGCTGGGCGGCGGCGCTGGCGCCCCCGGTCTCCCGCGCGGCCAATGTGCTGGAAGGCAGCGGCGAGTCCATGGATTTAAGCGCCCTGAAACACTGGGACGGACAACCCTTCGGCGACGATATATCCAGCCTGCCGCAGTGGCAGGCGCTGGCCGCCATCCTGTTGACGGGCAAGAATACCTTGCGGCGCACCGTGACCATCAAGCAGGGCTTCCAGGCCAAGGCGGACTACAAGGACGAGTTCCTGGCCTGGCTCAAGGCCATGCCCGAAACCGACGAATGGATTGCAGCCCTTGCCGATATCCGCTGCGCGCCGGGCAATGGCTATAGCGCCGAGCAATTGGAAGTCCTGAACCTGCTCATCGAGGTGCTCTGGCTGGCCGCGGCGCAATTGAACTTGCGCTTCACCGAGACCGCCGAGGTGGATTTCACCGAGATTTCGCGTCGCGCCGTGCAGGCCCTGGGACAGGTGGACGATCCGAGCGATCTGCTCTTGTCGCTCGACGCGGCCATCCGCCATATTCTGGTGGACGAGTTCCAGGACACCAGCCAGTCCCAGATTGAATTGCTCGAGCGCCTGACCTCGGGCTGGATGCAGGGCGACGGACGCACGCTGTTCGTGGTGGGCGATCCCATGCAATCGATCTATCGGTTCCGCAAGGCCGATGTAGGGTGCTTTCTTAAGGTCAAGGAAGACGGGCTGGGCGATATCGCGCTGACGGCCCTGGAACTGAAAGACAATTTCCGCTCGCAGGCCCACCTGGTGGATTGGGTGAATGCCACTTGCGGGCCAGTGTTTCCCAAAGAGAATCATCCTGGCTTGGGCGCAATCAAGTACACGCCGTCGGTGGCATTCAATGACGGCGTGCATGGGCTGGGCGTGGAGTTTCATCCTGTGTGGTCGCGCAAGGGGGAAGAAGAGGGCGGCGCCGCCGATTCCGCCATGGTGGCCGAGTCCATCGCCATCCAGCTTGCCAAGGAGGCCTTGCAAACGTATCAGGACAGCGAGCACCCGGTTGCGATTCTGGTCCGGGCGCGGACGCACTTGGACGATATCGTCCATCGCCTGACGCGGGAAAACATCCCTTGCCGCGCGGTCGAACTGGTTTCTCTGAAATCGCGCCAGGTCGTCGTGGACCTGGTGCAGCTGGCGCGGGCCTTGTCGCATCCGGCGGACAGATTGGCCTGGCTCTCGGTGTTGCGAGCGCCATTCTGCGGCCTTACGCTGGAGAGCCTGCACGCTTTGTTCGGCGCCGACCTGAATGCCGCAATACCCGCCGTCTTGTCCGCATGGCTGGCGCAGGACCAGCGCGGCGATTCGATCCTGGACGACAGCGAGGCCAAGCGCCTGCGCCGCGCCGCCACGGTCCTGCTCGATGCCTCCAATGCATCGGGAACCATACCGTTCGCATCATGGCTGGAAGATTGCTGGCGCCGGCTGGGCGGTTTCGATGTATATGGCGGCGCCAGCGATGCGGCCGATGCGGAACGCCTGTTCCGCCTGATCGAGGATCTGGCTCCTTACGGGAATCTGGATCCGGAAATGCTGGAGGACAGGCTGGAGAAACTCTATGCCGCGCCCAACAGCAGCGGCAAGGCGGTCGAGGTCATGACCATACACAAGTCCAAGGGGCTGGAATTCGAGACCGTGATTCTGACCGGTCTTCATCGGCGCCCCAAGGGCGACACGCCGCCGTTGATGCGTTTCGAGCACAGCGAAGGCGCATTGCTGCTGGGACCGATCCGGCACAGGGCGGCCGAGGAGTCCGAGCCGGTTTCCGTCTATTTGGCGGAGCGCGAAAAAAAACGCGCCGCCTATGAAACCGATCGCTTGCTGTATGTGGCCTTGACGCGGGCCCGCCGGCAACTGCATCTGATCGGCGAAGTCGGCCTGGATGGGGAAATGCAGGTAAAGCGGCCCGCCGGCGCATCGCTGCTGGGGCGCTTGTGGGACTATATGAAAGCGCCGCAGATTCCCGAGGCGTCCGAGCTGGATGCAGGCCCTGCGCCGTCGGCCGCGACGGGCGGGCAGCGCTTCCTGCTGCGCATGCCCCTTGCCTCCTTGCCCGAGCCGCCGACCGGCGTCACCGTTGCCAGGCCGGGCACACCCTGGCAATGGCGGTCGGAATCCGGCGATGAAAGCACCATCGGCACGGTAGCCCATGCCTGGCTGGAGCACATGGGAAAGGAAGGCGCGGACGCCTGGTCGCCCGAGCGCGTCGATGCCTGCCTGCCCATCTTCCGCCGGCAACTGAGCCGTGCCGGCCTGGCCGAGGCGGGGCTGGACGGCGCCGCGCAGGTTTTACGCGAAACGCTGGCCGCCACCCTGTCCAGCCAGAAGGGACAGTGGCTGCTTCGGGTTGCGCAGGCGCATCGGGAATGGTCGCTGCTGGACGTCAGCGGCCGCGTTTCAGTCATCGACCTGGCCATTTCGCAGGAGCGGGACTGGCTGGTGGTGGACTACAAGACGGGCGTGCCGCGCCAGGGCGAGGGCCTTGATGCTTTTGCCGCACGCATGCGCGAACGCTATCAGGAGCAGATCGAGCGCTATTGCGCTCACGTCAGCGCCTTGGACGGCCGGCCGGCGCGCGGTGCGCTGTACTTTCCCCGCGTCGATGTGTGGGTGGAGTTTGCGCCGGCGCTGCAGTAAACGCAACGCGCAAAGTCCTGTTAAACTCTTACTCGGCGGGCCCCTTCGCATGGTTCGGCGGTGAATCTGGTCAGGTCGGGAACGAAGCAGCCACAGTCGCTCAGAATCAGTGCCGAAGTCAGGCTCGCCCTTCCCCTTTCTTCATTTACCCCCAAATACCCCAAGCAGCGTCGAATCCGGTACACTTTTTGTTTATCTTTTCGATAGCTTCCGGTTTCAAGCTCATTGCATGACTTATCTGGTACTGGCGCGTAAATGGCGGCCACGTTCGTTTGACACCCTTATCGGCCAGGACCACGTGGTTCGTGCCTTGACGCATGCGCTTTCCACGCAGCGACTGCATCATGCCTGGTTGTTCACGGGCACCAGGGGGGTGGGCAAGACCACGCTGTCGCGCATCCTGGCCAAGTCCCTGAATTGCGAAACCGGCATCACGGCTACGCCCTGCGGTACCTGCCGCGCCTGCACCGAAATCGATGCCGGCCGATTCGTCGATTATGTCGAGCTCGATGCGGCGTCCAACCGGGGCGTCGAGGAAATGACGCAATTGCTTGAGCAGGCGGTCTACGCGCCCGGCAGCGGCCGCTTCAAGGTCTACATGATCGACGAAGTCCACATGCTGACCGGCCATGCGTTCAACGCCATGTTGAAGACGCTGGAAGAGCCGCCGCCTCATGTGAAATTCATACTGGCGACCACCGACCCCCAGAAGATTCCCGTTACCGTCCTGTCGCGCTGCCTGCAATTCAATCTGAAGCAGATGACGGGCGAATCCATCGTCGGGCATCTGAAAGAAGTCCTGGACCAGGAAAGCATCCCGTTTGAAACGCCCGCCTTGCGCCTGCTTGCGCAGGCCGCCTCCGGCTCCATGCGGGATGCGCTGTCGCTGACCGACCAGGCGATCGCCTATAGCGCCGGCAACCTGACCGGCGAGGCGGTCCAGGGCATGCTAGGCACCATCGACCAACGCCATCTGGTCGAGCTGTTGCAAGCCCTGGCGGCCGGCAGCGCAGCCAAGGTGCTGGACGTCGCCAACGAACTGGCGGCGCGCGGCCTTTCCTATACGGGCGCCCTGGGTGACCTGGCCGTGCTGCTGTCGCGCATTGCCATCCAGCAGCGGATTCCAGGCACTATACCGGCCGACGATCCGCTGGCCGAAGACATTGTTCAGCTTGCCGGCGTGCTGCACCCGGACCAGGCCCAGCTTTTCTATTCAGTGGCCGTGCATAGCCGCCAGGAACTTTCCCTGGCGCCCGATGAGTATGCAGGCTTTGTCATGGCCTGCCTGCGCATGCTGGCGCTGGTGCCCGTGAATGCGCCGGCGCCGCCTGCCCCGGGCCCAACCGGGCCTGCGCGCGCCGAGTCGCCCGGGATGGCGGACGCAGCGCCGCTGCGGCCGGAACCCGAAGCGGCGCCCGAACCATCGCCGGCGGCATTCGCCGGCCAGGCTGAGGCCGCATCGCCAGAGCCAACGCCCGCCAGGGCTTTGCGCAACGAGGCGCCGGCGGTTCGAGTCAACGCCGAGGCGGCTGCGCGCCCCGCTATTCCGGCGCGTCCCGCTGCCATCCCGGAAGCCGACGATGTCCCCGCGTGGGAAGATGCGCCGCAAGGCTCCTCTCAGGCGTCCCCGCCGGCCGGCCATGCCGTCAGGCAAGATCACCCCGTAAATGCTCCGGCGCCGACCACGGCCCAGGCATCCGCGGCGGCGGGCACGCCGGATGATGACGCCGGCGGTTTCGAAACCATGCATATTCCCGACCAGGAATATTTCGATGATGCGGGATACGAGCCTATCGGACTGGGCGATTCCGGGGGCGACGAGGCATCGGGCGATTTCGCGCCGCCCCAAGGTGCGCAAGAAGATATCGTGCCCGCTCTGTTCGCCGCCGAACGCAAAAAGGCCAAGGCCCCCCGCCCGCGCGACATGACCGCGCAGGCGTGGCCGGCGCTGGCGGCTTCGCTTCCCCTGACCGGATTGGCCGCCGAGCTGGCCCGCCAAAGCGAATGGCTCGGCTCGCAGGGCGAGCAGGTCACGCTGCGCGTTGCCATACGCACCCTGGCCGAAAGCCCGGGCAAGGCGCGGCTGCGCACCGTTCTGTCGGAGTATTTCGGCACGGTGATCCAGTTGGATGTGGAATACGGCGCCACCGGCGATGAAACCGCGCATGCCGTCGAACAGATGCAAAGGGCCGAAAGGCAGAAAGAGGCCGAGCAGGCCGTCGCCAACGATCCTTTCGTGCAAACGCTCGTCAACGAGTTCGGTGCCCAGGTGGTGCCCGGCTCGATCAGCGCCACACCCCGGAACCGGGCTGCGTAGGCGCTTTTCTTCTTTGTTTTTAAATTCTTCAGGAAAACCAACCATGATGAAAGGTCAGATCGCCGGTTTGATGCGCCAGGCCCAGCAGATGCAGGAAAACATGAAAAAGGCGCAGGAAGCCTTGGCGGAAATCATCGTCGAGGGCGCTTCCGGCGGCGGCCTGGTCAAGGTGTCCATGAGCTGTCGGCATGACGTCAAGCGCGTCACCATCGATCCCAGCCTGTTGGCCGACGACAAAGACATGCTGGAAGATCTTGTGGCGGCGGCGTTCAACGATGCTTTGCGCAAGGCCGAAGCCACTTCGCAGGAAAAAATGGCGTCGGTCACGGCCGGCATGCCCATGCCTCCCGGAATGAAGCTGCCGTTCTGATGCAAGCGCCGCTGCCCGAACCCGAACCGCTCACCACGCTCATAGAGGCCCTGCGCCGCTTGCCGGGCGTCGGACTGCGTTCGGCCAGGCGCATGGCCTACCACTTGATGCAGCACGACCTTGGAGCCGCGGATCAGCTAAGCCGCGCGCTGGCGTCGGCCGTGAAGGACTTGCGCCACTGTGCGCAATGCAACGGTTTCGCCGAGGAAGAGGTCTGCGCCACCTGCGCCAATCCCAAGCGCGACGGTTCCGTGCTTTGCGTCGTCGAAACGCCCGCCGACCAGAACATGATCGAATCCAGCCACGGGTATCGCGGCCTGTATTACGTGCTGATGGGGCGCCTGGCGCCGCTGGAAGGCGTAGGCCCCCAGGAACTGCAGTTCGACCGCCTGGTGAAGCGGGCCTCCGACGGCGTCGTGCGCGAGGTCATATTGGCCACCAACTTCACGGCCGAAGGCGAAACCACGGCGCACTATCTATCGGAGCTCCTGCGCGCCCAGGGCCTGTCGGTAAGCCGGCTGGCGCGCGGCGTACCCGCCGGCAGCGAGCTGGAATACGTCGATGCCGGAACCATCGCCTGGGCCCTGATGGAGCGGCGCAGCACCTGACCTGTACGGGCGGCATGGTGCAACTCCCGATAATCAGGTGGAATATTCTCGGGTAATATCAGGAAATAAATTTTTTCCAGGAGACTTCCCATGTCCGTATCGCGTCGTGATTTGCTCAAATTGGCCGGCGTAGCCGGTGCCGCAACCGTGGCCCCAGGTCTTGTCCGTGCCCAAGCGCTTGAAAAGAAAGAAGTAACCATCGCTGTGGGCGGCCAGGCGCTTATTTATTATCTGCCCTTGTCCATCGCCAACATCAAAGGCTATTTCAAGGACGAAGGCCTGGATGCCAAGATCGTCGACTTCGCGGGCGGATCCAAGGCCTTGCAGGCAGTGGTCGGCGGCAGCGCCGATGTCGTTTCGGGCGCGTTCGAGCACACCATCAACTTGCAGTCCAAGGGTCAGGCCTACCGCGCCTTTGCGCAGCAAGGCCAGGCCCCCATGATCGTGCTGGTGGTTTCCAAGAAAACCATGGCCGACTACAAATCGCCGGCCGACTTGAAGGGCAAGAAAATCGGCGTTACGGCGCCCGGTTCCTCCACCAACATGATGGCCAGCTTCTTCCTGGCCCAGCATGGCCTGAAGCCCACTGATGTTTCCTTTGTCGGAGTGGGCGCCGGCGCCGGCGCCATTACCGCCATGCGCACCGGCCAGATCGACGCCATGGCCAACCTGGACCCCGTCATCAGCACCCTGATCAAGGAAGACGCCGTCAAGGTCATCGCCGATACGCGCACCCTGAAAGACACCCACCAGATTTTCGGCGGCAACATGCCATCGGGCTGCCTGTATACCTCGCAGGAATTCATCGACAAGAATCCCAACACCACCCAGGCACTGGCCAATGCCATCGTGCGCGCCGACAAATGGATACAGGCCGCCAGCCCCGACGAGATCGCCAAGGTGGTCCCCGAAGGCTATCTGCTGGGCGATCCGGAACTCTACAAACTGGCCCTGAAAGGCAACAAAGAAGCGCTGTCGCCGGACGGCAGCGTGGCTGAAGACGGCCCGAAAACCGCGCTGAAGGCTCTGGCCGCCTTCGTCCCCAACTTCCCGGCCGACAAGATCGACATTTCCAAGATCTGGACCAACGACTTCGTTGCCAAGGCAAACAAAAAATATCCCCATGCTTGATGCCGCACTGTTGCTTGAAAACATTACCTGCACCTTCGCGTCCAACGAAGGCGCGGGTAAAAGCTATACCGCTGTAAAAGAGGCCTCCATCGCCATCGCCCCGGGCGAATTCGTTTCGGTGGTGGGGCCCACCGGCTGCGGCAAGTCCACCCTGCTCAATGTCGGGGCGGGCTTGCTGCAGCCTTCATCGGGCCAGGTCAAAGTCTTCGGCAAGTCGCTGCAAGGCGTGAATCACCGCGCCGGCTACATGTTCCAGGGCGAAGCCCTGATGCCCTGGCGCAGCGCCTTGGCCAATGTCACCGCGGGCCTGGAATTCGCCGGCATTCCGGCCGAACAGGCCAGGACGCAAGGCCTGGAGTGGCTGAAAAGAGTGGGGCTGGGCGGATTCGAGAACCGCTATCCGCACCAGATGTCCGGCGGCATGCGCAAGCGCGCCATGCTGGCGCAAACGCTGATACGCGACCCTGACATCATCCTTATGGACGAGCCCTTCTCGGCGCTCGATGTCCAGACGCGCCAGCTAATGGAAAACGAGGTCCTCGATCTGTGGATGGCCAAGCGCAAGGCCGTGCTGTTCATCACGCACGATCTGGACGAGGCCATTGCCATGAGCGATCGCGTGGTCGTGCTGTCGGCCGGGCCCGCCACGCATCCCATCGGCGAGTTCGATATCGATATCCCGAGGCCGCGCGACGTCGCCGAAGTGCGCAGCAATCCGCGGTTCATCGAGTTGCACAAGGCCATCTGGGATGTCTTGCGCGAAGAAGTGCTAAAGGGCTATGCCCAACAAAAACGGGCCTGAGATGTCGAAGCCAATCAAATCCAATTCCCTCTACTTGCGGTTCTGGCAGATATTGATGCTGGTCATTGTCCTTGTCGCCTGGCACCTGGCCTCGCAAGACAGGAATTTTGCCTTTTTCTTCGGACAGCCGGTCGAAGTGGCCAAGGTCATATGGGCCTGGTTCGTGACCAATGCCGATATTTACCGGCATCTGGGCGTGACACTGACCGAAACCGTGCTGGCTTTCGTAATAGGCACGGTCGCCGGCCTGGGTTTCGGCCTCTGGCTGGGCCTGTCGCGCGGCGCCAGCGCTTTGCTCGACCCCTATATCACCGCCGCCAACTCCATGCCGCGCGTCATCCTGGCGCCGATATTCGGCATGTGGTTCGGCCTGGGCATCTGGTCCAAAGTGGCGCTGGCCGTGACCCTGGTGTTTTTCATTGTGTTCTTCAACGTCTACCAGGGCGTGCGCGAGGTCAGCACGACCTTGCTGGACAATGCCCGCATGCTGGGCGCCAACCGCAAGCAATTGCTGCGCCATGTGTATATCCCCTCGGCCACCAGTTGGGTTTTTTCCAGCCTGCACACCTCCGTCGGCCTGGCTTTCGTGGGGGCGGTGGTGGGTGAATACCTGGGCTCGGCCAGCGGCGTCGGCTACCTTATCCTGCAGGCCGAAGGCACGCTGGACGTGAACACGGTGTTTGCGGGCATCGTGGTCCTGACTATCTTCGCCTTGTTGCTGGATGGATTGGTAACCCTGGTGGAAGACCGCTTGCTGGCCTGGAAGCCCAAGGCGGGCGAAACCGAGAAACTGTAGTCTTCATGACAACACCGATATGTCTTGCGGGCCGCGGCCGCGTTGCGGCTTGCCGCCGCCGGCAAGGCCTTGCGATACAGGTGCTTTAATGCGTGGGAACAGCGACGACTACCGCGCCATCTTCCTGAACGATGTGCCCATCCTGGATGTCCGCGCCCCGGTCGAGTTCGCCAAGGGCGCCTTTCCGCAAGCCTTGAACCGTCCCCTGATGGACGACGACGAACGCGTCCGGGTCGGCACCTGCTACAAGCAGAAGGGCAGCCAGGCCGCCATCGATCTCGGTCATCGTCTGGTGGCGGGCGCCGTCAAGGCTGAACGCATTCAGGCCTGGGCGGACTTTGCCCGCGCCCACCCCGATGGCTATTTGTACTGTTTCCGTGGCGGATTGCGCTCGCAGATCAGCCAGCAATGGCTGAAGGCCGAGACAGGAATCGATTACCCGCGCATACTTGGCGGCTACAAGGCAATGCGCGGCTTCCTGCTTCAGACGATGGACTCGGTGATATCCGAATGCGGCTTCATCCTGCTCGGCGGACTGACCGGCGTGGGCAAGACGGAGCTTCTGGAACAACTGGACAACGGCATCGATCTGGAGCGCCATGCGCGGCATCGCGGGTCCAGCTTCGGCCGTCACGCTACACCGCAGCCGGTGCAGATCGATTTCGAAAATGCCCTGGCCATCGATTTTCTGAAGAAGCGTTCCCGGGGCTTGCGGTCGTTCGTCCTGGAAGAAGAGAGCCGCATGATAGGCCGTTGCTCGTTGCCGTTTGCTCTGCACCAGAAGATGCCCGGCTACCCGTTGATCTGGCTGGAAGACAGCCTTGCCGGTCGTGTCCAGCGTATTCTGGGCGACTACGTGATTGACCTCTGCGCGGAATTCATCGCCCTGCTTGGCGACGAGGCGGGCTTCACCGCTTTTGAAGAGCGGCTCAGGCACTGCCTCCGCAAGATCGTCAAGCGCCTGGGATGGGAACGTTATCAGCGGCTCGCGGGCATCATGGATGCCGCCTTGGCGGAGCAGCGGCGCAGCGGGTCGCTTGATTTGCATCTGGGGTGGATAGAAGGCTTGCTGAACGAATACTACGATCCCATGTACGCTTATCAGCGCGAGCAGAATGCCGGGCGCATCGTGTTCGTCGGCGAGCAGCAGGCGGTGGCGGAGTACCTGCGCCACCGTAAAAACCGGGAGGATCATCATGGACAAGATCCGGATCGATAAATGGCTTTGGGCGGCCCGCTTCTACAAGACCCGCAGCCTGGCGGCGGATGAAATCGGCAAGGGCAGGGTGTTGGTGAACGATCTGCCCGCCAAGCCCTCGCGCGAGGTTGCGGTGGGCGATCTGGTCAGCGTCCGCAAGGAAGATCCCGCTGTCCAGGTGCGTGTATGCGGGCTGAGCAGCGTGCGCGGGCCTGCTTCCGTGGCCAGCCGGCTGTATGAGGAAACACCCGAAAGCGTGGCGGCGCGCGAGCGGGCCGCCGAAATGAGGCGGCTTGCGCCCGGACCGGCCCATGACATGGCCGCCGGACGGCCTACCAAGCGCGACCGAAGGCGGATCGATTTTGCGCGGGGCAAGTAAACTAAGCAGCCCGGCTGCGCGGGCATCCGCCGGTGCCGCTGCTTGAACCCCCGTCCTGTATGCCTTCTATGAGTACGCCCATGACCGAGCCCGCCGACGCGCATCTGATCGAAACCCTGCTTGACAGCCAAACCCTGTTCGACGGAAGCTTCCTGAAGGCACGCCGCGACACCGTGCGCCTGCCGGACGGCAAGAGCGCCAGCCGCGAATACATCGTGCATCCCGGCGCGGTCGTCATCATCCCCTTGCTGGATGATGATCATGTGCTGGTGGAGCGCCAGTTCCGCTACCCCGTCAGCCGGGTCATGACGGAGTTTCCTGCAGGCAAACTCGATCCCGGCGAAGACCCGCTGATCTGTGCAAAGCGCGAACTGCTGGAAGAAACGGGCTTCAGCGGAGGGCAGTGGGCCTATGCCGGCGCGATGCATCTGGCCATTGCCTACTCCACCGAGATCATCCATATTTTCTTTGCGCGCAAGCTTATTCCCGGACCGCCGCAATTGGATGCCGACGAGTTTCTGGAAGCCCGGGCCATGCCTGTGCAAGACCTGCTGGACGCATGCCGCAAGGGCGGCATTACCGATGCCAAGACTCTTACCTGCACATTGTGGCTGCAGAACGTTCGCGCCGGCGCCTGGACTTTGGACTGGAAGGACTGATTGGAGCGTTGGCCGCCGACATTCAGGCCTTTTCCATCTTCCTTGCCGGCTGTTCCGTTTGCTCCATCTTGTTTAAGGCCGCCGCCAGGCTGGCGACCGTGCGATCCACGTTGTGCAGCTTGTCCAGGCCGAACAAGCCGATGCGGAAGGTCTTGAAGCCTTGCGGCTCGTCACATTGCAGCGGCACGCCCGCCGCGGCTTGAAGGCCGGCCTGGGCGAATTTCTTGGCCGATTGCATGCCATCGTCGTCGGTGTAGCTGACCACCACCCCGGGAGCCTCGAAGCCTGGCGCGGCCACGCTTCTGTAGCCTTTTTCCCGCAACAACCGGCGCACCTTGTCGCCCAGTTCCCGCTGTTCGGCGCGCACCTTTTCAAAGCCATAGGCCTCGGTCTCGGCCATGACGTCGCGCAACACGGTCAATGAATCGGTGGGCATGGTGGCATGGTAGGCAAAGCCGCCTTGCTCATAGGCTTCCATGATTTGCAGCCATTTGCGCAAATCGCAGGCGAAGCTGGTGCTGGTGGTGGTCTCGATCTTCTTGCGGGCCGAATCGCCCAACATGACCAGCGCGCAGCATGCCGAAGCCGTCCAGCCTTTTTGTGGCGCGCTGATCAGGACGTCGACGCCCACGGCCCGCATGTCGACCCAGATCGTGCCGGAGGCTATGCAATCCAGCACGAACAGTCCGCCGGCCTCGTGTACCGCCGCCGCCAGCTGCAGCATGTAATCGTCGGGCAGCATAATGCCCGACGCGGTTTCCACATGAGCGGCAAAGACCAGGTCGGGCTGGTATTCCTTGATGGCCGCCACGACGTCCTCGATGGCCGGAGGCGCAAAAGCCGCCTGCTTGCCATCGTCCACGGGGCTGGCCTTCAGGACCCGGGTTTCGGAGGGAATGCCGCCCATGTCGAAAATCTGGCTCCAGCGAAAACTGAACCAGCCATTTCGGATCACCATGCATTTTTTGCCTGTCGCGAACTGGCGCGCGACCGCTTCCATGCCGAAGGTGCCGCTACCAGGCACCACAATCGCCGATTCGGCGTTATAGACATGCTTCAGTGTTCTGGAAATGTCCTTCATCACTCCCTGGAAAGCGCCGGACATGTGATTCAGGGCGCGGTCGGTGTACACCACCGAATACTCGAGCAATCCATCAGGGTCGACATCAGGCAGCAGGCCGGACATGGTGTTCTCCAAAAATAGCGCATGAGGGGCTTGACCGGATGCGCGGGACAGGAAATCGCCGATCTCCCGCAGGGCTTTGCCGCCTGGGGCGGCAATCAGCCGATTTTAGACGCATTGCGCCGCCAGGGTAAGCCCATGCGGCGCGGCCATGTTCAAACGGCAGGAGGGGCGCCATCCCGATAGGCTTGCGGCGTAAGGCCGTGCCGCCGGGAGAAGGCCCGCTGCAGCGCATCCACCGACCGGAACCCGCTGCGTTCCGCGATTCTGTCCTGTGTCCACCGGGTTTGACGCAGCAACTGCGCGGCAACCGTCAGGCGCGCCTGTTCCACGAAACGGGCCGGCGTGCTGCCGGTCTCGGCTGCGAACGCGCGGGCGAAGTGCCGAGGGCTCATCCGGACCCGTCCAGCCAGCGCCTGAACCGACAGATCCCCTTGGGGATGCATGCTTATCCAAGCCGCCAGTTCCCGCAAGCGGTGGCTGGCGGCAGCTTGAACCTGGAGCATCTGGCTAAGTTGCGGATGCTCCCCGCCCCGAAGCAGCGGTAGCGCCAGCGTGCGGGCGATTTCCACTGAAACGGCATGGCCCAGGTCGTCTTCGACCAATGCAAGCGCAAGCTCGATGCCTGTCGTGACGCCCGCCGAGGTCCATACGGGACCGTCGTGTACGTAGATGCGCTCGCGCAGTACTTGAGTCTGCGGACGCAGCGCTTGCAATTGGTCGCAGACGCGCCAATGCGTGGTGGCCTCGCGGCCGTCCAGCAGGCCGGCCGAAGCCAGTGCGAATGCGCCGCTGCATACACTGGCCACCCGGCGCATTTGCGCGGCGGCGCCGGCCAGCCACACGGCGACGCCCTGTTCGACGATGGCCGCGCGCACGGCGGGTTCGTCGCCGCCCGCCACGATCAGCGTATCGATGATGGGCGGCAGTTGGCTCAACGCGCAGGTATCGGCGAAACTCACGCCGCCGCTGGTCAGGACAGTGCCCCCGAAAGGCGATGCGATATGCAGGCGGTAGGAGCCGGGACGCATTTCCTCGGCCTTGCTGAATACACTGGCCGGGCCGGCAACGTCGATCACCTCCACGCCGTTGAACGCGACGAGGACGACATCCCTGGCAGAAAGCGCGGTTTCTTCGTCCTTGTGGGGCAGGGCAGGCATAGCTAGACTCGATACATTACGGTTATGGAAGGGAGGCAGCCATGCTTAGCTTACTACGGGCGATGCTGGGCGCAAGCATTGCGGCATTACTGCTGGCTGCATGCGAGGGGCGAGCGCCCCTGCCGCCCGCGCCGGACGATATCGCCCTTGCCCAGCGCCAGAAACAGGCATTCGTCGAAGCCTTGAAGCCAAGTCGGAGCGGCCGGCCGGTGGTCGCTGTGCTGGCCTTGAACCAGGGTACCGAAATGACGGATCTTCTGCTGCCGCACGCTGTGTTGAAACGGGCCGACGTGGCCGACGTGCGCATCGTCGCGCCGCGTCCCGGCCGGGTGGCGCTGTACCCCGCGCTGCGGATCGAAGGGGTGCGGGACTTCTCCGGTTTCGATCGCACGCATCCCTCGGGCGCGGACTATGTCATCGTGCCGGCCATGGATCCCGATGACGATCCCGCCGTCCTCGCCTGGCTGCAAGGGCAGGCGCAGCGGGGCGCGCGGATAATCGGCCTATGTTCCGGCGCCCGGGTGCTTGGCCGCGCCGGGCTGCTCGATGGCCGGCGTTTCACCGGCCACTGGTACGACCGCGATACATTGCTTGACCACCCCGGTGCGACATACGTGCCGCATCAGCGCTATATGGTCGATCGCGGCGTTGCCACCACGACGGGCATAACGGCTTCGGTGCCGGCCACGCTCGCGCTTGTGGAAGCCATCGCAGGTCCGGACAAGGCGCGAGCCGTCGCCCGGGATATGGGGGTCGACAGTTGGGATACGCGGCACGACAGCGCGCTCTTCGGCCTGAACGCGGGTCGGGCTTGGGAATATGTGTTGAACAAGGCTGCGTTCTGGCGCGACGAGCGCTGGAGTATCGAGGTGGAGGATGGCACCGACGACGTTGCCCTTGCGCTGGTTGCGGATGCCTGGTCGCGCACCGGCCGCGCCAGCATCCAGGCGGCGTCGGCGTCCGGCCCGGTTACCCTGCGCAGCGGCCTTGTGCTTATGGCGCAACCGCTTGCCGGCCAATCGCCGCGCCTGCCTTTTCCAAAAGGACTGAAGCCGGTTCGGCAACTGGACCGGGCTTTGTGCGACATCGCCGAGCGCTACGGGACTGCGCGGCGCGACTGGGTCATGCAGGAGATGGAATACGCCGGACCCGATCCGGCGGCGCCCGGCCTGGCCTGCGCCGGGTAAATGGCGGGCGGATGGTTAAAACAGATCCAGCTGGCGCTTGTTTTCGGCTGGACGGCGGAAAAGCGACGTATCCAGGGGGTGCCGGGTCAGGTTCAGGCCGGCTTTCGCACAGGCCTTCCTGAAGCGCTGCTCAAGAAGGTCGGCAAACACGCCGCTGCCTTTCATCCGGATGCCGAAGTCGGAGTCATAAGCCCGGCCGCCGCGCATCTGCTTGATCAGATTCATGACGTGCGCCTCTTTCAAGGGGTGGTGGGCCGCCAGCCATTCGCGGAACAAATCGGCTATTTCAAGCGGCAGCCGCAGCAGGACGTAGGCGGCGTCCCTTGCGCCCGCGTCCTTTGCGCTGAACAGGACTCTTTCCATGTCGTGGTCGGTCACCGAGGGAATGACGGGCGCGACGATGACACCGGTGGGTACCCCGGCCTCGCTGAGTTTGCGCAGCGCCTCCAGGCGCGCGCCGGGCGTGCTGGCGCGGGGCTCCAGAGTGCGGACGATCTCGCGGTCCAGCGTGCCGACCGACATGAACACCCGGACCAGGTTCTTGCCGGCCATTTGCGCGAGCAGCTCGATATCCTGGGTGACCGAGGCGGACTTGGTCGTAATGGCGACCGGGTGATTGAATTCCTGCAACACAGCCAGGATTGAAGCCGTTATCCGTAGCCGCCGTTCTATGGGCTGGTAGGGATCGGTGTTGGCCCCAAGCGCTATCAGCTTGGGGACATACGAAGGGCTGGACAGGGCCTTGCGCAATAGGTCAGCCGCGTTGTGCTTGGCATAGAGCTTGGTTTCGAAGTCCAGGCCGGGGGAATGGTTCAGGTAGGCATGCGTGGGCCGCGCATAGCAGTATATGCAGCCATGTTCGCAGCCTCTGTACGGATTGATGGACTGATCGAAAGGAATGTCCGGCGAATCGTTGCGCGAAATGATGGATTTGGCCGTTTCGGCGGTGACGGTCGTGGCCGGCTTGGGAGTGCCGTCCGTCTGGCTTGTTTCCCATTCGTCGTCGAACGATACGCGTTGGAAGGCCTCGAACCGGGACGTCCCGTTCGACAGGCTGCCCCGGCCTTTGATGGGTGTGGCGCGCATGGCGTATCCCCGCTATATACTGTATAAATACACAGTATATAGCGCCTATGCCTACGATGCGAATTGAAATTTCTCGAATGAATGCAGCTTTTCTTCGATGATGCGTTTGTGCGTGGACCGGCGGCCTTTCCCCACCCATGTCCAGGCCTGCAACAGCAGTTCGCGGCGGGCGCGATCCGCCTTCAGGTCCAGAACCGCCACGATTTCGTCATCGACCAGCACCGGCAGCCCCATATACCCATAAATGCGCTTCTCCTTGGGCACATAGGCTTCGAACAAGTGCTCGTAGTCGAAGAACATCTTCAGCCGCTTGCGCTGGATGACCAAGGGATCGAAGGGCGAAAGAATATGAACGCCTGCCGTTTCCGATGGGATATCGGCCACTGTTTCGGGGAGCGACCAGTGTTCGGCCTTGCCGGCGCCGTCTATCGCCACGGGAATCAGCTTCCCTTGTTTCACCCGTTTCTCGATGGCCTGGCGAAGCAGGGGCTTGCGCCCGGCGTTCAGGTGACAGGCCGAGTCCAGGCTGACCAGGCCCTGCGATCGCAGCGCCCTGTCCAGTAGATAATCGATGACCTGTTTCTCGCTGGCTTTCCTGGGCGGTCTGTCCCATTGAAAATGCCGGTCCATAAGCTCGTAGGTCTTCAGCATGCCGGTACGTTCGCTGACCGTCAGTTTGCCGATGTGAAAAGCCAATTGCAATGCCCGTTTCGAAGGCTTTCTGCTGGCCCAGGCATGATCTTTTTCCACCAGTTCGTCGTCATCGATATCGCGTATCGATAATGCCCCGTTGTCGCGAACGCGAGTGATCACTCTGCGAAGCTCGCTTTCCGTCACGGAGCTGAACCAGCTTCGCGGCGACAGGCGCTGCTGTTTCATGTCGCCCATGAAGAATCGTAGATCGTCGGCCGGAATGTACGACAAAGCGTGAGTCCAGTATTCGAACACCGTCTTGTCCACGGTCTGCGCCTGCCGCAAATGATCGCGCCGGTAATCGGGAATCCGTGTCCAGAGAATGTGGTGGTGGCAGCGCTCGATGACGTTGATGGTGTCGATCTGCACATAGCCCAGGTGCCGGACTGCCGCAGGCGTGGCTTGGGGGCCGCCGCCGAACGGGGCGTCGGCATCCAGTCTTTGGGCCCGCAGCCATAGCCGGCGGGCCTGCGATTGGCTTATATCGAGCCGCATGCTTGCTTAGTGTCCTGGACGAAAGCGGTTCAAAAAGTGACTTTGACGGATGGGGCGCTGCGCTGCGCCGGCCCATGGAATACCGCTTCGATATTGTTGCCGTCGGGGTCGATCACAAAAGCCGCGTAGTAGTCGGGGTGGTATTCACGCAATCCCGGAGCGCCGTTATCTTTGCCGCCATGATCCAGCGCCGCCTTGTAAAAGGCGGAGACCATGGCCTGGTCGCGTGCCTGGAACGCCAGATGAACGGGACCGGTCAGCCGGCCCTGCGCAGCCGGGCTATCGGCGCTGGAGACGACGAGCTCGTCGGCCCAGAAAAAACCGTCGCCGGTACCGCCCATGGGTATGCCCAGGGTGTCGAGGATGGCGGAATAAAAGGCCCGGCTGGCGTCCAGGTCGCGCACTACCAATTGGATGTGGTCGATCAATCGGCCGCGATGCAATTCATGTATTTCCATTGTTTCTCCGGTTCAACCATTTTTAGCTGTTTGCACCCTGGCTTCTATTTTTGCCGCGCCTGCGCAATGAGCGCGTCCAGCTTGATTCCGTCCGCCGTGAACACGCGTATGCCTTCGGCCAGTTTCTCGGTCGCCATGGCGTCCTGGTTCAGTTCGGTGCGGAACGCGACCTCGTTGCTGGCCACCCATTCGGGCGCGGTTTTCCGGGCTTCCTGCGGGTCGAGAGCCCGTTCCAGCGGTTCGGTGCTTTGCGAAAGCTGATTCAGCAGGTCGGGACTGATGGTCAGCAGGTCGCAGCCGGCCAGCGCCCGTATTTGGCCGATATTCCGGAAACTGGCCCCCATGATTTCCGTGGGGATGTCGTAGGCCTTGTAATAGTCGTATATGCGCTTTACCGACAGCACGCCTGGGTCGGCCGCGCCGGCATTGGCGGCTTCGTCCCATTGGGCGCCCGCCGCTTTCTTGTGCCAGTCGTAAATGCGGCCCACGAAAGGCGATATCAGCTGCGCCTTGGCCTGGGCGCATGCCAGCGCCTGGGGCAGGGCGAACAGCAAAGTCATGTTGCAGCGTATGCCTTCGGCCTGCAATACCTTGGCGGCCTGGATGCCTTCCCAGGTGGATGCCAGCTTGATCAGCACCCGTTCGCGCTCGATGCCGGCGCGCAGGTACATGCCGATAATCTGGCGGGCACGCTCGATGCTGGCTTGCGTATCGAAGGATAGCCGTGCGTCGACTTCGGTCGATACCCGGCCGGGAATGATACCCAGGATTTCCTTTCCGAAAGCGACCAGCAACTGATCGGCCAGCTCCGCGCTGGAGGCGCTGGCGTGATCCGCCACTGTTTTTTCCAGCAGATGCCGGTTTTCTTCTTGTTGCACCGCCTTCAGGATAAGCGATGGGTTGGTCGTGGCATCGGTGGGGCGATGCTTGCGCATGGTATCGAAATCGCCGGTGTCGGCGACGACGGTTGTAAACTGACGCAGGGAATCGAGCTGGTTGGACATGATTTTTTACACCGTTCAAGACAATACGAGGCGGGCCGCGGCGTATTAATCGCCGCTTTGCAAACTGTAGACTATTTCAGCAAAGCCTACAGGCGCAAGGCGCGGCCTTGTACCGCATTTACACCCATTTAATTAGACCTTAGCAGTCTCAAGGTATAATTAGAAGGTTTAATTATTGACTTTACAACCGGGGTTTACAGTGCTGCCGTCACTCTTTTCCGAGGGGTCTGTCCAGGCTCCCACAGCAATTCTTGCCTTGGCGGACGGTACCATCTTCAAGGGTGTCTCTATCGGCGCCGATGGTTATTGCGTCGCCGAAATCGTCTTCAACACCGCCATGACCGGGTATCAGGAAATTCTGACCGATCCCAGCTACAACGGGCAAATCGTTACCCTTACCTATCCTCATATCGGCAATACCGGCGTCAACGACGAAGATGTCGAATCCACGCAGGTGCATGCGGCCGGGCTGGTCGTGCGCGACTGCTCGCTGCGCGTCTCCAACTTCCGTGCCACGCAATCCCTGCCCGATTACCTGAAGGCGCAGGGCGTCGTGGCCATTTCCGGCATCGATACCCGCAAGCTCACGCGCATACTGCGCGACGGCGGGGCGCAGGGCGCCTGCATCCTGGTGGGCGACGATGCCGAACGCGCCGTGCAACTGGCCCGCGACTTCCCGGGCATGTCGGGCCAGGACCTGGCCAAGGTGGTCTCCATCAAGGCTTCGAACGACTGGCATGCCGGCACATGGCAATTGGGCAAGGGTTTTTCGCAACCCGACAGCCATACCTACCACGTCGTGGCCTACGACTACGGCATCAAGACCAACATTCTGCGTTTGCTGGCCGATCGCGGCTGCCGCATCACGCTGGTTCCGGCGCAAACTCCCGTGGCCGACGTGCTGGCCCTGAAGCCGGACGGCATCTTCCTGTCCAACGGCCCCGGCGATCCCGAACCTTGCGATTACGCCATCGATGCCTGCAAGGCGGCGCTTCAGCAAAAGATACCTTTGTTCGGCATATGCCTGGGACAGCAGATTCTTGGCTTGGGCATGGGCGCCAAGACCATCAAGATGAAAACCGGCCACCATGGCGCCAACCATCCCGTACAGGACCTGGATACGGGCCGGGTGTTCATCACCAGCCAGAATCACGGCTTCAATGTCGATCCCGATTCCCTGCCGGCCAACGCCCGCGTTACGCATGTATCGCTGTTCGACGGCACGCTGCAAGGCTTCGAGCTCACCGACAGCCCCGCATTCTGCTTCCAGGGCCATCCCGAAGCCAGCCCCGGCCCACACGATATCGTGGTGCTCTTCGATAAATTCATCAGCCTCATGGCCAATAAAAAATAATTCAGCAATATGCCAAAGCGTTCAGATATAAAAAGCATTCTCATCATTGGCGCGGGCCCGATCATCATCGGTCAGGCCTGCGAATTCGACTACTCCGGCGCACAGGCCTGCAAGGCCCTGAAGGCCGACGGCTACCGCACCATATTGGTGAACAGCAATCCGGCCACCATCATGACCGATCCGGAGACGGCCGACGTCACCTACATCGAGCCCATCACCTGGCAGGCCGTCGAAAAAATCATCGAACGGGAAAAACCCGATGCGTTGTTGCCCACGATGGGTGGCCAGACGGCGCTCAATTGCGCGCTCGACCTGGTCCATCAAGGCGTGCTTGAAAAGTATGGCGTCGAACTGATCGGCGCCAACGAACATGCCATCGAGAAGGCCGAGGATCGCCAGAAATTCAAGCAGGCCATGACCAAGATCGGCCTGGAGTCGGCCAAGTCCGGCGTGGCTCACTCCATGGATGAGGCCTGGGAAGTCCAGCGCCGCATCGGCGACGAAGCCGGCAACGCCGGCTTTCCCGTGGTCATCCGCCCCAGTTTCACCATGGGCGGCTCGGGCGGCGGCATCGCCTACAACAGCGAAGAGTTCGAAAGCATTTGCAGGCGCGGCCTGGAAGCCTCTCCCACCAAGGAATTGCTCATCGAGGAGTCGCTGCTGGGCTGGAAAGAATACGAAATGGAAGTCGTGCGCGATTGCGCCGACAACTGCATTATCGTCTGCTCGATCGAGAACCTGGACCCCATGGGCGTGCATACGGGCGACTCCATCACCGTCGCGCCCGCGCAAACCCTGACCGACAAGGAATACCAGATCATGCGCAACGCATCGATCGCGGTATTGCGCGAAATCGGCGTCGATACGGGTGGTTCCAACGTGCAGTTCGCGGTCAATCCGCAGACCGGCCGCATGATCGTCATCGAGATGAATCCGCGCGTGTCGCGCTCCTCGGCGCTGGCCTCCAAGGCCACGGGTTTCCCCATCGCCAAGGTGGCGGCGCGCCTGGCCGTGGGCTATACGCTGGACGAACTCAAGAACGAAATCACGGGCGGCGCCACGCCGGCGTCGTTCGAGCCTTCGATCGACTACGTGGTGACTAAGGTTCCCCGTTTTGCCTTCGAGAAATTCCCCCAGGCCGATTCGCGCCTGACCACGCAAATGAAATCCGTGGGCGAAGTCATGGCCATAGGCCGGACCTTCCAGGAATCCTTCCAGAAAGCCTTGCGCGGGCTGGAAGTCGGCGTCGACGGCCTGAATCAAAAAACCACCGATCGCGAGAAGCTGCAGATCGAGCTGGGCGAGCCCGGCCCGGAACGCATCTGGTACGTGGGCGACGCCTTCGCCCAGGGCTTCAGCCTTGAAGAAGTCCACGGCTTGACCAGCATCGATCCCTGGTTCCTGGCCCAGATCAAGGAAATCGTCGATATCGAGCTCGCGCTCGAACAGAAGACCCTGGCCGACCTGGACCACGACACCGTCTGGCAACTGAAGCGCCGGGGCTTTTCCGATCGTCGCCTGGCCTTCCTGCTGGACACCTCGGAAGCCGAAGTGCGCAAGTTGCGCCATCAGCTTGGCGTCCGCCCGGTCTACAAACGCGTCGACACCTGCGCCGCCGAGTTTCCGACCCGCACGGCGTATATGTATTCCACCTACGAAGACGAGTGCGAGGCCGCGCCCACCGACCGCAAGAAAATCATTGTGCTTGGCGGCGGCCCCAATCGCATCGGGCAGGGCATCGAATTCGATTATTGCTGCGTGCACGCAGCCCTGGCATTGCGCGAAGACGGCTATGAAACCATCATGGTCAACTGCAATCCCGAAACAGTTTCCACCGACTACGATACCTCCGATCGCTTGTACTTCGAGCCCCTTACGCTCGAAGACGTGCTGGAAATCGTCCACAAGGAAAACCCCGTCGGCATGATCGTGCAGTATGGCGGCCAGACGCCGCTGAAGCTGGCGCGCGCCCTCGAGGCCAATGGCGTGCCCATCATCGGCACCAGCCCCGAATCCATCGACGTGGCCGAAGACCGCGAGCGCTTCCAGAAGCTGCTGAACAAGCTGGGCTTGCGCCAGCCGCCCAACCGCACGGCGCGCACTGAAGGCGAAGCCCTCGCCCATGCCTCTGAAATCGGCTACCCCCTGGTGGTGCGCCCCAGCTATGTGCTGGGCGGGCGGGCCATGGAAATCGTTCACGAGCAGCAGGACCTCGAGCGCTACATGCGCGAAGCCGTCAAGGTCAGCAACGATTCGCCGGTCCTGCTGGATCATTTCCTGAACAACGCGACCGAGGTCGACGTGGATTGCCTGGCCGACGGCGAAACCGTGTTCATCGGCGGCGTCATGGAGCATATCGAACAGGCCGGCGTGCATTCCGGCGATTCGGCCTGCAGCCTGCCGCCGTACTCCCTGTCGGCCGAGATCATCGCCGAGATCAAGCGCCAGACATCGCTGATGGCGCGCGCTCTGAACGTGAAGGGCCTGATGAACGTGCAGTTCGCCATCCAGGACGGCGACGTGTATGTGCTTGAGGTCAATCCGCGCGCCTCGCGCACGGTGCCCTATGTATCCAAGGCGACCGGACTGCAACTGGCCAAGATCGCGGCACGGGCCATGGCGGGCAATACGCTGGCCGAGCAGGGCATACGCAAGGAAATCGTTCCCTCCTATTACTCCGTGAAAGAAGCGGTGTTCCCCTTCGTCAAGTTCCCGGGCGTGGACACCATCCTGGGGCCTGAAATGAAATCCACCGGCGAAGTCATGGGTGTGGGCATGAGCTTTGGCGAGGCCTTCGTCAAGTCGCAATTGGCGGCCAGCGTATTGCTGCCCGAATCCGGCACGGCGTTCATCAGCGTGCGCGCGCAAGACAAGCCGCGCGCCGTGGAAGTGGCCCGAGGCTTAAGCGAGCTGGGCTTCAAGATTGTCGCCACTCGCGGCACGGCCGCGGCGATCGAGGCGGCCGGCCTGGAAGTTCAGGTGGTCAACAAGGTCACCGAAGGGCGTCCGCACATCGTCGACATGATCAAGAACGGCGAAATCGCGCTGGTCATCAACACGGTCGAAGAGCGGCGCAACGCGATCGCCGATTCGCGCATGATACGCACCAATGCGCTGGCGGCCCGGGTAACCTTCTTCACCACCATAGCGGGCGCGCGCGCGGCTGTCGAAGGCCTGCAATATATGCGCCAGGGCGATGGCCTGAAGGTGTATTCCCTGCAAGACCTGCACGCTTCTTTGCCGGCCCAATAAGGGCGGCGCGTTCATGAGGCGCGTGTTCATCACCGGGGCGAGCAGCGGCATAGGCGCCGCGCTCGCCCTGTTTTATGCGCGGCGCGGCGATCGGCTTGCCCTGCTGGGCCGTCGCCGGGATGCCTTGCTGGCATTGCGGGACAGCCTGCCGGGCAGCCATCGCATTTATGTGGCCGATGTCCGCGACCGCGCCGCCCTGCATGCGGCCGCGCAGGATTTCCTGGCCGAAGGCCCGGTCGATATCGTCATCGCCAGCGCCGGGATCAGCGCCGGGACGCTTACCGAGGAACTCGACGATTTCCAGGTATTCGAATCCATCGTTGCAACCAACCTGAATGCCACCGTGGCCACCTTCGAGCCGTTCATTGCTTCGATGAAACAGCGCGGGGCTGGCCGCCTGGCCGGAATCGCCAGCGTGGCGGCCGTGCGCGGCCTGCCTGGGGCGGGCGCCTACAGCGCGTCCAAGGCGGCTGTCCGGACTTATTGCGAAAGCTTGCGGGTCGAGTTGAGCCGGACGGGGATCAAGGTGGTGACGATTGCTCCGGGCTTCATCCAGACCCCGATGACGGCGCATAATCCCTACAAGATGCCTTTCCTGATGCCGGTGGACCGGTTTGCGGAACAGGCCGCGGCGGCTATCGACAAGGGCGTATCGTACAAGGTGATCCCTTGGCAAATGGCCGGGGTGGCCCGCTTGCTGGGCCTGGTGCCCGACAGGCTATACGACTACTTTGCTTTCAAGCGCAAGCGCAAGCCCCGGGTGCATTAAGTCCGCGTGGCCATGGGCAGCGACGCATCGAAATCGGCGTCGCCATCGACATAAAACCAATGTCCATTTTCCAGGACGAAGCGGCTGCGCTCGTGTAGCCGATGGGCGCGTCCCGCTTCCCGGTAGCGCGCCGTGAAAACGACTTCCGCCTGCGTATCGTCCAGCCTGCTGTGGCTTTCCACGATCAATCCCAGCCAGCGTATGCCATGCGCCTGGCCCGGCGGAGCCAGATCCAGGCCGGCCGGCCGGGTCAAGGGGTGCCAGGTCGCCAGCAGGTAGGCCTCCAGGCCCAGCGCATAGGCGGTGTATCGGGATCGCATCAAGCGCTCGGCATCGGGCGCGGACGCCTGCCCGTCTATAAAGCGCTGGCAGCAAGCGGAATAGGAAAGGCCCGGCCCGCCGCCGCAAGGGCAAGGGGCCGCGCCGGGCTTGTCTTGTTTCATGCGCGGCTCCGTATCTTGTGCTGATCGGCCTTAAATGACATCGTCCAGAGCGGCCATGGCCAAGTGTTCGGTTTGGCCCCATTCCCGGATGTGCCAGCGCCTGTTCTCGTCGATGGCGAACTGATTGATGCTGGTGTTCAGGATGGGATCGGGCCGGACGGCGTCCAGCGGCAGGCCGTTGGCAATGCGCCAGGCGATGTCGATGACGCCGCCGTGCGAAAACACCATGATGTTCTTGCCTTGATGGTCGCGCGCCAGGCCCTCGAAGGCTTGAGCGATGCGCGTGGAGAATGCCCTCAGGGTCTCTCCCTTTTCTACCTCCTGGTCGGGGTCGCGGAAATTAATCCGGCATCCGTCTTCCTGTTCGCCATTCAGCAGCGCCCAATCCTGCCCCTCGTAGATGCCATAGCAGCGTTCGCGCAGGCCTGCATGGCGTTCTATGGGCAGGCCGAAATGGCCGGCCGCGTCGCGGGCGGTTTCATAGGCGCGAACCAGGTCGCTGGCGACGATCAGGTCGATCTTTGCATCGAAAGAGGGCGAGCGCAGATGGCCGCTCAGTTGCCGGGCCTGCTGGACGCCGACGGCGCTAAGCGGAATGTCCAGCCAGCCCTGAAGCCGTCTGTCCGCATTCCATTGGGTCTCGCCGTGGCGTATCAGCCAGAATCGGGTGGTATTCACGTAATGCACTCACTTAAGGATGAATCGGATGGCGCTGGAGACACAACAGTATATTAAGTGTTGCGGTCCGATGCTTCGCGACCGTACACTCTCGCCTCAGTAAAACAGCAATTCAATTCCAATAAAGGGCGCGTATCCCATGTCGAACACTTATTTTCCGCGCTGGCGCAAAGTCCAGAGCAACGCCAGCGGCGTCGTTGTCCAGCCTGACGAATGCATGTCCTGGCCGCAGAACATTGCCATGGGCGCCCAGCACGTCGTGGCCATGTTCGGTTCGACGATACTGGCGCCCTTGCTGATGGGCTTTGATCCGAACGTCGCCATCCTGATGTCGGGTATCGGCACACTGATCTTCTTCGTGTTCGTGGGCGGCAGGGTGCCCAGCTACCTGGGCTCCAGCTTCGCCTTCATAGGCGGCGTGATCGCGGTGACCGGCTATGCGGGCGCCGGGGCAAATGGCAATATCGGCGTGGCGCTGGGCGCCATCATTGCCTGCGGTTTCGTTTATACCCTGATCGGCCTGGTGGTATGGTGGATGAATGCGCGTTCCGGCGGGGCCAGCCAGTGGATCGATACCTGGATGCCGCCCGTCGTGACCGGCGCCATCGTTGCCGTCATCGGCCTGAATCTGGCGCCCATCGCGGCCAAGGGCGCCATGGGCGGTTCCACTTTCGACGCCCTGATGGCGCTCATGACAGTGCTGTGCGTGGGCGGAATCGCCGTCTATACCCGAGGCACCACCCAGCGCCTGCTGATCCTGGTGGGCCTGCTGCTGGCCTGCGTCATCTATGCGGTGCTCACCAATGTATTGGGCATGGGCAAGCCCATCGATTTCAGCGGAGTGGCCAACGCCGCATGGCTGGGGCTGCCGCAGTTCGCGGCCCCCGTGTTCCAGTTGCATGCCATGAGCGTGATCGTGCCGGTGGCCGTCATCCTGGTGGCCGAGAACCTGGGCCACATCAAGGCGGTCAGCGCCATGACGGGGAAAAATCTGGACGTCTATCTGGGCCGGGCCTTTGTGGGCGACGGCGTGGCCACCATGGTCTCGGGCGCGGTCGGAGGCACGGGCGTCACGACCTATGCCGAGAATATCGGCGTCATGACGGTTACCCGCATCTATTCCACCCTGGTTTTCGTGGTGGCTGCCTGCATCGCCATCCTGCTGGGCTTTTCGCCCAAGTTCGGGGCGCTGATCCAGGTCATTCCCGGGCCGGTCCTGGGCGGGATGTCCGTCGTGGTGTTCGGCCTGATCGCCGTGGCCGGCGCCCGTATCTGGGTGGTGAATCAGGTCGATTTCAGCGACAACCGCAATCTTATCGTGGCAGCCGTCACCCTGGTGCTGGGCGCCGGCAATTTCTCTATCCAGTTCGGGGCGTTCAAGCTGGACGGCATCGGCACGGCAACCTTCGGCGCCATCATTTTGTACGCGCTGCTGCGTTTGGGATCGGACAAGGGCAAATCGCTGCTGTAAGGCAATCAGTATCGATAATTTACAAGGAAAAATAGTTTATTTTCAATAGTTTGACCGGTTTTTAAAGGCTGCTTGCATTCGGCTCGGTCAAAGGCTTGCAATTTCCTTGAAGTTTGCCGACAATAGCTACATATCCCCGGTTTGCATCCAGGCCGGGGTTTTATTTTGGACTAGACCTAATTGTTGTTTACAGCTATAAAAAACCAGCAATTCCTTTAGTTCGCATCAATGGGCGGTATTCTCCGCCCTAGTAATTTACTAATAGGCGCTCCTTTGTGGGGAGCGTCTTTTTACTTTTTATTCAGGAATACCTATGTCTGCGATACCGTTGACAACACGCGGCGCTGAGCGCTTGCAAGCAGAATTACATCGTTTGAAGACCATCGAGCGTCCTGCGGTCATTAATGCCATCGCCGAGGCCCGCGCCCAGGGCGATCTATCTGAAAACGCCGAATACGACGCCGCGCGCGAACGCCAGGCCTTCGTTGAAGGGCGCATCCAGGAGCTGGAAGGCACCTTGTCCAATGCTCAGGTCATCGACCCGGCTTCGCTCGATGTCGACGGCAAAGCCGTGTTCGGCGCCACCGTCGAAATCGAAGACCTGGCATCGGGCGAACGCGTTACCTATCAAATCGTGGGCGACGTCGAGGCCGACATCCGGGCCAACCTTATTTCCGTCTCCAGCCCCGTGGCCCGGGCCCTGATCGGCAAAGGCGAGGGCGATGTGGTCGAAGTCAAGGCGCCGGCGGGCATACGCGAATTCGAAGTCCTTAACGTCAGCTATCTGTAGCAGGCCGGCGGCGCACGCCATCCTCTTGTAAAATACCCGCATAACCGGCCGTTTGCGGCCGGGCAGCAAAAAAGCCCCCACGCCGCGCCTTCGGCTTGCTGCCCCCAAAGGGGGCGCTTTTTACCTTGGGGCGGCCCGGCGGAAAAAAAAGCCCATACACAGAACGTGTTGGGCTTTATAATTTGCGCGCCGCGAAGCCGCGCGCCATGAAAGCGCATGCCGGCTTGGCCGGCGGTCAGCGTTTTCCGGGGCGTAGATTGCGGCGTGCCCCGGCACGCAACGATAGCGCGCTGCCAGAACGGCGCGGTATGCCATGATCGGCGCGATCAGCCGATGCCGCGCTGGCGCGTCGAGCGCGAGGCGCCGCTGTTTCGGGTTTGTCGGTTTTCTGGGCGGCGCGCTTGGCTTTTTCTGTGCGGCGGGTTCGCGTCAGGCCTTCAGCGGCCTGTTTCTTGGGCGTATGGGGTTCCGACGGCTTGCGTACCGCTCGGGTCGCGTACTGTTCTTCGGCCTTGGCACGCTGGGCCGCGACATCGGGCCGATAGATAATCAGTGTTTTGCCAAGGTGGTGAACCAGCGCGCACGACAGGGTCTCGCAAATGGTTTCCTGCATGGCGTTGCGCGCTTCGCGTTCCTCGCCAGCTATGCGGACCTTGATCAATTGGTGCGCATTCAGGTTGAGGTCGATTTCTTTGAGCACCGATTCGGTCAAGCCGCGGTCGCCAATCAGAACGACCGGGCGCAAAGGGTGGGCGGCGGCGCGCAGGGCGCTACGCTCTTGGGAAGTAATGTCGAGTTTGGGCATATTGAGATTGTACGGGAATGGCCAAAAAAAAATTCTCAAAAGAATGGATTCAGCAACATATTAATGATCCCTACGTCAAAATGGCGCAACAGAAGGGGTACCGGGCGCGGGCGGCTTTCAAGCTTTCCGAGATTCTCGATACCGAAAAACTGATGCGCCCCGGCGATACGGTCATCGATTTGGGTTCCGCGCCGGGCAGTTGGTCGCAAGTGGCCCGCGAGCGCCTTGTGGCTTCGGGCGGGGTCATCAATGGGCGAATCATCGCGCTTGACATGCTGCCCATGGAGCCCGTTGCCGGGGTGGAGTTCATCCAGGGCGACTTCCGCGAGGATGCCGTGCTCGAGCAATTGAAAAATATGCTTGGAGGCGCGCAGGTGGACCTTGTTATATCCGACATGGCCCCCAACTTATCAGGAGTAGGCTCGGCGGATTCAGCTAGAATTCAGCATGTGTGCGATCTGGCCCTGGATTTTGCCTGCGGGCACCTGAAGCCCGATGGCGCATTGATCGTCAAGGCCTTCCACGGCAGCGGTTTCTCGCAGATCGTCGAATCCTTCAAGCGGCACTTTCAAAAAGTCGTCGAACGCAAGCCCAAGGCATCGCGCGACAAGTCGTCCGAGACCTTTCTTGTAGGGCGGCGTTTGAAGCAGTAGGGACACAAGGGTTTTCTTAAACGCGATTCCTTCTATCGAGTAGAATGAGTCATTGACATACTTGTTTTGCTGCCGTTATTGCGGGGGTTTGGCAAGCCGAAGTTACAAGTAGGAGGTTGGCTTTGAACAACTCGTTTTCCAAGGTTGCGATCTGGATGGTGATCGCGCTGGTCCTGTTTACTGTATTCAAGCAGTTCGACGGGCGCGCGACCACGGCCGAAACCGTGACCTATACCCAATTCATGAATGACGCCCAGGCGGGCCGCATCAGCAAGGTGGATATCCAGGGCGACACCCTGTTCGTCACCCCCGATGCCGGACGCCCCTACAGCCTGACCTCGCCCGGCGATCTGTGGATGGTGCCTGAATTGGTCAAGTCCGGCGTGCAGGTTTCCGGCAAGGCTCGCGAGGAACCCTCCTTCCTGACCAGCCTGTTCATCTCGTGGTTCCCCATGCTGCTGCTGATCGGCGTATGGGTATTTTTCATGCGCCAGATGCAGGGCGGCGGCAAGGGCGGGGCGTTCAGCTTCGGCAAATCGCGCGCCCGCATGCTCGATGAGAACACCAACCATATTACGTTTGCCGATGTCGCCGGTTGCGACGAAGCCAAGGAAGACGTCCAGGAACTGGTCGACTTCCTGCGCGATCCCACCAAGTTCCAGCGCCTGGGCGGACGCATTCCGCGCGGCGTGCTGATGGTCGGCTCGCCCGGCACCGGCAAGACCTTGCTGGCCAAGGCCATTGCCGGCGAGGCCAAGGTCCCGTTCTTCAGCATCTCCGGTTCCGATTTCGTGGAAATGTTCGTTGGCGTGGGCGCGGCCCGCGTACGCGACATGTTCGAGAATGCCAAGAAGCAGGCGCCTTGCATCATCTTCATCGATGAAATCGATGCGGTCGGCCGCCAGCGCGGCGCAGGCCTGGGCGGCGGCAACGACGAACGCGAACAAACACTGAACCAGTTGCTGGTCGAGATGGACGGCTTTGAAACCGGCCAGGGCGTATTGGTGGTTGCCGCCACCAACCGTCCCGATGTGCTCGATCCGGCGCTGCTGCGCCCGGGGCGCTTCGACCGCCAGGTCGTGGTGTCCCTGCCCGATATCCGCGGACGCGAGCAAATCCTCAAGGTCCACATGCGCAAGGTGCCTCTGGCCACCAACGTCGATGCGCTGGTGCTGGCGCGCGGCACGCCCGGTTTCTCGGGCGCCGACCTGGCCAACCTCGTCAACGAAGCCGCGCTGTTCGCGGCACGCCGCAATGGCCGCACGGTCGACATGAGCGACTTCGAAAAGGCCAAGGACAAGATCATCATGGGCGCGGAGCGCCGCTCGCTGATCATGCCCGAAGAAGAACGCCGCAACACGGCTTACCACGAGTCGGGCCACGCCCTGGTCGCACGCATGCTGCCCAAGACCGATCCCGTGCACAAGGTCACCATCATTCCGCGCGGCCGCGCGCTGGGCGTGACCATGCAGTTGCCCGAAGGCGACCGCTACAGCATGGACAAGGAACGCCTGCTGAACACCATCGCCGTATTGTTCGGCGGCCGCATCGCCGAAGAGGTCTTCATGAACCAGATGACCACGGGTGCATCCAACGACTTCGAACGGGCCACGGCGATAGCGCGCGACATCGTTACGCGCTATGGCATGACCGATTCGCTGGGGCCGGTGGTCTATGCCGAAAACGAAGGCGAGGTCTTCCTTGGCCGCAGCGTGACCAAGACCACCCATGTGTCCGAAGCCACCATGCAAAAGGTCGATCACGAAATTCGCGCGATCATCGATCAGCAATACACGGTCGCGCGCAAGATCATCGAAGACAACCGCGACAAGATGGAAGCCATGACGGCAGCCTTGCTCGAATGGGAAACCATCGACGCCGACCAGATCCAGGACATCATGGAAGGCCGTCCGCCGCGTGCGCCGCAACCCCCGTCGTCCAATAACGATGCGTCGGGCACGACGCCGCCCACCGGCCTGACGTCGGCCGGGGGCAATGCCGCCGCAACGCCGGTATAGGTTTCATCCAGCACGCGAATGAGTTCATCTTTGCTTTGTGGGCGCTTCGAGCTAAGTCTCGAGCGCCCATTGATAATGGGAATCGTCAACGTCACTCCCGATTCCTTCTCGGATGGCGCTGCGCATTTTGAAACCGCCGCCGCGGTCGCGCATGCCCATGCCCTTATCGATCAAGGCGCCGACATGCTCGATATCGGGGGCGAGTCGACGCGGCCCGGTGCCGAGCCGGTCTCGATCGGGGACGAACTGGCGCGCATCCTGCCCGTGATCGAGGCCCTCAAAGGCTGCGGCCTACCCTTGTCTGTCGATACCTTCAAGCCGGAAGTCATGCGCAGCGCCCTGGCCGTGGGCGCGGACATGATCAACGACATCTATGGCTTTCGCCGCCCGGGGGCGCTGGAGGCCGTTGCGGAGTCGAACTGCGGCCTGTGCATCATGCATATGCAAGGTGAGCCCAAAACCATGCAGCAGGCGCCGCGATACGGCAATATCCTGGCCGAAGTGGAACGCTTCCTGCGCGAGCGCAGCGCGGCCGCCCTGGCCGCCGGGGTGGATCGCCGCCGCATTGTTCTGGACCCGGGATATGGCTTCGGCAAGACGCCGGCGCAAAACTACCAGTTGCTGCGGGAATTGCGGAATATAGATACTGACGGATACCCCTGGCTGATCGGCCTGTCGCGCAAATCGATGATAGGCCACGTCATCGGCCGCGAGCCGGCCGAACGCGTGTTCGGCAGCGTGGCTGCCGCGCTGGCCGCCGTGGCCCGGGGCGGACATATAGTACGTGTGCACGATGTCGCTGCGACCGTGGATGCGATAAAAGTGTGGCGAGCAATCGAACTCGGAGATTTTCTATGACAGAGCGTAAATATTTTGGCACGGACGGTGTGCGCGGCGAAGTGGGCGGACCCACGATCAATGCCGAGTTTGCGCTTCGACTGGGTTACGCCGCCGGCCGCGTGCTGGCGCGCAAGTACCCGGGGCGTGGGCGCCCGGCTGTGGTCATCGGCAAGGACACGCGTATTTCCGGCTATATGCTGGAATCCGCGCTGGAGGCGGGCCTGTCCGCCGCCGGCATCGACGTCCTGCTGGCCGGGCCCGTGCCCACGCCGGCCGTGGCCTACCTGACGCGGGCGCTTCGGCTGGTGGCGGGTATCGTCATCAGCGCTTCGCACAATCCCTATCAGGACAACGGCATCAAGTTCTTTTCGGCGCAGGGCATGAAACTGCCTGACGAGATCGAGGCCGAAATCGAAGCCGCGATCGACGAGCCGCTGGGCTGCGTCAGTTCCGAAGCGCTGGGCCGCGCCCGCCGTATCGACGATGCCGCGGGGCGTTATATCGAATTCTGCAAAAGCACGTTTCCCAACGAGCTCGACCTGTCGGGCCTGTCCATCGTCGTCGACGCCGCCAATGGCGCGGCCTACCACATTGCCCCCCATGTATTCCGCGAGCTGGGCGCCGAGGTCTTCGCCATCGGCTGCCAGCCCGACGGCCTGAATATCAATGAAGGCGTGGGGGCGATGCATCCCGAGCGCCTGGTCGAAGAAGTGAAGGCCAGGGGCGCCGACCTGGGCGTGGCGCTGGATGGCGATGCCGACCGTTTGCAGATGGTGGATGGCAGCGGGCGCCTGTATAACGGCGACGAACTGCTTTATGCGATCGTGCGCGATCGCATGACCCAGAAGCCGGTAGAGGGCGTCGTGGGCACGCTGATGACCAATTTCGGCTTCGAGAAGCAGATGGAGCAATTGGGCGTCGGCTTCGAACGGGCCAAGGTGGGCGACCGCTATGTGCTTGAAAGCATGCAGAATCGCGGCTGGCTGTATGGCGGGGAAAGCTCGGGTCATCTGCTCTGCCTGGATTGTCACACGACCGGCGACGGCATCATCGCGGCCTTGCAAGTCCTGACGGCCATGAGCCGCAGCGGACGCAAGCTGGACGACCTGGTGTCGGAGCTGAAAATGTATCCCCAGAAAATGGTCAATGTCCCATTGGCGCCCGGAACGCGGTGGCAGACGCATTCAGGCCTGCTGGCAGCCAAGGAAAGCGTGGAGCGTCAATTGAACGGACGTGGGCGGGTGCTTATACGCGCTTCGGGCACCGAGCCCAAGCTGCGCCTCATGGTCGAGGCCGAAGATGCCGCCCTGGCGGATCAAGGGGTGCAGCAGCTGCTTGCAGTGGATTTAACAAACGGGTAACGTGCTTATCAAATGCTTGAAACATTCTGCCTGCACACTACTGGAATGTTTACGGAGTTATATGCATGTTAGAGCTTGCCCGGATTCAGCCTGAAGCACCCCTTGGCACCGCCTTGCCCGATCTGGCCGCCCCCGGCGGGCTGGTCATGGGGCTGGCGCGAACCAATGAAGAGCTCGAGGCCATACAGCGCTTGCGCTACAACGTCTTCACCGAAGAAATGAATGCCGTGTTCCCGGACGCGGTCGACGGCCTGGACAGCGACCGCTACGATCCCTGGTGCGAGCACTTCATGGTCAAGGAAATCAACACGGGCCGGGTAGTGGGCACGTATCGGCTGCTGACTCCCGCCAATGCAAAAAAAGCCGGCGGCTATTATTCCGAATCCGAATTCGACCTGAGCGGCCTGGGCTCCATGCGCGACGAACTGGTCGAAGTGGGGCGTTCATGCACGCACGCCGATTACCGCAATGGTTCGGTCATCATGCTGCTCTGGTCGGGCGTAGCCACACTGGTGCAGCAGTCCGGCTTCCGATATGTGCTGGGTTGCGCCAGCGTCAGCTTGCGCGATGACGGCGTGACGGCGGCCGAGGTCTGGCGCTCCGCCAGCAAGTCCATGGCCGCCAATCCCCACTTGCCCCGCGTGGCGCCGCTGCATCGCTATCCTGTCGAACGACTGGGCAGCGAACTGCCGGCGCGCATGCCGGCCCTTATCAAGGGCTACCTGAAACTGGGTGCCACGATCTGCGGCGAACCCGCCTGGGATCCCGACTTCAATACCGCCGATTTTCCCGTCCTGCTGGATATGACGCGCATGGACATGCGCTACCGCCGCCACTTCGGCATGGAATAGACAGGCTCAGGTTTCAGCCAGGTCAAGGTCGAATCCGGCCTTGTTCCATTCGCGCTTTTCCGCTTGCAGCGAGTATTCCGACAGCGGATGCGATGCCAGCCATTTTTTATCGACGCTGATCACTATGCCTTTGCCGTTGGGCGTGATGGTCACGGGCAGGCTCTCCTGATCCTCCCGGCGGCGGGAAAGCAGTACGGCCAGCCGCAGGCAAAGCAGCGTCAATCGCCGGCCGCGGGCGAGTTCCTGCGTGGGCAGCTTGCTTATCTTGCCGTGATGGCCCAGTGCGAACAGCGCCAGCAATTGCTGATCGTCGTTGGAGAAGCCCGGCATGTCGGCGTGCTGCAGGATGTATGCGCTGTGCTTGTGGTATTCGGCATGGGCGATGCTTATGCCGATTTCATGCAGATCCGAGGCCCATCGCAGGGTGCGCTCCAGTTCCTGCTTTTCGGGGCTGTCGTCCAGGCCCAATTGATCGAAGAATTCCAGGGCGCTGCGCTTTACGCGCTCGGACTGGCGCGTATCGACATGGTAGCGCTTGATGAACTGGCGCACCGTCTCGTTGCGCTTGTCGTGTTCGGAGTCACGGCCCAGCAGGTCGTACAGCACGCCGACCCGCAAGGCGCCTTCGCCCGGAGCCATGGCCTTGATGTTCAGCTCCTGGAAGGCCGCCATCATGATGGCCAGGCCGCCCGCCAGCACGAGCGAGCGGTCATGCTTCAGGCCGGGCAGCTCGCTCATGATGACCTTGCCGTCCCGCACCAGCTTGGCCTTGAGCTTTTCCATGCCGTCCAGAGTGATGCCCTTGCGCGACATGCCGCCTTCCTGCAGCACGGCCAACAGGCCCTTGGCGGTTCCCGACGAACCGTAGGCCTCTTGCCAGCCGGTCTTGCGGTACTGCTTGGAAATGCCTTCCAGCTCGCGCCGGGCCGCCAGCTGCGCCTGCTGCATGCGCGCCTCGGTAATATGTCCGTCGGGAAAGAACTGCCGGGTATAGCTGACACAGCCCATGTACAGGGAGGACATGTGCAGTGGCTTGAAGCCCTTGCCGATGATGACTTCGGTCGATCCGCCGCCGATGTCTATCATCAGCCTGCGATTGGCCGAGGGCGGCAGTTCGTTGGTGATTCCCGAGAAAATAAGGCGGGCCTCTTCCTGCCCGGCGATGACCTCGATGGGAAAGCCCAGGGCCTCTTCCGCCCGGGGCAGGATCTGGTCCACGTTGCGCGCAATACGGAAGGTATTGGTGGCCACGGCGCGCACGCAATTCGGGTGGAAGCCGGCCAGGCGCTCGCCGAAGCGCTTCAATACCGTGATGGCCCGGGCGATGGCTTCTTCATTGATGATCTTCTGATCGTCCAGCCCCGCCGCCAGCCGCACCGATTCCTTGAGCCGGTCAATGGCATAGATTTGAGCGATGCCATCCTGCTGCACCACGCGTCCGATAGAAAGGCGGAAGCTGTTTGAGCCCAGGTCGACTGCGGCGAGTAGATGATCCATGATGCGTAGATTCGGGTGAGTATCGTGGGGATTATAGAGTCCGTGTCAATAACCAACGTTCGGATCGCTCAAGTCTGGTGAACGGAACGGGCATTTTGATAGTATGGGGTTTCAAGCGCCACAATATTCCAGGCTGTCATATAGCCGTCACAAAAATGAAGTAAAACATTCGACTATCCCGTTTCTGGCTAATTTATGCTTCCCTCATCGTCCGATCCCTCCCTGCTGAATCGTGAGCTGTCCCTGCTTAAGTTCAATGAACGGGTCTTGGCCATGGCCGAGAACCGAAGCACACCCTTGCTGGAACGGCTGCGCTATCTATGCATTGTCAGCTCCAACCTGGACGAATTTTTCGAGATACGCATTTCCAGCCTCAAGGAACAGTTGCGCCAGACGCCCGGTCTGGTCGGCGTGGACGGATACTCTCCCGGCGAGGCATTCGAGCGCGTGCAGCGTGCCGCCCACGAACTGGTCGACAAGCAGAACAGCCTGTTGACCAACCAGGTCATGCCCAAGCTTAAGGCGGAGGGCATCGCCTTGCTTGAGCCCTCGTGTTGGAGCGAAGAACTGCACGCCTGGGCGCATGCGGGCTTTCACCGCGAAGTCATGCCCATGCTGACGCCCATCGGGCTCGATCCGGCGCATCCTTTTCCGCGCGTCTACAACAAAAGCCTGAACTTCATCGTGGCCCTGTCCGGGCAGGACGCCTTCGGGCGCAGCGCCTCCATCGCGATTGTGCAGGCGCCGCGTGCGCTGCCGCGGCTGATCAAGGTGCCGCCGGAAATCGCCGGCGTTCCGCACGGTTATATCTTGCTGACGGCGCTGATCAGCGCCTTCGTCGGCGAGCTCTTTCCCGGCCTGGACGCCAAGGGCGTCTACCAGTGGCGGGTTACCCGCAACAGCGATCTGTTCGTGGATGAGGAAGAAATCACCAATCTTCGGCAAGCGCTGCAAGGCGAGCTGTCGCAGCGTAATTTCGGCGCTGCGGTCCGGCTTGAAATCGACCAATACATGCCGCCCGATCTCGAGGTCTTCCTGCAGAAGGAGTTCCTTCTGCAGCCCCAGGACACCTATCGTGTCAGCGGTCCCGTGAACCTGTCGCGCCTGATGCAGCTATGCAATGTGGTCGACCGCCCTGAACTGCTCTTTCCGGACCATCGCCCCAAGATCCCGGCGCCGTTCGATTCGGTGTCCGGCAACCCCGAAGAACTGTTCGCCGCCATTGCCGAGAAGGACCGTCTGCTGCACCATCCCTATCAATCGTTTCAGCCCGTGCTCAATTTTCTGACGGCGGCGGCCATGGACCCATCGGTCGTGGCCATCAAGCAGACCATATACCGCACCGGTGAAGATTCCGAATTGATGCGCCTGCTGTTGGCCGCCGCAAAGGCGGGCAAGGAAGTCACCGTGGTGGTCGAGCTGATGGCGCGTTTCGACGAACAGACCAACATCAATTGGGCCGCCAAGCTGGAAGAGGTGGGCGCGCACGTCAGCTACGGCGTCGTCGGCCACAAGACGCACGCGAAAATGGCACTGGTGCTGCGCCGCGAGAATGGCGGCATACGCCGCTATGGGCACCTGGGTACCGGCAACTACCATCCCCGCACCGCCCGGCTTTATACCGATTTTGGCCTGCTGACGGCCGACCAGAAGCTGTGCGAGGACATGGACAAGGTCTTTTCGCTGTTGACCGGACTGGGTGCGCGCCGGCCGCTGAAGCTGCTGCTGCAATCGCCCTTTACCCTGCATGAAACCATGGTGGCCCTGATCAAGAACGAGGTCGTGCATGCCAAGGCGGGCAGGAAGGCGCGCATCATGGCCAAGATGAACTCCCTGCTAGAGCCCATCATTATCGACGCCCTGTACAAGGCCAGCCAGGCGGGCGTGAAGGTAGACCTGATCGTGCGGGGCGCGTGCGCCTTGCGCGCCGGCGTACCCGGGCTGTCGGAAAACATTCGCGTCCGGTCCGTGATCGGCCGGTTCCTGGAGCACTCCAGGGTGTTTTACTTTTACAATGACGGGGCGGAAAACGTGTATTTATCGTCGGCCGACTGGATGGACCGGAATTTCTTCCGCCGTGTCGAAATCGGTTTCCCGGTACTCGACAAGTCCCTGAAGAAGCGTGTCATCAACGAGGCATTCATCTATGCCTTGCGCGACAATCAATTGGCCTGGCGCGCGCTGCCCAATGGCGATTACGTCAAGATAAAAAGCCGCGGCAAGCCTTTCAATCTGCATGAATGCCTGACGCAGCAGCTGAGCTAGTGAAAATGATGCGCATTGTCACGAACATGTCATATTTCCTACTTACTATATCGGTTGTGCAGGGTTGACCTGTCTTAACCAGTCTCAGTCAAGAGGATTCCTCTATGTTTAAACGCGTTCTATTGCAGGTTTCGGTCGGTATCGCTTTCGGCGCCGCTTCCTTGGCCGCCCATGCGGCCGATATCACTGGCGCGGGCGCTTCGTTCCCCTATCCCATCTACGCCAAATGGGCCGACCAATACCAAAAAGACACCGGCAACCGGGTGAACTATCAGTCCATCGGTTCGGGCGGCGGCCAGCAGCAGATCATTGCCAAGACGGTTGATTTCGGAGCATCCGACGATCCCATGAAGGCAGACGCGCTGGAAAAGAATGGTTTGTTCCAGTTCCCGGCCATTGTCGGCGGAACGGTTCCTGTCGTGAACGTCGAAGGCATCGAGCCGGGCAAGCTGAAGCTGTCGGGCCAAGTCATTGCCGATATCTTCCTGGCCAAGATCAAGAAGTGGGACGATGCCGCCATCAAGGCGCTGAACCCCGATCTGAAGCTGCCCAGCTCTTCCATCATCGTGGTGCACCGCTCCGACGGCTCGGGCACGACCTTCGGCTGGACCAACTACCTGTCCAAAGTATCGCCCGCCTGGAAGGAACAGGTCGGCGAGGGCAAGGCTGTAAAATGGCCCACAGGCCAAGGCGGTAAAGGCAACGAGGGCGTCGCCGCCTACGTTCGCCAGTTGAAGAACTCCATCGGCTACGTCGAGTACGCCTATGCCAAGCAAAACGGCCTGGCATGGACTCAGCTCAAGAACAAGGACGGCAAGTTTGTGCAGCCGACCCAAGCCGCATTCGCCGCAGCTGCAGCCAATGCCGACTGGAAGAGCGCGCCTGGCATGGGTGTGGTACTAACTGAAGAGCCCGGCGCCGAATCCTGGCCCGTTACCTCGGCCAGTTTCATCCTGGTGCATAAAAAGCAGGACAAGCCCGAAAACGGCAAGGAAGTGCTGGCATTCTTCGACTGGGCCTTCAAGAACGGCGACAAGCTGGCTGAAGAACTGGACTACGTCCCGATGCCCGACAGCGTGACGCAGCAGATCGCCGATGCCTGGAAAGCTGAAATCAAAGGCGCCGATGGTTCCGCAGTCTGGAAATAAAGGTTAAAAAGGGGGGCGATCCCCCTTTTTTCCCGGGCAAAGACGGTGCTGTCCTGATGGCGCCGTCTTTGTTGTGTAAAAATTACGGTTTGTTCCCTGCCTGCGGGTTTGTTCTCGTGTCCCAGCGCTTATGTCACCGATTCCGCGAAATGCTAGAAAATCCACATGAAAAATAATCAGAACGCGCTCATGGACTCTTTGTTCAAGAACCTGACCCGCACGTTTGCGTTCCTTGTTTTCATTTTGCTGGGCGCCATCATGGTCTCCCTGCTGTATGGCAGCCGGGAATCGATCGCCACCCACGGCATCGCCTTCCTGTGGACCAACAATTGGGACCCCGTCCAGAACGTCTATGGGGCCCTGGTGCCCATAACCGGCACCTTGCTTACCTCGGCCATTGCGCTGCTTATCGCGGTTCCGGTATCTTTCGGCATCGCGATGTTCCTGACCGAATTGTCGCCGGTATGGCTGCGCCGGCCGCTGGGCACGGCTATAGAAATGTTGGCGGCCATACCTTCGATCATCTACGGCATGTGGGGGCTGTTTGTTTTCGTCCCCTTGTTCCAGGAATACATCCAGCCCCATGTCATCGATTTCTTCGAGGGCGTGCCCGTGCTGGGCGATATTTTCGCGGGGCCGCCTTTCGGTATCGGCGTCTTCACGGCCGGGCTGATATTGTCCATCATGGTGATTCCCTTCATCACGGCCGTCATGCGCGACGTCTTCGAGCTGGTGCCGCCTTTGTTGAAGGAATCGGCTTACGGCCTTGGCAGCACGACCTGGGAGGTCGTCTGGAAGGTGGTGCTGCCCTATACCAAAAGCGGTGTGATCGGCGGCGTCATGCTGGGGCTGGGCCGCGCGCTGGGCGAAACCATGGCGGTCACCTTCGTCATCGGCAATGCCTTCAACCTGCCGTCGTCGATTTTCTCGCCGTCCAATTCCATCGCTTCGGCACTGGCCAACGAGTTCAACGAAGCGGGGGGAATGCAGAAATCCGCCTTGCTGGAACTTGGCCTGATCCTGTTCCTGATCACGACCATCGTGCTGGCTTTTTCCAAGCTCCTGTTGCTGCGCCTTGCCAAGGGCGAGGGCACTTCGCACTAAGCCGGACCCAGACTCATGTTTACTTCCGAATCCATCGTCAACACATCGAACTCGATCTACCGGCGGCGCCAACGCTTCAACAAGCTCATGCTGGGCCTGTCGGGCGCCACGGTCGTGTTCGGCCTGTTCTGGCTATGCTGGATCATCCTGACCTTGTTCACCAAGGGCGGCTCGGCCTTGTCCCTGACCCTGCTGACGGAAAGCACGCCGCCTCCCGGCGCGGACGGCGGCCTGCTCAATGCCATCATGGGCAGCATCATGATGGCCGCCGTGGCGACGATCATCGGCACGCCCATCGGTGTGCTGGCGGGAACCTATCTGGCCGAGTACGGCCAGCGCGGCTGGCTGGCGCCGGCCACGCGCTTCCTGAACGATGTGCTTTTGTCGGCGCCGTCCATCATTATCGGCCTCTTCATCTACGCCGTGTATGTGGCGCAGGTCGGCCATTATTCGGGCTGGGCGGGCGCTTTGGCGTTGGCCATACTGGTGATTCCCGTGGTGGTGCGTTCGACCGACAACATGCTGATGCTGGTGCCCAACAGTTTGCGGGAAGCCGCCGCCGCGCTGGGCTGCCCGCAATGGCGCATCGTCATGTACATCTGCTACAGGGCGGCCCGTTCGGGCATCATCACCGGCGTCCTGCTGGCGGTTGCCCGCATCTCGGGCGAAACGGCTCCATTGCTGTTTACCGCCCTGAACAATCAATTCATGTCCATGAACATGAATGCGCCCATCGCCAACCTGCCCGTGGTCATCTTCCAGTACGCGGCCAGCCCTTACGAGGACTGGAACCGCCTTGCCTGGGCGGGCGCCGTACTGATCACCTTGCTGGTGCTGGGCATAAATATTGCGGCCCGCAGCCTTTTTCGTAAATAAAACGTGGTGAAGGAGCAGCGCTCCTTGCCGGGAAACGACTATGCAAACCTCTACATCCGCCGAACGCACGAAACTGGAAGTCAAGAACCTGAACTTCTATTATGGCAAGTACCAGGCCATAAAAGACGTGAACCTGTCCATCAAGGAAAACAAGGTTACCGCGTTCATCGGCCCTTCGGGTTGCGGCAAGTCGACGCTGCTGCGCACCTTCAATCGCATGTACGAACTGTACCCGGGCCAGCGCGCCGAGGGCGAAATCAACCTGGATGGCGAAAACCTGCTGACGTCCAAGATGGATATCTCGCTGATACGGGCCAAGGTCGGCATGGTGTTTCAGAAGCCCACGCCGTTTCCCATGAGCATCTACGACAACATCGCCTTCGGCGTGCGCCTGTTCGAGAAGCTCAGCAAGGGCGAAATGGACGAGCGCGTCGAATGGGCCTTGTCCAAGGCGGCCTTGTGGAACGAAGTCAAGGACAAGCTGAATCAAAGCGGCAACGGCTTGTCCGGCGGCCAGCAACAGCGCCTTTGCATTGCGCGCGGCGTGGCCATCAAGCCCGAGGTCCTGCTGCTGGACGAGCCGTGCTCCGCGCTTGATCCGATCTCGACCGCCAAGATCGAGGAACTGATCGCCGAGATCAAGTCCGACTACACGGTGGTCATCGTTACCCACAATATGCAGCAGGCGGCCCGCTGTTCCGACTACACGGCATATATGTACCTGGGCGAACTCATGGAGTACGGCGAGACCGACCAGATCTTCGTCAAGCCCGCGCGCAAGGAAACGGAAGACTACATCACCGGCCGCTTCGGCTGATTGACATCAACGGTAGCAGTTTCGACTTGACGGTTCCCGGCCAGGCTTGCATGCTGTTTGCTACGGGAACGATGCAATGTCCTTGCATCGTTCCGTATCCGCAAGGAGAACGCCATGCCGCAAGACTCCGGCACGACAGGCCGCTATCTGGTGCTGCTTTGCAAGGACAGGCCCCAGGACGGCATCCGCAAGCTTTCCGAAGCCACGGGCGTCAGCATCGCCAGCGCCGCATCCACCGGCCAGGCGGGGCGCTCGGGCGCGCTGGGTCTGCACTGCGCGATCGTCTTTGAAAAAATAGGGGTCGCACTGCTTCATTGCGCGCCGGACCGGCAGCGCTTGCAGGATATCCGGTCCCTTCAGGACAATGACACGATTCTGGCGGTCGAGCCCGAAAGAACCGTACATGCCATTGTGGGGGCGGCGGCCGACGATATCGACGAGACGACGGTTACCTGGGGCGTGCGGGCCATAGGCGCCGACGTGTCGGCGCAGGCGGGAAACGGCGTCAAACTGGCGGTGCTCGATACGGGCATAGACGCCGGGCACCCCGATTTTTCCGGACGGCATATTGTCTCGCGTTCATTTGTGGACGGTCAGGATACGCATGACGGCAATGGCCACGGCACCCATTGCGCGGGCATCGCTTGCGGCCCCGTGGCACCCGCCGCCGCGCCGCGTTACGGGGTGGCGGGCGCCGCACAGCTCTTTGTCGGCAAGGTGCTTGGGGACGAAGGCCAGGGGGGTGACGGCGGCGTGCTGGAAGGAATCGATTGGGCCATCGAGAACCAGTGCGATATCGTGTCCATGTCGCTGGGCAGCACGCTTGCGCCCGGCCAAACCTATTCCAAGGTATTCGAAGAGGTCGCCAAGCGCGCCCTGGAAGCAGGCACAGTCATTATTGCCGCAGCGGGCAACGACAGCCGCCGACCGGATCACATTGCGCCTGTTTCCCATCCCGCGAACTGCCCTTCCATCGTGGCGGTGGCCGCGGTGGACCGCGACCTGAGGATTGCGCCTTTTTCCAGCGGCGGCCTGGTGCCGGACGGCGGCGAAGTCGATATCGCCGCCCCGGGCGTCCGCATTCTGTCCGCATGGCCGGGCGAACAGCGCTATAACACCATCAGCGGCACCAGCATGGCGACGCCCTTCGTTGCGGGCGTGGCGGCTTTGCATGCCGGCGGACAAGGCGGGCCCCGTGGCCCAGCACTGCTTCAGCGGCTACTGCAAAGCGTGACACGCCTGGACTTGCCCGAACGCGATGCCGGCGCCGGCCTGGTGAAGGCGCCCTAGGATACGGAGGCCGCAGATGGTTCGCAAGAAACTTCAGATACTGGTCGAGCACGCTTCGCTGGGACGCTTTTCGGAAATCGTCGAGGATTGCCGGCGGGCCGGCATGACGGTCGAGCGCCAAATGCGGACCGTGGGCGTTTTTTCGGGCTTTATCGAAGAAGATTCCAGGCTGGACGACATCTGCAAGGTGGCGGGCGTGCGCGAGGTCGAGGAATCCCGCGACGTCCACGGCCTTGACGGCCCCGATTCTGTAACGGCACCCAAGTAAAAGCCCGCATTCAATATCAAGGTTTACCCTCTGATTCCTTCATAAAGTCTGATTCAAGACAGTTAATGTCCTTTCCGAGTGAGTCCCGACGTATTGCTTTTGATAATCTTCGTCGCATCCGTACCCGCATACACAAATAGAAACAACAACGGATATCGCTCTTATACACGGCGAATAAAAGCATTCTTGCAGCGCTAAACGCGCCGCATGCCATAAAAATTCCCAGGTCGGTTGCATCTATTCCTTTTCAAGGGAAGGGCGCAGCTTGGCCAGAGAAGCACGGGGGATGGTTCGTAGCACGTCACAGAAGCACTCAAAGGAGATAGGAAGTGAAAGACACACATATCGATAATAACGAGACAGGCTCGACGACACGTCGCAGCTTCCTGAAAACCGGCACCGGGGTCGCGGGCGGCCTGCTGGTCCCCGGCGCATACAGTTCAGCCGCTTTTGCACAGAAGAAAGACTACCCCAAGCTGGGCAACTACCCAGAGGGCGTGGCGGGGGATACCGTGGTGGCCGGCCTTACCCTGGACCTTACCGGTCCCTATTCCGCCGAAGGGGCCGGGCAGAAGCGCGGCTTCGAACTGGCGGCCGAACTCATCAACAACGGCGATCCGCGCATCAAGAAAGTGTCGCCCCTGACCCAGAAGGGCATTCTGGGCAAGAAGATCGTGCTGGCCATCGGCGATGCCGAAACCAAGCCCAACAGCGCGGTGCAGGCGGCTACACGCTTTATCCGCCAGGACAAGGCCATGATGATTGCCGGCAGCGTCAGCAGTTCGGTCGCCATCGCTTTGCAAAATACCTGCGAACGCGCCAAAACGCTGTACTTTCCCATTATCAGCGGCTCCAGCGACACTACCGGCAAGGATTGCCGCCGCTACGGCTTCCGGCTGTGCCACCACGCTTACACAGCATCCAAGGCTATTGCGCCCGTGCTGGCCCAGGCCTACGGCAAGAAGATGAAGGCGATCCACCTGGTGCCCGACTACAACTACGGCCACTCCATCCACCACTACATGAAGCAGTTCACCGAGGAGCAGGGCTGGACGACCATCGACAACCCCCAGATACACCCGCTGGGCGCGACCGACTACAGCGCCTACCTGCTGAACATTGCCAATAGCGGCGCCGACATCCTGATCAACCACGACTACGGCGCCGACGCGGTCAACTCCGCCAAGCAGGCCCACCAGTTCGGCGTCCTGAAGAACATGAAGATGTGCGTACCCTATATGCCCGCCTACATGCTCGAGGAAGTCGGCCCGGAAATCATGGAAGGCGTGCACGGCACCATGGTCTTCTGGCATACCGAGTCAGAAAAGAACGAAATCGCCAAGGATTTCGTCGAGGCCTACGAGGCCAAGTTCAAGGCCAAGCCCCGCGATCCGGAGCATAACGCCTACATGACCATGCTGTTGTGGGCCGATGCGGTCGAGCGCGCCGGCACCTTCTACCCGGCCGCCGTCGTCGAGGCCTTCGAGGACAGCATCAACCACAAGCGTCCGTACACCATGGGCGGCGATGTCTATTTCCGCGCCGAAGACCATGACGGAGCGGCGAACTTTGCCGTGGTGCGGGGCAAGAAGCCGTCCGAAATCAAGAACAAGGACGATCTGGTCGACGTGGTCGCCGTGGCCAACGGCGTGGAAACGCTGCCGCCCATCGGTTACGCCGGCTGCAAGATGGCTCCCGCCGCCTAGTCTTTCGATACGGTTGTTTTCATAACAAGAAGGGGGACAGTATGCCTAGCCTGGGCCTATTCATGTCACAAGTGTTCAATGGTCTCGCGCTGGGGGTGCTGCTCTCCCTCATTGCGGCCGGCCTGACAATTATTTACGGCACGCTTGGTGTAATCAACTTTGCGCACGGCGCCCTGTTCGTGGTGGGCGCCTATGCCGGCTTTTCTATTTTCACGTCTACCGGCTCGTTTTTGCTTAGCATTGCCGGCGGTTCGCTGGCGGCAATGATCGTCGGCCTCATCATGGAGCGCGGCCTGATCAAGCGCTTCTACAACCGTCCCGTCGAAGACCAGATACTGGTCACCTTCGGGATCAGCATAGTCCTTGTCGAGATCATCCGCGCCATATTCGGCGGGGTCGGGCAGCGTGTGCCCGTTCCCTCGTGGGGCGAGGGCGTGGTCGACATGGGGTTCGTCGTCTACCCCCTGTACCGCATCCAGATACTGGCCATCGCGGCGGCGGCGCTGGGCCTGTGCTGGCTGGTGCTGTACCGCACGCGCCTGGGCCTCATTATCCGCTCGGGCATCGAGGACGCCCTCATGACGCGCTTGCTGGGCATCAATATCCAGCGCGCCTTCCTGGTGGTTTTCGGGGTGGGAGCGGCGGCGGCCGGATTTGCCGGCATGATCTACGCGCCCATCGTCTCCATCGTTCCCGACATGGGATTCCGGGTCCTTATCCAGTCGTTTGTCGTGGTGGTGCTGGGCGGGGTCGGGTCTTTCCCCGGGGCCATTCTTGGTGGGTTGATCGCGGGCCAGATCCTTAGCCTGACATCGCTGTTCAATCCGGTCTATTCCGATGTCATGCTGTTCGCAGCCATGGCGCTGGTACTTATATTGCGGCCACAAGGTCTGCTGGGTGTGGAGGGCAGGGCATGAGCCAGTCTGATAATTCCGTTGCCATCGAAGCCGGCGCAAAGGCGCCGCAAGGCCCGGCTCCCGAGGCGGCCGCAAGGCCGGCCGGGGCCCTGCGGCGCCGCTATGGAGTCGAATTCATAACCGCCATGGTGCTCTGCGCGGCGCCTTTCCTGGCTCCGCTGATCGGCGCCGGTCCCGATCTGCTGGGCCGGGTGCTTATATGGGGCCTGTTCGGCCTGGGCTTCGACCTGCTGTTCGGCTATGCCGGCCTCTTGTCATTCGGGCAGGCCGCGTTCTACGGTACCGGCAGCTTCGTCACCGCCTACCTGCTTACCACCGGCATCATTCCCAACATGCTGCTGGCACTGGTCGTGGCCATGCTGGTGTCATCCGTGCTGGGCTTGCTCATCGGCTATCTGACCCTGCGCCGCAGCGGCATCTACTTCGCCATGAGCACGCTGGCCTTCGCCGAAATGATCTATTTCCTTGAGTTCGGTCCGCTGCGCGACTGGACCGGGGGCGAGAACGGCATACCCGGCATTCCCGAGCCCGCCATAGACCTGGGTTTCTTCAGCTATGTGATCCAGCCAGGCTGGCCCATGTACACCTTTCTGGCGGCCATGTTCTTCCTGGGTTTCGTCATCGCCCGGCGCATCTCGCTATCCCCGTTCGGCGTCATCCTGACCGCCATCCGCGGCAATCCTATACGGGCCATGGCGGTGGGCCATCGCATACAGCGCTACAAGCTGGCGGTGTTCGTCGTCGCGGCGGCCTACGGCGGCGTGGCGGGCGGCCTGCTGGGCCTATTCCAGGGCTATATGCCGCCCGACGCCTTCAATCTGCACACCTCGGCGGAGCTCGTCATCCAGACCGTCATGGGCGGCGCGGGCACCTTGTTCGGACCCTTGCTGGGCGCACTGATCTGGCTTTACCTGTTCGAAGTCCTGCAATTCGTGGAAGCGGTGGGTCCTTATTGGAGACTGATACTGGGGGTCATCTTCGTGATCCTGGTCACGGTGTTCCGCCGCGGCATTTGCGGCGAGTTCATCGCCTGGCGCGACAAGCGCATGACGCGGCGCCTGGACCGGGCCATAGACACCCGTTCCAGCCATGGCGGGGGGCAGCGCGGGCAGGGCGTGCAGCTGCTGATGCGCAAGTCCGTATCGGCCGCCCCGGGCGTTCCCGTGCTTCAGGCCAACAACATTGCCAAGCATTATGGCGGGCTCAAGGCCGTCAAGGGCGTCTCGATCGCCGTGCAGGAAGGCGAGCTGCGCGGCCTGATCGGGCCAAATGGCGCCGGCAAGTCCACCTTCTTCAAGATGCTGGCGGGCGAAATCGAGCCCACCAGCGGCGAGGTCTTCCTGCGCGGCGGCAATATCACCGGCATCGGCGTCACGCAGGTTTGCCAGATGGGCATGAGCAAAAGCTACCAGGTCAACGAGCTGTTCGATGCCCTGACCGTGCGGCAGAACATCTTGATGTCCGTACTCGGGCAGAAGCGCGGCTCCTTCCGTTTCGATGCCTTGGCCAGCCTTAATGGCGTCAGCGGCTATGGCGAGCAGGTCGAGGCGGCAATGGAGCTGGTCGAGCTTTCCCACAAGGCCGACACCCCGGTCCACGAGCTGTCCTACGGCGAGAAGCGCCGGGTGGAAATCGGCCTGGCTCTTGCAACGGGTGCGAACGTCCTGCTGCTGGACGAACCCCTGGCGGGGATGAGTCCCGAAGAACGCGTGCATGCGGTGGCATTGCTCAAGAGCATCCGGCGCGGGCGCACCGTTCTTATTGTCGAGCACGACATGGACGCGATGTTCGAGCTGGCCGACAAGATCACCGTGCTGTACGACGGAAATTTCCTCGCGGAAGGCACCCCGCAAGAGATTCAAACCAACAAGGCGGTGCAGGAAGCATATCTCGGAGGCGTGGAAGAATCATGAATCTGCTCGAAGTCAACGGCATCAATACCTTTTACGGCGATTCGCATATTTTGTTCGATGTGTCGCTCGAGGTCCGCGAGAACGAGGTCGTGGCTCTGCTGGGCCGCAACGGCGCCGGCAAGTCCACCTTGTTGAAAACGCTGGCGGGGGCGCTTGCCCCCCAGTCGGGCAGCATTACGTTTGCGGGCACGCCCATCCACAAGATGCAGGCCCACGAAATTGCCCGGCTGGGCCTGCAGCTGGTTCCCGAAGAGCGCCGGGTCATAGGCGGCATAACCGTCCATGAAAACCTTCAGTTGGCCGCAATGACGGCCAAGAAGCCCCTGGGTTACGACGAAATCTATCGCACTTTCCCCCGGTTGGACGAACGGCGGACCAACAAGGGACGCGAGCTGTCGGGGGGCGAGCAACAAATGGTGGCGATTGCGCGCGCCATGATCCGCGACGCGCGCCTGATCCTGCTGGACGAGCCCTTCGAAGGGCTTGCGCCGCTTATCGTGCGCGACCTCATGAACGTATGCCAGGACTTGGCCAAGCAGGGCCGCACCATCGTCGTGGTCGAGCAGAACGTCACGGCGGCGCTGTCCATGGCCGACCGTTGCTATCTGCTCAATACCGGCCATGTGGTGTTTGGCGGAACGTCTCAAGAGCTGCAGCAAAAGCCCGAAATCACCAATCGCTACCTTGGGGCAGCAGCGTGAGTCCATGTATTTGTAGAAGGAGAATAAGCCATGTCGTCCACCATTGATTCCATACTTGTCGAAAGCCGCGTCTTTCCGCCGTCGGCCAAGACGATCGCGGGAGCGGCGATATCCGGCATGGAAAACTATAAGGCGCTGTGCGATGAAGCCGAGCGCGATTTCGAGGGCTTCTGGACCAGGCTCGCCCGCGAGCACCTTCAATGGCGCAAGCCGTTCACCCGGGTCCTGGATGAATCGAATGCGCCGTTCTACACCTGGTTCGACGATGGCGAGCTTAACGTTTCCGAAAACTGCCTGGATGTCCACCTGGAAAACGGCAATGCCGACAAGGTGGCGCTTGTTTTCGAGGCCGATGACGGCGCGGTGCAACAGGTCACCTACCGGCAGTTGCATGCACGCGTTTGCCGCATCGCCAATGGCTTCAAGGAATTGGGCTATGCGAAGGGCGACAGGGCCGTCATCTATCTGCCCATGTCCATCGAAGCCATCGCCACCATGCAGGCCTGCGCAAGGCTGGGCATAACCCATTCCGTGGTGTTCGGCGGATTTTCGGCCAAGAGCCTGCACCAGCGCATCGTCGACGTGGGCGCCACCCTGGTCATTACCGCCGACGCGCAACTGCGCGGAGGCCGCGCCATCCCCCTGAAGGCCGCCGTGGACGAAGCGTTGGCCGATGAGGGCGGCGAGATCGTCGGCAAGGTCGTGGTGTATCGGCGCGCCGGCATCGAGATTGACTGGAACGATGCGCGCGACGTATGGCTGCACGATCTGGAGAACGGGCAGTCCGATCAATGCGAGGCGGTGGCGGTCGAGTCCGAGCATCCCTTGTTCATCCTGTACACCTCGGGGTCCACCGGCAAGCCCAAGGGCGTGCAGCATTCGTCGGCGGGTTACCTGCTGTGGGCGTCCTTGACCACGCAATGGGTGTTCGACACCCGGCCCGACGATGTGTTCTGGTGCACCGCCGACGTGGGCTGGGTTACCGGCCATACCTATATTGCCTACGGAACCCTGGCGGCGGGACTGACACAGGTCGTTTTCGAGGGCATACCCACTTATCCGGATGCCGGCCGCTTCTGGAAAATGATCGAGCGCCACAAGGTCAGTATTTTCTATACGGCCCCCACCGCCATACGTTCCCTGATCAAGGCCGCGCAGGCCGATCCCGGCACGCATCCGCAGCGCCACGATCTTTCCAGCCTGCGTCTGCTGGGTTCGGTCGGCGAACCCATCAATCCGGAAGCCTGGATCTGGTACTACAACAATGTGGGCAACGGCCGTTGCCCCATTGTCGACACCTGGTGGCAAACCGAGACCGGCGGCCACATCCTGACGCCCCTGCCGGGCGCCACGCCGCTGAAACCGGGCTCTTGCACCTTGCCGCTGCCCGGCATATCCACGGGCGTGGTCGACGAGGCCGGCAACGAAGTTCCCTCGGGGCGAGGCGGCTTCCTGGTCATCAAGAAGCCCTGGCCCGCCATGATACGAGCGGTCTGGGGAGACCCGGAGCGTTTCAGGAACAGCTATTTTCCGGCTGATCTGAAAGGCTACTACCTGGCCGGCGACAACGCCCAGCGCGACGCCGACGGCTATTACTGGATCATGGGCCGCACCGACGACGTGCTCAGCGTATCGGGCCATCGCCTGGGCGGGACGGAAATCGAATCGGCCCTGGTGGCGCACGAGCTGGTGGCGGAGGCCGCGGTGGTGGGCCGCCCTGACGCCACCACCGGCGAGGCCATCGTGGCCTTCATCATGCTCAAGGTTCCCGTGCCCGACGGCAAGCAGGCGGAAGCCATCGCCAAGCGGCTGCGCGACTGGGTGGCCAACGAAGTCGGCCCTATTGCTAAGCCGCGCGATATACGCTTTGGCAACAATCTGCCCAAGACCCGCTCCGGAAAGATCATGCGCCGCCTGTTGCGCGTGGTGGCCGAAGGCAAAGAGGTCACGCAGGATGTGTCCACGCTGGAGAACCCCGACGTCTTGAAGCAGTTCACCGGAGTCTATTGAAAGGAAGGCGGAAAAAGGGCTGGCCGGCTTAAAGTCAAGGGCGGCCAGCCCTTTAAAAGTGGGGGTTTTCCTCCATGGCTATAACTACGCGTCTCTTTAGAATCAAGGCACGAATGAGCGCGATACATTGCGAATCGGTCGTCTTGATCATTATGTGTTGTAAGGCCATTGTGTATTGGGGGGTAGGGATTCGTAATGGAGTCGCAATTGAACAGCGGCGCGGCCTATCGCGGCGGTGTGCTGGCCGGCGGCCTTAGCAGGGATTTCGCCGATTCAACCATACTGACCGATCATTCCCACGAGATGGGTCAGCTCAAATTCGCCCTGAGCGGCGTCATGGTGGTGGCCAGCACCGAAGGCCATTGGGTCGTGCCGCCAACACGGGCGCTTTGGCTTGCGCCCAATGTGCAGCATCGCGTGCGCATGCTGGGCAAGGTCAGGCTACGCTCGGTTTTCGTCAATCCGGAATACTTGCATGGATTGCCGCCACGCAGCTGTCTGCTGCCGGCAACGCCGCTGTTCCGCGAGGTCATTACGGCGGTTGCCGGCTCCACATCCATAGCGCTGGCCAGCCGCCGGACCCGGCTGCTGATGGACCTGCTGCTCGAGGAGCTCACCGAAGAGTCCGTGACACCGCTACATCTGCCCGCACCGCGCGATCATCGGCTGGCGCGCATATGCACCCATATCCAGGAACATCTGGACGACATGAAGACCCTGCGGGAATGGTCCAAGGAACTGGGCTACGACCAACGCACCCTGCATCGCCTGTTCATGCAGGAACTGGGCATGTCCTTCCTGCAATGGCGCCAGCAGGCCAAGCTGCTGGCCGCCCTGGAGTGGCTGGCGGAAGGCCGTCAGGTACTGGGCATTGCGCTCGATCTGGGCTACCAGACGCAAAGTGCGTTTACGGCCATGTTCAAGCGCAATCTGGGTATTACGCCCAGCGACTTTGTCAGGTCGATGGCCGACACGTAGAATCCGGCGCAGCCACGCCGAAGCGCAGCGTTCGGATGACGTCCGAACTCAGTTCCAGCTTCCGCCTTTGCCGCCCATGCTGTAGCGGCCGGCTCCCAGCAAGGCAACGGCCAGGCTGCCGAACAGGAACAGCCCTTGAAGCTCCAGGCGCCATCCTCCGGTACCGGCCAGCTGGAATACATGGCCGGCGTGTGCCAGGGCAATGGCGACCAGCATGTTCAAGACGATCAGCAAGCCCCCCAGGCGGGTGTAGAAGCCCAGAATAAGAAGCAGCGGCGCAATCACTTCACCCAAATATACCGCCCATGCAAAGAAGGCCGGCATTCCGCGCGCCACGATCATGGATTCGATCGGGCCTATGCCATTGAGCAGCTTTGCGATGCCATGAAAAAGAATCAGCACGCCTATGGTCAGGCGCAAAATCAGCTTGCCCAGGTCGTCGAGGGTGGTCGGGGACATTTGGTACTCCGTTGTAGAGAAATGAAATCGGGCGCCAGCCTGGCCGGCTGGCACACATTATAGGAGGGGCATGCCGCGGCGCACGCCGCTGCGGGCGGACGGGGGCGGACTATTCGCCTTTCGCTTTCGCCAGCGCCTGATCCAGCAAGCCAGGCTCATAGGAAATGAACTCGTGGCCCCGGTAAGTGCGGACCAGGCCCTCGAACTGCGAGAAATTGATCTTGAGTTCGTCATCGCAGTGGATCAACTGATCGCCCTTGTCGTCCACGATGACGGCGGTGGGATGCACGTCGCTCAGCAACTGGTGCAACTGTTCGGTGGTGCTTTCACAATTGAGCGGAACGAGTATCTTGCCAGCCTCCAGGATGGCCAGGACACTGATCAGATATTCCAGTGAATGGGTGGCCGCGCACAAGGCGACGCGCGCGCCCGGGGTGGGGTCCTTCATTTGCAGCGCTACGGCCAGCGCCTTTGCGGCGGTTGCCAGCTCGGCATAAGTGACCTGGCTGTCGGTATCCTCGATGGCGACCTTCTCGCCATGCTGTTCGATCATGTTGTGCAGGAAATCAAGGGTAAGCATCTTTCTGCGGCCTATGCGTATTGACGGAATCCAGTGAGTATAGAGATCATTAACCGTAATTCCAGCCATAAAGCGCTAGGGTTTCCCCTTGTTTCCCATAAGGCGGCCGGCTCCCGCCCGTCCCCGGACTTCCTTGGCATCAGCGTAGCCGCAGGTCGGTCAGCCGCTTTGCCGCCAGACTCTGGCGATGCCGGACTTCAGACATCAGCCAGGCCGGCGCGCCAATATCCCTCAGCGTATGCTCGTCCATGCCGGCTACGGCGTCGATGGCGCTGATCCATGGGTCGCGGGCGGCTCTGCGTGTAGCGGCTTTCCGAACGGAGAGCCAAAGGCGCAGGCGCGCCAGAATGGAACGCTGCGGCGGGGCGGCGCCATCGAGGATGCGGCGGGCTTCGCAATTCAGGACTGCCATGCATTTCTCCTTAGTCTGTGTGACTCGTTTGGTAAGAATAATCTTCCAGCTCTCTACTGTGAATTGACTTGTTCTACATAGATTGGTTGGTTATGCTTACCAGCATGAGCCGACTGCCCTTGAACACCTTGCCCGCCTTTCGCGCGGCCGCCGAACTCCAGAACTTGCGCGCGGCGGCCGATGCGCTGCACCTGACGCATAGCGCCATCAGCCAGCAGATACGCGTCCTGGAAGAGCAACTGAGCTTTCCCTTGTTCGAACGCAGGGGGCGCCGCGTGGTGCTGAATCCGGCCGGCGAAGCCTTGCTGCGTGCCGTGCAGGGCGCGATGGCTCAACTGGACGATGGCGTACAGGCCGCCGCCGCGGCAGTCTGCGCGCTGGAGCAGCGCCTGCGGGTAACGGTGCTGCCTTCGTTCGCCCAGCGTTGGCTGCTGCCCCGCATGCATCGATGGCGCGAGCGGCATCCCGATCTGGCGCTTGAAATTGATGTTTCCCAGCAGGCGGTGGATTTGCAGCGGGAAGGTTTTCATGCGGCCCTGCGGCAGGGGGTGGGGCCGTGGCCGGGTCTGGTGTCCGAGCGCCTGTTCGATGCCCCCATGCCGTTGGTGGTGGTAGGCTGCGCCATCGACGCGCGGCGTTTGCTGGGTCAGCCGCCGGCGGCGCTATTGCGGGAACCCTTGCTCGGAGAGCGGGAGGTATGGCGACGGTGGTTTGAAGCGGCCGGGGTGCGCGCCCAGGTGACGCCCGTGGCGCAGTTCAACGATATGGGGCTGATGCTGCAGGCGGCGGAGCAAGGCATCGGTTTGACCCTCGCCCGCGAATTGCTGGCGGCCGACGCCATCCGTGACGGCCGCTTGATCAAGCTTTCGCCGATCGGGGTGGAATACGAAACCGGGCATACCTATCACCTTGTCTATCCGCCGGCGCTGCGCGATTGGCAGCCCTTGGCCGCCTTGCGCGCATGGATAAGCGATGAGCTGGAGCAGTCGCGCCAGTCTTTGGAGAACGCCGACAGCAATGCCTCTTGACCGCCGGATGCGGTTCGACCCGGCGATTACCGCTCGGCCAGGGCGCCGTCCTGGCGCAAGGACAGGCCGGCATGGCGCGTGAAGTTGCGGACCGCATCGCGATAGATTCCACTGCTGCTGGCGCCCGAGTGCGAAGCGCCGTCTATCTTCACCAGGTAGCGTTGCAAGCCGGGGTCGCCAGCCGATGCCAGCAGCGCATCGCTCATGGTGTGCGGAACCACGCGGTCATTGGTCCCATGCAGGAATAATATCGGCTGGCGTACCCGCTTTATGGCGGCCAGGGAATCAAAGGGCTGCGTAAGCACCAGTGCCAATCCTGGAATGTTTTCCCATCGGCTGCCGACGATCATGTCCCGGATGCTGGTAAAGGTCGATTCAAGTATCAGGCCCGCAAAATCGGGCTGGCCGGGCGTGGCCGCCAGCGCTACCGCAATGGCGCCGCCCAGGCTATGTCCGTACAGGAATCGCCGCGAGGGCAAGGGTTGCCGCCGTGCCAGTTCCCGCAAGGCGGCGCCGGCATCTTCCACGGCGCTGGATTGCGAAGGAAGTCGCGCGGTGGACGCCCCGAAGCCGCGATAGTCTATGGCCAGCACGGCATAACCCATATCGGCCCAGCGTTCGATGCGAAAGGCGCTGTCATTCAGGTTCCAGCGCGCGCCATGAAGGTACAGGACGGTCGCGGCGTCGGGAGAGGGATGGGCAAGGTACCAGGCGCGTACCGTATCGCCATTCTCCAGGGTCAGGTCGAAAATTTCCGTGCCTTGCGGCGGCTGGCGCCACCAGGGGCTCTCGCGCGATTCAATGGCGAATATGGTGGCGCGCTGCCAGCGGTCGAACATGACATAGCCGCCGGCCAGGGCAAGCAGTAACAGGCATGCCAGAATACGGATCAGGGGGCGCGGACGCAAACGCATGAAGTATCGGTCGGAAGGGGCGAAGCATTGATGATAGCGATTCGCGTCGGATGCTGCGCGGTTTTTCGGCGTTATATACTTGGACGATACCTACAAAGAGACAAAGGACGCTTCCATGTTGCCGCTGCACCCCACCAGCTATGAAGATGCCGCCAGGCGGTTTCAATGGGAGATCCCGCAGCGCTACAACATCGGCGTCGACGCTTGCGCCAAGTGGGCGGAGCGGGATTCGGGCCGGTTGGCGCTGGTCCATGTCGATCAACACGGGCAGGCGCGGCAATACAGTTTCGGTGAAATACACGAGTCGTCGAATCGCTTGGCCAAGCTGTTTCTTGCCCTGGGCGCCAAGCCCGGCGACCGGATCGGAATTCTTCTGCCGCAGGCTCCGGAGACCGCCTGGGCGCACATCGCCGCTTACAAGATTGGCTGTATAGCCATTCCCTTGTTCACGCTGTTCGGGGCCGAGGCGCTGTGCTATCGGCTGGCCGACAGTGCGGCGCTGGTGGTCGTGACCAATGCGGAAGGCGCGGCGAAGCTGGCTGAAATACGCAGCCAGCTTCCGGCCTTGAAGACAATACTTACGATAGATGGCGCGCAGGCCGATACCGTTGACCTGCATCGCGAAATGAAGCGGCATGGCTCCGATCTGGTTCCAGCCGATACGGCGGCCGACGACCCCGCCGTCATCATTTATACCTCGGGCACCACAGGCCAGCCCAAGGGCGCGCTGCATGCGCACCGTGTGTTGCTGGGCCATCTGCCGGGCGTGGAAATCTCGCACAATCTCTTTCCGCAAGAGGGCGACCGGATGTGGACGCCGGCCGACTGGGCATGGATAGGCGGACTGTTCGACGTGCTGCTTCCCGCCTGGCATCACGGCATTGCCGTGGTCGCGCATCGTTTCAAGAAATTCACACCCGAGAACGCTTTTCAATTCCTGCAGGATTACGGTGTGCGCAACACTTTCCTGCCGCCCACGGCATTGAAGATGATGCGCTCGGTGGACAGGCCCGAGACGCGCTGGAATTACCGCCTGCGTTCCGTGGCCAGCGGCGGCGAATCGCTGGGCGCTGAATTGCTCGATTGGGGCAGGCGTACTTTCGGACTCACCATCAACGAATTCTATGGCCAGACCGAATGCAACATGACTGTCTCTTCGTGCGCGGACATCATGCCCGCGCGCCCGGGTGCCATAGGCCGCGCCGTGCCGGGCCATACCGTGGCCATCATCGACGAGCAGGGCAACACGCTGCCGTCGGGAAGCAGTGGCAGCATAGCCGTGCGGCGTCCCGATCCGGTGCTGTTCCTGCAATATTGGAATAACGCCAGGGCCACCGAAGAAAAGTTCGCGGGCGACTGGCTGCTTACCGGCGACACCGGCAGCATGGACGATGATGGCTACATCCATTTCATCGGCCGTAACGACGACGTCATCACCTCGGCGGGTTATCGCATAGGTCCGGGCGAAATCGAGGACTGCATCCTGCAGCATCCTTCGGTGAAAATGGTCGCTGTGGTCGGCGCGCCCGATGCGCAGCGCACCGAAATCGTGGCGGCTATCGTTGTCCTGCAGGATGAGCGCAGTCCAAGCGATGCGCTCAAGCGTGAAATCCAGGATCATGTAAAGTCGCGGCTGGCCGCGCACGAATACCCTCGCGAAGTGTTCTTCGTCCAGGAATTGCCCATGACCACCACCGGGAAGGTGATACGCCGCGAGCTGCGCCAGATGGTCGGGCAGTGGCGCAAGGATGCGCTGAAAGCCGCTCACTGACCGGAAGTGCTTGAAGGCGCCGCCATTGCGTTGTTCGCGGGCTTGCATCCACGATCAACTCTTATAATCCAGTCTTTGCCGTGTTAGGCGGGCCGCCCGGACGTCGTGGTAAGCGCGGATCGGCAAGGCTCGCGTGCCGCATGATGCGGCGCATTTCAAAGGAGAGGACCGGATCATGCCAAGTATTCGCGACGCATGGGTGCAACAGGCTGTGCGAAAGATAGAGGCGGATTTCAACAGATCGGCCGACACGCATTTGATCCCCCTGCGCCTGCCGGCTTATCCCGGCGTGGATCTCTACTTGAAAGACGAGTCCAGCCACCCGACTGGCAGCCTGAAGCACCGCCTGGCGCGATCCCTGTTTCTGTATGCTCTTTGCAACGGCTGGCTGCATCCGGACAGTACCGTCATCGAAGCCTCGTCGGGTTCCACAGCCGTGTCCGAAGCCTATTTTGCACGATTGATAGGCTTGCCTTTCATCGCCGTCATTCCCAAAGGCACGTCCCAGGAGAAGATCGCCGCCATCGAGTTTTACGGCGGGAAGATACACCTGGTGAACTCCGGACGGGAAATCTACGGCGAATCCGAACGCCTGGCGCGCGAGTTGGGCGGGCATTACATGGATCAGTTCACCTACGCCGAAAGGGCGACGGACTGGCGCAGCAACAACAATATCGCCGAGTCGATCTTCAGCCAGATGCGGCAGGAGCCGCATCCTGTGCCCGCATGGATCGTGTGCAGTTGCGGAACCGGAGGCACCACGGCGACGATAGGGCGATATATACGCTATCAAGGCTACGACAGCCGCGTGTGCGTCGCGGACCCGGAAAATTCGGTGTTCTTCGATGCCTATGCCACGGGTGATAAGCAGCTGGAAATTCAGACCGGCTCTTTGATTGAAGGCATAGGCCGGCCGCGGGTCGAACTGTCCTTCATACCGTCGGTCATAGATCGCATGGTGAAAGTTCCCGATGCGGCAAGCTTGTCGGCCTTGCGCTATCTGCAAAGCAGCCTGGGGCGGCGTTGCGGCGGATCGACGGGCACGAACTTCATCGCCGCCCTGCATTTGGCGCGCGAGATGCACGAGGCGGGTCAAGAAGGCTCCATCGTCACCGTATTGTGCGACAGCGGCGAGCGCTATACGCAGACCTATTACAACGATGGCTGGCTGGCCGCCCGTGGCTTCGACATAGGCAATCTGGAATCGGCGGTCCAGGCTTGCGCCCAGAATGGCGCGGCCATGCCCTGGGATCTGCTGGAGCACTTGCGCTGATGTAAAAAGCCCCATGCCGCGCGGCGGAAAAAAAAAGAGCTTACGCCTTGTATTGCGTAAGCTCTTGATTTTTGCTGAAGTAATGGTCGGGGCGAAAGGATTCGAACCTTCGACCCTCTGGTCCCAAACCAGATGCGCTACCAGGCTGCGCTACGCCCCGAATTCACAACAGCCAGCGACTATAACATAAAAGCCTAGGCGGCGTTGGCGGGCGCCTGGGGTTCCTGATCGCTGGCCGGCGAACGCTGCACCAGCACCTTGGCGATGCGCCGTCCTTCCAGTTGCAGGACCCGGAATCGGAACGTGCCGTTCGCTTGAGAGAACTCAAGCTCGTCCCCGACTTCCGGCAGGCGGCCGAAACGGCGCAGCATATAACCGGCCAGGGTGCTGAACTCGTCGGTATCGTCCTGCAGGCCCTCGAGTTCGAGCGTCTGCTCGAAATAATGCATGTCGGTGGCGCCGTCGACGATCCAGCGATCGTCTCCGTCGGCGATGATGTCCGGGGTTTCATCCTCGTCGGGGAAGTCGCCCGCAATGGCTTCAAAGACGTCGATGGGCGTAACCAGCCCCTCGACCGTGCCGAACTCGTTGATGACGATGACCAACTGGCCGCGCGCGGACTTGAGCGTTTTTATCAGATCCAGGATGCGGATGGTCTCATGCACAAGAATGGGCGGGCGCAGGTTTTTTTCGTTCAGGGTCTTGTGCGTGATCAGATCCGCGATCATGTCCTTGGCCCGGCCTATTCCCACGATATCGTCCAGCGAGCCTCGGCAAACAGGGAAGAACCCGTGAGGCGTCTCGCTGATTTCCTGGCGGATGTGGTCGGGATCGCCGTTCAGGTCTATCCAGCTGATATCGGTGCGCGGCGTCATGATGGAATGGACGTTGCGATCGGCCAGCCGCAGCACGCCGCTGACCATGTTGCGCTCTTCCACGCCGAAAGGCGTATCGTCCGGCGAGGGCGCGGAGTTGGGAGCGGGCTCGTCGCTGGTGGAAGGCCGCTTGCCCAGCATGCGCAAGATGCCCTCCGCGGTGCGCTCGCGCATGGGGCGCTGGGTATCGCGGCTAAGCAGGTTGCGCCGCGCGATCTGGTTCAGGGATTCGATGGCAACCGAAAAGCCGATGGCGGCATACAGATAGCCCTTGGGCACCTTGAAGCCGAAGCCTTCGGCAACCAGTGCAAAGCCTATCATCAGCAGGAAGCCCAGGCACAGTATGACGACTGTGGGATGGGCATTGACGAAGCGCGTCAACGGCTTGGACGCCACCAGCATGATGCCGATGGCGATGATGACGGCCGCCATCATGACCTCCAGGTGATCCACCATGCCCACCGCCGTGATGACGGCATCCAGGGAAAAGACGGCGTCCAGCACCACGATTTGCGTCACGATGACCCAGAAGCTGGCATACATGCGCGAGCCCGACATGGCATGGGCCTTGCCTTCGACCCGCTCGTGCATTTCCATGGTGCCTTTGAAGACCAGGAAGAAGCCGCCGACGATAAGAATTAGATCGCGCCCGGAAAAACTGAACGGCCCCATCGAGAACAGCGGTTCGGTCAGCTTGAACAGCCAGGATATGGCCGATAGCAGGGCCAGACGCATGACAAGGGCCAGCGACAGGCCGATGACGCGGGCGCGGTCCCGCTGCGCCGGCGGCAGCTTATCCGCCAGGATCGCGATGAAAATCAGGTTGTCGATGCCCAGAACGATTTCCAGGACAACCAGTGTCAACAAGCCGATCCACATGGTGGGATCAAGCAGCAACTCCATTTTTATTCCTTTCAGTTTGCAGTAAGTATTGTATCGTGCTTGTTTTTTGCCGCGAATGGATAGAAGATGGAAACGCCCATAGGCTTTATACGGGCGGGGCGCGCCGCATTCGCTTGTCGACGGCGTTCATTGAAACCTGTCTTTACATGAGACGACACATGAGCAAGAAACTATTGATGCTGGTCGGCGACTATGCCGAAGATTACGAGACCATGGTGCCATTTCAAACCCTGTTGACGGTGGGGCATGTCGTGCACGCCGTGTGCCCGGACAAGAAGGCGGGCGATACGGTTGCCACAGCCATACACGACTTCGAGGGCGACCAGACATACAGCGAGAAGCCCGGACATCGTTTTGCGTTGAACTACGATTTCGACAAGGTTGACGCCGCGGACTACGACGGCCTTGTCATTCCAGGCGGCCGCGCGCCGGAGTATCTGCGCATGAACGACAGGGTAATAGAGATCGTGAAGCAATTCGATGCCGCCAAAAAGCCGATTGCCGCCGTGTGCCATGGCGCTCAGATACTGGCGGCGGCCGGTGTGCTGAAGGGGCGCACGTGTTCGGCGTACCCGGCTTGCGCGGCCGAAGTCCGCCTGGCGGGCGGCACCTATGCCGATATTGCCGTCGACCAGGCCCATACCGATGGCAACCTGGTCACCGCGCCGGCATGGCCGGCCCATCCGGCCTGGATGGCGCAATTCCTGGCTGTATTGGGGACTCGCATACAGCACGCCTAGGCCTTGGGCCCGAGCTGGGGCAGGGTATAAGCCCGATTCTGGTACACCCAGCTTGGCCAAAGGACGTGGGCCAGGGCCTCGCCGGCCAGGCCGGCGTCCAGCGGCATGGGCGTGTACGTCTCGGGCGCCTGATAGCGGTATTGGGTGGCGTCGCGGTGGGGCTCCATCACGACCAGCGCGTCGCCCTTCAGGTAACCGTAGTTCTCGCCATACTGCATCATGGCCCTGTCTCCGCCGGGCAGCGTCAGGTCGCGTCCTATCATGGGGTGCTCGGCCCGCAAGCCCATGATGGAGAGCAGGGTGGTGGGCAGGTCTATCTGGCTGATCAGGCGGTCATCGCGCCTGGCGGCGACATCGGCCCCGGTGATCAGCGCGGGGATATGGAAGTGGCGCAAGGGCACCAGGCTGGCGCCGCCGACTCGCGAATCATGGTCGGCCACGACCAGGAACACGGTGTTTTCCCAATAATCGGATTGCCTTGCCCGGTCGAAGAATTGCCCCATGGCCCAATCGGCATAGCGCACGGTGTTTTCCACAGTGGCCGGGTTGCCGTCGGTCTCTATCCGGCCGCCGGGGTATTCCCAGGGCGAATGGTTGCTGACGGAAAAAGCCAGCGTGAAGGTAGGCTCGTCGGGCGCCTCGCTGAGCAGGCTGTGAACCGTATTGAACATGTCCTCGTCGCTGGCGCCCCAGGTGCCGACGAAAGCGGGGTTCCTGAATGTGGGCAGGTCGTACAGATCGTCGAAGCCATTGCCCAGGAAGAAGCTTTTCATATTATCGAAATGCGCTTCGCCGCCGTAGATGAAACGCGAGCGGTAGCCATGCTGCTTCAGGACTTGCGCCATGGTGAAGAAATTGCTTTGCGCGCCGGACAGTCGCAGCGCGGCATCGGACACCGTGGGCGGAAAGCCGGCGACAACGGCTTCCAGGCCGCGGACCGAGCGCGTGCCCGTGGCGTAGGCGCGCGTGAAGTTCCAGGAGGTTTGGGCAAGCCTGTCCAGTTGCGGGGTCAGCGCGGCGCCGCCCAGGTTGCCTACATATTGGGCGCCCAGGCTTTCCTGCACGATCATCACCACGTTCAGCGGACGACTTCGTTGTGAGGTGGGCTCCTGCACATGCAGCGTGGGGATATCGGCCGGACCTGCGGCCAGCCCGGCGCAGCGCTGGACGATGCCGTTCATTTCCTGGGCGGGCATGTCGCCGTATACGTCGGCGGCGGAGCGCTCGTTTTTCATGCTGTAGATGGCGTAGGCCACGCTGTACAGCGAGTTCAGCGGCAAAGTGTTCAGCATGCTGTCGCCGCAGTAGGCCACCGTTGATGGGTTGATGGGACGGTGCCCCAGCGTGCCGCGTATGGCAAGAAAGACGACGGCCGCCGCCACCAGCGTAAAGATCGGGCGCTGCCACCACGTCATGGGCGGGTCGGTGGGCACGTTGGCGAACAGCAGCCAGGCGATCCATGCAAAGACGGCCAAGGCGGCGACCGCGCCGAAGATCACCGCCTTGTAGCCCTTCCACAGCATGCCGAATACTTCCTGGGGGTGCTTCAAGTATTCCACGTACAAGCGGTTGGGACGCGTATCGTATTCATGAATGAACTGGGGCGTTGAAACTTCCAGCAAGACCAGCAGGAACCAGGCGAACTGGAACCACCATCCGGTGATGCTGACGGCCAGGGGCCAGTGGCCCAGCCAGGGCGCAAGCATGAGCGGGATGCCGGCGATGATGGCAATCTGGTTGGCATCGATGCGCAGCCCGCCTTTCAATATGGGCAGCAGGCCGCCCGCCTGCTTGACGCGATCCCATTGCCAGGCCGCCAACAGGCATCGGCTGAGCGTCAGCAGGCAGAGGCTGGATACAATGAAAATCAGGCTGAGTTCGCGCATGAGGGAAGTAAAATGGGTTCAGTCGGCGTAGTGTAATGGCATCCGCAGGTCTTGCCTGCCCATATTGCGTACAATTTATTGCACTTTTACCTTCAGACGGCTCAGCACAGGATCCTATATGTACTCTTTCAGGTTTTATTTGAAACTGGCAGGCGCCGCGGCACTGGCGGCGGCAAGCACAGCCGTTGCGGCCCAGGACACCATCAAAATAGGCGAGCTGAACAGCTACAAGACCCAGCCTGCCTTCCTGGGACCGTACAAGAAAGGCATGGAGCTGGCCGTTGAGCAGATCAATGCGGCGGGCGGGGTCGACGGCAAGGCGCTGGAACTGGTGGTGCGCGATGACAATTCCAATCCGGGCGACGCGGTGCGCGCCGCCGAAGAATTGCTTACGCGCGACAAGGTCGATGTGCTGACCGGCACCTTTTTGTCTCATATAGGTTTGGCGGTCACCGATTACGCCAAGCATAAGAAGCAGTTCTTCCTGGCCAGCGAGCCGTTGACCGACAAGATCGTCTGGGCCGACGGCAACCGCTATACCTACCGCCTGCGCAACTCCACCTATATGCAGGTGGCCATGCTGATTCCGGCCGCCGTGAAAATGAACAAGAAGCGCTGGGCCATCGTCTATCCCAATTACGAATACGGGCAATCGGCGGTCGCCACGTTCAAGACGCTGCTGAAACAGGCGCAGCCGGACGTGGAATTCGTCGCGGAACAGGCCACGCCTTTGGGCAAGATCGATGCGGGCAATGTGGTCCAGGCGCTGGCCGATGCGCGGCCCGAAGCCATGTTCAATGTATTGTTCGCCACCGATCTGGCCAAATTCGTGCGCGCCGGAACGCAGCGCAATTTCTTCAAGGACCTGCCGGTGGTCAGCATGCTGACCGGCGAACCCGAATACCTGGATCCGCTGGGCGCCGAGGCGCCTGTGGGCTGGGTGGTTACGGGCTACCCGTGGTATGCCATCGACACGCCGGAACACAACGCTTTCCTGAAAGCCTACCAGGCCCGCTACAACGACTATCCGCGCCTTGGCACCATCGTCGGCTACAACGCCATCCTGTCGCTGGCGGCCGGCATCAAGAAAGCCGGTTCCACCGAAACGGAAGCGCTGGTCCAGGCCTTCAAGGGACTGGAGGTCGATACGCCTTTTGGACGCATCAAATACCGCGGCATCGACCATCAGTCCACGATGGGAGCCTACGTGGGCACGATCGCCATCAAGGACGGCAAGGGCATCATGACCGATTTCAAATACGTGGATGGAGCCAGCGTCCAGCCGACCGACGACCAGGTCAGGCAATGGCGGCCCGCATCGGCCGACTAACTTCCAGGGCCGCGGTGCCTGACGGCACCGCTTTTTAGCATGCACCTTACCGGTTTTATCGTTCAGTTCCTGAACGGCTTGGCAGAGGCGTCATCTCTTTTCCTGGTGGCGGCGGGACTGTCGCTGATCTTCGGCGTGAGCCGCATCGTCAACTTCGCCCATGGATCCCTGTACATGCTGGGCATATACATCGCCTACTCCATCGTCCAGCACTGGGGCCAGGGGCCGGCGGGTTTCTGGGCCAGCCTGCTTTGCGCCGCGCTGGTCGTCGGCCTGCTTGGCGCGCTGGTCGAAATGGTCTTGCTGCGCCGCATATATCGGGCGCCGGAAATGTTCCAGCTTCTGGCCACCTTCGCGTTGGTGCTGGTGTTCAACGACATGGCGCTTTGGCTATGGGGGCCCGACGATTTGCTGGGTCCGCTCGCCCCGGGACTGAACGGGTCATTGCGGATCTTCGACCGCTATCTGCCGGTGTACGACGTGGTCCTGATCGTTATCGGGCCAGCGGTATTGCTGGCCTTGTGGCTGCTGCTGACGCGCACCCGCTGGGGCACCTTGATACGTGCGGCGACGCAGGATCGCGAGATGCTCGGCGCCCTGGGCGTGAACCAGGCCTGGCTCTTTACCGGCGTGTTCGCACTGGGCGCCTTCCTGGCGGGACTGGGCGGAGCGATACAGATTCCACGCCAGCCCGCCAGCCTGGGGCTGGATCTAAGCGTAATCGGCGATGCCTTCGTCGTGGTCGTGGTGGGCGGCATGGGTTCGATTCCCGGCGCCTACCTGGCGGCGCTGATCATTGCCGAGCTCAAGGCCCTGTGCATTGCGCTGGGCGTGGTCGATATCGCCGGAGTCAGCGTGGCCTTTCCCAAGCTGACGCTGGTGGTCGAATTCATTTTCATGGCCTTCGTCCTGGTCTTCCGGCCTTGGGGCTTGCGCGGCAGGCCATTGGCCTCGGTGCGTCTTGCGGGCCAGCCCGATGCGCCCCTGCGCCCGGCGGGCGCGGGCTTCAAGTGGCTTGCGCTGCTGCTGGCAGCGGCCTTCGCCCTTTTGCCGCTCCTGTCCGGCGTCCTGCCCTACGCCGCGGTGCTGGCGCAAGACATGCTGATTGCGGTGCTGTTCGCCGTCAGCCTGCATTTCATGATGGGGCTGGGCGGCATGCCTTCCTTCGGACATGCCGCCTACTTCGGTATCGGCGCCTATGCAGCCGCCTTGCTGTTCAAATCGGCCGGCCTGGGCATGGCGGCCTCGCTGCTTGCGGCTCCTCTGGCGGCCGGCCTGGCGGCGGTCGTCTTCGGCTGGTTCTGCATTCGATTGACGGGCGTCTATCTGGCCATGCTTACCCTGGCCTTTGCGCAAATCGTATGGTCCATCGTCTATCAGTGGGACGCGGTAACGGGCGGTTCCAACGGCATAGTCGGCATCTGGCCCGAAGCCTGGCTGTCGGGCAATGCCTATTACTACTTTACGCTGCTGGTGGTGGCCGCGGCGAGTGTCGCGGTGCGCCGCATGGCCTTCGCGCCATTCGGCTATGCCTTGCGCTCGGTTCGCGACTCGGCATTGCGCGCCGACGCCATAGGCCTGAACGCCAAGGGCGTGCAATGGACCGCTTTCATCGTGGCCGGCTTGTTCGCCGGTTTGGCGGGGGCCTTGTATGTATTTTCCAAAGGCAGCACCTCGCCCGAGGTCATCACGGTGGGCAAATCGGTGGATGGCCTGGTGATGGTGCTGCTGGGCGGTATTCAGACTCTGTTCGGGCCTATCGTGGGCGCGGCCGGCTTTACGCTGCTGCAGGATTACTTCGTGGGCATTACCGAGTACTGGCGCGCACTGTTCGGCGCGGTGATATTGCTGATCGTATTGGTCTTCCCGCAAGGAATCGCGGGCTATGCCGGCATGTTGCTGCAGCGCAAGGGGAAACCGGCATGAGCCTGCTGAAGGTAAGCGGACTGAGCAAGCATTTCGGCGGCAACAAGGCGGTCGATGCCATCGGCTTCGAGCTGCGGCCGGGCGAACTGCTGGCCTTGATCGGCCCCAATGGCGCCGGGAAGTCGACCACGTTCAATATGGTGGGCGGGCAATTGCCGGCCTCCGGCGGATCGGTGCGCTTCGACGGCGTCGAGTTGCTGGGCATGCCCTCGCGCAAGATTGCGCGGCTGGGCGTGGGGCGCACTTTCCAGATTGCCGCCACCTTCGCGTCCCTGACCGTGCTGGAGAATGTGCAGATGGCCTTGCTGTCTCATCATCGCAAGGTGTATTCCTTCTGGCGTACGGCCATGCCCAGATACCGGGATGAAGCCTTGCGCTTGCTGGGTCAGGTCGGCATGGGCGAGCAGGCGGGCCGCGCATGCAGCGAACTGGCCTACGGCGATGTCAAGCGCGTGGAATTGGCGATGAGCCTGGCGGGCAGTCCACGCCTGCTGTTGATGGACGAGCCTACCGCCGGCATGGCGCCCGCCGAACGCAATGCCTTGGTCGGCCTGGTAAAGAGTCTGGTCGTGCAGCGGAATATGGCGGTCCTGTTTACCGAACACAGCATGGATGTGGTGTTCGCGTATGCCGATCGCGTGATTGTGCTGGCTCGTGGCAAATTGATCGCGGAAGGCACTGTCGATGAAGTGCGCCGCCACCCCAAGGTCCAAGAGGTGTATTTCGGAACGGGCCGGACCTTCCAGGCCAAGGCGGGAGGCGCTGTCGTATGAAGAGCGGGCAAGTACATGCGGGGCAGGGGGGATCGCTATTGTCCGTGGCCGGATTGAATGCATGGTACGGCGCGGCCCACATACTGCATGATGTCGATCTGCAAGTTGAGCAGGGCGAGGTCGTTGCCTTGATGGGGCGCAACGGCGCCGGCAAATCCACCACGCTCAAGGCCATCATGGGGCTGCTGCCGGCACGGCGCGGAGATCTTGCCTTCATGGAGCACGATCTGCAAAAGCGGCAGGCCTACGAAATCGCACGCCTGGGGCTGGGCTATGTTCCGGAGGATCGGCGGGTATTCACCGATCTGACTGTCATGGAAAACCTGGCGACGGGCCGTCAGCCTGATAGAACCCGGCCCGATGGCCGGCCCGGACTGAACTGGTCCTTGGAGGCGGTATTCGATCTGTTCCCCGCCCTTGCCGACATGCGCAAGCGCCGGGCCGGCACATTGAGCGGCGGCGAGCAGCAGATGTTGACGGTGGCGCGGACGTTGATGGGGAATCCTTACTGCCTGTTGCTGGACGAACCTTCCGAAGGCGTTGCGCCGCTGATCATTGAGCAAATGGCCGACATGATCCTGGCCTTGAAGGCCAGGGGAGCAAGCGTGCTGCTGTCCGAGCAGAACATCCATTTCGCGGATCTGGTGTCCGACCGCGCTTATGTGCTGGAAAAAGGCGCCATCCGGTACAGCGGCACGATGGCCGAGTTGGCCGCCAACGAAGACGTGCGACTATCCTATCTGGCGCTTTAGGCCGCCCAGGCGGACTGCCTTCACTCTAGCCAGGAAAACGCGTCAAGCCACCTGTACTAAAGGCGCCGTGTTCCGATAGCTGTCCAGCAGCTGTGCCCGCCGCGCCTGGGCCGCTTGCAGATTCCTTTCCTTTACGTGGCCGAAACCCCGGATGTCTTGCGGTAGATTGGCCAACTCGATGGCCACGGCCAGGTTTCCGTCCGTCAAGCTGGCGTCGAATTCCTGAGTCAGCGCAAGGTAATCCTGCACCAGCGCACGTTCCTGGCGGCGTTCGGCGCTGCGTCCGAACACGTCCAGCGCGGTCCCCCGCAAGCCTTTCATGCGGGCCAATGCCTTGAACACCGTCATCACCCACGGTCCGTATTTCTTTTTTACCAATTCGCCCTTGTCGTTGCGCTTGGCCAGAAGGGGAGGCGCCAGATGAAAATGCAGCTGGTAGTCCTTGCCGGGTTCGCCTTCGAACTGCGTGCGCAGTTTTTGCGTGAATGCCGGGTCGGTATAAAGCCGGGCGACCTCGTACTCGTCCTTGTAGGCCATCAGCTTGGCCAGGTTTCCGGCCACCGCGCGTGTCAGTCGCATCCCTTTCCCCGATGCCAGGCCGGCCTCTTTGGCACGCACCCGTTCGACCGCCAGCGCATAACGGCGCGCATAGGCGGGATTCTGATATGCCGTCAGCCATTGAACGCCGCGCTCGATGACCGCGTCCAGGGTTTCGGGCATGGCGATGACCTGGGCCGCCTTGTCCGTCTTGCCCAGGTCGGGGGCAATGGCATCCGGGCCATGATGCGCCGCGGCTCGGCCCCACTCGAAGGCCGACAGGTTTTTCTCCACCATTACGCCATTCAATTCGATGGCGCGCAGCAGGCTTTCATAGGACAGCGGTATCCAGCCCTTTTGCCATGCATAGCCCAAAAGCAGAGGGTTGGCGTAGATGGCATCCCCCAGCAGATACACCGCCAATGCATTGGCGTCCAGGAATTCGCACGCCGGGCCCATGGCTTCGGTCAAGGTCTTATGTGCCGCCGCATCGGGAAAGCGCCATGATGGGTTCTTGATGAAGTCGGCCGTGGGAATGGGCGCGCTGTTGATGGCGGCGCGGGTCGTGTCCTTGCGCACTTTCGATATGACTTCGGCCGAAGTGGTGACGATGGCGTCGCAGCCTATTATTACCTCGGCTTCGCCGGTTGCGATGCGCGTGGCATGCAAATCGTCGGGATGTCGCGCAATCTGCACATGGCTGAGCACGGCGCCGCCTTTTTGCGCCAGCCCGGCCATGTCGAGCACGGTCACCCCCTTGCTTTCCAGGTGGGCCGCCATGCCCAGCAGGCCGCCTATGGTGACCACGCCGGTGCCGCCTATGCCGGTGATCAATATGCCGTAAGGACCGTCCATGGCCGGCAGTGCGGGCATGGGCAGTCCGGTGCTCAGCCCGCCGTCCGCCTTGGGTTCTTGAGGCTGCGGTTTTTTAAGCTGTGCGCCCTCGGCGGTGATGAAGCTGGGACAGAAGCCGTTGACGCAGGAAAAATCCTTGTTGCAGGATGACTGGTTTATTTTCCGCTTGGTGCCCAAAGGTGTTTCCAGCGGCTCGACCGACAGGCAGTTGGATTTGACGGAGCAGTCGCCGCAGCCTTCGCAAACGGTGTCGTTGATGAAGACACGGCGCGCCGGGTCGGGGTAGGTGCCGCGCTTGCGGCGGCGCCGTTTCTCGGTGGCGCAGGTCTGGTCGTAGACCAGGACGGTGGTGCCTTCCATGTCGCGCAGCTCGCGCTGCACACGGTCCAGTTCCTCGCGATGATGCACGGCCGCGTTGCCGGCCAGCGTCACGCCCTTGTATTTGTCGGGCTCATCGGTAACGACCACCACTTTCCGGGCGCCTTCGGCGTGCACTTGCGCGATCACGTCGGTCACCTTCAGCACGCCGTCCACAGGCTGGCCGCCCGTCATGGCAACGGCGTCGTTGTACAGGATCTTGTAGGTGATATTGGCGTTGGCGGCGATGGCGGCGCGGATGGCCAGGATGCCGGAATGGAAATACGTGCCGTCGCCCAGGTTCGCAAAAACATGTTTCTCGGTGGTGAAGGATTTCTGGCCTATCCAGGCGGCCCCTTCGCCGCCCATGTGGCTGAAGGTTTCGGTCTTGCGGTCCATCCAGATCGCCATGTAGTGGCAGCCGATGCCGGCCAGCGCGCGCGAGCCGTCAGGCACATTGGTCGAGGTGTTGTGAGGGCAGCCCGAACAGAACCAGGGCTTGCGGTCGATGGCGGCGGCCGGTGACTGGAGTTCGCGTTCCTTTGCGTCGATGATGGCCACGCGAGCGGCGATCCGCGCGCGGACCTCGGCCGGCAGCTCGGTCTTTTCCAGCCTCCTGGCAATCGCCCGCGCGATCAGGGCGGGCGACAGCTCGGCGCTGGCGGGCAGCAGCCATTGTCCGCGCGGCACCGACCATTCGCCGCCGGCATTGTCTTTTTCGTCGAACTTGCCGTATACCTTTGGGCGGACATCGTCGCGCCAGTTGTACAGCTCTTCTTTGAGCGCGTATTCCAGTATCTGGCGTTTTTCCTCGACCACCAGTATTTCTTCCAGGCCGGTGGCGAATTCGCGGGCATCCTGCGCATTAAGGGGCCAGACGCAGCCCACCTTCATCAGGCGTATGCCCAGCTGCGCACAGGTGGAGGCATCCAGCCCCAGGTCGGCCAACGCCTGGCGGGTGTCCAGGTAGGCCTTGCCGGCGGTCATGATGCCGAATCGCGGGCGTGGCGAATCGATGACGATGCGATTCAGCTTGTTGGCGCGCGTATAGGCCAGCGCCGCATACCATTTATAGTCGATCAGCCGCGCTTCCTGCGCCAGGGGCGGATCGGGCCAGCGTATGCCCAATCCATCGGGAGGCAGGATGAAGTCCTCGGGGATGACGATGCGCGCGCGATCCGGGTCGATGTCCACCGAGGCGGTCGATTCGACAACTTCGGTGACGCATTTCATGGCGACCCACAGGCCTGAGTAGCGGCTCATGGCCCAGCCGTGCAGGCCGTAATCCAGGTATTCCTGCACGTTCGACGGGTAAAGCACGGGAATGCCCGCCGCCTGGAGATCGTGTTCGGATTGATGGGCCACGGTGGACGACTTGGCGCCGTGGTCGTCGCCGGCCAGCACCAGGACCCCGCCGTGGCGGGACGTGCCGGCGGAATTCGCATGCTTGAAGACATCCATGGAGCGGTCCACGCCCGGCCCCTTGCCGTACCACATGCCGAAAACGCCGTCGCGCGTGGCGTCCGGATAAAGGGTGACCTGCTGCGTGCCCCAGACCGAGGTTGCGGCCAAGTCTTCGTTCAGGCCCGGCTGAAACACGATGTCGTGATCGCTTAGATGCTGCTTGGCCTTCCAGAGCGCCTGGTCCAGCGCGCCCAGCGGAGAACCGCGATAGCCTGAAATGAAACCGGCGGTATTCAAGCCGGCGCGCTGGTCCCGTGCCTTTTGCAGCATGGGCAGGCGCACCAGGGCCTGGGTGCCGCTCATGTAGGCGCGGCCTTTCTCCAGCGTGTACTTGTCGTCGAGGGATACCTTGGCGAGCGTCGACAGCATCGCCTGATCGAGGGGAGCATTCATCGGGGCAGTCTCCTGTGCGTTGCCTTTCTGCTTATCGACCTAGTGTATGAACTTATATTGATATCGTAAAATCAAATTTTCAGCTATCTGGTATTTGAAAATCGAATGAAGAGCGAGGTCACCCTGCGGCAGTTCCGTTACTTCATCGCCGCGGCGGCGTCGGGACAATTTTCCAGCGCGGCGGTGGCCGAACACGTGTCGCAATCAGCCATCACCAGCGCCGTGCAAAGCCTGGAAAGGCAATTGAAAGTTCGCTTGTTCGAGCGCCTTCCGCACGGCGTGGTGTTGACTCCGGAAGGCCAGGTCTTCTTTCATCATGCGCGCCATGTCATGGATTCGGTCAACGACGCCATGCGGCACGCCAGCCTGCTGCCCCAGTCGGCCAAAGGCACGATACGGCTGGCGGCCACCTATACGGTTCTGGGTTACTTTCTGCCGGATCTGTTGAGCCGTTTCAAGCGCAGCTATCCCCAGGTCGAGATCGATCTGGTGGACATGGACAGGGCATCGCTGGAGGCCGCCCTGGCCGAGAAAAGCATAGATCTTGGCATAGGGCTGCTGTCCAATATAGAGCGGCAGGAGCATTACGGCCATCGGCTGCTGGTGCGTTCACGCCGCCGGGTCTGGGCGGGCGCGTCCCATCCGCTGGCGCGGCAAGCCACCGCCACGCTGAAGGAAATCGCCGACCACCCCTATATCATGCTGACGGTCGACGACGCGGATACGGCGGCGCTGCGCCATTGGCCCGATACGCATGCCGCCTTGAAGGTGGCCATGCGCACCAGTTCGCTGGAAGCCTTGCGCGGCCTGGTGGCTTACGGTTTTGGCGTATCGATACTGTCGGACCTGGTTTACCGGCCCTGGTCGCTGGAAGGCAAGAAGATCGTCGCCATACCGATATCCGATCCCGTGGCGCCGATGGATGTCGGGCTGGTATGGCCGCCAGAAAAGGAACCCGCCGGCCTGGTCGATGTCTTTCGCCAGTTTCTGATCCATGCCTGCGACAGCGACGCGGCGGGCGGCAAGCAGCGCTAAGGCACCAGGGAAATCCCCACGCGGACCTGCGAATCGCTTTTGTGGTTATAGCCCAGCAGTGTTTCCCCATAGCCCTTGAAATACTGCACGTGGAAATAGCCGTTCATGTTCAGGAACGTTCGGCGCAGCGGCCAGGCGGCTTCGATCTGGGTTGCATTGCGGCCTTCATGCCCCTGGCGGTACAGGCCGGACAGCACCAGGCCGTTGTCCTGCGCCCAGCGCAGCTTCCAGTCCACGTGTCCGGCGTAATCCGCGTAGTCCGGATTGTTCTTCACGCTGAAATAGCTTTTAAAGCGCGGCGCGAAGGTCAGCGTGCTGCCGCCGTCGAAGCGATAGTTGAACTCGGGCTGGATATATGCGAAGTTCAGCGAGCGCGAATCGTCGCCGCTCTTGCCGTTCGATTCGTGCTCTACGCCCGATGCCAGCCCCAGGAACCAGTCTTTTTGCGGCGATTGCCATAGCGCGTCCTTGCGCCAGAACAGACTGGGCTTGAACGAGGTGTCCACAAAAGGGTGGGAGTCGGAGTGAAGATCCCATAGCGCCGTCTGTGTATAGCCCAGGTAGATATTGTCGGCAAAGTCCGGATTGTTCGGGTCGTTGGGCGTGAAGATGCGATACTTGAAGCTGACTTGATAGCGCGCGTTGCGGCCGCCCTTGTTGCCCACGTCGAAATAAACGGGTTCGTAGGGCGAGATGGCGCTACGGAAATTATCGAAGGCCGAAGAGGGCGTGGTCAGGTGATTCGTCGAATTCACGGGCGGCCCCTCGGTAAGCGAAGCGCCGGTTGCCGCGACCACATTGGCCGGAAGCGGCGGGTCGGAATGCCCGCTGCCGCTTGCCGCGCCCGCATCGATTACCGGCACCGCGGCCGGCGTTCCCGCGATGACGCTGCGCTCCAGCGGGCTGGCGTCCAGCGCCAGCAGGGTGGGTTCGCCTTCGATGTTCACGGCCTGCAATCCATTGACGCCTGTCGGCACGACGGCACTCCAGGACAGCTTGACGAAATTGTTGACCGGAATGTTGACGGGGCTTTGATTGCCTTCCAGGTAGGCCAGGCTGCGTATGCTGCGGCCGCCTTGGTCGCGCCATTGAAGTACGAGGTTCTTGGGAGCCGTCCAACTCATGACGGAGTCGGTGTCATTGAACAGCACCGCCCTGATATTGACGGTTTCGCCCGCAACGGCATGCGTCTGTTCAAGCTTGTAGGTGATTCCGGCGGAAGCGGGGCCCGCCATGAGCAAGGCGGCCAACAGGACAAGGAGGCGGGATTTAAGAAGAGGCATATGAGTCATGTGACTGCATTCGGCTTGTTATTGATACGAAAGAGACTGTAGCATCGGCTGAAATGGTTTAAGCAACCTATTGTAAACACCGTATCAAGCGGTATATTCGCTTTGTGGTTTGTGTATCAAGAGCCGGTAAGTGGACGATTCCATGGGCTTTTTGGCTTTGGGGGGCGACGCGTTAAAATGCGCCGTCCCGCCTACAAAGCGGCAGTAGCTCAGCTGGATAGAGCACGGGCCTTCTAAGCCCGGGGTCGGGGGTTCGAGCCCCTCCTGCCGCGCCACCTCCTTTGAAGAACACAAGCTCCGAATGATCATCCTGAAGAACGTGACCCTGCGTCGCGGCAGTAAAGTATTGCTGGACAAGACATCCGTCACGCTCAATCCCGGTGAAAAGGTCGGGCTCGTTGGACGCAATGGCGCCGGTAAATCGTCGTTGTTCGCGGTCCTGAACCGTACATTGAGCGAAGACAGCGGCGAATTTTCCATTCCCGCCCAATGGCGCATGTCGCAAGTGGCCCAGGATATGCCGGAAACCGGGCAAAGCGCCACCGACTTCGTCATTGAAGGCGACACCGTGCTGCTGGCCGCGCAAACCGAAGTGGCCGACTCGGAGCAAAGCGAGGATGGGATGCGCATGGCGCACGCCTACATGGCATTGCATGATGCCGGCGCGCACGATGCGCCGGCCCGGGCGCAGGCGCTTATCCTGGGTCTGGGGTTCTCGGTAGCCGAACTGGATCAGCCGGTAAACAGCTTCTCGGGCGGATGGCGCATGCGTCTTCAACTGGCGCGCGCCTTGATGTGCCCGTCCGACTTGCTGTTGCTTGACGAGCCGACCAACCACCTGGACCTGGATGCCCTGGTGTGGCTGGAAGCCTGGCTCAAGAATTATGCGGGCACCATGGTGGTCATCAGTCATGACCGCGAGTTCCTGGATGCCGTGACCAATGTCACCCTGCATATCGATCAGGGCAAGCTGGTGCGCTACGGCGGCAATTACAGCAAGTTCGAAGACATGCGTTCCGAGCAAATGCTGCTGCAACAGGCGGCGCACGCCAAGCAACAGGAAAAGATCGCGCATCTGCAGAAGTTCATCGACCGCTTCAAGGCGAAAGCCAGCAAGGCCAAACAGGCGCAAAGCCGTGTCAAGGCTCTGGAGCGCATGGAGAAGGTCGCCCCCATGCTGGCCGACGCCGATTTCCAGTTCGAGTTCAAAGAGCCGGCCAGCCTGCCCAATCCCATGCTGTCGATGTCCGGCGCCAGCTTCGGCTACCCGCCCGCCGACGACGCGCCAGTCGGGACGCCGCCAACGGTGATTGTCAAGAACATCAATCGTTCGGTGCTGGCGGGCCAGCGCATCGGTATCCTGGGTGCCAACGGCCAGGGGAAATCCACCTTTGTGAAAACCATTGCCGGAGCACTGCAAGCGACCGCGGGCGAAATCATCACTGGCAAAGGCTTGAATATCGGCTACTTCTCGCAGCAGGAACTTGACGTCCTGCGTCCCGCCGACAATCCGCTGGACCACATGATACGGCTGGTGCGTGATACGCCCGCCAATGTGCGCCCCAGCGCCATGGACTGCCGCGAGCAAGGCTTGCGCAACTTCCTGGGCACCTTCAATTTCAGCGGCGACATGGTCAAGCAAAGCGTGGGCAGCATGAGCGGCGGCGAAAAGGCCCGCCTGGTGCTGTGCATGATCGTGTGGCAGCGTCCCAACCTGCTGCTGCTTGACGAACCCACCAATCACTTGGACTTGGCCACCCGCGAGGCGCTAAGCATTGCCTTGAACGAATTCGAAGGGTCGGTCATGCTTGTCAGCCATGACCGCGCTTTGCTGCGTTCGGTGTGCGACGAGTTCTGGCTGGTATCGCGCGGGGGCATGACGGACTTCCAGGGCGACCTGGATGACTACCAGGTTTATCTTCTGGAAGAGGCCAAGCGCCAGCGGGAAGCCGCGTCCCGGAAGGCGGCTTGAATGCAATCCTCAGGAGCAGCCCTAATCCTATAGGGTTTGATTCTTGTCCCGCTGATCACAAGCCTTGCTTTTGCGCAGACTCCGGCTGCGCAATCGGGTCAATTTTCCCTAGTATTTACCCTTATTCGACTGCCTGGTACTAACCCTTAGTGAGTCAGGCGGCTAGCCCTTGGCGTCCATCTTTATCGCCCACTACATAACCTTTTGGAATAGACGTTTGGAAAAAAGGACTTTGACGCATATGTTGGTCGTCCATAAGATCGATGCCGCTTGCATGACTATCAAACACCATGAGGAGATCGACAATGAAAATGAAGATGTTGCCCGCGCTGACACTGGCCGCATTCGGCTTCTGTGCCGCCCCGCTGATGTCCGCGCACGCCCAGAGTGCCGAACGCCCTGTCATCCGGGTGACGTCGGGAGCGGCGGATAACGCGACTTTCGACCCCCATCGCGCCACGTCCACCCATGACAAGGGCGTGGTCAGCCAGATGTTCAATGGATTGGTGCGATTTCCCCCCGGCAGCGCCGATCCCAAGGCGCTGGAACCCGATCTGGCCGAGAGCTGGGAAAACGAAGGCAGCAAGGTATGGACCTTCCATTTGCGCAAAGGCGTGAAGTTCCATGGCAACTACGGCGAGCTGACGGCTGACGACGTGGTGTATTCGTTGCAGCGCGCGGCCGATCCCAAGCGTTCGAGCTTTGCGTCGACCTTCAGGGGCGTCGAGAAAATCGAGGCGGTGGACCCTCTCACCGTTCGCGTTACGCTCAAGTATCCCGACTCGGGCTTTCTTGGGCGCGTCTCCAACTATCACGGCGGCAACATCGTCAGCAAGAAGGCCGCTGAGGAAAAAGGCAACAAGTTCGGCGCCAGCCCCATAGGCACCGGCCCCTTCGCCTTTGCCGAGCATGTCACACAGCAGTATGTGAAGCTGAACGCGAACGACGCCTATTTTCGCGGCAAGCCCAAGGCGGCGGGCCTGATGTATCGCATGATTCCTTCGGATAGCGCCCGCGACCTGGCCTTTACCTCCGGCGAGATCGATATCATCCAGGGCAAGCGCGAACAGCGTTGGGTGGAAAGCGCCCGCAAGCGCGGCTACAACGTAGACATTTTCGAGCCGGCCGAATTCCGCATCCTGCACCTGAACCGCAATATCAAGCCGCTGGATGACCTCAAGGTTCGCCAGGCCGTGGCGGCGGCGGTCAGCGTGGACCAGATTATCAAGTATGTCGGCGCCGACGTGGCCGATAAAGGCTGCTCCGTGGTGCCCAATGGCTATCTGGGGCATGACTGCAGCGCGGGGGCATATAAGCACGACGTCGCCAAGGCGAAGAAGCTGTTGGCCGAGGCGGGGCATCCGAACGGCATCACGCTCAAGTCGATCGTGTCCAATATATCGGCCCAGCAGCCGATCATGGAAATCGTTCAGGCGCAGTTGGCGCAGGCCGGCATCAAGCTGGATATGGAAGTGGTTGACCATGCCACTTATCAAGCACGCAGCCGCAAGGATCAAAGCGCCATCGTTTTCTATGGCGCGGCCCGCTTCCCCAATGCCGATGCCTATCTGTCCGAGTTCTTCGACTCGGCATCGGCTATCGGGTCACCGACGGCCATGTCCAATTTTTCGCACTGCTCGGTGGCGGACGAGAGCATACGCGCCGCCAGGATCGAACCCGACGATGCGAAGCAATTGGCCCTTTGGAAGGACGCCCAGCAGAAGATCCACGCCGATGTCTGCGGCATTCCCTTGTTCGGCTTGAAGCAGGTATGGGTGCATAGCAAACGCGTGAACTACGGCTATGAATTGAAGGGCGCGCTGAACCTGGCCCCTCCGATCACCGAGGCCACGACGCTGAGCGCCAAGTAAGGCGCCGGGCTATATGCCATGAAGCAATTCGTCGGAAATCTGTTGCGACACGCGCCGCGCATCCTGCATGAAGGCCTCGACCAGGCTGGCATTGCGGGTGGCGTCTACCCAGCAAAGCTGGAAGGTGAATTCGATTTCCGGATCGAATCGCCGCAGGGCCAGCCGGCCGCGTGCGCCTTCCGCGAAAAGGGGGTGGATGAGCGACACCCCCAGGCCCGCCGCCACGAATTCGCAAACGGTGGGCGCGGTGACGGTTTCGAGCACAGTGCGCAGGCGCGCTCCGGTGGACAGGAAGGCCTGGCGCGTGAGCTGGTCCGTTTGGCTGTTGGGGGCGAAGGTCACGAAGGGTTCGTTGTCCAGGTCGGTGGCTCGGATCACCCGCTTGCGCGTCAGGGGGTGGTCCAGCGGAAGGGCGCAAACCAGAGGGGACGAAGTCAAGGGCTCGCGGTCGATGTAGGGGTTGTCGATGAGGCTGCCGGCCAGGACCACGTCGATCTGCCGGGATACCAGCCATTCCGCCAGGAATTGGGATCCGCGCGTTTCGATGGTGATGTGGACGTCGGGATGCTTCTTGATGAATTCCATGGTGACTCGCCGGACGAAGGAGCCCGACAAGGCCGGCATGACGCCGATATGCAGCTGGCGCTGCTCGTCGCGGCGAATGGAATCGACGGCCTCTTCAAGCTGGCGCAGCCCGACGAAGATGCGGTCGACTTCCTCGTACAGCCGCATGCCGTGTTGCGTGGGGGCCAGCCTGCCTTTGACCCGTTCGAACAGCGCGAGCCCCGAGTCTTGTTCGAGCTTGAGCAGCAGCTTGCTCACCGCGGGCTGGGATACGAACAAGGCGTCGGCGGCGCGGTTGACCGAACCATGTTCGATAACCGCCTTGAAGGCTTCGATCTGGCGAAGGTTCAGCGATTTCTTCATGCATCAATCCCGTAATGAATAAGAAGTGAGAACGATGGAATCTTATGACGTAATCGTAATCGGCGCCGGCATGGTCGGGTCGGCGATTGCCTACGGTTTGGCCGGGCGGGGCCGCAAGGTGCTGGTATTGGACGGAGCCGATAGCGATTTTCGCGCGGCCAAGGCCAATTTCGGCCTGGTGTGGGTGCAGGGTAAAGGGTATGGCGTGCCGGACTACCAACGCATATCGCGCCGCGCCGCCAGGATGTGGCCGTCCTTCAACAGCCAGTTGGCGCAGGAAACCGGCATGGCCCTGGACTACGAGAATCGTGGCGGCCTGTCGTTTTGCGTGGGCGAGAAGGAATGGAACGATCGCCGGGAGCGCCTGGCGTCCTGGAATGCGCAAGTCCCCGAAGAGCACGCCTGTACGCGCATGCTGGATCGCGGCCAGTTGCAGGCTTTGCTGCCGGGCGTGCGGCTGGGAGATCAAGTGAGCGGCGCGAGCTTCGGCGAAGCCGACGGCCACGTCAACCCGCTGAAGCTGCTTGCCGCCCTGCATAAAGCCCTTGCGGTCCGGGGAGCCAGGCTGGTCAGCGCCGCGCCCGCGACGGCCATCGATCCCTTGCAAGGAGGGGGCTTTGCGGTGCATGCGAATGGCATTCGTTATGAAGGGGCTCAGGTCGTGATCGCGGCCGGCCTGGGTTCAAGCGAGTTGGGCCGCATGGTTGGGCTGGATGCCTCCTTGCGTCCGCAGCGCGGCCAGATACTGGTCACGGAGCGGCTGGCACCGATGCTGCCTCTTCCGGCCAGCGGGGTACGCCAGACCGGCGAAGGCACCGTCATGATAGGCGTGACGCACGAAGAGACAGGTTACGACGTGCACACCACGACCGATGCCGCCGTCCGGATGAGCCGCCGCGCCCTGCGTCTATTTCCGGATCTGGCCAAGGCGCGATTGGTGCGCCAGTGGGCCTGCCTGCGCATCATGACGCCCGACGGATGCCCGGTCTACGCGCAATCAAGCTCGCATCCCGGCGCCTGGATCGCCCTGTGCCATTCGGGCGTCACTTTGGCTTCGTTTCATGCCGGTCCCGTTGCTGATGCGGTGTTCGATTCAGCGCTCGGCGACGAGTTCAACGTTTTTCATCATAGGCGGTTTAATGTTTCGACAATTGGATGATTCAAGCGCGGCGGCGCTCACGATTTATATCGACGGCGTAGCCGTCACCGCGCGGGCCGGGGAAACCGCCGCCGGCGTCATGTTGCGCCAGGCATCGCCCGTGACCCGCACGACGCCTGTGCAAGGCCAGCCCCGCGCGCCGTATTGCATGATGGGCGTCTGCTTCGAGTGCCTGGCCGTCGTGGACGGCGTCGCCTCGACGCAGACCTGCATGCTGCCTGTGCATGAGGGGATGAGGATAGAGCGTCAACATGGAAAACGGAGCGTGGCATGACTGAACGATACGACCTGATCATCGTCGGCGCCGGCCCGGCGGGCATGCATGCCGCCATCGAGGCGCGCCGGCAAAACCTGAGCGTGCTGGTGGCCGACGACCAGCCCACCCCCGGCGGCCAGATATGGCGCGCCGTGGAGCGGACGGCCGCCAGCGCCACGGGCGATATCCTTGGCGAGGACTACCAGGCCGGCGCCGCCGTCGTGCGCGCCTTTCGCGCCTGCGGCGCCGACTATCGGCCCAGCACTCAGGTGTGGCAAATAGAAAGCGGCTGGCACGTCTATATGACGCATGGCCAGCAAGCCACTGTGGTGCAGGCCGACAACATACTGCTTGCCACTGGGGCGCAAGAGCGTCCGGCGCCTTTTTCGGGCTGGACGCTGCCCGGCGTGATGACGGTGGGCGCGGCGCAGATCCTGCTCAAGACCTCCAAGCAGGTGCCTGAGCAGCCGGTATGGATAGCGGGCAGCGGCCCGCTGGTGCTGGTTTACATCAAGCAGTTGCTGCAGGCCGGTGGGCGAGTGGCCGGGTGGCTGGATACGGCGCCGCCGCGGAACTGGCGGCGCGGCCTGCCGCATTTCCTTGGCGCGCTGGGCAACTGGCGCGAGTTGCGCAAGGGCTACCGCTGGATGCAGGCCTTGCGCAGGGCGGGCGTTCCCATCCATCGCGGTGTTACGGATATTCGCGCCGAAGGCGAGGGCAGACTGTCGCAATTGGCGTTTAAAACGGAAGGCGGCGCCGAGCAACGCGTTCCCGCCGCCTTGCTGCTGGTGCATGAAGGCATCGTACCGTCCATACACATGACCCGGGCTCTTGAATGCAAGCTGGCCTGGCTGCCGGCCCAGCGCTGTTTCTCGCCGGAAACGGACGAGTGGGGGCAGTCCAGCCAGCCGGGCGTTTTCATCGCCGGCGATGGCGCCGGCATTGCCGGTGCGCGGGCCGCCTGCCTGCGCGGCCAGCTTGCCGGCTTGGGCGTTGCCAGGCATATGGGCAAAATGGATGACGCCCAGGCAAGCAAACTGGCATCCCCGATACGGGATCAGCTCGCTCGCGAGCTGGCCCTGCGCCCGCTGCTCGACGCCATGTACCCGCCGCGCGCGAATACGGCTTCTCCTTCCGACGACACCATAGTCTGCCGCTGCGAAGAGCTGACGGCGGGCGATATACGGGCTTGCGCCAAGCTGGGCCAGCCCGGCCCCAATCAGATCAAGTCGTTCACGCGCGCCGGAATGGGACCCTGCCAGGGGCGCCAATGCGGCTATACCATCGCCAATATTCTGTCCGAGGCGCAGCAGCGTCCCGTGTCGGATGTAGGCTTCTACCGGATACGGCCGCCGCTCAAACCCCTTACGCTGGGCGAACTGGCTTCGTTGGACGATAAGGCGCCGCAAGCATGACACGCCAGAACTACGATGTTGCCGTCATTGGGGGCGGCCTGCACGGCCTGTCGACCGCGATGCATCTGGGCCGATCCGGCAAGAAGGTGCTGATTCTGGAACGCCATTGGTCGGGCCGTCATGCCTCGGGGGCGACGGCGGCGGGCGTACGCACGCTCAACCGGGATCGCGGCGAGCTGGACCTGTCGCTGCAAGCCATGGAAATGTGGCACGACATGCCGGGCCTGGTGGGGGATGACTGCGGGTTTCACGCCAATGGGCAGATATGGGTGGCCGAGGATGCCGCCGCGCTGACGCGGGTGCAGGCCCACGTCCAGGCTCTGGAGCGCGACGGCTACCGGCATGAGGAGCTGATCGGCCCCGAGGAACTGCGCCGCTGGCTGCCTGCCTTGAGTCCGCATTGCCTGGGGGCATCCATCGCCAAGCGCGACGGGGCCGCGGATCCGCACCGCACTTTGCGGGCCTTCCGGACCAGCGCTCTGGCCGCCGGCGCGACCCTGGTGGAACAATGCGGGGTCGAGGCCATTGAAAGGCAGGGCGGCGATTGGACCTTGCGCACCAGCCGGGGCAATTGGACCGTGCCCTTCGTCGTGAATGCGGCCGGCGCGTGGTCCGGGCGCATCGCCGCCATGGTGGGCGACGTCATTCCACTGGCGACGAAATCGTCGATGATGATGGTCAGCGAGCGGATCAACCCCTTCATCAAGCCCGTGGTATCCATCGTGGGCCGATCGCTGTCGTTCAAGCAGGCGGATCAGGGCACTCTGGTCATCGGGGGAGGGCTGCAGGGCGTGCCCGACCTGGACAAGGAAACCTCGACGGCGCGCATGCGGGTGCTGGCGGCGGGCGCGCGCGCCGCCACGGATTTGTTCCCTTCGGTCCGGGACCTGCGCATCGTGCGCGTCTGGGCGGGACTGGAGGCCAAGACCTCCGACATGCTGCCCATTGTGGACGCATCGCCCAATGCGCCCGGCGTTTTTCATGCCTTTGGCTTCTCGGGGCATGGGTTTCAACTGGTTCCCATCGTCGGCGCCGCCGTGGCGGACCTGATCGTGCAGGGCAAGACCAGCCTGCCCATCAGTCACTTGTCGGCGCGCCGCCTGATGGAGCCGTCTCCTGTCAAGGACAACACACCATGATCAAGTTTGCGATCAAGCGACTGCTGCTCGCCATCCCCACCTTGCTGGCCATGCTGACCGCGGTGTTCGTGCTCGTTCGGTTGGTGCCGGGAGACCCGGCGGCGGTCATGCTGGGAGACCAGGCCAGCGCCGAGGCCTTGCAGGCCCTGCGCACGCAGCTAGGCCTGGACCTGCCGGTACACCAGCAGTATCTGTCCTTTTTGGGCGATGTCCTGTCGGGCAACCTGGGCGTCGCCATGTCCACCGGGCGGCCCGTGCTGCAAGAGGTCGCCGCGGTGCTGCCCTGGACCTTGCAGCTTACCGCCGCGGCCATCGTCATAGGCTGTCTTTTCGGTTTGCCGCTGGGCGTGTGGGCGTCCTTGCGCCGCAATGCATGGCCGGACTACCTGGGACGCCTGGTTTCCCTGACGGGCTTGTCTTTCCCCGCCTTCGTGTCGGCGATCCTGATGCTGCTGGTATTCGCCATACAGATGAACTGGTTTCCGGTGATCAGCGCCACCCATACCGGCAGCTGGATCGATGAATTGCGCAATCTGGCGCTGCCCGCCTTCAACCTGGGCCTGATCATGATGGCCTACGTGATGCGGGTCACGCGCTCGTCGATGCTGGGCGTGATGGGCGAAGACTACATACGCACGGCGCGGGCCAAGGGGATACGCCCCATGCGCCTCATCCTGCGCCATGGCTTGCGCAACGCCCTGATACCCATCGTCACCATCATCGGCCTGTACTTCGGCACGCTGATCGGCAACTCGGTGCTGACGGAAATCGTGTTCAACCGGCCCGGACTGGGCAAGCTCATCCTGGGGGCTTTGAACGTCCGTGACTATTCCTTGTTGCAAGGCCTGATGATCGTCTTCGCCACTTGTGTGATTCTCGTCAACCTGTTGACTGACCTGGTCTACGGCCTGGTCGATCCTAGGGTGAAATACCAATGAGTTCTACTGCTACCGTACCTGTTGCGGCGGCTACGCACAGCCATGCGCTGTGGGCCGCCCTGCGTCGCAACCGCCTGTCGTGGATCGGGCTTGCACTGTTGCTGCTGATTGTCCTGGCCGCCTTCCTGGCTCCCTGGCTGGCGCCTTACGATCCGCTCAAGCAAAACATCATCTATCGCCTGGAGCCGCCGTCGGCCCAGTTCTGGCTGGGCACCGACAGCTATGGCCGCGACGTGCTGTCGCGCATCATCTATGGCTCGCGCGTGTCGCTGCTGGTGGGCTTCGTGGCCATCCTGATCGCCATGACCATAGGCTCGGCGCTGGGCGTGCTGGCCGGTTACCTGGGCGGCTTGTTCGATCGCCTGGTGATGGGCCTGGTCGATGTGCTGTTGTCTTTTCCCACCCTGGTGCTGGGCTTGATGATCGCCGCCATGCTGGGCGCCAGCCTGGAAAACCTGATCATCGCCATTGCCATCACCGAAATCGCGCCTTTCGTGCGCGTCGCAAGGGCGCCGACCATCGCCTTGAAGCAGCGCGACTTCATCGAAGCGGGGCGCGCCCTGGGCTATGGCCCCTTGCGCCTGATGGGCGTGCACATCGTGCCGAACATGATTTCGGACGTCGTGGTGCTGGGGTCCCTGTGGATGGCTTCCGCCATCCGCACCGAGGCCTCGCTGAGCTTCATCGGCCTTGGCGTTCCGCCGCCGACGGCGACCTGGGGCAGCATGATACGGGAAGGCTTCGAGAACATTCTGGACGCGTGGTGGCTTACCGTGTTCCCCAGCCTGGCTATCCTGCTGACCGTCCTTGCCCTGAATCTATTGGGTGATGCGTTGCGCGACGCCATCGACCCCAAGCTGCGCTCGGAGTGATTATGACGACAGCATCTCCCACCCTTGAACTTCGGGACCTGGTCACCGAGTTCCGCGTAGGCGGAAAGTGGCACGCGGCGGTGCGCGGCGTGTCGTTCAAGGTCGAAAAAAATGAAACGCTGGCCATCGTTGGCGAGTCGGGCAGCGGCAAGAGCGTCACGGCGTTGTCCATATTGCGGCTGATGCCGGCGACGGGCGCCCGGCATGGCGGGGGCCATGTGGCGCTGGAAGGGCGCGACCTGACGTCCTTGTCTGAGCGCCAGATGGCCAGCGTGCGCGGCAACGACATCGCGATGATATTCCAGGAGCCGATGACGTCGCTGAACCCGACGATGACTATCGGGGACCAGATAGCCGAGGCCGTGCGACAGCACCGCAAGATAGGTTGGGCCGAGGCCCGCAAAGTGGCGCTGGACGTGCTGGAAGAGGTCAAGATACCGGCCGCCGCCAAGCGCTTCAAGGATTATCCCCACCAGTTCTCGGGCGGGATGCGCCAGCGCGTCATGATCGCCATGGCCCTGGCCTGCCGGCCCAAGGTCTTGCTGGCCGACGAGCCGACCACCGCCCTGGACGTGACCATACAGGCGCAGATATTGACGCTGCTGGACGATTTGAAGACAGCCTATGGCATGTCGGTGGTGTTCATTACCCATAACCTGGGCGTCGTGGCGCAAATCGCCGACCGGGTGGTCGTGATGTACGGCGGCGAGATCGTGGAGCAGGCCGATGCGGACGCCTTGTTCAAGCAGCCGGCCCACCCCTATACCGAGGCCTTGCTGAAGGCCATGCCCCGCGTGGATGATGACGTGGCCTCCCTGGAACCCATAGCGGGCAGCGTCCCGGCCATTACCGACATGCCCAAGGGCTGCACCTTCGCGGCCCGCTGCCCCTTGCGCGAAGCCCGCTGCGAACAGGAGCACCCGCCTTTGGTATCACTGACCGGCCGGCGGCAGGACGTGCGCTGCTTTGTCCGCGCACGTCAACACGGAGAGAACGTATGAGCACGCTCCTGGAAGTCAAGAACCTGGTCAAGCGCTTTGAAAGCGGCGGAGGACTGCTGGGCGGCCCGAAACAGATCGTCCGCGCAGTCAACGACGTCTCCTTCACCGTTGAACGGGGGCAGTCCCTGGGCCTGGTGGGCGAGTCGGGTTGCGGCAAGTCCACGGTTGCGCGCACCCTGCTAAGGCTGGTCGAGCCCGACGAGGGCTCCATCGTGTTTGACGGGACGGAGTTGCGTAATGCTTCGTCGGCTCAGCTGCGTGCGCTGCGCAAGCGGATACAGATCGTTTTTCAAGATCCCTTTGCTTCGCTGAATCCCAGGCTGACCGTGCGCCAGACGCTTTCCGAGCCTTTGCGGGTGCATAAGCTGGGTTCGGCGGAACAGATACACGCCACGATAACGCGAGCGCTGGACGAGGTCGGCCTGCCGCAAACCGCGCTGGATCGTTACCCCTTCGAGTTTTCGGGCGGGCAGCGCCAACGCATAGGCATCGCCCGGGCGCTGGTTCTGAATCCCGAACTTATCGTCGCCGATGAGCCGGTTTCCGCTTTGGACGTATCGGTGCAGGCCCAGATTCTCCAACTGCTGGAAAGGCTCAAGGCCGAGCGCAAGCTGTCCTTTGTGTTCGTCTCGCACGACCTGGGCGTGGTGCGGCATTTTTGCGATGAGGTCTGCGTCATGTACTTGGGGCGCATTGTCGAGCGCGGCAAGACCGGCGAAGTGCTGGATGCGCCCCAACACCCATACAGCCGCGTGCTGCGCGATTCTTCGCCGGTGCCCGATCCGGCGGCGCGGATCAGGCTGGCCAAGATCACCGGCGAGATACCCGCGCCCACCGACCTGCCCACCGGCTGCACCTACCACCCGCGCTGCGCCCATGCCCAGGCCAATTGCAGCGCCCAGGTGCCGGAATTGCGGCAGACCTCGGCCGAACGCAAGGTGGCGTGCTTTTATCCTTTGGTTTGATGAACATCCGGCCGCGCTATGCCGCCGGCGCCACTCCCTACTTTTCCAACACTCCTTCGCTTAGCCGCAAGGCCAGCAGGTCCACCAGCGCCGCCACGCGCGGCGCCAGCGTTCCCTGTTTATAGAACACCGCCCATACGGGCTGCTTCCAAGGCAGCGTTACCGATTCCAGCACCGGAACCAGCCGGCCGGCGGCCACGTCGCCGCGCGTAAGGAAATCGCCCAGGCAGGCAATGCCGGCATGGGCCAGTACCAGGTGCCGCAAGGTTTCGCCGCTGGACGCCGCGATGGCCGGCTGTATGGGCAGTCCATCGCAACCGCCATGGGGCAGGGGCCAGATATTCAGCGATGCGGGTTCGGTAAAGCCCACCAGGCGATGCCTTGATAGATCGGCGATGTCCATAGGTGCGCCGTGGCGCTCAAGGTATTCGGGCGAAGCCAGCAAACGCAAGGGATTGGCTCCAAGCCGCCGGGCGTTGAGCGTGGAGTCCGCCAGGGAGCCGATGCGGATGGCCAGGTCGGCGCGTTCTTCGATGAGGTCAACGAAGGTCTCGCCGCTGATCAGCTCCAGGCGCAGCAGGGGATAGTTGTCCAGCAGTTCGGCCACCAGCGGCGCAAGCAGATGATCCAGCACCGGCGTGGCGGCGTTGACGCGCACCAGCCCCGAAGGCTGTGACAGGCGGGCGGCCAATTGCTGCTCGGTGTCCTCCAGGTCGGCCAGCACGCTGCGCGCGCGGACCAGCAGCCATTGGCCTTCCTCGGTCAGGTCCAGGCGGCGCGTGGTGCGTGTTATCAGCGCCATGCCCAGTTTCTTTTCCAGGCGCGAAATGGTTCGGCTTATACCGGATGGCGTCAAGTCCAGGCGTTGCGCGGCGGCGGTGAAGGACCCCGTATCGTTTACCGCGACAAATGCAATCAGCGAGTCGGTGTCCAGCATTGTTGACTCCGAGTCAAAAGTATATTGTAGCGGCGCCGGTTTTTCTTTACGCCCTCAGGCCTCACACTGCCTGGCATTCACACGCATATCGGAGAAAAACATGCCGCTCGCTTTATGGGCCCTGACCCTTAGCGCCTTTGCCATCGGGACGACGGAGTTCGTCATCGTCGGCCTCATTCCCACCATTGCCGCCAGCCTGGAAGTGTCCGTGCCCTCCGCCGGCTTGCTGGTCAGCGTTTACGCCTTAGGCGTGGCGGTCGGCGCGCCGGTGCTGACGGCGCTGACCGGCCGTGTACCGCGCAAGCAACTGCTATTGGGCTTGATGGCCTTGTTCACCGTGGGGAACCTGGTAGCCTGGATGGCGCCCGGTTATGTTGCGCTGATGGGCGCGCGCGTCCTTACCGGCCTGGCGCACGGGGTGTTCTTTTCCGTGGGCTCCACCATTGCGACCGGCCTGGTCAGCAAGGACAAGGCCGCCAGCGCCATCGCCCTGATGTTTACCGGACTGACCGTGGCGCTGGTGACGGGCGTGCCGCTGGGCACTTTCATTGGCCAGACGCTAGGTTGGCAGGCGACCTTCCTGGCGGTTGGGGGCCTGGGCGTCATTGCCTTCGCCGGCAGCTTGCTGCTTGTGCCGAACACGATTTCGACTAGCCCGGCGGCCCCGTTGACGACCCAACTGGCGGTATTGAAGAAGCCCAGGCTTTTGCTGGTCTACGCCATCACGACACTGGGCTATGGCGGAAGCTTTGTCGCCTTCACCTATCTGGCGCCCATTCTGCAGGAGGTATCGGGCTTCTCGGCCGCCAGCGTCAGCCTGGTGATGCTGGTATATGGCGTGTCGGTGGCATTCGGGAATATCTGGGGCGGGAAACTGGCCGATCGCAAAGGCGCGATTCCCGCCCTGAAAATCGTGTTCGGCTTGCTGGCCCTGGTGCTGTTTGCTTTCACTTTTACCGCCGGCCATGCGTGGCTGGCTCTTATTACCGTGCTGGCCTGGGGCGCGGTCGCTTTCGGCAATGTGCCGGGCCTTCAAGTTTATGTCGTGCAACAAGCCCAGCGTCATGCGCCCCGGGCGGTCGATGTGGCTTCGGGACTGAATATCACGGCCTTCAACGTGGGCATCGCTTTGGGCGCTTGGGCGGGCGGCATCATCGTCGCGCACTGGGGCTTGATGGCTACACCATGGATAGGCGCCATCGTGGTGCTGGGCGCGCTGGCCCTGACGGCGCTGGCCGGCCGGCTGGATGGCGAGTCCGTCCGGCAGTTGAAGCCTTGCGTGCTTGCGCAGCCCAACTGAATTTCTTTTTTTTGATTTCTATCGATTTTCCTTCAACCTAATATTGGAACTCTTTACACATGAACATTCCACGCATTGGCCTGGGACTGACGGCCTGGCAGAGCCGTCCCGGCTTACTTGCGGCAATTGCTTGAAATACCCGCTCGCATGTCGCGGCGGGCTTCGTGTTACTACTGGATGAGTGATAAGTGTTCAGGAGGCAGCAAGCATGTCCGCGGCAAAGGCCCGTTTCAGCACAGCAATGGATACCGCGCGGGTGGGCGCCTGCTTCATGGTGGTGATCCTGCACGTGGCGGCGGTTCGTTTCGCCACCTTCGACGACCAGTGGTGGGCTAGCAATTTCTATGATTCACTCGCTCGCAGCTGCGTGCCTTTGTTTCTTATGATTACTGGAGTATTGCTGCTGGGTAAGCAGGAATCCCTGCCGGCTTTTCTGTCGAAGCGTTTTGCGCGCATCCTGCCTCCCTTGCTGTTCTGGTCCCTGTTCTATATGGCCTGGAATACGCTGCGGGGCGAACAGTACGGCCCCTGGTACGATTGGCTTCGGACTCTGGCGTACGGGCCCGTCGTCTTTCACCTGTGGTATCTGTATGCGATTGTGGGCATCTACTTGTTCGTGCCTTTTTTGCGGGCCATTTGGAATGCAGCGCAGCCGTCCGAAAAAATAGCGTACCTGGCGCTTTGGGCGGTGGCCTCGACCTGGCCCACGCTGGGTAGCGCCATGGGCATCGATACCGGCCTGCTCCAGGTATACGGCCTGGACACCTTTTTTGGGCTGGCCGGTTATCTGTTCCTGGGGGCCTACGTGCATGAGGCCTACATGTGTCAAACGGAAAAGCGCCGCTATTGGTGCGCCAGCCTGCTGCTGTTCATCGTCTTCAGCACGCTGACCATGCTGGCAACCTATGCCTTGACGGCGCGCTCGGGCGTGCCCGATACCTTGTTCTATGATTACCTGTCGCCATTCGTAATGGCTTCGGCCGTATGCGCTTTCAACGTCTTGTACGGCCTGGGGACGAAGGCGGGGGAGTATGCCGGTCCATTGAAAAAGCTGTCCGCCTGCACCTTGGGCGTCTACTGCCTGCACATCTTCGTTTTGAACGAGGTCGATTCGGCACTTGAAGGGATGGGGGCCGCAGGCTCGTCGTGGTGGTCGATTCCCGCCACGGCCCTGGCCGTATTCGGCATCTCGCTCAGCGCAATCATGCTGTTGCGGCGTATCAAGCCATTCGAATTGGTGACTTAGCTTGAAGAACGAGCCGGCGAGGCTTCCGCCTTCCGCCGGCCGCGCTCATGTTCGGAGCATGCCGGTTCAGCGAGTGCCGGCCAGTGCGCGGCCCAGGTCGGCTTTCAAGTCCTCGATATGCTCGACGCCCACCGACATGCGCACGAAATTCGGCTCGATGCCGGCCGATTCCATTTGCGCCTCCGTCATGGTTCCGGCCCACATGGCGGCGGTATGCACCGCCAGTGTTTCCACGCCGCCCAGGCTGACGGCGTGCGTGGCCAGCGTCAGCGAGGAAACGAAGCGGCTGGTGGCGCCGAACCCGCCTTTTATCGAAAAGGCGATGACGGCGCCAAAGCCCTTCATCTGGCGCAGTGCCAGATCGTGTTGCGGATGGCTGGCCAGTCCGGGGTAGAACACGCGTTCGACCTGCGGTTGCGCTTCCAGCCATTGAGCCAGGGCCAGCGCATTGGAATTGATGCGCTCCATGCGCAGCGGCAGCGTGCGCAGCCCGCGCAGCAGCAGCCAGGCGTCCATGGGCGAGAGCACAGAACCCAGGGTGGTATGCATGCCCCAGATCTTCTCGGCGAGTTCCCGGCTGCAACATACGGCGCCGGCCGTGATGTCGTGGTGGCCGCCGAAGTACTTGGTGGCGCTGTGTACGACGATGTCTATGCCCAGGGCATGGGGCTTCTGGTTCAAGGACGAGGCGAAGGTGTTGTCGGCGATGGTGATGATGCCTTTGGGTCGGGCCAACGCGGCAACCGCTTCCAGGTCGGTCAGCGACAGGGTGGGATTGACCGGCGTCTCCAGCATGATCAGGCGGGTCTCGGGCCGGATGGCGGAGGCAATCGCCTTCAGGTCGGTCTGGTCGACGATGGTCGATTCGATGCCGAAGCGCGGCAGGACCTCTTCGAACAGCTTCGAGGTGCTCATGTAATGGCGGCGCTGGGCGACGACATGATCGCCGCGCGCGACCAGGGCCAGTATGGTGGTGCTGATGGCGCCCATGCCCGAGGCCATCAACAGGGCGGTTTCCGTGCCCTCCAGCTCGGCCAGTATGGCTTCGACCCGCTTATGCACGGGATTGCCGTAACGTGTATAGAAACCTGGATGGCGAGGCGTGTTGGCCATGTCCGCGAATTGCGCGGCATCGTCGGCGCGGAAGGTGGCGCTGTAATGAATGGGAGGCACGACGGCGGAATCGGCCGTCAAGCCGCCGTCGCCATGCAAGACGGTGGTTTCGTCGCGCCAGTGGTCCATATCGCCGATCGAGCCGGCCTGTCCTGCTGCCTTCATTGCTTTGCTCCGGTAGAGGCTGCCCAGGCACTGACATCACGGCCGGCGCGGGCCAAAGCCACCATGATACGCCTGGCGGACCCGGCCATTATCAACGTGGAAGGCAAGACCGAGGGCGGGTACGCACAAGCGGGCCTAGGGAAAACTATAGGCGCGGGAAGCTTGAATTAATCTCCGATAAGTCCATAATTATGAATTATGAGCCTTGACAACCGGCCGCCGCATAGGGGAAAGCTTTGAATACGCGCATAGTCCAACAGGTGCTGTATCAGGAAGTGGCGGATAGATTGCGGGCCATGATCCAGACGCACGAGCTGGAAGCCGGTGAATGGGTGGACGAGGTCGCCTTGACCAAATCGCTGGGTATTTCCCGGACCCCCTTGCGTGAAGCTTTGAAGGTGTTGGTGGCCGAAGGCCTGCTGCGGCTTGAACCGCGCCGGGGCTGCTATGTCAACGAGCTTTCAGTCAGCGATCTGGACGATATCTTTCCCCTGATGGCATTGCTGGAAGGGCGTTGCGCGCACGAGGCGGCGCGCAAGATCACCGATCAGGATCTGCTGCGCCTGGAGCCCCTGCATCAGCGCCTGCAAGAGCATGCCGCAATAGGCGACATCGATCAGTACTACGCCAGCAATGCCCTGATTCACGAGGCCATCCAGGCGCTGGCGGCCAATCATTGGCTGTCCGACCTGGTCGACAACCTGCGCAAGCTGCTTAGCTTGTCGCGCCATAAAAGCCTGGCGCTGCCGGGCCGTATCGACGAGTCCTGCGCCGAACACATGGCAATTTTCGCTGCCTTGAAGGCGCGCGATCCGGAAGGCGCCGAAGCCCTGACCCGCAAGCATCTTATGCGGCAGCTCGATGCGCTTCACATCTTGACCGAACAATCGGATCAGGCCGATGCCGTCAAGGAAAGTCCGTCCACCCTACAGGATTCAGGAGTCTGAACATGACAGCCACCGAAACCCCTCTCGCGGTAAGACCGAAGCCAGACGCCGAGCCGTCCGTACCCGCAGTCAAAGAGAAAGAAACGCAGGGCATCATGGCCAGGCTGGGCCGCTGGCTGGAACGCGACCATTGGCCGACCCCGGCCGATACGCTGGCGCTATTCACCGCGCGCCTGACCGACGTGGCGGCGAACAAGCTGGCCAAGCAATGGAGCTTGCGCTATAGCGCCGCCGACGCCAAAGAGCGCCGTGTTCTGCTGGCCGGCCTGGCGCAGGCCAGCGCGGGGCTGGAGCCGCGCGGCGATCAGGGCCTGCGTCTGTTCCGTCGCCTGTATGCCCAGGCGGACAGCTTGCAATTGGTGGTGGAATTGCGCGCCGATATCTTGCGCTGGCGCAATCAGGTGGCGGGCCTTACTGTGCTGGAGCGCGAGCTCGAAGGCCTGTTGTCCAGCTGGTTCGATGTGGGCATGCTTGAACTGCGCCCCATCAACTGGGATTCGCCCGCGTCGCTGCTCGAAAAGCTTATCCAATACGAGGCCGTGCACGAAATCCGTTCATGGGAAGAGCTGCGCCACCGCGTCGCGGATCAGCGCCGCTGCTATGCGTTCTTCCACCCCCGCATGAACGATGTCCCGCTCATCTTCGTGGAAGTGGCGTTTGCGGCGCAAATGGCCGACAACGTCCAGGTGCTGCTTGATCCCCAGGTGCCCGCCGGCGACCCCGCCAAAGCGCGCTGGGCGATTTTTTATTCCATTTCCAACACGCAGCCGGGCCTGCGCGGCATCAGCTTCGGCAATTTCCTGCTGAAACGGGTCATCGACGAACTATTGCGCGAACTGCCGCGCCTGAAGTCCTTCGCCACCTTGTCCCCCATACCGGGCTTTGCCGACTGGCTGGCCAAACAGGATGGCAAGGCCATGCAGGCCTTGCTGCACGACAAGGCCGACAAGCAGCAGGCCCAGGACGATCCATCGGCCGGACAGAAGTGGGTAGAGCGCCTGCAGGCCGCCGCCGCGGGCAAGGCCTCCGATGCCGTCCAGCGTACGGGCTTGCGCCTGGCCGCCCATTATCTGAAAAGCATGAAGAACGGCCAGCCGCTGGATCCGGTGGCGCGCTTTCACTTGGGCAACGGTGCGCGTATTGAAAGAGTCAATTGGGCCGCCGATTGTTCGCCCAAGGGCATGTCGCAGTCTTGCGGGATCATGACCAACTATTTATATGAACTGGATCAACTGGACGACAATCTTGCGCAGTTGGCGGCGGGCAAACCCAAAACCGGACTCAACCTGAGATGGCTATGACCGAGCACGAGCAGTCTGCCGGACCTGATCGCGTCCTGCTGGATGTGGATGGCGCGATCGCCTTCGTCACCCTTAGCCATCCGGGCCGCCTGAACGCCATCAGCGTATCCATGTGGCGCCAGCTTCACCGGATATTCACCCAGGTCGGCGCCGACCCCGCCTTGCGCTGCGTGGTGCTGCGCGGCGATCAGGGAAACTTCGCCGCCGGCGCCGACATTCGCGAATTCCCACGCGAGCGCGCCGACCGGAAGGGCGTCATCAACTATCACATGCAGGTCATAGCGCCGGCGCTCCATGCCATCGCCAATTGCATGCATCCAGTGCTGGCGCAAATCGAAGGCGTATGCGTGGGCGGAGGCCTGGAAGTCGCCAGCCAGTGCGACTTGCGCATCGCCGGTGCGTCGTCCCGCTTTGGCGTGCCGATCAACAAGCTGGGCTTTCCCATGGCGCCCGAGGAAATGCGGGGACTGCTGGAATTGGCCGGACGCGCCACGACCATGGAAATTCTGCTGGAAGGGCGTGTGTTCACCGCCGCCGAGGCGATGGCCAAGGGCTTGCTTACGCGCGTGCTGCCCGATGCCGAGGTGGCCGGCGACGTCTTGCGCACAGCGCAGCGCCTGGCTGGCGGGGCGCCACTGGCCGCCCGCATCAACAAGAAGACCGCCGCCCGGCTGTGTTCCCGGCCCGAGCCGCTAGGCGAATCCGAGCTCGACGAATTTTTCAGTTATGCCCAGACGCGTGACCATCACGAGGGCGTAAGAGCATTTTTGGCTGGCGAGGAGCCGGTATTTTCAGGAGATTGATTTGGAAAGCAACGCTAATCTGTATGCCTTGCTCGCGTCGGGCTTCCCTTCGGACCGTTCACTGACCGCCATCGAAACGCCGGATCAGGTTTATAGCTGGAACGATGTCGAAGAAATGAGCGGCCGGCTGGCATCGTTGCTGCAAGCCCTGGGTTTGCCCGCCGGCGCGCGCGTGGCCGTACAGGTCGAGAAATCGCCCATCGCCCTGATGCTGTACCTGGCCGCTGTGCGCGCGGGACTGGTGTACTTGCCGCTGAACACGGCCTACCGCTCCGCCGAGGTCGAATACTTCCTGACCGACGCCGAACCGGCCGTAGTCGTGTGCGACAGCAAGAATCTGGAATGGATAGAAGCCCTGGCGAAGAAGACCGGCATCGCCCATGTTTATACGCTGGATGCCGACGGCAACGGCAGCCTGGCGGTCGCCGCCGCCAGCCAGGAAGGCCGTTTCGACACCGTCCAAAGCCAAGCGGACGATCTTGCAGCCATCCTGTATACCTCGGGCACCACGGGCCGCAGCAAGGGCGCCATGCTGTCGCACCGCAACCTGTCCTCGAACGCCCAGGTCCTGAAGAAATTCTGGGGCTGGCGTTCGGATGACGTGCTGCTGCACATGCTGCCCATCTTCCACGTCCATGGCCTTTTTGTCGCTTCGCACGGCGCTTTGCTGGCCGGCGCCAAAATGATCTGGCTGCCCAAGTTCAATACGGACCAGGCCTTGCACTATCTGCCGCAAAGCACGGTAATGATGGGTGTGCCCACCTACTATGTGCGCCTGCTGGCCGATGCGCGGTTCACCCGCGAGGCGACGCGCAATATGCGCCTGTTCATTTCGGGTTCGGCGCCCTTGCTGACTGAAACCTTCACCGAGTTTCGCGAACGTACCGGCCAGACCATACTTGAGCGCTACGGCATGAGCGAAACCATCATGCTGACATCCAATCCCTACGATGCCGCCCTGGGCGAGCGCATAGGCGGCACGGTCGGCCAGGCCCTGCCCGGCGTGTCGGTCCGGGTGGTCGACGAGGCGGGCGCCGCCTTGCCGGCCGGCGAAATCGGCAGTGTCCAGGTGCGCGGCCCGAACGTGTTCTCGGGCTACTGGCGCATGCCCGAGAAAACGCGCGAAGAATTCACCGAGGATGGCTGGTTCCGCACCGGCGACGTCGGCCAATGGGGCGGCGCCAATGTGCCCGAAAACTACCTGACTATTGTCGGGCGCAGCAAGGACCTGATCATTTCAGGCGGATTCAATGTTTACCCCAAAGAGATCGAACTGGTCATCGACGCATTGCCCTGCGTCGATGAATCGGCGGTCATCGGCGTGCCGCATCCGGATTTCGGCGAGGCGGTGGTGGCGGTCGTGGTTGCGAAGCAAGGATGCAAGATTGATCCTGAAGCCATGTTGGCGGACCTGAAAACCTGTCTGGCCAATTTCAAGATTCCGAAGCGGATAGTCGTAGCGGCAGAGTTGCCGCGCAATACGATGGGCAAGGTTCAGAAGAACGTATTGAGAGAGCAATACAAGAGCCTGTAGTTCGAAGAGAGCGGTATGCATTACGCGTAGCAAGGCAGTTCACATAGAAAGTAGTCCTTATTAAAATTTCAGGAGACAAAGCTATGAAGAGCCTATATCGCATCGTGGTGGGAGCCGCGATTCTGGCCGCCGCCGGCGCGGCGTCGTCCCAAACCACCCTACGAGCATCGCATCAGTTCCCGGGAGGCCAGGGGGACCCCCGCGACGAGATGGTGCAAATCATCGCGCGCGAGGTCGAGGCCGCCAAGGTCGGATTGAAGATCCAGGTGTTTCCATCGTCGTCGTTGTACAAGGCGACTGAGCAGTGGGGCGCGATTACGCGCGGCCAGCTGGATATGTCGGCCTTCCCGCTGGATTACGCCTCCGGGCGCGTGCCGCAATTTTCCGCCACCCTTATGCCGGGACTGGTGCGCAACTACGATCACGCGCAGCGCTTGAACAAGTCCGATTTCATGAAGGACATCAAGGCGCTGGTAGAGAAAAGCGGCGCAGTGGTCATTGCCGACGCATGGCTTGCGGGCGGCTTTGCATCCAAAAAGCAATGCATTACCAGCCCCGACACCATCAAAGGGCAGGTCATACGCGCCGCCGGTCCGGCGTTCGAGCAAATGCTGGCGGCCGCGGGCGCATCCATTTCGTCCATGCCGTCGTCGGAAATCTATACCGCCATGCAAACCGGGGTTCTGGATGCCACCAACACGTCCAACGACAGCTTCGTGTCCTACCGGATCTACGAACAGGTCAAGTGCCTGACCGCGCCGGGCGATAACGCGCTGTGGTTCATGTACGAGCCGGTGATCATGTCCAAGAAGGTATTCGATGGACTCAAGCCCGAGCAGCAGAAGGCGATTATGTCGGCGGCGAAGAAAGCCGAAGACTACTTCACCGGCGAGGCCCGCAAAGGCGAGAAGAAAATGGTCGATACCTTTACCAAGGCCGGCGTCAAGGTCGTCAGCATGAGCAAGGAAGACTTCGACGCCTGGATGAAGGTGGCTCAAGCGTCGTCCTACAAGCAGTTTGCCGAAAAGGTAAAGGGCGGCGATGTGTTGCTGAAAAAGGCGCTGGCGGTCCAGTGATGTCTGATTGCGGCCGGGTCGGGCCGGGCATTGCGGGCAGCCGCAATGCCTATGTGTTCCGATCCGGCGGCTCTTACCAAGAATAAGGAAGGCATATGACTGGACGATTTATCGGTTTCGTTGAAACCCTGTCGCGAGCATGCGGAGTGCTGTCCGCCTTGTTGCTGGTCTTTTCCATGCTGGTGGTATGCGAGATGATATTACTGCGCTATATATTCCGCGCAGCCACCATATGGCAGACCGAAGCGGTGGTGTTCAGCGCGACCGCGGCGATTTTCCTGGGCGCGCCCTATGTCTTGCTGACCAAGGGGCATGTCGGCGTCGATTTCATACAGATGGTGGTCAAGCCGCGCACCCGCCTGGCCATGGACAGGGCGGGCGCCTTGTTCGGAATAATGTTTTGCCTGGTCATGGCGGCTGCCACGGGCATCCATCTCTATGAAGCGCTGGAAGGCGGCTGGACCACGCCCAGCGTTGCCGCTGTTCCTTTGTGGATGCCGCTCTCGCCGATGCTGGCGGGCTTTGTTTTGCTTTCCTTGCAATACATGGCCGAGATCGTCAAATTGACCGGAGAGCAATCATGAGCCCCACCTATGCGGGAATCACGCTGGTCGTGGGGTTGTGCCTGTTGCTGGGCACCGGCATGCCCATTGCATTTGCGCTGGGCCTGGCCGCCATCACGGGCCTGTTTCTGGACATGGGACCGGACGTCATCTATGTGATTGCCGAAACGATGTTTGCGGGCATCGCCAATCTGGCTTACGTGGCCATACCCATGTTTGTATTGATGGGGGCGATCGTGGCAGGAACTCCAGCGGGAGGCGATCTGTACAAGTCGCTGGATCGCTGGCTGTACAAGGTGCCGGGCGGGCTGGTGCTGTCCAATATCGGCGCCTGCGCCATTTTTTCGGGCATGACGGGGTCCAGCCCCGCTACATGTGCCGCCATCGGCAAGATGGGCATTCCCGAGATGCTCAAGCGCGGCTATCCCAGTTCGGTGGCAACGGGCTCTATCGCTGCGGGCGGCACCCTGGGCATATTGATACCGCCTTCGGTCACCATGATCGTGTACGGGATATCGACGCAGACTTCCATCGGCCGATTGTTCCTTGCGGGCGTTTTGCCCGGCTTGATGCTGACCGCCATGTTCATGGTGTGGGCCTTGCTGGACGCCCGCAGGAAAGGCTTCCGCTTCCAGTCCGCAGCGCTGCACTATACCTTGAAGGAGAAGCTGGCGACCTTGCCGCGCGTGCTTCCATTGCTGCTGATTATCCTGGGCATGCTGTTTGTGCTGTACGGCGGGGTGGCGACGCCGTCGGAAGCGGCCGGCGCCGGCGCCTTCCTGACCCTGCTGGTGGTGATCGTGGTGTATCGCCTGTTCAAGATCAAATCATTCGTGGGCATCTTCGGCTCGGCCATGCGTGAAAGCGTCATGATCATGATGATCATGGCCTCGGCCGAACTCTTCGCCTTCGCCCTGTCCTCGCTTTATATTACGCAGTCCTTGGCTGCGGCTATCGCCGAGCTGCAGATCAATCGATGGGCCTTGATGGGCCTGATCAACGTGTTTCTGCTGGTGTCGGGCATGTTCCTGCCGCCGGTCGCGATCATCGTGATGTCGGCGCCCCTGCTTTTTCCCATCATCACCCAGGCTGGTTTCGACCCGTATTGGTTCGCCGTTGTGCTGACCATCAATATGGAGATAGGGCTGATTACTCCCCCGGTGGGCTTGAACCTTTTTGTGCTGAATTCCATTGCGCCCGATGTTCCGACCCGGGAGATTCTATGGGGCGCTTTGCCCTATGTGCTGGTCATGATGCTGGCGATCGTACTGTTGTGCGTATTTCCCCAGATCGTCACGTCGCTGCCCGAGTATGTGATGGGCCCGGCCATTTAGTTTTACGCTGCGAAAGCAGTTTTTATGCTGGCGATAGGTGTTTTCTCCAGTAGTGTGCAATACGCTCCGCACAGAGAATGCGGAGTGCCCCATGCGAATTATTCGCTTTAGTTTTTTATATAAGAATCCAAGAGGAGATTTCATGAAGAAAGGTTTTGTTTACGCGGCCGCCGCGGCTTTGTCCGCATTGGCAGTATCCGGCGCCGCGCAAGCCGCATGGCCCGACCGGTCCATCACCATCATCGTTCCGTTCCCGGCCGGTGGCGGCACCGACACATTTGCCCGGCCGCTGGCTCATCAGCTTGGCCAACAGCTCAAGCAAAGCGTGGTGGTCGACAACAAGGGTGGGGCGGGCGGCACGCTGGGCGCCGGTGTGGCCGCGCGCGCACCGGCCGACGGCTACACCTTCTTCATGGGTGGAGCTCACCACGCGGTGGCGCCATCCATCTACAAGAAGCTGAACTACGACATCCAGAAGGATTTCGTGCCCGTCGCCCTGTTGGCTCAGCCGCCGCAGATCATTGTGGTGAACCCCAGCAAGCTTCCCGTTAAAAATGTGAAGGAGTTTCTTGAAAAGGCCAAGGCCAGCCCAGGCCAGATCAACTTCGGTTCGGCCGGCATCGGCAGCACCCACCATTTGGCTGGCGAATTGTTCGCGCTGAAGACGGGCATTGAATTGACGCACGTTCCCTACCAGGGCGCGGGCCCCATGCTGACCGGCCTGATTACCGGGCAGGTCGATGTCGCCTTCGACGGACTGGGCTCGTCGGCATCGCATATCCGGGCGGGCACCATCCGTCCCTTGGCGGTAGCGTCGGCCCAGCGTTCGCCATCGTTCCCCGACGTGCCGACAGCGGCCGAGGCGGGTGTTCCCGACTACGAGGTATCGACGTGGTACGCCATGTGGGCACCGAAGGGCACGCCTCCCGATATCGTCAAGAAAATGTCGGAAGAACTGGTCAAGGCGCTGAACGCGCCCAAGGTGAAAGAGCTTTGGACCAGCAACGGCTCGGCCACGCCCAACATGACGGGCGAGGCTTTCGGCAAGTTCGTCGACAGCGAGATCATTCGTTGGGGCGATGTTGCCAAGCAGGCAAAGGTTCAGCCCCAGTAAGCCTGGCGGCGTATTACAAATAAGGGCTGGCCAGCCATATCACCCTGTTGCGCAGACGTTTGCGAAAGGGAATGGCGGCCAGCCCTTCCAGGGTTACCGCCTCGGAATTTCGTATTTCTTCGTCTATCAGCCCTTCGACCTGGCTTGCCAGGTCGTGGCTGTAGATCTCCATGTCAAGCTCGAAGTTAAGGCGCAGGCTGCGCGGGTCCATGTTGGATGAACCTACGTACGACCAGGCGCCATCGATGGTGATCAGTTTGGAGTGGTTGAAATTCCCATGGGCGCGCCACACCCGGCAGCCATTGCGTATCACCTGATCAAGCTGGGCCGTCATTGCATAATTGACCAGGCGCAGGTTGTTGCGCCCCGGGATGACGATGTCGACCGTGATGCCCCGCCGGGCAGCGGTGTTGATGGCCCCCAGAAGTATCTGATCGGGCAGGAAGTAGGGCGACTGTATGCGTATGTGTTTCTGTGCCACGGCAAAGGCGCCAAGCAGCATGTTGTGCGTACCCACGATATAACGGTCCGGACCCGAGCGTATGCAGCGCGCCGGCATTGTCGGTCGGGGCGGATTCCAGGCGGTGCAGCACCAAACGTCAAATGGCAGGCTTTCCTTGGTCGTGAATTCCCAGTCGTGCGCGAAGACCGAGATCAACTGCAGTACCACGGGACCCTCTACGCGGAAATGGGTATCGCTTGCCGTATTCTCGCCGGCAACGGAGGTAACGAATCCTTCCCGTATGTTCATGCCGCCGGTGAAGGCGCAGCGCCCATCGATGACCAGTATTTTGCGGTGGCTGCGCAGGTTGGCGTAAGGCATGCGCATGCCCAGCGGATTGGTCATGAACAATGCCGATGGAATGCCAAGCTTGCGCAACAGCCTGATGATGGGAGGGCGGGAATACTTGGAACCGACAGCGTCGATCAGGACGCGTACCTGCACGCCCCGTTCATGCGCGCGCGCTAGCGCCTGGACGATTTTTCGCCCTTCGCTGTCATTATCGAAAATATAGGTTTGCAGGGCGATGGATCGAGTCGCCTGATCGATGGCGGCGATCATTGCGGGGTAAGTCTGGTCGCCGCCGATCAGCATCTGTATATGGTTGCCGTCGCGCAGCGGGAAATGGCTGATGCGGTCGCCCAGCACGCGCAAGGAAGCGAACTGCTCTCCGGAGATGGCGCCGACGTCGGCCAGGGGCGCCTCGGGGATGGCGGCATAATCCTTCAGGCTTTTGTTGCGCTGTTCGGTAATGTGGTCGCGGCGGATACGGTTGATGCCGGCAATCAGATAGAAAAATGGGCCGATAAGGGGTGACATCAGAATGATGCCCACCCAGCCTATGGCGGCGCGAACGTCATTCTTGGTCATGGCCGCATGGACGGCGGCGGTTCCGCCTACGGCAAGACTCAAGAAAAACGCCAAGTGCGGCCAGTATTCCGAGACCAGGTATTCCAACGAAGCCATATTCAATGCCCTATCGGTTTTTTCATCGCAATCGGGAGCGGGCCGGCGCGGCCGAGGCTCCGGCTCCATGGCATGCGCAAGCCGGAGCCAGGGCCAAGTATATAGAAGGGCGGGGCGCTTAGGGTTGCCTGGGACGTTCCAGCAGCGTTTCATGCCACAAGGGATTGGGATCGCCTTGACAGGCAAATGCCTGGGCTCGCGACGGTGCGCGCCATACGCCGCCGCCTATGCCCAGAACAGGCTTGACGCCGTACCAGAACCAACGGCCGTCTTCGTCTTGCGCCGCCCAGTTCCAGCCTCGCGGCGCGTGTGTCCAGTCCAGCTTCATGTCTCCCCCGCGTTCGGCATGCTGCCGCACATACAAAAAGCCCCGCACATGGCGAGGCGGCCGGTCGCGGCAGCCTTCCTTATAGCACGGGTGGTCATCGGTTTCGCGCCTGGCGAACCAGCTCCGCCAAGTTGGACAGCACCGAACCGTATGCGCTTTTTATCGAAACCATATGTTCTTCATCTTCCATGGAAAGGCCGCCATGCTTGACGGAGTCATCCACCCGTTTTTCAAATGTTCCGTAAATTTTCTTCACCTCATCTATTTCCTCGCACTCTTTCCCGGCCTCGATCGCATCGGCGATTTTTTCCAGGCAATTCCTGACTGTACCGGCCAGTTCCAGGAGCGCTTTCTTGTTGTCGTGGCGCAGTGCGTCGGAAATCGGCTTGTCGCTGAAACGATCGACCAAGGTAAGCGTATAAGCGAAACGCTCGATCTCAGGGAGCAAGGCTTGTGAAAAGGGACTGAGCCCCATGGCGCGGGTTTTTTCTTCAATGCGGGCCTCGCGCGCCATAAGACGGGCCTGTCTGATTGAGCTCTGTATGGTGTCCTGGGCCTTTCTGTCCTTGTCCTGTTTGTCCCGGACCAGGCATGCGGTGCATTCCATGACATAGGCTCCGCAGTTGCGCAGCGCCATGGCCAAGTACTCCTGTTCGGTGCGCCTGGCAAGAACCGGCAATACCGCGAAGGCGGCGACCATCCCGCAGCTTGAGCCGATGGCGATGGCCAGCACCTTCCGTAGCGCGCCTTCAACGAGGTAGAAGTCGGGGGCTACAGCGATAATGGCGACGGTGACCAGCCCATAGGCCAGCACTGGCCACTTTGCGGCTAAGAAGCTCATGAAGCCGACGCCGGCCAGCAAGGCAAGAAGAGTGCCCCAGCCTTCGCTGCCAAACAGGATGACCAGCGCGACGGCAATGATCGCGCCTAAAGCCGCCCCGGCAATGCGGCCCAGTGCGGCGCCTATGGTCCCGCCTATGCTGGCCTGTACCACAAACAGCGCCGAAAACACTCCCCATGACGCATCTTCGGTGCCCATGAAGCGGGTTGCGAAATACGCCATGAAGACCGCGGAGGCCGTCTGTATCGGTATTCGGACCTCGTCTTTCCTGAGATGCGTGCGTATCCGCTTCAATGCTGGCGCTTTCATGGGATTGGATTGTTGTTCGCTCGGACACTTGAGCCCGGGGCGCCATGACAGCAAGCCATATGCCTGTTTATCGTATTCTGGGCGCAAAAAAGCCCCGCATTCAGCGAGGCAATTCAATGTTTCAATATTTGTTTTAATTTTTAGATTGCGAAAAATTTGAAATTCGCAATGTATTGATAAATAAAGAAATTTGGGGTGACCGATGGGGCTCGAACCCACGACAACCGGAATCACAATCCGGGACTCTACCAACTGAGCTACGGTCACCACCGAGACGGCAAACGTCAACTAAAAAGTATATCACTATTTAATCGAGCGCATGCGCTGCACAGAGAAACGGGATTCTAGCATGAACCGTGGAATAAGGCTTGCGGGGCTGAACCATTGCGCGAAAAACTGAAACTTCATGTGTCATCGGCCGGGGACGCAGGTATCAGGCGAGGACGAGGCTTGTCGGCGAACCGGAAAACCGGCCCTGTATCTTGTGACGGCTTGAAACGTTTGGGCGGTCACGGCTTCGCTTGTTTGCCCTACGATGAATGTTCAGCAATCTTTCCAAGGAGCTGGCTCATGAAAACATTGAATAAAACCTTGTTGTTGGCCGCCTTGCTGGCTGCGCCATTTGCCGCCGCGCAGGCGCACGATGACGAAGCCGCCCATAGGGCCTGGCTCAAGGCGCAACAGATAGACATTAAGCCGACGCTGAGGATAGAGGAAACCGAGATACCGGCGGGCACGTCGGCAACCTCATCCGGCACTGGCGCACCTGCGGGAACCCAATCGCCTTCCTCCGTGACGCCATCGCCCTCATCGCCGGCCGCGCCACCCTCGACCACCCCTTCCTCGCCGGGCACGTACTCCCCGGGAATCCAGCCCTCCGGGACGCCTCCTTATCCGGCACCCATAGAGAATCATCCCGGAATGAATTCCGGCATGGGGACGCAGCCCAAGTAGTGCGCCCGAGCGGCCAGACTCTTAGAGCGTGGCCGCGCTGAAGGTGTCGCATTGCGCGGTGTCTCCGCTCTTGAAGCCGCGGGTGAACCAGCGCATCCGTTGCGCCGAGCTTCCATGAGTGAACGAATCGGGCACGACATAGCCCTGCGATTGCTGCTGAAGCCGGTCATCGCCGATGGCGCTGGCCGCATTCAGCGCTTCCTCGATGTCGCCTTGCTCCAGGGTATTGCGCCGGGTATCGGAGTGGTGGGCCCATACGCCGGCCATGCAGTCCGCCTGCAGTTCGACGCGCACCGATAGTTGATTCGCCGCCACGGCGCCCCCGCGTTGCCGCGCCTGATCCACCTGGTCGGTGACGCCCAGCAGATGCTGTACGTGGTGCGCGACTTCATGCGCAATGACATAAGCCTGGGCAAAGTCGCCGGGGGAATTCAGTTGCTGCGCCATTTGCTTGAAGAAGCTCAGGTCAAGGTAGACTTTGCTGTCGCCCGGGCAGTAGAACGGCCCCATGGCCGACTGGCCCGTGCCGCAGGCGGTAGGGGTTGCTCCGTTGAACAGGACCAGTTTGGGCTGTTGATAATGGCCCCAGCCCTTTTGCTGGAAAATCGCATCCCAGGCATCTTCGGTGTCGGCCAGCACTTTGGACACGAAGCGGGTTTCCGGCGTGGCCGATGGGGTGGGGCCGCTGCTGTACGAGGTATCGTCGGTTGGGGATGTGGCGTTTTGCAGGACGACGCCTGGGTCGATGCCGAAATACATGGCTACCAGGGCCAGCACGATGGTTCCCAAGCCGATTTTCCCGCGTCCGCCCATGCGCATGCGCCGACCGCGCCGGTCTTCGATATTGCTGCTTTCGCGCGAATTATCCAGGCGCATGTGGAACTCCTTTCAGTGGGAGCCGCGGGAAGGCGGCCGGACTTAATTTTATTGCCTGTTGCCGGATTGGAACTTAAACTCGCCCTCCAGGAATGTTAGGATACGTTAATGGCTCAATTGTTTGTTGTTCATCCTCAAAATCCGCAGCCGCGCCTGATGAAGCAGGCCGGCCAGTTGCTTTCCAATGGCGGTCTCGTGGCGGTTCCCACCGATTCCAGCTATGCCCTGGTGGCGCGCCTAGACGACAAGCCGTCGGCCGACGCATTGCGGCGCTTGCGGGGACTGGACGAGCGCCATCACCTGACACTGCTTTGCCGCGATCTGGCCGAGATCGGCCATTTCGCGCGGGTGGACAACAAGCAATACCGCTTCCTTAAATTGGCGACGCCCGGCCCCTGGACGTTTATCCTTGAAGCCACGCGCGAAGTGCCGCGCCGGGTATCCCATCCCTCGCGCAAGACCATAGGCATACGTGTGCCCGATCATCCGGTAGCGCTGGCCCTGATCGAAGCCGCGGGTTCGCCCTTGATGTCCACCACATTGATACCCGAAGGCGAGGAAGAACCCATGAACGATGCGCAGGCCATATTCGATCGCTACGCCAATCAGCTGGCCGCCGTCATCGATGGCGGCCCTTGCCCCCTTGCGCCCACCACGGTCATCGACTTGACGGGCCCCAGTCCTGAGATCACACGTCGCGGGCAGGGCGACTTGTCCGTCCTGGGCCTTGATTAGCGAACTTTTTCCCTTTTCGGCAGCCTTAGCCATACGGGCCGTCCGTCGTCGCTGACGGCCCATCTTTGCGGAACTCCATGGAATCGTTGATACAGACCATTACCGTCTATGCCTTGCCTGTGCTGTTTGGCATCACCCTGCATGAAGCGGCGCATGGCTATGTGGCCCGGATGTTCGGCGATCCCACGGCCTGGCAGGCAGGGCGCATCAGCCTTAATCCCATACGCCATATTGATCTGGTCGGCACCATCATCGTGCCGCTCGTGCTGCTGTTCAGCACCAAGCTGCTGGGCGGCGGAGGACTGCTTTTCGGCTGGGCCAAGCCGGTTCCGGTCGATTGGGGACGCTTGCGCCGGCCCAAGCAGGACATGCTGTGGGTGGCATTGGCCGGTCCGGGGTCCAACCTGGTCATGGCGATTATCTGGGCGTTAGGCCTGCGCTTGCTGGCGGAAACCGGTGCCAGCCAGGGCGACTTCTGGGTGCAGATGACGATCGCCGGCATCCAGGTGAATCTTATATTGATGGCGCTGAATCTGGTGCCTCTGCCCCCCCTGGACGGCGGGCGCATCGTGTTCAGCCTGCTGCCCGCCAGGATGGCATGGCAGTTCTCCCGGATCGAGCCTTATGGCCTGTTGATCCTGATCATCCTGATGCTGACCGGTATTTTATGGGTGGTATTGCAACCATTGCTGGCATTCGGCCAGTTAATTGTGAATTGGTTCTTATGATTTTGCACGCATATCCGGTAAACTTGTGAGTTAATTCACGTCTAGGCAAGTTCACCGTTACGGTGAGTTCGAGGAGATCATTCCTATCATGGCAACAAGCACGGATTCTGCGATTCCTACCTTTCAGGGCAGCATGGTGGCACTTATCACACCCATGCATCCCGACGGCAGCCTGGATTTCGACAGTTTCCGAAAACTGATCGACTGGCACGCCAGCGAGGGCACCGATGCCTTGGTGGTGGTGGGCACGTCGGGCGAATCCCCGACCGTGGACGTGGATGAGCATGCCCAGATCATCAAGGTGGCGGTCGAGCATGCGGCGGGACGCCTGCCTGTCATTGCGGGTGTGGGCGGCAATTCCACCCAGGAAGCCATCGAACTGTCCCGGCATGCCAAGGCGGTCGGCGCTCAGGCGGGCTTATCGGTCGTTCCCTATTACAACAAACCCACCCAGGAAGGGCTTTACCAGCACTTCAAGGCCATAGCCGAAGCGGTTGACCTGCCTTCCATCCTGTACAACGTGCCGGGCCGGACGGTGGCCGACATGTCCAATGACACCATCCTGCGCCTGGCTCAGGTGCCCGGCATCATCGGCATCAAGGATGCAACCGGCGATATCGGCCGAGGGGCGATGCTGGTGCGCGATGTGCCGGCGGGCTTCCAGGTCTTCAGCGGCGACGATGCCACGGCGGCGGCCCTTATTCTGCTGGGCGGCCAGGGCAATATTTCGGTCACGGCCAACGTTGCTCCTCGTCTCATGCACGACATGTGCATGGCGGCGCTCAAGGGCGATGCGGCATTGACGCGCAAGCTCAATGCCCGCCTTGCGACGCTTAATAAAGTGCTTTTTGTTGAATCCAACCCGATACCGGTTAAATGGGCCGTTGCTGAAATGGGTCTGTCCAAACTGGGCTATCGCCTACCCTTAACCTCCTTGCACGAACAGCACCATGCTCTGGTGCGCAATTCGCTAAAAGAAGTGGGCTTAATCTAAATGATGAATACGCGTATGAACAAACGCTGCGCCGGCCTGGCTCTGGGCATGGGCATGGTACTGCTGTCCGGCTGCTCCACCTGGAACCAAATGACGGGTGCGGAGGAAGCTGTCGATTACAAAAGCACGGTTGCCGGCGACCCGCTCAGCATTCCTCCCGACCTGACTCAAGCCAACAGCGATGCGCGCTACCGCGCGCCCGAAGGCACGGCCACGTTCAGCCAATACTCTCAAAGCCAGCAGACCCAGCAGGGCAAGACGGCTGCCGATCGCATACTGCCGCAGACTCAAGGCGTGTCGGTCATGCGCGATGGCGATGTGCGCTGGTTGGTGGTCGACAAGCCGGCCGAAGAGGTCTACCCGAAAATCCTCGATTTCTGGGGCGAGCAGGGCTTTACCATCCATTCCCAGGATCCGCGCGCCGGCCTGATGGAAACTGACTGGGCTGAAAACCGCGCCAAGATACCCGAAGGCTGGATCCGCAGCGCCTTGGGATCCATTATCGATACCGTGTTCGACAGCGGCGAGCGCGAACGCTTCCGCACACGCGTCGAGCGCGTCAATGGCAAGACCGAGGTCTACATCAGCCATCAGCAAATGGTCGAAACGCCGACCCAGGACGGCTCCACGTTCAAGTGGGTGTTCGGCAAGGAAGACCCGGGCCTGAACGCCGCCATGCTGGCTCGCCTCATGGTGTTCCTGGGTACCGATGTGCAGAAGGCGCACGACATGGTCGCGCAGGCTGAAAAGGACTCGGAGCAGGCCTCGATCACGCAAATGCCCGACGGCCAGGCCGCCATCGCGCTGGCCGAGCCTTTCGACCGGGCATGGCGCCGCGTGGGCGTGGCCATCGACTCAGCGGGCTTCGCCGTCGATGACCGCGATCGTTCCGCGGGCGATTACTTCATCCGCTATCTGGACAGCGACACCGGCGAGAAAATCGAGCAGCAGAATTTCATCGGACGATTGTTCGGCTCGAAGAATACGGCGGAAGCGGCAGGATACCGCATTCACGTCGCCGGCCAGGGTTCGGGCTCGATCGTCACGGTTCTGGATCAGAATGGCCAGGTTCAGAACACCGATACCGCCAAGCGCATCATTACGGTGCTGTCCAGCCACATGAAGGCGAAGTAAGCCTGCGGACGCCGTCCGCCCTTGCAATGGCGGGCGGCACGTATCAAAAGGGGCCGCCGCAATGGCGGCCCTAGTCTTGCCGGATGCTGGCGCCAAACCATTCCAGCGCAGGCGCCAATGCGGCCACCTCGCCGATCAGCAGCAAGGAAGGCGCTTTCATTTCATGGCGGCGGGCCAGTTCGGCCAGGTTTTTCAGGCTGCCCTGCAGCACCCTCTGATTGCTGCGCGTGCCGTTTTCCACCATGGCAAACGGCGTATCGCCGGATCGTCCATGCGACATCAACTGTTCCGATAGCCAATCAAGCTGGCTGACCCCCATGTAGAACGCCAGGGTCTGCTTGTCGCGTGCCAACGATGGCCAATCCTCCAGGAAAGTATCCTGGCGGCAGTGCGCGGTAATCAGGCGGACCGACTGCGCATGGTCGCGATGGGTCAGCGGGATGCCGGCATAGGCCGCGCAGGCCAGCGCCGCCGTGATCCCGGGCACTACCTCGTACGGCACATCGTGTTCGCGCAGGAATTGGAGCTCTTCGCCGCCGCGCCCGAATACGAAGGCGTCCCCGCCTTTCAGGCGCACCACCAGCCGGCCTTGCCGGGCATGCTCCAGCATGAGGCTGTGAATGCGAGCCTGAGTCGCGTTGTGGTCTTCGCCGGGGATTTTCCCGATCGGAATCTGCGTGGCGTCGCGGCGCGCCAATTCCAGGATTTCGCCGTCCACCAGGCGGTCATAAAGAATGACGTCGGCCTCATTCAGCGCACGCAGGGCTTTAAGGGTCAGCAGGCCCGGATCGCCGGGACCTGCGCCGACCAGGATCACTTTTCCGGCAATGGCCGCTTGCGGATTCCGCAGTTCGTCTTCCAGCAACTGGCGCGCTTGCGAGGGTTGGCGCTTGCGCAGGGCATCGGCCACGGGGCCGTCCAGCAGCCAATCGTAGAATTCACGGCGTCGGCGCAGGTCGGGTCGCGCCTGGCGTATGGCCTGGCGATAGCCGGCGGCCAGCGCCGCCAGCGAGCCCAGGGTATGGTCGAACAGGCTTTCGATGCGTTCACGCACGCGGCGGGCCAGCACGGGGGCGCTGCCCGCCGACGAGATCGCGATGGTCAAGGGCGAGCGGTCGACGATGGATGGAACCTGGAAGCTGGATAATTCGGGGTCGTCGACCACATTGATGAAGCGCTTCTGTTCGCCGGCCAGTGCGGCAATATGCCGGTTCAGTTCGCGGTCATCGGTAGCGGCCACGACCAGCCAGGCTCCTTCCAGCCAGTCGGGCTCGAAGGAGCCGCGCAGCAATTCGATCTTGCCTTGGCGGGCCAGTTCTTGCACCGCGTCTCCGGCTTCCAGCGCGCCGACCCGAACACGGGCGCCCGAAGCCAGCAGGCTTTTGATTTTGCGTTCGGCGACGGCGCCGCCGCCCACGACCAGGACGAGCCGCGCTTCAAGGTCGGCGAATATGGGAAATAATCTCATGGGGAGTGTGGTGGCGTCGGGATTGTTTTATACCACCGTGTCCAGAACGATAGGAATCAGTTTTTGCGAGGGAGGGGGTATGACCGCGCTGCGAAGCAGGAAATCGCCGAATTTCTCGTCGGGCCGGCGGTTCTTTGCATAGGCGCCGAACAGGCCATCCAGCGTATCCAGTATTTCGGGCTCGGCGATGTTCTCGCGATACGGAATATTCAGACGTTCGCCCGTGAAGTTGGCGCCCAGCCGCAGGTCATACCGGCCCAGAGCCCGGCCCACCAGGGCGATCTCGGCCAGATAAGGGCGTGAGCACCCGTTCGGACAGCCCGACAGGCGCAGCAGGATGGGGGCGTCGATAAGGCCGTGCTTGTCCAGCAGGGCTTCCAGCTTGAGCAGCAATACCGGCGCATAGCGCTCGCTTTCAGCCATGGCCAGGCCGCAGGTGGGCAGGGCCACACAGGCGATGCTGTGGCGGCGGATGCCGCTTTGCCGCTTGTAGCCGTCCAGTCCGTATTTTTCGACCAGCGTGTCTATCTTGCCGCGATCCTTGGCGTCGACGTTGGCGACAAGCAGGTTCTGATTGCAGGTCATGCGAAATTCGCCTTTCAGTACCTTGGCGATTTCGCGCACACCGGTTTGCAGCAGGCTGCCGTCGGTATCCCGCAGCCGGCCCGATTCGATGTACAGGCCCAGATGCCATTTTCCATCGTCGCCTTCCTTCCAGCCATAGCTGTCGCCGTTCAGATCGAAGCGGTAAGGGCGCGAGGCTTGCAGCGCGAATCCGATGCGCTCTTCCAACTGTGCCTTGAACCAGTCCAGGCCGCGGTGATCGATGGTGTATTTAAGGCGGGCGTGCTGACGCTCGACGCGATTGCCGTAGTCGCGCTGCAGGGTCACCACGCCTTCGGCGACCTGGATCAACTGTTCGGGCGGCACAAAGCCGATCAAGCTGCCCAGCCGCGCATACGTGGTTTCATCGCCATGGGTGGCGCCCATGCCGCCGCCTATGGCGACATTGAAACCCAGCAAGCGGCCGTCCTCGATAATGGCGATCAGACCCAGGTCCTGCGCGAAAACATCGATGTCGTTGGTGGGAGGTATAGCCACACCGATCTTGAACTTACGCGGCAGATAGGTGTCGCCGTAAATGGGTTCTTCTTCAGGCTCGTCGGTGATCTTCTCGCCGTCCAACCAGATTTCATGATAAGCGCGGGTGCGCGGAATGAAATGATCGGACAGCTTCTGTGTCCATTCCTGTACAAGGCGATGCTGGCTGGAAAGATAGGGATTGACCGAGCTGACCACCTGGCGATTCACATCGCCGCAGGCGGCGATCGTGGTCGCCATGGCGTGGTGGATAGCCTGCATGGTGGGCTTCAGATCACGCTTGATGATGCCGTGCCACTGGAAGGTTTGCCGGGTGGTGATGCGCAAGCCGCGTCCGGCGTAGGTGTTGGCGATGTCGTCGAAGGCCAGCCACTGGGCCGGCGTGACGACGCCGCCCGGCAGGCGTGCTCGTATCATGAATGCATAGGCGGGCTCCAGCTTTTGCTTGCGCCGCTCATCGCGTATGTCGCGATCGTCCTGCTGATAGCTGCCATGGAACTTCAGCAGCTTGTTGTCGTCGTCGCTGATTGCGCCCGTGACCGGGTCATTCAGTCCGGCTTCGATAGTGCCGCGCAGATGGCGGCTATCGGCTTTGACCTGCTCTAAATGCGAAAGGGTGTTGCTCATTGCTATCCTGAATTAGTAAACGTCGCGTGCGTATCGGCCTTGCGCGGCCAGCTCGTCCAGCCATTCCTTGGCCTGGGCTTCGTCCAGGCCGCCTTCCTGGCGGGCGACCTGCAGCAGTGCCTGATGAACGTCTTTGGCCATGCGGGTGGCATCCCCGCAGACATACACGTGGGCGCCGCCCTGGATCCAGTCGTACAGGTCGCCGGCGCGCTCCAGCAGCTTGTCCTGCACATAGACCTTGTGCGCCTGGTCGCGCGAGAAGGCTAAATCCAGCCGATGCAGGTCGCCGTCTTGAAGCGCGCGCTGCCATTCGGTCTGGTACAGGAAGTCCGACGAGAAGTGGGGGTTGCCGAAGAACAGCCAGTTTCGGCCGCTGGCGCCTGCCGCCGCGCGCTCCTGGACGAAAGCGCGGAAGGGCGCAACGCCGGTGCCGGGCCCTATCATGATGACATCGCGTGAACTGTCGGCGGGAAGGCGGAAGCGCTGATTCTCCTCGATGAAGACAGGCAGCTTTTCGCCTTCGGCAAGCGCAACCAGGAAATTCGATGCCGCGCCCCAGCGCGCCTCGCCTTCGTATTCGTAGGCGACATTGGCCAGCGTAAGATGTACTTCCTGATCCACGGCGGACTGGCTGGACGCAATGGAATACATGCGCGGCGTCAGCGGACGCAAGGCTTTGACCAGGCCCTGGGCGGACCACTTGGCGGGGAACTCCCTGAGCAGATCGATGAGCTGCCGCGTTTCCAGATAGCTCTTCAGTTGGTCTATCGATTCGGGCAACAGCAGGGTTTTAAGCTGTTCGTTGCCTGACAGTTCGGCGTGCGCCGCCAGGAAAGGCTTGGTCAGTTGCGTCAGTTCGCGATACCGGCCCAGCCACTCCTTCAAAGTGCGCGAAACATTGTTGATGTCTATGCTTTCGGCGGCATCCAGGTCCAAGTGGGAAATGACCGTATCGACCAGGGCTTCGGATTGGGCGGGCCAGACGCCCAGGGCGTCGCCGGGCTGATAGCTTAGCTGGCTGCCTTCCAGCGATATTTCCAGATGGCGCACATCTTTGTCGCTGTTTCGCCCGGTTATGGGCTGGTTCAGCAGCAATTCGGCCAGGAAGGGCTGTTCCCGCGTGACCCTGGATGCCTTGGGATGCAGCGGCGTCACACTGGCTGTCGTTGCGGCCGTCTGCTTCAAGGCCTTTTGGGCGAGCCCGATCGCGGCATCCTGCCAGGGCAAGGCCACGGTTTCAATATCCAGGTCGGCGGTGCCCACTTCATGCAGGCGCTCGGCACCCAGTTCCGCCAAGCGGGCGTCCAGGGTCTGCGCAATGCCGCAGAACATCGGATAGCTGGAGTCGCCCAGGCCCAGTACGGCATACTTCAATTGCGGCAACTTGGGCGCGCGCCGGCTGGACAGGAACTCGACGAAGGCCAGGGAATCGTCGGGGGGTTCGCCATCGCCCTGTGTGCTCATGACGATATACAGCAAGTCCTCGTCCTTGAGTTCGCGTGTGGGATAGCGATCGGCGCGCAGCAGCCGCACGCTCAACCCAAGGCCGCCGGCCCGCTCGGCCAGCGATTCGGCCACGCGCTTGGCATTGCCGGTCTGGCTTCCATACACGACGGTCAGTTGCCTGGCCGCGCTCACCCCGGCCACCGCCGCGACGGGCGGGGGCGCGGAGCGGCTCGCCAGCCTGCCTTGAGCGACGCCGGCAAAGTAGCCGGACAGCCAGCTCAGCGCATTGGATTCCAGGCCGTCGGCCAGTTCGGTGATAAGGGTGTGCTTGGATTCGGGAAGGTAAGACGGGGCCAGCATGGCGTGCGCTCATGGTAATAAGTTCATCACCATTCTATGAAGCCCGCCGCCTTGCGCGAACGACAAGATTATTATTTCTATATCGCTTATAAGTTTATGCGCGCCGGTATTTATATGCTTTTGCGCATGTAATGCCCGGGGCGCGGGCGGTGTGCACGGGCCCTGCCTGCAAAGTCCCAGGGCAAGCAGGCCTCAGCCGGCGCCAAGATGCAGCCAGCCCTCGTGCAGCCATTCGGTCAGCATGCTCCGCTCATCCGCATTCAGTTTGCGGGCCAAAGCGTGGCCGCATGGAAGCTTGCGTTTGTCGGCCAGATGCCGCAGCGCCGCTGTCGCGGGCAGCGCGGCCACCTCGCCGTTTATGAACAGCTGTCGGCCGCGGTACATCAGGCGCGTGCAGCGATCCAGGACGAGCTCGCCGTCCGGCGGCATTCCATCGCCAAGATCAGTGTCCTCGTTGCCGGGTTCGAAATAGGCATTGGATGGCGGTTCGGTCAGCCATTGGCCAAGAAAGCGCTCGGCCAGCGCTTCGTTGAATTTTATTTTTTCGATGGCTTTGAGCGATGCATCGATCAGCGCTTGAGGAAGCGCGGCGGGATGCGCTGTTGCCGGCGTGCCGGCATCCTTGAACGTGGCCGACAGTGCCGGTCCCCGGATCACGGGATTGGCATACAGCCCGCCCGTATCGCCCAGGTTGGCCATGATCTGGTCGTTGGCTGCTTCCAGCATGCCGCAGGCCAGAGTGGCCATAGTCGGCGCGCGAAAGCCGATCGATATGGTCATGCAATCGCCCTCGGCCACGCCATCGTGGGCGGCATGCGGCGGCAAGTACAGCATGTCGCCGGGCTCCAGCAGGTATTCTTGCTGGGGCTGGAAGTGCTTGAGGATCTTCAGGGGCAGCCCGGCTTCAAGGGTCAGGTCTTCTTGCAGGCTGACGCGCCAGCGCCGTTTGCCGTGCGCCTGAAGCAGGAATACATCGTAGCTGTCGAAGTGCGGCCCCACGCCGCCGCCGTCGGTGGCGATACTGATCATGGCGTCGTCCAGCCGGGCATCCGATATGAAACGGAAGCGGTGCACCAGCGCGGCTGTGGCATCATCATGCAGATCCACGCTCTGCGCCAGCAGGGTCCAGTTCGGCCGGTTGGCCGGCGGCAGTCGCGAGAACGGTCCGCTTTTCATGTTCCAGCCTTCGGTATCGCGCCAGATCAGGCGCGATTCGACCTCTTCACGCCCGACCAGCTTGCGGATGTCGGCAATGGACAGCGACGGCTTGAAGCCGGGGATGGCCTGGCGTATCAGCAAGGGCTTGCGCTGCCAATAATCCCGCATGAATTGCTGCGGGGTCAGGCCGCCTAAAAGATCCAATGGCTGGTCGATGTTCATAGATGCTCGTTGCGCAGTCGATACAGGATATCCAGCGCTTCGCGCGGACTGAGTTGATCGGGGTCGATGGCTTCCAGCGCCGATTTAAGCGCAAGGGCGGCTCCGTCGCCATCCTGGCCGGCAGGCTCCTCGGAGCCGTCGCCGGCGCTGAACAGGTCCAACTGCGGCGTGGGCGCGCCTTGCGCCTCCAGACGCGACAGTTCGCGGCTGGCATGGCGAATGACGGCCGGCGGTATGCCGGCGCGCTGTGCGACCTGGATGCCGTAGCTGCGGCTGGCCGGGCCGGGCCGGACCTCGTGCAGGAATACGATGCCCGACGACGATTCGGCGGCGGCCAAATGTACGTTGGCCGCATTCGCCGCCTCGGCGGGCAGGCGGGTGATTTCAAAATAGTGGGTGGCGAACAGGGTAAGGGCCTGATTGTGCGTCAATAGCCTGTGCGCAATCGACCAGGCCAGCGCCAGCCCGTCGTAGGTGGATGTGCCCCGGCCTATCTCATCCATCAGGACCAGGCTTTGCGGGGTGCTGGCCGACAGGATCGCCGCGGCTTCGGTCATTTCCATCATGAAGGTGGATCGCCCGCCCGCCAGGTCGTCGGCTGCGCCGATACGGGTGAAGATGCGGTCGATGCGGCCGATGCGCGCCTTGCGCGCCGGCACGAAGCTGCCCATCCTGGCCAGCAGGGCGATCAAGGCTATCTGCCGCATATAGGTCGACTTGCCGCCCATATTGGGCCCGGTTATGAGCAGCATGCGGCATTGCGGACCCAGTTCGCAGTCATTGGGCGTGAACTGTTCGATGGTGTGCTCGACCACGGGGTGCCGTCCGGCCTCGATGGCGATTTCGTTGCCTTCGGAAAGCTCGGGGGCGGTCCAATCGTTCAACTGCGCATGCTCGGCTAGGGCGGCCAGCGCATCGATCTCGGCGAGTGCCGCAGCGCATTGCGACAAGGTCGGGGCATAAGCCGACAGTTCATCCAGCAGGTTCTCGAACAGCCATTTTTCGCGGCTCAGGCTGCGGTCCTTGGCCGACAACACCTTGTCTTCCCAGGTTTTCAGTTCCGGCGTGATGTAGCGCTCTGCATTCTTCAGCGTTTGGCGCCGGCGGTAATCGACAGGCACCTTGTCGGCCTGGGCGCGGGAAACTTCTATGTAGAAGCCATGCACGCGGTTGAATTCCACGCGCAGGGTGGTGATGCCGGTGCGTTCGCGTTCGCGCGCCTCCAGTTCGAGCAGGAATTCGCCGCTGTCGCTGGCCAGCCGCCGCAGTTCGTCCAGCTCGGCATCGTAGCCCGCGGCGATCACGCCGCCTTCGCGTATCAGCAGCGCGGGCTCGGGGTCGATGGCGCTTTGCAGCAACGCGCCGATCTCGGGTGGAATATTGATGCTGCGTATGAATGCGGCCAGCCGAGGCTGGGCGCTGAACGCCGCGTCAAGATGACGGGCGACCGTGGGCAGCAGGCCCAGCGCTTCGCGCAGGCTGGCCAGTTCGCGCGGACGCACCGAGCGAAGGGCGATACGGGTGGCAATGCGTTCCAGGTCGGGATAGCGGTCCAGCATCTGGCGCAGCGTGTCCAAGAGAGCCTGGGCATCCAGCGCATCCTTCACCGGCGGGGCCGACAGGAAGGCGGCGATGACATGCTGCCGTTCCAGCGCGGGCGGATTGCCCTGCAGCGGATGGTGCAGCCAACGGCGCAGCAAGCGGCTGCCCATGGGCGTTGCGCAGTGGTCCAGCGTGGAAAACAGCGTGGGGCTTTCCTCGCCGCTGATGGTTTCCGTCAGCTCAAGGTTCTTGCGGGTGACGGGATCCAGCACCACATACTCGCCCGCGTGATCGACGCGTATCGCCTGAATGTGGGACAGCGACTGGGTCTGGGTGCGGCTTACATAGCGCAGCAGGGCGCCGGCGGCGCAGGTGGCCACGGGCAAGTCCGCCAAGCCGAAGCTGGCCAGCGAATCAACGGAAAAATGCCGTTGCAGGACATCGCGAGCCCCATCGGCCTCGAAGTGCCAATCCGGAATGGCGCTTACGGCAATGCCGCCATTGGTTTGCAGCCGGGCGCCTTCCGCGCAGACCAGTTCGGCCGGGCCGATGCGATGCAGCTCGGTATCGAGCATGTCCGGCGCGCATTCGCTTACCCTGAATTCGCCGTTGGCCAGGTTCATCCAGGCCAGTCCGGCGCGTTCGGCCCGGTTGGCACGGGCCGTCCATACGGCAGCTATCATGCGGTCGGCCTTGGCCGGCAACAGGGCTTCGTCGGTCAGCGTGCCGGGGGTTACGATGCGGACGATCTTGCGCTCGACCGGTCCCTTGCTGGCGGCCGGATCGCCGATCTGTTCGCAGATCGCCACCGATTCCCCCAGGGCCACCAGGCGGGCCAGATAGCCCTCCATGGCATGGAAGGGGACGCCGGCCATGGGAATGGGCGCGCCGTTGGACGTGCCGCGCTTGGTCAGCGTAAGGTTGAGCAGGCGGGCGCCGCGCTCGGCGTCGCCATAGAACATTTCGTAGAAATCCCCCATGCGATAGAACAGCAGATGCGAGCCGGCCTCGGCTTTCAAGCGCAGGTATTGCTGCATCATGGGGGTGTGCGAAGATAAATCGGTTTTATTCATACAAATCAAATAGTTACTGTTTCTTCGCGGTTTTCTTGGGACAAATTTGGGACAATTTGACGCATGTTTTGCATGCTCTCCCAGATACGTTCCAGCTCGCTGGGAGACTCTGAATCTATCCAGCGCGCGTACACTTGCACGAGCATGGAGTAATCATTGTGGCCCATCTGATTGGCGATAAAGGCCAAGTTTCCGCGAGCCGTCAGATTCCAGCATGCGTAGGTGTGCCGCGTCTGATAGGGTGGGCGTGGGCGAATCTCCGCCCGTCGGACCAGGTTGCTCCATTTGGTATTCCAGGCGCTGGGCACAAAGAATTCGTTGACTTCCTTCCTGCGTGCTTGAGTTTTGGGCGACAGGAGAACGCGCACGCGGTCGGTACGCGATTCATGGCGGTTTAGCCAGACTTGCAGATCAGCGGGCTTGCGATGTTTGGCGTCCTCGATAAGCACCCGCAGTGCCTCACGGGCGGGCGGGAACAGCAAGACGGTGCGTTCCTTGTTTGTCTTGGGAACCTTGAACGTCATGGATTGGGTCACTGACCGGCGTACCGTAATCTTGCTCAGGTCGGTGGCCACGTCCTCCAAAGCCAATGCCAGCAGTTCGCCGGGGCGTAGTCCGGTATAGACCGCCAACGTGACTGCCGCCCGGTCAATCGGGTGTATGCAGCCTTTATCAATGAGCAACTGATACTCCTCGAAGCTCAACGGGTCGGGGTCTTTGTGGCTTTTGGTGAAGCGGGTGCAATGCTTGGCCAGATCCTTGCAGTATCCGTTGTCTTCGCACCAGTACAGGAAGCCGGAGAAGGTTGCGAGGTAGTGGTTGACGGTAGAGACCGCGCGGGTGGCGATCAGATCGACTCGCAACTGCTGGATGTCGGCGGGCTTGAGCGCGTCGACTTGGCGGTCGCGGCCGATCGTCTCCAGGCAGACGTTTAGCGCGTTCTCGTAGCGTGACTGTGTTTCCGGTGTGATGTCGACCGCCTTGAGCGGCTTGTAGCGGTCGCACAGGTCGACCAGGCGCTTGCTGGTTTGGGCAGTGCTTTCCGCTGGGCGCGTGTGCGGAAACATTTCTGCTTCGTTGTAGGTGCCGGTGCGCAACGCATACAGAGCCGCACTGCGCAGACGCGCGGCGTGCTTGAGGTTTGCTTTGGTGGGGTCAAGTCCAAGCGTATGCCGATGGCGCACGCCCTGGTGCATGAAGTCCACGCGGATCGATTTGCCGTGTATCCAGATGCCGGGGAAGCCGGTCTTCGCTACTGCTTCGACTGCCATCACGATGCTCCTGCTGCTTATGCTTACTCCGCCTTCGTTTGCTCGTTCAAGGGCCATTGGCCGGTCTTGAGCATGAAAAGCTCGAAAAGACCGGGAGGCATGGAACGGTCGCCCGCCTCCCAACGCTGCCATGCGCGCAGCGATACCCGCACAATTTGCGCGGCTTCCGTTTGAGTAAGGCCAGCTACGATGCGGGCATCACGAATGGTGGCGACCGGCGGGCTTTGCTGCTTCGTCGATTCAGACATAGACAAGAATGGTGGAAACCTGCGCGTTTGCAGCTAATCCCCGAATTATATACGACCATTGGTCGTATTGCAAGAATTGCCATTCCCAACAGGTGACGGATGCTTATGCCTTCTAAACGTCACTCAGAAGGATCTGGCGTGCGCTGTGCTTTCCACCCATCGTTCGAACTCTGCAAGGTTCAAAAAGATACGGCCATCCGGCGCTTTGCGCCAGATGCGACCTTCCAGCCAAATTCCGCCTTTAACCTTGTGGCGCACCGCGTTCTCGCTGTAGCCAGTGACTTCGGCAAACCGCTTGACGAGTACCCATCGGCTTGGATTGCTCACGGCGTTCTCCCTGTGTTGTCGGTGCCACAATGCAACCGAACCAGCATGGGGAAATTGTTGCCGGGGTTTGTTATTGGGGAAACTTGTGTGGGCGTAGTTGAGCGTAGGCGGGTGTGTGGGGTGGCCTCGGGGTATGTCGTCTCACCGATAGGCCTGGAGCCAGGAGCAGTCGCGTTCGCGGGGATGCGCCCGCCCGTGCTTCAAGTCATGGTTATCCGGCATGACACCTTCGGTCAGTCTGGTTGAGTCGGGTCTGCGCGTTACGTTTGCTAAAAACAAACAGTGTGTGCAGATTTTTTCATGGTTCGGATTCAAATGATTGAAAATATTCAGCAATAATTTTTAAAGACATGAAATGCCCTTCAGCAAAGCTTAAAAATTTTCGACAAATATGCTCCCAAAGGGCGTGGTGCGTCCCTGTTCTGAAGAGCATGTACTTCATAACCTTTGCTAGTCGAAGTTCCGTGTAGCCCTTGCCAAATGAGAGATATAGGCTGAGTCCGTGATTAAATACATGATCGGTGAAAATCTGCCAAGGTGTGTAGCGTGGCCATAGAGTTCTGAGATCTCCGCCAAAGGTATAGCGACTGGACAGATGAACAAAAATCAAATGGAGCAACAGCTCGGATTCCCCTTCATCTGAAAAAATTTGGCGACCGTGATTTTTTATCAGTTGGAACAGAATGAAACTAGCCAACGGATTTGGTGTTTGTGCTAGCGAATGGAGATTTTGGGCAGTGAATGCCAGTGGAAGGGCGCCAACAGAGTAAAGTAAAAAGCCGTGTCGCAGACTCTCAAAGTCGAACTCTTCTTTTGACACAGCCCGAAGAACTATAGCGGCTACATTTGCCGTAGGACTCTTGTTGGCGTGGTGTAAAGCAGAAAAAGCCCCATCCATACAAAACCAAGGAATGTTATTGGCCATGGAAAGCTGAATGGCATCGTAGACGGTAGCGTCTATCCCTTCCTTGATTGAAAAAACCTCAAGATTTGCATCATGAGCCATCGGATAGGCTACAGATGAATTGTCCAGCACTAATTGCAGCGTCTCTACTATGTGTGCGCTATTTTCGCGAATATCCGATGCCGTGGTTCGAACAAGTCTTCCACTATCCGTCACACCTAAGAGCATGAACTTTTCATCGGAGATCTCATTGATGAACTGTGTCAGCTTCTCTTTGGTGGCTGCGGGTAAAATAAATGAAATGCCAGCATCTAGTACTGCGCGGACTAGGTTTGTAGTTGCTAAGTAGCCAATGCCGTAAGCGTCAAGCACAATGGCATTAGGGCTAGCCTCACCTTGATTCCATAGGGGTGATTTGGGAATCCGGACGTCAGGCCAGCAATTCAAAGCGCTTTTAAAAGCATCGTTTGGATAGAGCGCATGACCACGAATATATAACGGTAAGGCATCAACCTCTTCCAGTTGCTTGCGACGCTCAGCATCTGAATTTTGGCCGAGTTTTTTCTCTAAATAGGGTACTAACTCAGCAGGGTCAGATGGCATCTGCATCATGACGAAGCAATCGCTGCCATCGTTGTGGATATGTCGCAGTCTTAATGCAAGACGTAAACACCCCACGTAAGGGGGCAGGCGGTCTATCACCCTGTAAGTAGCCATTCCCAAATTGGCGCTTTCGCCTTTCGGCAGATCTTGCAGCAGCCTCCCCAAGTGGCTGGAGGACCTCAATGTGTATTCACCGGAGTTTTGGTCGTCCTCAACGATCAGCCGAGTCTGAATATTTCCTTCCTGCTCATACTCAATGGCAACTGCGCACTGCTCTAATGTAGCCGAGACATCTAAGTCTAAGTCGGTCATGAGGCCTGTGCCAAAGTGGAAATTTACCAAGTCGACGGCTCGGTCTCTGGGGGATTGGATGAACCAATCCACCCACAGCGGCTCTACGCGTTTGAAGTTCCCGGCTCGGGTAAGAAACCCAAGAATGGCCATGACCTCGGGAATCGGAGATTGCAGCACAGCATCAGGTATCCTCTGATGAAAAAGCTGTTGCTCGGCTAAACTCTGATGGCGCGCTCGAAGGTGGCAGCCCTGATACCATGCATATGCCATATCAGGTGCATACTCGACCATGAGATCACTAAATTTCAGTGCAGATGTGATATCCCCCATTCGTTCGGCTTTCATCGCACTGAGGTTTAAGATCATTACAGACTTTTCTGCATCTTTGATTTTGTCGATCACCTTCTCGAATGTTTCGTACTGCTCCGCTTCAAGTAAGCATCTCAGATAGGCTACGACGAACTGAGACGGCCATAACGTGTCATCGGGTATGAGACGGGAGGTGAACTCGATTGCCTTATTAGGTAGTTTGCTGGCGGATAGCTTTTCTGCCAATTCAAATACCACTTCCGGCATCAAGGTCGTTATGTCGTTCCCCCATCGCGAAATGAAACGATCCGCGTGCTGGGCCAATTCCTGTCTCTGCCGTGCACTATGGTTATCTTCATCGTGCTTAAGGGCGTGGACTAACAGTCGAACGTAAGCTTCCTCCATTTCAGAGGCGTCATTTAGTATATGCTCACGACCCACCCATTCTTCGAGCTCGGGTGGTGTTGCCAGTCGAAGGAAGGGCATTATGTCGCTGATTGGGTGACTATTCGCTGCAAGGAACTGGTTGCACCAGGCAGTGCGCTTTTGAGGATTTTCAGTTGCCGCTTTCAGCTCCCTCTGTGATTCGTTCAGCGCGGTCTCGTCACCTAAAGCAGCCTTGCACATCGCAATAGAAGCAGATCGAGTGGGATCAAGATTCGGAAGGTGCTTTTTCAGCGTTTTGAATAAGCTGAGTGGTGCGTAGCCCTGATAAGCGTTGAAAATGGAGCAGGCCAGTTCCTGGACGCGTATATCGGTGCCTTCCGATTGCTCGAATAGCTGAGCAGTGTGGTCAGCCAGATCGTCCAGCCCTTCCTTCACTGCAGGCCGGTTCAACCAAAAGTGACATTTAGCAAGATCAGGGTTGAACTTCATGCCTGTTGCGATGGTAAGAAGCACCTTGGAGTTGTAGGAGGGAAACCACGTATCCAAGTGCTTGGCCATTCGCAGCATCAGATCTGTTAGTTGCAGTCGGGCGGCACCCTCAACGATCCCAGTCAGTTCTGCCTCTGTGGGGTTTCCTTTTCCCGCTGCCTCCAGGTACTCCTTGTCTGCGTACAAACGTAGATACGTCTCTTGGGAGTACGGTCCGGGAGGCGATTTTCCTTCAAAAAGGTCTCTCGCCGCCTGTTCGCGATCAGTACCACTTGACAACTTCAGGAGCGCCGCTAAGCACATGTCCTTAACCACATGATTGCTTGCGGTCGAGATGATCTTCGCAACGGTTTTCCAGGCGTCATCGTGATCTTGAGCTTCAACCAGTCCGCTATAGATTGAAATGACCTCTACCAAGGCGGCAGCTTCAGGGTCTCGCTGGGCCATGGCTTTGAGCATGACCATCTGGGTTTTGGCCGTAGCATTATCCTTTTTTCGAAGGCTTTCGAGCACCAAATCCATTGGAGGAATCAGATCAGCCGGAGCCAGCGATTTGATCTGGACCATGATCTTATCGCCAGCCACGTTATCACCAACACCGGTGTGGCTCTGCTCAATTGTGCTCACGTATGCGGTTCCTGATTATTGATCACTGGGTGATTTTGTTGCCTGCTACATTGTCGCCACTGCTGTTGTGAGTTTGAGTGACGGTATTGATTGTGGATGGCGTAGCTATGGCAGCCTTTGCGTTGATTTCTTGAAGTAGGGTGAGTAATTGCGAGGAATTTTCTAGGCGGCGATTAATGGCTAGCTCACTTAACTCGTCGTTGATATTGAGTTTCGCAAGTTCGGTGGCCAAAGCATCAGCAACCACCTCGTCTTTAATCCAGCTACCTAAACGACTCTTTAGAATATCGCCGCTTAATTGAGCGCCGCGTTTCAATACGTCGTAAATCGTGCTTGCGATGACTCCGGTAGTAATGAAATCCATTCTAGATATTCCTTTGGTGTGAGAAAGGTGGTTTTTACGGCAGCTATCTGGGGAACATGGTGTAGGCTACAGCCGAACGAATGACTGGATGGCAATATGTGCCCGACCAGCATTGCCACTTCTTGTCGTCTCTTGCCACGAAAGGCAGTGGCGCCCCTCAAGAATGTATCAAAAATGAACAGGGCGGTGTTGTCGCTGTTGAAGTTCATCACCTAATCAAACCATAGCGTCTGCGCTTCGCGCACCACGCTGCTCCAGGTTCGCTCCCGCTCATCCCTGACGGGACTGCCTATCGCCAGCCTTCCACATCCCTGACGCCTACGGCCCGGCTTCCCCGCTTCGGGCCTGCGCGCTTCGCTTGCCTGCGGGCGACACCAAAGACCTGGCCGTTGCCTGCTCAACCATCTTTCCTGACTTCATCACCTTGTCCGCGACTGTAGCCCGTGGCCGCGTGCCGTCAAGGCGCGCCAGGCCGTGTCCTCGGCTGCGCCTGCGGGCCGCACCCTCCTGACGCTTCTTTCCTTGACGGCCCCCGTTCGTGGGCTCCTGACCGTCGCGGGCGACGAACTCAGGAAAGACGGTGGCAACGAGGCCAACCGGGTTCTTCGTGCCGACCGCACAACAACAGCTCAAAAGCGTTGGGCTTCCGAATCTTGGAATCCGGTGTGCGGTGAACAGCAAACCCTTTCTTTGTCAGGAGAAATCCCATGCTTGCATCCCGCTTCGCTCCCCATTCCCCCGTGCTTCGCAGCGACCGCCCACTATCGGACGATCAGATCAGGGCGGTGGTGCCGTCCATCTATGCCGATGCTCCACACGAAAGCCGTTCAGAACGCTACAGCTACATCCCCACGGCGGCAGTGCTGACGGAGCTACGGAAAGAAGGTTTTGAACCCTTCATGGTGACGCAGACCCGGGTACGTAACGAAGACCGGCGCGAACACACCAAACACATGATTCGCCTGCGCCATGCCAATCAGGTGAATGACAGCATTGCCAATGAAATCATTCTTTTGAACTCGCACGATGGCACGAGCAGCTATCAGATGCTGGCGGGCGCGTTCAGATTTGTTTGCGCCAATGGGCTGGTGTGCGGCGACACCGTCGCCGATGTTCGCATCCCGCATAAAGGCGACATTACCGGGCAGGTCATCGAAGGTGCTTATGAAGTGCTAGACGGTTTCGAGCGGGTACAGGAATCCCGCGAAGCCATGCAGGCGATCACGCTGGACGCGGGAGAAGCCGAGGTTCTCGCACGCGCAGCACTGGCCCTGAAGTACGACGACCCCGACAAACCTGCACCTATCACCGAAAGCCAGATTCTGATGCCGCGCCGGTATGACGACCGCCGCCCCGATCTGTGGATGACCTTCAACCGCCTGCAAGAAAACCTCACCAAAGGCGGTTTGCGTGGCCGCAGCGCCAACGGTCGCCGCCAAAGCACCCGAGCGGTGCAGGGCATTGATTCCGACATTCGCCTGAACCGTTCCCTGTGGCTGTTGGCCGAGGGTATGCGCCAGTTGAAAGCCTGATTCCCCTACGCGGCAGGGGCAGGCAGCCACCCTTGCCGCGCTTTTCATGGCTGCAATGCAAAACCTCAAGGAGTGTTCACCATGAACGCGATCAACCACACCGAAGCCCAAGCTATCGACACCGCTACGCCCGAAGCCGCCGCCCCGGCGCAAAACCTGATTCTCGTACCGCTGTCGCAGCTTCGCGTTTCAAAGCGCAACGTGCGCAAGTCCAAGACCGCAGGCCAGTCGATTGATGCGCTGGCGGAAAGCATCGCCCGCGTGGGGCTGCTGCAAAACCTCACCGTCATCGCCGCCGTCAATGGCGAGCATTACGAGGTCGTGGCCGGTGGCCGCAGGCTGGCGGCGCTCAAGCTGCTGGCGAAAAAGCGCCGCATCGCCAAGGATTGGGAGGTTCCATGCCTGCTGGTGCCGGACGCCAGCGCCCGCACCGTGAGCCTGACCGAAAACGTGCAGCGTGAGGCCATGCACCCGGCAGACCAGTTTGAAGCGTTTGCGGCACTGGTCAAGGAAGGCCGACCCATTGAAGACATTGCGGCGGATTTCAGCGTCACCCCGCTGGTGGTGCAGCGCCGCTTGAAACTGGCGAACGTCTCGCCGCGCCTGCTGGCCGATTACCGCGCCGATGCCGTGAACCTTGATCAGTTGATGGCCCTTGCCATCACAGACGATCATGCGGCACAAGACGCCGCGTTTTATGACGCGCCCGAATGGCAGCGCAGCCCCCATGCCTTGCGTGATCGGTTGACCGAGCGAGAAATTGACGCAGGCCATGCGCTGGTGCGCTTCGTCGGACTGGACGCCTACGAAGCCGCAGGCGGCGGCATTCGTCGTGATTTGTTCGCGCAGGACGATAGTGGCGTGTATGTCACCGACGCGGCACTGTTGGAAACGCTGGTGCGCCAAAAGCTGGACGACCACGCGGCCACAGTGAAGGCGGAGGGGTGGGCTTGGGTGGATGCCACGCCCTTTGCCACCTATGCCGACCTGCAAGCCTTCCAGCGAGCCCCACGTGAGCGGCGCAATCCCACCAAGCGGGAGGCCGAGCGCATGGAGCGGTTGGAAACCAAGATGCAGGCCACTGGTGCAGCGATTGATGCGGCATTGAGCGATGATGACGAGGAAAAAGCCGATGCCTTGCAGGAGCAGGGCGACAGCTTGGGCGAACAATTGCAGGCGCTGGAAGATCGCTTGCTGGATTACGCCCCGAACGTGAAAGCCGCCGCAGGGGCCATTGTTACCCTTGATCGGCAAGGGGAAATTGTGGTGTATCGCGGTCTGATGCGTGAAGCCGAAGCGAAGGCGCTGCGCACTTTGGAGCGGCTGCGCCAAGGCTTCGGCGGTGAGGATGACGTTAACGGCGAAGGCGAGGATGACGAACAGCCCAAGGCCGCTTCCATGACCGACCGGCTGGCGCAGCGCTTGAGCGCCCACCGCACCGCTGCGCTGCAAATCGAACTGGCCCGGAATCCACAAGCTGCCCTGGCCGCTGTGGTGCATGGCATGGTGCAGACGGTTTTGCAGCGTGATCGCTATCATCGCGACGGCTTGCCACTGGAAATACGCTTGACCGTGCAAGACCGGCTGGAAAGCATGGCCCCGGACTGGCCGGAATCTCCCGCCGCCGTGGCGCTGGCAGAATTGCAAAAGGTCTTGAGCGAAGGCTTGCCGCAGGACAGCGCCGACCTGTTCACCGTCTTGCTGGCAACGCCGCAAGATGCACTGGTGCGGCTGCTGGCAGTATGCGCGGCGGCAACGGTGGACATCATCACCCCCCGCGCTACCGCACAGCAACCGGGTGCGGAGCTCGCGCAGGCCGTGGGGCTGGACATGGCGGCATGGTGGCAGCCGACCGCCGAAGGCTACTTCAAGCACATTTCCAAGGCCGTGATTCTGGATGCCGTGGGCGAGTTCGCGCCTGATCAGGTGTCGCGGCTGGCGAAGCTGAAAAAGGCCGATATTGCCAGCGAAGCCGAACGGCTGGTGGCCGGTATGGGATGGATGCCCGCCATCTTCCGGGTGGCAGCCTCGCAGGACATGGCGGCAGACGAAGATGGTGAAACCGTCGAGGATGCCGATACGCTGAATGATGCGGTGAATGCCGTCGCCGCATAACCCTGACGAGCAACCAGCGCCCCGGTTTCAGCCGGGGCGCTGGCGGTTCATGGGTTTATTTCGCACCGTCCACAATGTCTCCCCGTCATTGTGGACGGTGGGCAAAATCCGGACGCGGCATCGCCGCGCCCGGTGATAACAGCCAAAGCGAAAAGCCAAATCAGCCGTTCGCCGCCCACCGGGCCAGCGGCGACCGGAGCCTATGACACAAGCGCGCCTGGGGGCGGGCGGCCATCGCTGCGCTGGACAAATAGCAGCCCATCCAGGCGCAAGGCACGGAATGACAAGGGCTGTCATAAAGTCTTCATCTCTTATGCACAGGCTTGCTCACAGAATCTGTGGATAAATCCGTGCGTGTCGGCGCACGCGCCGCCGGGCTGTCGGGCAGCGCCCCATGCCGGCTTTGCCGTCACGGCCATTCGGCTTCCATCCCTCACGCCTTCGCGTCGGGGGGCGCTGCGCACTGCGCGTGCACGTTGCGCGACCCGCAACGATTAAAGTCTGGCTGCGTTGCACGCAGAGGATTCCAACGCAAAACCCAGTGACACGGTGGGGGCTGTTTTACTCCCGGTCATTGTGTCATGTCGTTCTTATTTTCAAGGGCGGCGCGTCGCCGTGGGCGCCGCTTGCGGCCGCTGGCCGTCTTTGACCCTTGAAACCTGCGCTGCGCCATGCCTTCGGGTTCCGGGCAATCCCGCCCTGAACACTGGAGAGCATCATGAACAACACCATCGCCGCACTGAGCTATGACAACATGGACGAGACATACGCTCTGTATGTACGCAGTCCCAGCGGCCGCTACAAGCTGGCCAGCGACGAGCAGATTCTGGCGGCGGGCCGCACGGCTGCGGAAAGCCTGGTTTCCCAATCGTCGCCGGTCGATCAGCCGACCAAGGTGAAGCAGTTTTTTCAGGCCAAGCTGGCCGGGCTGGGACACGAATGCGCCGCCTTCCTGTATCTAGACTCACGTTTCAAGCCGATTCGCTATATCGAGCAGGGGTCGGGCACGTTGAGTCAGGCCAGCGTCTATCCCCGCGAGATCGTTAAGACGGCGCTGCGTCTGAACGCAGCCGCGCTCATCATGGCGCATAACCATCCGTCGGGTTCAACCGAGCCAAGCATGGCGGATCTGAACCTGACCAAACATCTGAAAAACGCGCTGGCGATGGTAGACGTACGGCTTCTCGATCATGTCCTCGTGACGGCGGCAAGCACAACCTCACTGGCAGAGCGGGGGCAACTGTAAAGCTCCGACAACAGCACAGGGCGCGTTATACCCTGTGCTGTTGTCAGATAGGCAGCCTCAAGTGCTTTCGGTTTTTATATGGCGCCCCGCCAAACCGCGGCGCGGGTCACGCTACGCCTGGGCTTGCTGGCGCAGGTTGCACGCAAGCGTGCCGTCCTCGATGCTGGCGGTTGTTTGTCTGGACATCAGGAGGGGCGGTTCACCGACACGCTGCCCGGTCTGGCTTATGGAGCTTCCACACCGCGTTTTCGACGACAGCGCCGCCACTTGCGGCGGGTGCGTTTTCACCCCACATTGGGAGCCTGGTTCTTGCCCGCATCAGGGCGCTTGCCGGTCAAGCCTGTATGCGGAGAAACCGAGTTCGCCACCTCTCTTTGCAGGACGGTCGGCCTGTACGTCCTTGTCTTGTCGTGAATCCTGGCGGGGGACGGCAAGCCTTCGGGCTTATTGGTCGCAACCGTCCAGCACAAACAATTTCCCCGCCGCCGCGGGCGGCTTCCTCGCGGGACAAATTCTTTGTGCTTCCCGGCCCTTCACGTTGTTACGGCCGCTGGCGCGGTGCGGCCCGCCCACCCCCGCCGACCGGATCACAACAAGGACGCACTGGCGCGACCTTGATTTCCTGAAAGGAGAATCATCATGGCCAACATCGGCACCTTCACCGCAGACAAAGACGGCTACACCGGCACCCTGCGCACCCTGACGCTCAACGTCAAGGTCAAGCTGGTTGCCAACGACAAGGGCGAAAACGACAAAGCCCCCGACTTCCGCTTGCAGGCGGCGAGTCATGACATCGGCGCGGCGTGGAAGAAAACCAGCGAGGCCGGGCGGGAATACCTGTCCGTCACCCTGGACGACCCCACGTTCCCGTCCACTGTCTACGCCCGCCTGATCGAAGGCGAGGACGGCACGCATGATCTGCTGTGGTCGCGCAGCAAGCCGCAGGCGGCTTAAATCACTACGCCCCGCCTTTTTGGTGGGGCGCATCCACTCAAAGGCCTATGGCGGCGCGGCCGCCCCAGACCTTATTCTGAGACCTTGCCTTCGGCAAGCTGGGCTTCCGTGCGGGTCATGAGCACGGCCGTGCTGCATTCGAGCGCGCCGGCGATCTTGAAGATAATGGCCAGGGTGGGCGCGTGTTCGCCGCGCTCGATCTTGCCCAGGTGGGAGCGTTCAACATTGGCGAGGTTCGCCAGCATTTCCTGGGCGATGCCGCGCTCGGTGCGCAGCGCACGCACCGCTGTGCCGAAGGCTTGCGCCAGTTCGGCATCATAGGTGGTGGCGCCGGGTGGCCGACCGCGCTGTATGGGACGCTTTTGCATAGACACAAGCGTCGTTTGGCGGCACAATTAAAACCACGTTATCTTTAACTCATTCATCCAGATTTCAGCTTTTTCTTGTGTAATGACGCAAACCCGTCAAGGTGGATTCCTTTTAAAGCGCAGATGCGCAAGCGTGCTTTTCAGGGCTTGCGCACAATCGGCATTACGATTGCCCGCTTTTACGGATTCGAGACAAACCGCTTTCGGGTCTTCGCACAAATGCACAAAGGCAGATCAGCGGTTTTACGTTTTGGCAGAGCACACGTGAACCTTTCACTCATCACCGACGACGAACGCGCACAACTGCTCGCTCACGGGCAGGCCCGCGCTGCGGGCCAGCGTATCGACCCGCCGCCGGTCGTGCGGCTTTTCACGCCGGACGCGCATGCGACCTGGCTGCTGACCGCACTCGATCCGGCTGATGGCGACACGGCGTATGGGCTGATCGACCTGGGGATAGGCATGCCGGCGCTGGGCACTGTGCAGCTTTCCGCCTTGGCCTCCATCGTCGGCCCACGCAAGCAGCCCGTGATGCGCGACCGCTATTTCCAGGCGGTGCGCCCGCTCTCGGAATACGTGCGCCTGGCGCAAGAAAACGGTTCGATCACGGATTAACAGGCAGTCGCAATACGAGCCGCGCAGCCCATCTCATCCAGGCGCATTGTGACTATTTCAGTCATGTTCAAGACCGTGACGGTCTGAATCATGAGTCTTGCATGAATACGCGACGGCCCAGACTTAAATAGTCATGATCTTCTGCGCGAAATGCGGCAGGGTCATGGATGCTGCTTGCTGATTCTTCAGCGGTGCCATCATCGCATTCTGATCACTGGTGCAATGGTTAAGACGCAATCGGACTTGATGTTTTTAGTTTCATTTTATGCGATTGGTAGTTAAATCTTAACGTATTGAAACTGGCTTGTGTTTATTGGCTCGTGTTTATTTTCCGATGGTGCTGCCCCGCTGAGTCAAAGGGGGTTGCGTCATGGCCGATTCGCTCGCCAAGCACTGGCATCCGGTTGCCGCGTATCTCTACATCCTGCACTTGGATGGCCCGGCGCTGGCCTGGGAATATCTGCGCCGCCATCCTGATTACCGGCAAGATTGGCTGCGCCATTCCCAGCAGCCGGAAGCCGCGCAGCCCACGGCGCAGCGCTGGGGCTTGCGCCTGCTGGAAGACCCCGCCCTGGATGCGCGTGACGCACATCCGATCTGGTTCCCTAATTCTCATGGCGTTCATCTTTACCCGGACGCCGACCCCATGCCGGGTGCCACGCTATTCACGCTCTGGCGCATCCTCGGTGACAAATCCCTGATTCACGACGGTGTACGCCTGGTGCTGCGGGTGCGTTGGCCGGGTAGCTGCCTGCGGCTGGCGGTGGCCCCTGGCGTGGCAGACGGCATGGCCTACGTCTATGCCGTGCGCGCCGGCGCCGATCTTCTTGCGCACGCGCAAGCGCTCACGCTGGAAATGAACAATCTGGCTCTGGTCAACGACGCCGTTCCCATTGCCGTGGTGCGGCCCCGGCCCGCCTTGTCGGCCTTGCAGGAACTGCACACCTTGCAAGCGCTCGACGCGACCCTGGCGGGTGCGTCCTTGCGCGACATCGCCGAAGGGCTGTTTGGCTCCAAGGCGGTGGCCCGCGACTGGCATGCCGATGGCGCTATGCGCGCTCGCATGCGCCGCCTGGTTCGGCGAGGCGATGCGCTGATGCGCGGCGGCTACCGCCGCCTGGCACAGTTGCCCGAGCCTGTACAGGGACGATCTTCATCCCCTGCAAAACGTCCCTGAGCAAGTCGCCCGGCTTTGTTGAGACTGTCTCCATCCGGCAGCACTGGCGCCGCCGGCTCTACCGACCGATGGAGGTTCATCTCATGCGACCCGCTCCCTTACGGCCCGCCGCCGCACCCATTGCCACGCCCGCGCAGCCCCAACGCTACTTGACCAACGACGAAGCCGCCCAGTACCTGCGCCTGTCGCCGCGCACGCTGGAAAAGCAGCGCGTGATCGGCGGCGGGCCGACGTTTCGTAAATTCGGCCGGCGCGTCATGTATGCGGTGGCCGATCTGGACGCCTGGGCCGATGCGCGCAGCTACGAGGCGACATCCGACCCGGAATACGCCGAGCGCCATGAGGGTGATTATCGTGACGGTCGCTGAGCGTTCGGGTGCGGGCGGCCATCGCCATGTCCAGTCCTTCGCAGTCATCACGGCTGCGACCCCCGCCGCAGCGCGAACAACTGGCGTTGTTCCGCGCACTACCGGGCGAGGACATGGCGCCGCGCGATGCTCAGGATTTGATGGCCTATCCCTTCTTCTCGTTGGCGAAGTCGCGGCGCGTTGCGCCCATCGACTTTCACAGCGGGAACGTCACCATCCGCGTGGAGGGTACACAGGAACACGGTATTGCCACGATCTGGGATGCCGACATTCTGATCTGGGCCGCCAGTCAGATCGTGCAAGCCCGCGATGCGGGCATCCGCAGCTCACGGTTGATGCAGGTGCGTCCCTACGAGATCCTGCGCTTCATTGGGCGCGGTACGTCCTTGCGCGACTACCAGCGCCTGAAAGCCGCCCTCGACCGGCTGCAATCGACCAGCGTGGCCACATCCATCCGCGAAACCACGGGGCGGCGGCTGCACCGCTTCTCGTGGATCAACGAATGGAAGGAGCTGGCCGATGCCGATGGCAAGCCGCTGGGCATCGAACTGATTTTGCCGGACTGGTTCTATGCCGGGGTGATGGATGCGGCCCTGGTGCTGACCATCGACCCGGCATACTTCCGCCTGACGGGCGGCATCGAACGCTGGCTGTACCGCCTGGTGCGCAAGCACGGCGGCAAGCAGCCGGACGGCTGGCAATTCGACTTCCGGCACCTGTACCGCAAATCGGGCAGCGTAGCGCGCTTCTACGACTTTGCCGCCGACTTGCGCGCCTTGGTTGCGCGCCAATCGCTGCCGGGCTACGTCCTGGGCATCGAACTCGTACCGGAGGACAAAACCGAACTGCTCACGTTCCGGCCCGTGCCGCCCACGGCACGGGGATAAATCTGTGGGTAAGTTGTGAATATCCTGTGGATAGTGTCGTGCTATCAGGCAACGGAACACTCGTGCTATCAGGCAACACATCCTCGTGCTATCAGGCAACAAAAATGGCCGCAACCCGGCGCCATTGCTGGCTTTGCGCGCCCCTTAACTTACCTAACTTAACTACTCTAACTTTTAATAGAGAAGCGCCATATCGGTGGGCAGCTTCCAAAAACCAACAATCGGGACGGTCTGAACAGCAAAATCAGCCGAAGCACCATGCCCGTCTGGCAAGGCAAAAACAGACAGGCATTCCAGGTGGGAGGGCTGCGCCATGATTATTGCCTTGCTCAACCAGAAAGGGGGCGCCGGCAAGACCACACTCGCCACCCACATCGCTGGAGAACTCGCGCTGCGCGGTCAGCAGGTCATCCTGCTGGACGCCGACCCGCAGGGTTCCTCACTGGACTGGACGCAGCGCAGAAGTCAGCAAGGTTTGCCAAGGCTGTTCAGCGCCGTGGGCCTTGCTCGCGAAACACTGCATCAGGAAGCGCCGGAGCTGGCCAGACGGGCCGATCATGTCGTGATCGACGGGCCGCCACGCATCGCCGCCCTGGCGCGCTCCGCGCTGCTGGCGGCCGACTACGTGCTGATTCCCGTTCAGCCCAGCCCTTACGACTTGTGGGCCAGCGCCGAGATGGTGGCGCTGATCCGCGAGGCCCAGGTGTTCCGGCCCGCCTTGCAAGCGGCCTTTGTCATCAATCGACGGGTCAGCACCACGGTGATCGGGCGCGAAGCGCGCCAGGCGCTCGCCGACCAGCCGCTGCCGACGCTGCGCGCCGAGGTTCGGCAAAGAATTGTCTTTGCCGACAGCGTGGCCGCTGGGCGGCTGGCACGCGAAACGGCGCCTGATGGTGCGGCGGCGCGTGAAATCACCGCGCTGGTCGATGAACTGCTGCGGTGGCCGACATGACAGCGAAGCCGCCACCGAACAGCAAACGTCCGGCCAAACGCGTCGGAATCGGCGCGCGTCCGCCCGCGAATCCGCACGCCGAGGCCTGGATTCGTCAGGGTGAGGCCAGCGCACTGAACAAGGGCGACTGCTACACCGCCCGCCTGACGCTGGACATCACCCCCGCCATGCGGGCGCGCATCAAGGTGTCGGCCTTCACGCAAGGCCTGACCGTGGCCGACCTGCTGCGCGGTCTGCTGGAGCGCGAGTTTCCAGAACATCGCAAAGAGGACACGCCATGAATACATCCGCTTCGCCTGCTTTTGGCGCGGCGACGGCGGCATCGCTGCCGCTATCCGCCACGCTTGCCAACCAAGCCAACAGCGTGCCGCTGACGCGGGTGGCGCTCGCCACGATCGAACCGCATTTCAATCTCTATCTGCGTTTTGGCGAACCGGCACACATGATCCGGCTGGATCGCTGGCGGCGCTGGGCGGTGTTTATGCCGGGCGTGATGTTCTGCCGCGTCCGCTGGCAGGCCAACGATTACGGCACGGTACGCTGGCAGCTCATGGTAATGCAGGCTTGCACACCGTTGGACGCGGCGCAGCGCATTCCCGGCGTGCAGCCCGGTGCGCGTTTGCTGCTGAACGTCGAAGGTAATCATCCAGTTCGTTCTGTGCTGGAGCGCATTGACGCCATCGAGGCGCTGGGCATCGTGCCCGCCGCTACATCGCCAGCGTACTGGCGCACGCTGGGCAACCGTTTGGCGGCCCGCCTGGCGTTGCCCGAATACACCATTGAGCGGCACACTGCCTGGCTGGCTGGGAGGGCGCTGTCATGACCCCCGATTCCACCACCGCCCGCACACCCGAAGTCGCGCCGTTTCCTCGCTCACGCGTGCGCGCTCGCATCGTCCTGGCGGGCTTCGCCGCCGTTGGCCTCGCGGCGCTCGCCTGGGCGACGTTCGTGCAGCCGCTACCGCGCCTGATCTACAACCCGTCCAGCAGCGTTCCGGCCGGCTGGTATCGCGTCAAACCATTCCAACATCAGTCCGGTTCGCTGCCCCGTCGGCTGGAAGTGGGCAGTATTGTTCTGACTCGATTGCCTGCTGACGCCGCCGTACTGGCCGCGCAGCGCGGCTACCTGCCCGCACATATCCCGCTGCTCAAACGTGTGGGCGCCGTCGCGCCGCAGCACGTCTGCATTATCGACGGTCAGGTGCGTATCGACGGCGTGCCGGTGGCCGCCGCACTGCCTGCCGACCGGCTAGGCCGGCCGCTGCCCTTCTGGCCGCATTGCCGACCACTCCTTGAGAGCGAACTGTTCCTGCTGAGCGCCACACATCCGGCGTCGTTCGACAGCCGTTATTTCGGCCCGGTCAGCGCATCCGGCGTGATTGGCGTCGCGCATCCGATCTGGCTGGAGACACATCCATGATGGCCGCCGATTCGCTGCACGTTGCCGTGCATCTCATCGTGCCATCGGGCATGCTGTTCCGGCTGCTGCCGCCGTGTCGTCGCGCGTGCAGCACGGGCGCATTCGCGCCGCGCCTCGCGCAACATCCGGCGCAGCCGTCCAACGAGCAGGCGTCTTGCCTCGAACGCGCCCGGCCTGCGGCCATTGGCGCGTTCGCCGGCGGGCTGGCTGTCGGCAGCACAGCGCTGCCGGACCGCCGACGCCCGGAGCGAAAGCGACAGGCAAAGGCGGAAGGCAAGACAAAAGGGGGCGGCACACAGCCGCCCGCAAAGCCAGTCTGCACGTGGGGGTGGCGCGGCACGACGCGGCGTTGCCGTCGTGCCGCTGGGGGCGCAAGGCTCGCGCCAAGAGAGGGCTTGCCGCGTGCTTCACACGACCGGCTACGCCGCAGCTTCAGTCAGAACTTACAGAAAGCGTAGCCATGAGCGACCGCCGCGATGATGATTTCCGGGTGCGCCCCAGCGCCCCGAAGAACCGGGGCAAGGGTCAAGGCCAAGGTTTTATTTCCAAGGTGCTCAAGCAGACCGGCAAGGCCAGCGGGGGCAAGTCCTCGATGCGTCATTCCGCAGCCGGTAGCCGTGGCGCACGCACCGGTCAGCGTCCCGGCGCACGCCTGGGTCGCGGCCATACGGCGGCGCGCTTCGCAGGCGCCAATCTCACGCCATTCTCGCGGCGCGTGACCATTAAGACGCTGCTGGTCAATCAGCAACGTGCCAGCCCACAGTCGCTTGCCAAGCACCTGCGCTACATCGAGCGTGACGGCGCGGGCCGCAATGGCGAGCCAGGCCAAGCCTATGGGCCACAGACGGACGTCGCCGATCTGGATGCCTTCAAGGAACGCTGCGCAGACGACCGGCATCATTTCCGCTTCATTGTCTCGCCCGAAGATGGCGCGGAGCTGGGTGACCTGCGCACCTACACCCGGCATCTGGTGAACCGCATGGAAGCCGACCTGGGCACGCGCCTGGATTGGGTGGCGGTGGATCACTGGAATACCGACAACCCGCACACCCACCTGATCGTGCGCGGGCGCGACGAGACCGGTCAAGACCTCATCATTGCGGGCGACTATATCGCCCAGGGCTTGCGTCATCGCGCTTCTGAGCTGGCGACCGAATGGCTGGGGCCGCGCACCGAGCTGGAAATCCAGCAGGCCATGCAGCGCGAAGTGGAGCAGGAACGGTGGACGAGCCTGGATCGCACCCTGCAACGTGAGATCGGAGAGGATGGACGGGTGCAGATCCAACGCTTCAATGAGCCGACATTGCAACGCCAGCGCCTGTTGCTGATCGGTCGCCTGCAACGCTTGCAGCGCCTAGGGCTGGCCGATGAAATACAGCCCGGCACCTGGGCCATGCACACCGACGCTGAAAAAATCTTGCGCGCCCTGAGCGAGCGGGGCGACATTATCCGCACCATGCAGCGGGCCATGAGCGGAAAACAACGCGAACTTGCCGTATTCGAGCCGGGCCAAGATGATGATGGAGGTGGACGCGTCATCGTTGGGCGCGTGGCGGCCAAGGGGCTGGATGATGAGCTGCGCGACCGGGGCTATCTGGTGATCGACGGCGTGGACGGCAAGGCCCATTACGTTGCACTCAATGCTCGCGACGAACCGGCCAACTATCCAACCGGCGCGGTGGTGGAAGTGAAGGGTTCCGCCGACATTCGAGCGGCTGACCGCAACATCGTGGAACTGGCAAGCGACGGTTTGTATCGTATCGATCACCACCTTGCTATTGAGCAAGGTCGCGCCAAAGCTGGTCGCGACCCGCAGGAAGTCGTCGCGGCGCATGTTCGCCGGCTGGAAGCCCTGCGCCGCGCCGGAATTGTGGAGCGCGTGGCTGATGGACTATGGAAAGTACCGCGTGACCTCCCCGAACGTGGCCGCCAGTATGACGCGCAGCGGCAGGGAGGTGTGGCGGTGGAACTGAAATCACCCCTTCCCATCGAGCGGGAAACTCGCGTGATTGGGGCCACCTGGCTTGATCACCAGTTGATTGGCCGCGGCAAGGGGCTGGAGGATATGGGTTTTGGTGGCGAGGCCAAACAAGCCATGCAGCAGCGCGCCGACTTCCTCGAAGAGCAAGGACTGGCCCAGCGGCGCGGGCAGCGCGTGATCCTGGCGGGCAATCTGCTGAGCACGCTGCGCAATCGGGAACTGGCGCGGGCTGCCAAGGACATTGCCGCCGAAACCGGTCTGGAGCATCGGCCCGTGGCTGATGGGCAGCGCGTGGCCGGTATCTACCGACGCTCAATCATGCTCGTCAGCGGGCGTTACGCGATGCTTGATGACGGCATGGGGTTCAGTCTGGTGCCGTGGCGACCGGTGATCGAGCAGCGGCTGGGCCAGCAGATCGCCGCAACAGTGCATGGCGGTGGGGTGTCGTGGGAGATTGGGCGACAGCGCAGCCCTTCCGTTTGAAATTTTACTTTGTGATTAGTCATCCGCCTCAGTGATTAACCACTCCCTGAATGCCGCTAGTGTGGGTAGATTGGCGCACTCGGGTCGGTAAACGATGTAATAAGAGGCATTCAACGCTAAGCTGATGTCTGGGAATAGCCTCACGAGGCGCCCGCTCGACAGATCGTCGCGGGCCATGATGCTGCGTGCGAGCGCGATGCCATGCCCCTCAATAGCTGTCTGCAGCACGGCTGCAGAGTTATTGAGGGGCATGCCGCGATGGATCGTCGCTGTGTCGCTAACGCCGGCTTTCTTCATCCATTCCTCCCAGGTCGGGAAGCCCGCATGGCCGGCCATCGTCAAGTCATGGATCAGCGTTTCGCGAATTAGATTACTTGGCTTGCGTAGTTGCCTGAACTGATGCAGCAGCTCAGGGGAGCATACGGGAAAAGCTTCTTCATCCATGAGCTTGTCGGCCTTCAGGCCTGGCCAGTCCCCCATGCCGTAGCGCACACCGATATCGATGCGCTGGGCTGCGAAGTCTACCGATTTGTGGTTGGTGTCCAAGCGTACATCGATGTCCGGACAAGCTGTCTGGAATCGATCTACCGAGATGAAGTGCAGTCCCCGGGCTTATATGCGAGAAACCGATTAGCTGGTTTGAAGGCGATTTCCAAGCGAGTTCGAAGTATGCTGATGGGTTATGGAGAGGCGGCACCAGCACTTCGTCGAGCCATATCAATGCCATTTAGTACCGCCTGGGCCGCTTCCGAACCGGCCGGGAACTGTTCTAGTAATTGTTGCCAATAGCCAATAGCCGCCTGATATTCGCCGCGCTCGAATGCAGCCCTTCCCGCCAAGGTGAGGGCGAATGGTTCGTCCGGGTCGAGGGTAAGGGCGCGGTCAAGTAGTCGCGTGGCTTCCTGGGTAAATCCGCTTGCGCTGCTGCGTGCGATCACTTCGGCATATTCCGCCAGGGAAAGCGGGTCCGCCTCGATGATGGGAGCAGCTTTGGAAAAAGCTTGGGCTGCATCTGCATATCTTCCAAAGTATCGATAAGAGCGGCCCAACATCAGCCAGCCCTCGGGATCGTCCGGATTTTCTTTCAGGCGCGCCTCTAGAGATTCCACCATCTTCTGCACATCAGCCTGAGTCATTGTGGCAGCACTGGGAGCTGGGGCGGGCCGCGTTGCGGCCGGGCTGCCAAGGTATGCGTACACCAGCAGGGCGGCCACAGGCAAGACGATGCCCACTACCGCGGCTGCTCGTCGGCTGTTATGCGCACCGGTAGCGGGAGCCGAGCCAGGTATCGCCTCATCCAGCGCGCGGCGCTGCAACTCTTGCTTGGCCACGGAAAAATCGTGCTCGGATAGTGTACGGTTTGCGACGTCTCCTTCCAATTCAGCCAATTGATCGCGCAAAACTGTTGCGTTGACCGAGTGATGCCCGATCTCATCACCTTGGCCTGGGCCGCGCCAAAGGGCGCGGCCGAGCCACAATGCCACCGTTGCGCAAAGCAACGACACAATGCCAGCGAAGAGCAAGCTCATGATGAATTACCTTTTGAATGAGTTTCGCTGGTGCTGCGCTGTAAAAGGGCGTCAGCCATGCGTTGTTCGTCATCGTCAAGCGGGTCAGGCGCGGCGTTTCTATTTCGGCGCCGCAGTGTCATGGCGAGCACCAGGAGCCCGCCCACCATCAGCAGCATGGGTCCGAGCCACAGAAAGAGCGTGGTAGCTTTCAATGGCGGCCGATAGAGTATGAAGTCGCCATACCGCGCCACCAGGAAATCCTGAATCTGAGCTTCTGACCGTCCCGCCTTGATCTGATTACGAATCAGCTCCCGTATGTCCCTCGCAAAGTCAGCGCGCGAGGCGGCAATTGATTCGTTCTGGCACACTAGGCAGCGCAACTCGGTGGCGATATCCAGCATTCGCGCCTCAATCGCGCTGCCGTTGCTCCAGACGGGCTGGCAAACCAGTGCGCAAAGCAGCAACAGCCATATACGCCTCATTTCTGCAGCTCCCGAACCAGGGGCAGGATGGTGTCGCGTGCATCGCCGAAGCTGACCGCCCCGATATGCTTGTAGCGGATGACACCCTGTTTATCGATGACATACGTTTCCGGCACGCCATAAACGCCATAGTCGATACCGACGACGCCTTCGGAATCTGTGATCACTGCTTCATAGGCATTGCCATGGCGCTGTAGCCAGGCGATTGCATCATCGGCTATATCCTTGTAGTTCAGGCCGACAATCGACAATCCGTGGGTGGTGGACAAATCGGTAATGACGGGGTGCTCTTCAAGGCAGGGCGGGCACCACGATGCCCAGACATTCAGCAGCCACACCTTGCCGTCCATGGATTGCGGCGAGAATGTTTCGTCCGGGGCTGCCAACTTGGGCAAACTAAAGACGGGCGCCGGTTTGCCGATAAGCGGAGAAGGCACTTCGCTGGGCTTCAACGTCAAGCCGATGGCCAATAAGCCTATCAGCAACAGTAGTCCGGTCAAAGGCCATAAAAAACGATTCATGCGCCGGCTCCATGGGCCGCCGTGTCTGTTTGGCGCCGGCGGCGTTTAAGCCGGTAGCGGCGATCACTGATGGCCAGCAGCCCGCCAAGCGCCATCAAGATACAGCCGATCCAGATCCAGTCGACAAACGGCTTGTAGTAGACCCGCACGCTCCATGACCCATCGCCCAGAGGTTCGCCCAGGGACACGTACACGTGCCGCAGGCCGTTGGCGTCAATGGCCGCTTCTGTCATCGGCATGTCCGACGAAAAGTAATCGCGTTTCTCGGGGTGGAGTGTGCGCAGGGTTTTGCCGTTCTTTGAAAGCAGCACGTCACCGATTTCCGCCTCGTAGTTGGGGCCTGTTGCCTTGGTGACCCCGCGGAACGTCAAGTCATAGCTTCCCGCCTGCACCGTAGCGCCGGGTTCCATGCGTAGGTCTTGTTCGGTTTCATACCCCATGACTAGCGTGACGCCCGTGACAAACACGGCAATGCCAAAATGAGCCAGATGCATTCCCAGCCAGCTGCGCGGCTGTTTCAGCGGGCCACTGCGGGTGGCGCGCACACGTTGCATCACGCCGATGGCCACCGACGCCGCGATCCAGGCCGCTAGGCCCAGTCCCAGCGCTATCAGCACAGACCATCGCCCCAGCAAGAGCGGGGCACCGATGCCGACGATCAGCGCTATCCATGCGGGATGCAGAAGCTGCTTTGTCAAGGCCGCGATTTTCGCCGATTTCCAGTTGGCTGCGGGCCCTATGGCCATGAGCAGCAGGGCGGGAATCATCAGCGGCACGAAGATGGCATTGAAGTACGGGGGACCGACCGAAATCTTGCCTAGGTCGAAGCCGTCGAGCAGCAGCGGATACAGGGTTCCGAGGGTTACGGCGCCGGCCGCTGCAGCCAGCAGCACATTGTTCACCAGCAAGAGAGTCTCGCGCGACACCAATGAGAATTGGCCGCCTGTGCTTACTTTGGGGGCGCGCAGAGCAAAGAGCACTAATGATGCTCCCACCACAACAGCAAAAAGAATGAGCAGGAACACGCCTCTTCGGGGATCGGTGGCAAAGGCGTGCACGGACGTCAGCACACCCGAACGCACCAGAAAGGCCCCCAGCAGGGAAAATGAGAACGTACAGATGGCAAGGAGCACTGTCCAGTTCTTGAAGCTGCCGCGTTTTTCCGTCACGGCCAAGGAGTGAATCAGGGCAGTGCCGACAAGCCAGGGGATGAAGGACGAGTTTTCCACGGGATCCCAGAACCACCATCCGCCCCATCCGAGTTCGTAATAGGCCCACCAGCTACCCAGGGCGATGCCCAGTGTCAGAAACAACCAGGCAGCCGTAGCCCAGGGCCGGGACCATCGCGCCCAGGCAGAATCCAATTTTCCGGCCAGTAAGGCGGCCACGGCAAATGCGAAAGCCACCGAGAACCCGACATACCCCATATACAGTAAAGGTGGATGAAGTATCAGGCCGATATCCTGCAGTAGCGGATTCAAGTCCATCCCCTCCATGACGGGAGGCATCAGCCGCTCGAACGGATTGGAAGTTGCCAGTACAAACAGCAGAAATCCGACGGTGACCAAGCCCAGCACGCCCAGTACGCGCGCCACCATAGCCTCCGGCAGTTGTCTTGAAAAAAAGCTTACGGCAAACGCCCATCCGGTTTGCATCAGCAGCCACAACAGCAGCGACCCTTCGTGTCCACCCCACGTCGCGGCGATTCGATAGAACCAGGGAAGTTGAGAGTTGGAGTTCTGCGCCACGTAGAGAACTGAAAAGTCGTTGGCGAAGAACGACCCGCCAAGCGCGATAAAGCTGATGGAAACCAAAAGAAACTGAGCGCGTGCGGCGGGACGCGCGAGGGCGATCCAGGCGGCATTGCCACGCGCGGCGCCCGCAAGGGCCAGGCTGGCCTGCGCTAGCGCCACGAACAGCGCGAGTATTAGGGAGAAATGTCCGATCTCGGGAAGCATGGCGATCATGGCCTCCCTGCATTGGTGGCTTTCTCGGCTTCGTTCAAGGCGTGCTGAGCTTCGGGAGGCATGTAGTTTTCATCATGCTTTGCCAGTACCTCCTGGGCCAGGAACCGGCCGCCAAGCTCAAGCCTGCCTTGCACCACTACGCCCTTGCCTTCGCTGAAGAGGTCAGGGAGTATGCCCGTGTAGCTGACGGGTACCGTCTTGGCGTTGTCGGTCACGACGAACTGCACGGTTAGGCCGTCACGCCGTACGCTGCCCGCTTGCACGATCCCCCCGACGCGGAAGAGGCGTTCCTGGGGAGCTTCGCCCGCATTGACCTGCGTAGGCGTAAAGAAGAACACAAGATTATTCTGGAATGCATTGAGGACGAGCGCCGTCGCAATGGCGATGGCGGCCAGCCCGCCTCCAATGAGCAAGCTGCGTTGATGGCGCTTCTTCATTGGACTGCCTTTTTTTGCATGCGCTGCTCGCGAACTGCTTGCAGCAGCGCTGATCTACGGCGCCGTCCAAGAAGCATCTGTTCGGCGCACACAGCGATGATGGACATTCCCATGGCGCCCCATACGTATGCACCATAGCCGCCCATGGCCAGGAATTCAGTTGGACTTGACCATGTCATTCTTGCATCTCCTTCAATTCGTTCAGCCACCCGGCATGGCGCTCGCGCTCCAGAATGATGCAGCGCATACGTCTTAGTGCGGTGGCGATGGTGTACGCCCAGGCGGCCAGGGCCATGAGCAGCATGCCGGCCAGCATGATCGTTGCCATGGACGGAGCGCGTGTCAGCGAGACCGAGGCCCCCTGATGCAGGGTGCTCCACCACTGGACCGAGAAATAGATAATCGGAATGTTCACCACGCCGACAAGAGCCAGCACGGCAGCGGCCTTGTCGCCGCGTCGAGGGTCGTCCACGGCCGACTGGAGCGCAATGAAGGCCATGTACAAGAAGAACAGAATCAGTTCTGAGGTCAGGCGCGCATCCCACACCCACCAGGCTCCCCACATGGGCTTGCCCCACAAGGCGCCGGTCCATAGGGAGAGAAAGGTGAACATGGCGCCGGTGGGGGCCAGGGCCGATGCCATCATGGCCGACAGGCGGCTGTTGAGAACCAGCCCCACTGCGGCCCAGAAAGCCATCACCAAATAGATGAACATCGACATCCATGAGGCGGGCACATGCACGAAGATAATGCGGTATCCCTCGCCTTGCTGGGCGTCGGTGGGCGCCATGAAGAAACCTGCGTATAACCCCGCCGCAGTCAACAGGACGGAGGCTGCGCCAAACCACGGGATCAGGCGCCCAGCAAGCGGATAAAACGTTCTTGGCGATGCGTATTTGAACCAGTTGATCATCTGTTTTTCATTACTCCAGCGCAATCTTCAGCGCGGCAGCCGTCGCCCAAGGAGCAAAAAACGCGGCCAGCACCAACATCGCTCCCAGCAGCGAAATATTCGCGCCTGTGCGTGCCCCGCCGGTGGCGACGTCAACAGCGGCCGTGCCAAAAATCAACACCGGTACGTAAAGCGGCAAAATCAGCAGTGTCAGCAGCACGCTGTTGCTGCGCAAGCCCAATGTCAGGCTGGCTCCAATCGCTCCAAGCAGGCTCAGCACCGGGGTGCCGAGCAATAACGAGGCTGTCAGCGCGTATAGAGATGAAGGCGGCAAGTCGAATTGCAGTGCCAAAAATGGCGCCAGCAATGTCAGCGGCAGGCCGGTCAATAGCCAGTACGCGACGACTTTGCCCAATATCAGTACGCCCAACGGAGCGGGGGACAGGAGCAGTTGCTCCAGGGTCCCGTCCAGATAATCCCGTTCAAACAGGCGATTCAACGAGATCAAGGTGGCCAGCAATGCGGCAATCCAGAGAATGCCGGGTGCAATCTGTCTGAGTATGTCTCGTTCAGCGCCAACGCCCAATGGAATCAAGCTGACCACGATGACAAAGAACGAAAGCGAAGTCAGGACTTCGGACTTGCAACGCATGGCGACTTTTAAATCATGTTTGATCACTCCATGGAAAGAAGCCAGCCCCAGGGGCGCACTCATGTGCTTATCCGCATGTGATGTGATACGTCGCATGCTTCAGTTTCATCTCATGATGCGTCGTGACAGCGGCTATTCCGCCACGGCACAGGTGCCGGTCTATCGTTTCCGTCACCCATTGGGCGGCTTTGCTGTCCAAGGCGGCCAGAGGTTCGTCCAATACCCACAAAGGGCGTTTTTGCAGTACTAATCTAGCCAAGCTCACTCGACGCTTCTGTCCTTCAGACAAGAGCCGCGTCGGCAGATTTTCCTTGCCTTGCAATCCGACCTGATGCAATGCCGTGTGTATCGCACTTACGCTGGACGGTTCATTCGCCAGGGTCAAGGCAAACTGCAGGTTTTCCTCTGCATCTAGCTCTTCCTTCAGTCCTGGGAGGTGGCCTGCGTAAATGAGCTGACATCGGTATTCTTCATCCAGAGAGTCGATCTTGCGCCCGTGCCAGTACAGTGCGCCAGCAGCGGGGGCTGCCAGCCCCACAAGTGTGCGTAGCAGACTCGTTTTTCCACTACCGTTGTCGCCATGAATCACCAGACACTCTCCGGCCTTGAGATGAAAACTCAGGCCGTTGAACAAGCTGCGATCACCGCGTACACATTCTAGGTTGAGAGCTTTGAACAACTTCACCTCAATTTATGGGATTACTCCCAATCGGTAAAAGCGCAGGTTGCATGTGTTGATTCACTCACACTGCTCAGCGCATTCGTATGGGTAATGACCCGTTCGATTGGGCCAATCATTACACACGATACGCCAACCCGATTAAGTCAATATTAAAGGCGCAGTGGCCGTATGTAACTCCGGTTTCAGCCTTTGGGCCGGTTTGAACTGGCGGAGGCTGTCAGGTTTGCTTCTATTCGCAGAGTCACACGAAAGGCGGCTGATCCAAAAACCGTTCTGCGTCCAGCGCCGCCATGCAGCCGAATCCGGCGGACGTGATGGCTTGACGGTAATGTTGATCGGTCACATCGCCAGCGGCGAACACGCCTTCCACTGACGTCTGTGTCACATTTCCGCTAAGTCCCGAATTGATTTCTAGGTAGCCGTTGTTCATGGCCAACTGCCCCTCGAATAGCGCGGTATTAGGATGATGACCGATAGCTACAAAGAAACCCTGTGCATCGATGTCGCGAGTGCTGTCGTCGGATACCGACTTGATACGCACGCCGGTAACGCCCGTATCGTTGCCCAGCACTTCATCAATGGTGTGATGCCAGACGGGTTCAATCTTTCCCGTAGCAGCTTTCTCGAACAGCTTATCCTGAATGATCTTCTCGGCGCGTAACGTATCGCGGCGATGGATCAGATAGACCTTGCGGGCAATGTTGGACAGATATAGTGCTTCCTCGACTGCTGTGTTGCCGCCGCCGACCACTACCACGTCCTGCTCCTTGTAGAAGAAGCCGTCGCAGGTGGCACAGGCCGACACGCCGCGTCCCATAAATTTTTTTTCTGACTCAAGCCCCAGATATTTAGCTGTTGCGCCGGTCGCGATGATGAGAGCGTCACAAGTGTACTCGCCACTGTCGCCGACAAGTTTAAAGGGACGTCGCGACAAGTCGCTGGTGTGGATGTGATCGAACACCACTTCCGTATCGAAGCGCTCGGCATGTGCCTGCATGCGGCTCATCAACTCCGGCCCCACCAAGCCGTGTGCGTCGCCAGGCCAATTATCGACCTCTGTAGTAGTCATCAACTGACCACCTTGCTGTAAGCCAGTAATGACCATGGGCCTAAGATTGGCTCTTGCTGCATAGACGGCGGCGGTCCATCCCGCAGGGCCTGAACCAAGGATAATGAGAGAACGGTGCGTGCTCATTCGATCACTCCAAGTGTTGCTTGACGAATTTGTTCAATTGGGCCTTTCCAATCGCTCCTACCGCTCGGTTCACGAGTGAACCATTCTTGAATACCAGCACTGCGGGTATGCTCTGAACCTCGAAGCGATGCGCCAATTCCGGCGCATGATCAACGTTGATCTCGCCGAATTGGGCGTTGTCGGCCATGTCACTGGCAGTTTGCTTGAATGTGGGCGACATGGCCCGGCATGGTCCACACCATTCAGCCCAGAAGCGCACAACGTGTACGCCGGGTAGGCCAATGGCGGTATCAAAATTTTCGGAGGTGAGTTCTTTGATCATGGATAAGTTTCCAGGCAAGAGGGATGAAAGGTTTGGCGGTGCTGCTCAATGAGCGGCTAAGCCAGACCGTTGGACTGAAATGGACGAGCAGAATTACCGAGGACCGTCATGCTGCTTAGAAGCATGGCGACGGCGGCCGCACCGGGGGTAACGCCGATATGCAAGAACAACGCAACGATTGCAACGTTGTAGATGATCGAGAAAAAGAGGTTTTGACGGATTCGCCGCATGATGTGGCGGGCCATTTGACGTGCCAGGACCACTTGGCTCATGCCGCCTCGCGTGATCACCACGCCTGAGGCCGTGACGGCGATGGCATTTGCACCAGTGACGGCCACACCGCAGCCGGCCGCAGCAAGGACCAGCGTGTCGTTGATGCCGTCGCCGACAAAAACAGTGTCATGCCCATGTTTCTGAAGGATTGCGACTTTGTCGTCCGGCTTGCTGGCTGCGTGAACGTGCTTCGGCGCAAAGCCAAGTTTTTCACCCACCCAGTTTGCCGCCATGGCGTGATCGCCCGTTACCAGCAGAGTTCGACAGCCTTCTTTACGCAGGAAGTTCAAGGACTTCAGCGAATCGGCCCGGATATTGTCTTGCAGTTCGATTTTGCCTTCCCATCGCCCGTTACGGGAAATATGCACTGTGGCGCTTGGTGCTGGGCCTGTTGCTGGATTAGCGGCTGCTTCCCCCTTCTCGGTGCAGCGCACACCCTGCCGCTCCAGCCATTTGGCGGCTCCGATCAGCCATGTCGCCCCATCGGGCGCGATATAACGCACGCCGGCCGGATGCCGCTCCACAAGGGGCGTCAGGGGCAGATCTTCGATTCCACGAGAACGGGCATGCTGGACGATGGCGTTGGCCACAGGATGGGCAACGCCTGTTTCCGCATTCGCGACGACTCGTAGGAGATCGTCGGGCGCCAGGTGCTCGCTTGTCAGGCGCGCCACTGTCAATTGCCCCGTCGTGAGCGTTCCCGTCTTATCAAAGGCAAATGTGCGGCCTCGCGCCAGGGCTTCGACACTGGCGGGATCCCTGAACAGGATGCCGGTGCGTGAAGCGCGAGCACTGCCTGCCGAGAATGCCAGCGGCAGGGCAAGCCCGACGGCGCAGGGGCAAGCCGCGACGAGTACCGAGAGCGAGGCTAGTAATGCGTGGTCGACGGCCATACCCATCCACAGGTGGCGCATCAGCGCAAGCAGCGATATAGCGCCAGCCACTGGAAGTAGCCATCGGGCAAATTGTTCGGCGAGTTTTGACGTCGAGGACTTCGCGCCGAACAGCTCAAGCATGCGCAGCCCCAGTTTATCGGCATATCTTTCGCCTTGAGCCTTTTCCACCCGCAGCACTAACGGGGCCTGCAGATTCACCATGCCGGCATGCAAGTAGTCGCCGGCGCTGCGCTCCAGCGGCAGAGATTCTCCCGTCAGCAAAGACGCGTCTACCTGCGACGCGCCTTTTTCTATGAACCCATCGACAGGTATGCGTTCGCCAGCGAGCACGTAGACTAGAGAGCTCGTCTGAACCGACTCTAGCGCAACGATTTGTTTGTTTTCATCAGGTTGGATGATGCGTGCCGTTTCCGGCATGAGCTGGCGCAGGGCATCGATCGCTACCATATTGTGCTTCCGTGCCTGGATTTCGATCAGCCTCCCCACCAACAGGAATGTGATGAGCATCGTGGCGGCATCGACGTATACGGCGGGCGAATTTCGAGAGAGGTTCCACAGCGACAGCAATAAGGAGCCCCAGACGCCGAGCGATATGAGGGCATCCATGCCGGGAACTCCGGCTCGCACGGTTTTCCAGCCCGCCCGATAAAAATCGAGGCCGCTGTATAGAACCACCGGCAGGCTGAAAATGGTTGCGGTCCAGCCTACCAGCAAGGCATCGATGCCGGCCACGGCCTCGATGCCAAAGTAAAGCATCCAGGACCCCAGCATGCTCCACATGCCGAAGAAGGCGGCAACGATCAACTGCAGCCGTATCCGCGATGCTTGTTTTTCCAGAGACAGGTTCACCTCGTTGTCGTCCAGCAGCGGCGACATTTCGTAGCCTAGGCCCTGCACCCGATCGAAAAGCTTTTGAAAATCGAAGCGCGCCGGTTCCCACCGAACTAAGGCGGAGCCGGAGGTGAAGTTTACGTTGCTGTCCAGCACTCCCGGCGCTTTGTCGATGACGCGCTGCACCGCCATGGCGCAACTGGCGCAGAACATGCCGCGAACAGAAAAAATCATGCGCCCGGCGGGACGTAGGGACTCCAGGTCCAATGTGTTGGCAGCAGTGGCCGTTGTCGTCGACTGCATGGCGTGATCAGCCCTCCCGTTCCGTGCCCCCGCCGACGATCTTCCCATTCACTTCTTTGCCATAGAAGCTTTCCTCTCCATCGTGGAATTCGACGCGCGCCTCTTCGAGGGTGCCGGTCTGACGAGGATCCTTGGGGCGTTCGTGGCTGTCGACGAAAGCAGCAACGTCCCAAGCTTCCTGGTCGGTCAGCGAGAATGGCTTGCCTAGCGGCATATTCGCCTTGATGAAGCCGGCAGCCGTATCGATGCGCGCCATGCCCGCGCCCCAGTTGTAGGAGTTTGGACCCCAGAGCGGCGGAAACACCACACCGCTGTCGGGATCTCGTTGGCCCTGGCCATCCGCGCCATGGCACAGGGCGCAGTTCTGCGCGTAGACCGTCTGTCCGCGCATCACGTCGTAGTCTTCTTCGGGCTTTTTGAGCTTGGGATAGCCTGAACCGGGTAATTTCTCTCCCGTGGACGCACCATCGGCCATCCAATAGAAGTAGGTTGTCAGGTCGCGGTAGATGTCGCTCCCGGCTGGGGGAGGCTGGCCCGACGGCGAGCCCTGTGCATTCATTGAGTACGTGAAGCAGCCCTTAATGCGGTCCTCAAGGGTACTGATTGACTTTGTCTTGCTTCGGTACGCTGGATAACGCACATAGGCGCCCCACATAGGAGCTGAGTTTTCTCGGCGTCCGGCATCAAGGTGACAATTGACGCAAGCGAGCGTATTACCGACGTGCTCAGACACCATGGTTGACGGTTCCATGAAGATGGCGCGGCCTCGCTTGACGGCATCGCCGTAGGGACCGTCAGGAATACTGTCCTCCGATGGAGGGGAGTAATAGCCATCGGCACCGACTGGCATGCCGGCTGTAGGCGCAGCCCTGTCTGCGTTGTGTGTCTTACGGTCGGACTCCATGGCTTCACGTGTGTAGACCTGGCTGCCGATCTGGGTAATGCCGCCTTTCTCGGAAGTGAAAGAGAGCGACATCAGGCCGCTGTCATGAATCAGGTAGCCGGCGCCGAACAACAGGATACCCAACCCCGCGCTCCAGGCTAGCCGTCGGGTGCCGGACAACCGCTTGGGAGTGCCGGATTCGGGTCGGTCCGAGGAATGGTTTTTTGTCATCTTGGCTCTCTATGCTTAATTAGCGGCGCCGGTGCCCTGTCCTGGCAAGGACGCCGCGTAATTGGATACCGCATACAGATCCTGGTAGGACAGTCGGCTTGCGATGTCGTCCATCAAGGATTGCGGTGAGTTGTGCCGGTGACCGCCCTTCCATGCCGCCAACTGGCTGAACAGGTACTCGGGTTGTTGCGCAGCCAGGGGTGGGAAGGCTACGCCCACGCCTTGTCCCTGGTCCCCGTGACAGCTGACGCAGGCAGGCACGTCCAGTTTCCAATCGCCTTTTTCGAACAGCATGTGGCCTCTCTCCATGTCGGCATCGGAGTGCGGCAGCATCAACTGGGGGGCAGGCAGACTCGCGTAGTAGGCAGTCACTTCAGCAATATCTTGAGCCGTTAGTTCGCGCGCCACGTAGTGCATGGATTCGTTGATGCGGTCTTCGGAAGCGAAGTCGCGTAACTGCTTGGCGAGGTAAGCTTCGTTCAGGCCGGCAAGGCGGGGAGTGTTGCCAGCACCTTCTCCTTGATCGCCATGGCACGATGCACAGCTCCACACGCTTCCTCGGCCGGCATGGACCAGCTCGGGCGCATCCTGCGTCACTACGGGGGTAGGTACTGCGGGCGTTACCGGCGCGACTGGACCGCTGGCGACCGTGTCGGGCGAGCCGGAGTCCGTCCATGGAGCCAGGTCGCTCAGATACATGCCGACGCCAGCGAGCGCCAAAGCAATCAGAACCGCAAGCAGGAAGATGGGAATCGGGCGGGGCGGCTCCCAGGGTTCGAACGTGGGATCGATGTCGTCGACTCGGGGCATTGTCGAGTGGTGATTGGTTTTCATGGCGTTCCTAACCCGAATGTCCGTCCGCTGCCGCCGTTTCCGGACGGTGGTCATATCCGCGGTCTCTTTTCTGCAATTCCTCATGGCTGGCCGGATAGGTGCGATCCAGGCTCAGCAGGTATTCGACGAGGTCCAACGCTTCTTTGCGAGCCACGACTACCCGCCCGTCTGGCGGCTGGAACTGCGCGGGTAGACGCACCACGACGTCGTCCCGCGCAGCTTCATCCTTCACTTCGAACATATAGGGGTACGAAGGCATGATGCTCCAGTCGAAGATGACGCGCGGCTGGTACAGGTGCGTCAGATGCCAGTCGCGGCTTTTCAGGCGTGCGCCGACGTTGAGCAGGTCGGGGCCGGTACGCATGGTGCCCAGCAGGTGGGGCGTGTCGTAGAAATAGTCTCCCGGCGTCGAGGCGCGGCCCCAGCCGCGGGCGCCATCGAACAGTGTTTGACCCGTGGAACGGGGCTGCTGGCTGTGGCAATAGATACAGCCGTTGGCGACGTACTGTTGGCGCCCCAACAGCTGCTGCTCGGTGTAGGGCTGGAGCTGCGCTGGCGGTTGCGATGTGCGAAGCTGCCAAGCGGGCAGAATCACCAGCATTAGTGTGGCGAGCAGCAAGACGCCAATTGCGCCAATGAGAAGTGGCAAAAGTTTGTTCATGACGCTTTCACAGGAGCGAACGTATCGACGGACTTGGTGCTCGATTCTTTTTTCAGTAGCAGCAAGGCGAAATGTGCGGCAAAGACGAAGTGGCCCAAGGTCATCAACGTGCCGCCGATGGAGCGGCCTTCAAGATAAGGAATCATCGACCGGGTGATTTCGGCAAAGCTAGATCCCGGGTCCATCAACCCCATGCCTTGCAGGACACCAGCGACGGTCAGCGAGACGAAGTAGATCGTGAATCCGATCACCACCAGCCAGAAATGCGTTTGCACCAGCTTCGGGTAGGGCCAGCGCCGGCCAAGGATGTGCGGCATCATGTAATAGAGAGTGCCAAATAGCACAAGCGAGACGAAGCCATAGGCGCCCAGGTGCGCGTGTCCGACGGTGTAATGGGTGAAGTGAGTGATCGAGTTGACCGAACGTATCGCCTCGATTGAGCCCTGGAAGGAAGAGAGGGTGTACATCAGCGCGCCGATCCATACGAACCGGAGCGACATTGACTGCTTGAACGCCCACATGTTGGTGGCGACAGTGACGTGCTGGTTGATCGCCACCGCGATCACTGGCACAAACATCATGATGCTGTGGACGACGGACAGGGTTACAGCCCAGGTCGGGATCGGTCCGCCCATCAGGTGGTGGATACCGACCTGGCTGTAGAACAACGCCAGGCTCCAAAAACCGAGGAGCGAGACGTTGTATGAATACACCGGTTTGCCGATGATCTTGGGAATAATGTAGTAGGCCATTCCAACGCCCATTGGCGTCAGCCACAATCCCAGCACATTATGCGCGAACCACCAGTTCACCGTCGCCTGCTGGGCCCCGATGTGCAGGCCAGGAATGTTCGCCACCAGAAAGAGGAAAGGGAACCACACCATGCCGGCTAAGAAATACCAGCCGGATACATAGATGTGGCGTGATTTCCGACGAGCAGCGGTCTCAATCGCAGGCCAGGCAAGGAAGAAGCCCCCCAATGCAAGCACCAAGTCGATTTGCCAAGGGAACTCCAGCCACTCAATGCCATCCGACCAGCCGTTAGCGACGGCGATTGTTCCACCCAAAACACCCAGCGTCCAAAGAAAGGCCCCAAGATAGGCCATGTTGGGCCGTCGCAGCGGCGTGTGAAAGATTCGTGGCAACAGCCATAAAGCCACGCCGATGCCCGTGACCGAAAGCCAGCCATAGGCAACGATATTCAGATGTAGTGTGCGTGCACGGCCAAAAGTGATCTGTGCAACATCTGAGAGCCAATCTGGCCAGTGCAGTTTCAAAGATGCAATGACGCCGAACGTCGAGCCTATCAGTAGCCAGAGAATGCCAGCCGTGATTAGAACCAGAACTGGGCCCTTCCCGGCGTGATCGATGCCAGCCCGCAATACGTCGAAGCGATGTGATTCGGCCTCGTTCTTTTTACCAAAAGAGGCGCTGTCATCGGGATGGCCGAGCTCTCCTTCCATGAAAATCGTGGAGGCTTCGGCTTTACCCACGAATATCAACTTATTGGCAACAGCCCAGACGAGAATGCCCAGCGCCACCAATGAAGCGACAAAGCTTGTCGCTAACAAAGTTCCCAGTATAGGTGTCATAGCATACGTGTCCGCTTCCAGTGGCAGCTGCGTTTGGTAGATTCGTAATCTGATGCCGCCTCAGGAGGTACGCGGCAATCCAGATTAAAAGCAGCGAAATTGACGACACAATAAGTTGCCAGAATTAAGGCAGTATTAAGAGGTGAGGAACAGGTGAGCAAAGCTTGAAAGGCTGTTAAGATTTTTGCTTGATAGAGAGCTCAGAGAATGTTTAGCGCCGGTACGCAAGGAGAATGAAATGCATATTTTGCTCGTCGAAGACGATCTCCTCGTCGCGAGCGGTATCGTGGCGGGATTGAGATTGCATGGTCTGACGATCGACCATGTGAGCACGGCTAACTTGGCGGATGCTGCATTGGCGACGTCATACTTTGATGTATGCATCCTTGACCTTGGGTTGCCAGACGAAGACGGAATGGTGTTACTGCGCCGCTGGCGCGAAGAAGGTCGTGATCTTCCCGTTCTCGTGTTGACGGCACGTGACGCACTCAGTCACCGTGTGGAGGGGTTACTTGGAGGGGCCGACGATTACCTGGTCAAACCTTTCGACTTGGATGAGTTGCAGGCTCGATTGCACGTACTGACGCGCCGGGTCGCAGGTCGTGTCACCGACTGCATGAATCACGGGGAACTGAAGTTCTGTTCGTCAACAGGCCGAGTATGGCTAGCCGATAAGCCGGTTACGCTGGCACGCCGTGAGCTGTCATTGCTGCGCGCGTTGTTGCAGAATCCTCAGGCCATCCTTAGCACAGAACAGCTTTGTGATAGCGTCTATGGTTACGAGCAGAACGTGGAAAGCAATGCGATCAACGTCCATATTTATCATTTGCGCCGCAAGCTTGGAAACAATATTGTCGAAACAGTGCGTGGACTCGGTTATAGGCTTGGCTCAACCGAGAAGGTAGCGGAAACATGAGTCTGCGGCTGCGCCTTCTGCTGTATATCGGTATTTCGCTGACTGCGCTTTGGACTTTGGTGGCGACCTGGATGTTCATTGACGCCCGTCAGTCGTTAGGCCAGGCATTGGACAACCGTCTGGCGGCGTCGGCACGAATGGTTGCCGGGCTGGTTTCCCAATTTCCCGAACCTCAAGATATTGCCGCAATGGGTGATAAGCCATTGGACGTCGTCGCCCGAGATGGGGTGGCGTGCGAAGTAAGCCTTGTGCGCAGCGAAGTCGTGATTGAAACCGTGGCACGTACGGCAGGCAGCCCTGAACTGATGCACGCTGATCCAGGCTTCAGCACCTATACATACGGTAATAAGCGATGGCGCACTTATGTACTGCGGCAGGGCGATGTTCAGATCGCCACCGCCGACAGCATCGAGGTCAGAGAGGCATTGGTCAAAGAGTTGATCCTTTCGGCGGGGGTGCCGTTCGTTGTCGCCTTGTTTGGCACCCTGATCGTGCTGTGGTTGGGCATCACCCGTGGACTGGCGCCTGTGGAGCGTATCCGCAGCCTTCTGGCACGGCGCCGACCCGGCGACGATAGCCCGTTGCCGGAAGTGAAGGCCCCGGTAGAGTTACAGCCACTCTTGCATACGATTGAGCAACTTTTGGAAAGGCTGCAGGATGCAATCGTGCGAGAACGCCGATTCACCGATAGCGCTGCGCACGAATTGCGTACGCCACTTACCGGTGTGAAAACACACATTCAAGTAGCGAAGCTTGCACTGCAACGGCGAGAGGAAAGAGCCACTATGGAAGCTGCGCTGACCAACGCAGACCAAGGGGTACAGCAGCTGCAAAATATCCTTCAGCGTTTGCTTGATCTGGCGCGGTTAGAAGGCCATTCCATCGCGAAGGAAGCTAGCGACCCGATTGAGGCGGCATCCATTGCAATTGAGGCATTGAAGCCAATGTACGGTGACTCTGTGGCTAGAATATCGCTACAAGGGGTTGACAGCTCGCGGCCGGTACGCGCTGCGCGGCCACTTCTAGTTGGGGCCATCCAAAACCTAATTGATAATGCAATACGCTACGCACCCTCCGACACTCCCATTACAATTCGCCTGGAGCCGCAAAGCAATGGCACCATGCAAATTAGTGTGCTGGACGAAGGTGCTGGCCTGAATGCGCAAGAGCGGGTTCAAGCAGTTAATCGGTTTTGGCGTGGAGACCCCAAAATACCCGGTTACGGACTAGGCCTATCTATTGTGAACGCGATTGCATGCCGACATGCGGGTGCATTTGAGCTTCTGGAGCGCGATGGCGGCGGGCTGGAAGCGCGACTTACGCTTCCAATAGCGGACGATACTACGCTTTCTTGAGTTTCCTGCGAAGCCTTAAGCTTCCCTTAATCCTGCAGGTGCATGATCCACCTAAGTTTATCTGCAGGAGTTCAGCTTGTCTGTCTACCGGATTGCCCGTGCGGCTCTCGTACTGTTTTGTTTTGCCGTCGGAAACGCCTGGGCCAGTAACGGTCTATTCTCGTCGGCCACGGAACCCGAATTTCTTGAAGCCTCGGATGTGTTCAAGGTAGAGGAGGTGAAGCAGCAAGGCCGAGAGTATATAGTCGAAGGGCATATTGCCGACGGCTATTATGTCTACCGCCACTCGTTGAAGCTGGTGGACGACAAAGAGAATGCTGTTGATCTGGCTCTCCCTTCTGGAACGCCCCGGCACGACGAGTTTTTTGGCGATACTGTCATCTACACCGGCGATACGGCCCGTCTGCGCTTCCCGACGGCTGTAACCGGCCCACTGACACTGCATTGGCAAGGCTGTGCAGAAGACGGTATCTGCTATCCACCGCAGACGATACAGATCAGCGCGCCAGTAGCAACAGCGGTAGCTGACGGTCAGGCTGTCGAGCAGCCGCCTCAGGCATCGGAACCTGAATCAGCCTCGGAGCGCGGGCCTGATTCGGCCGGCATGCCTTCGGGCGCCAGCGTTGGCGAGGATCAGGCGGCTGCTCAGCGGCTTGCTGCGCTGGGGCCTATCGCCGGCACGCTGCTGTTTTTCGGATTCGGCCTATTGTTGGCTTTTACGCCCTGCACTTTGCCGATGATTCCCATCGTTTCCAGCATGGTCGTTGGTAGCCAGGCCAAGCCGCGTCGGGCTTTCATCTTGTCGTCGTCATACGTCCTGGCGATGGCGGGTACCTACGCCGCAGTGGGGGTGGCGGCTGGACTGGCGGGCGCCAATTTACAAGCCACGCTGCAGTCGCCTTGGTTGCTTGGCGCCTTCGCAGCACTCTTTCTCATCCTGGCCAGTTCGCTATTCGGTCTGTTCGAGTTGCGCTTGCCATCCGCTGTGATGAATCGCCTCCAGGCAGCGGGGCCTGCTCGTTCGGGGGGGAGTATCACCGGTGCGGCGGTGCTGGGTTTTCTGTCGGCGCTTTTGGTTGGTCCATGCATGACGGCTCCCTTAGCGGGTGCGCTGTTGTACATCGGGCAGACGGGCAGTGCGATCCAAGGGGGACTGGCTTTGTTTGCGCTGGGTCTGGGTATGGGCCTGCCATTGTTGGCCATTGCAGTGTTCGGCGCCCGTGTGCTGCCCAAGCCCGGTGCGTGGATGGATCGGGTGCGCGTCGCCTTCGGCTATGTCATGGTTGGCATGGCAGTGATGATGCTGACGCGTTTCCTGACCGGCACGATGAGCCTGTTGCTCTGGGGGGCCTGGATACTGCTGGTGGCGGTGGGGTTCGTCGCTTGGGCGCAAGCCGTTGCGAACAGGCAGCGGTTGGCGTGGAGCTTGCGTTCGGCGGCGGCATTCGTCGGTCTGTGGTCTGTCCTGATGCTCATGGGCGCCGCTTCAGGAGGGGATGCCGTCTTGCAGCCCCTGGCGCATCTGCGCGGCGCGCCCGCTGCGGCCACGCCAACCGCCGAGGTCAGTTATATCCAGGCGAAATCGGTGGCCGACGTGGATGCTCGCCTCGCGGAAGGCGCCGCGCGCGGTCAGTGGACCTTGATTGATTTCTACGCCGACTGGTGCGTCAGCTGCCATGTAATCGAGCGCAATGTATTCGGCGATCCCGCGGTTGCGGCGCAGCTGGCGCGTATGCAGATCGTGCGGCCAGACGTGACGCGTAATGACGCTACGGATAAGGAACTGCTCAAACACTGGGGCGTCATGGGGCCGCCCACGCTCATACTCGTGGGACCGGATGGTACGGAGCGGCGGGATCTGCGCGTGGTGGGTGAGATCGGTGCGCGCGAGTTTCAGGACCGCTTGGACGCGGCGGGGGTGTCATGAGCGGCATTGGTCCATTTCCTATACAGGTCGTCACGGTTATTGCCGCCGTACTGCTGGCTTGGCTGACAGCACGAATTGTCGGTCGGCGGACGCCCGATGTGCCTTACAAAGCCGCCGGATCAATGATTCTTGACGCCGTGGTTTGGGGACTCTTGACTGCACGCTTGGCATACATTGCGCAGTGGTGGGAGGAGTACTCGGCCGCACCCAGATCCATGATCGCCATCGGCGATGGGGGATTTGTCTGGTGGGTCGGCGTGCTGGTGGTCGTTGCTTATATCTGGCAGCGAACCCGGTCCGCTCAGATCTTGCGCGTCCCCGTGCTGGCGGGCGTCATGGTCGGCGTCGTCGCATGGGCCCTCGCGGGCGGGGTGCTCGCTTTATTGCTGCGCTCCGCGCCGCCTTTGCCGGACCTGCAACTGGCGACGCTGGACGAACATCCCGTTTCACTGAGCGAGTATGCAGGGCGCCCCATCGTACTCAATCTTTGGGCGAGTTGGTGCCCGCCATGCCGACGCGAGATGCCGGTGTTTGAGCAGATTCAGACCGATTTTCCGAATGTGGCCTTCGTGTTGGTTAACCAAGGGGAAAGCGCGCAGCAGGCGCAGGCTTTTCTTGAAAGCGAGGGCTTGAGTTTGACGGATGTTTTACTTGACCCCGCTTCCGAAGCCATGCGCACAATGAACTCGCGCGGCTTGCCCACCACCTTGTTTTTCGATGCGCAAGGGCGCCAAGTGGACATGCATTTGGGCGAGATCACCATGCCCAGTCTCAAGGACAAGATGCTGCGTCGTTTCGACCTATCTTCCGGCTCGGGGGCCGAAAAATGATAACCAAGCTTACACCGGCTTTACGCCTACCCATTCTTATTGTCGTCACCCTCGTGCTGATGGCGGGCTGCAATCAGACAGACAACGCAGAAAACTCCTCAACAGCACGGGGATTGGAAGCCGACAAGCTGGCGCAGCAGGCCGCGCTGCGTTTGCCGGACTTGCAGCTAATGACGCTGGAGGAGCGTCCCGCCCACTTGAGCTCGTATGTGGGGGTGCCGGTCGTGCTCAATCTTTGGGCGACCTGGTGCCCACCATGCCGGCGCGAGATGCCGGTGCTCGAGCAGGCCCAGACGGCATTTCCCGACATTGCCTTCGTCTTGATCAATCAGGGGGAAACCGCGCAACAGGCTAAAGCGTTTCTTCATAGCGAAGGTCTGAATTTGAAGGATGTTCTGCTCGATCCACCGTCCAAGGCGATGCAGGAAATGCGAACGGGTGGCTTGCCCACAACCTTCTTTTTCGATGCACAAGGGCGCATGGTGGACTTGCATTTAGGCGAGATCACGATGAGCGATCTCAAAGACAAGATATCACGCCATTTTTGACCATTCATCGAACCCAGTACGGATAAGGAACGACTATGTTTGCACAGCGTGTGCTTTTCGCTTTTATGACTGCGGCGCCTCTCATTCTGATACCCAGCGGAGGCCAGGCCCAGGTCACGGATAAACCGCCGGTTATCGACGCGTTGGAAGACCAAGGTGTCATCTTCAAGCAGGAGTTCGAGGCCGGTAAAGGCGTGCGCGCCTTCGCCGGTGTTCTGGGCGACAGCCCCGTCGCGGTCTACGTTCTGGCCGATGGCAATGCCGTTGCGGGCACGCGCCTGAATGCCAAGGGCGAGCCGATTGACCAAGCGACACTGCAGAGCCTGGTTGCCAAGCCCATCAGCGACCAGGCTTGGGCGCAGCTGGAGTCGGCCACATGGGTGCTGGATGGTAAGGCCGACGCGCCGCGTATTGTCTATGCCTTCACCGATGCAAATTGTCCCTATTGCCATTTGTTCTGGGAGGCCGCGCGCCCGTGGGTGGATGCTGGAAAGGTCCAGTTGCGCCACCTGTTGGTCGGCGTCATCAAAGAGGACAGCCCGGCCAAAGCGGCGGCGATTCTTGGCGCAGCCGACCCTTCGGCTGCGTTGCGCGAGAATGAAGTCAAGTTCGACCAGGGCGGCATTACGCCCGCCAAGAGCGTACCGGACGATGTACAGCGGACGCTCGAAGATAATCAAATGCTCATGCTTTCGATGGGGTTTCGAGGTACACCTGGCATCATCGTTCAGGACGACAAGGGGTTGATCCAGAAGTACAACGGCATGCCGCAACAGGGCGCGTTGACCGAAGTGTTAGGTCCGCGCTGATGGATCATCTGAGTACAGACGTACGGAATTATGTGTCAGGCAGGGGGCATGATGCTTAGTGGCGGGCTGCTTGGGCTTGTAATCGGCGCTGTCTTAGGACTCACTGGGGCTGGAGGCGGTATTTTTGCCGTCCCGGCACTGGTGTTTGGCCTGGGTATGGATATGCGTGCGGCTGCGCCTTTGGCACTCATGGCCGTTGGCTCCGCAGCGATGCTTGGCGCATTGCAAGGGCTGCGCCAAGGCCTTGTCCGGTACAAAGCCGCGATCGTCTTGGCGACAGCGGGTACCATTACTGCGCCACTCGGTATCAGGCTGGCTCACTGGCTTCCTTCCCGGTGGCTGAGCTTGATCTTTGTCGCCGTCATGTTTGTGGTCGCCTACCGTATGTTCATGTCTTCACGCGGTGCTCAAAACGATGGCGAGTTGCCCATGGTGCAATCTGGGGTTTGCAAAGTATCCAAGGAAACCGGACGCTTCATCTGGAACCCACGCACCGTCACAACGCTGGGCGGTATCGGAGTGGTCTCGGGTCTTTTTACCGGCATGTTGGGCGTCGGCGGTGGATTCATCATCGTCCCCGCGCTGGGGTACTTCAGCGAACTTCGCATGCACAGTATCGTCGCAACATCTCTGCTGGTGATTGCACTGCTATCTGTAGTCACCGTCTTCATTGCGTCGGAACAAGGTCTTTTACTTACTGCTGGGACCTGGGCGTTCTCGGCCGCCACACTCGCAGGCATGGCGGGCGCTCGTTTGCTGGTGCCGAAGATTTCCTCAACGGTATTGCAACGAGTTTTTGCGATCGCCTGCGTTGTGGTGGCGGCCATGATGCTCATGCGCAATATCGGATAGCCGTTCGTAGACTGGTGCGCTGTTGCGAACGTGCTTCAGCGCCCATTTCTTTAATTATGGATAAAGGGAGTTCAATGCCCAACCGGAAAATCGATGTCGCCATTATTGGCGCAGGCACCGCAGGAATCACTGCATTCCATGCGATAAAGGCTGCAGGCAAGAAAGTGGTACTCATTGATCGAGGGCCGCTGGGCACGACGTGTGCCCGCGTCGGATGTATGCCGTCGAAAGCTGCTTTGCATGCGGGTATGCGTTGGGAGACCGCAAAGCAATTGCCAGACGGAGCTGTCCTCTTCCCGCGGGGACGACAGGCTTTGTGGAAACATGCTCGCGAGACACGGGACATGTTGGCGAACGGAGCAGCAGAGCGTACGCGCAATGCGGCAAAGGATAGCTTGATTTTGGCCGAAGCAAGCTTCATTGAACCCGGCGTTTTGCAGGTAGGATCGGAGCGTCTCGAAGCCGACGCCATCATTGTAGCGACCGGTTCTAGCCCCGTTGTGCCGAAAGTACTTGAAGGTGTAGCGACTAGAATCCTGACAACCGATACGCTTTTCGACCAGGAATCACTGCCGAAACGATTGGGAATTCTTGGCATGGGAGCGGTTGGACTTGAGCTGGGTTTGGCGCTCGCTCGTCTAGACGTAGAAGTAATAGGAGCCGATCAGCGCCATACTATCGGTGGCATTCAAGATCCCATGGTCCAGGAGCGGGCCATTTCTGCATTCATAAGTGAGTTGCCGATGTGGCTGGGAGACTCGGTGGAAATCAACCCGGCTGGCGACGGTGTGCTCATGCGTACGAGTGAGCATAGTGCCGTTGTGGACCGCCTTCTGGTCGTCACAGGGCGGACTCCCAATACTGATGCACTGAATCTGGCGGCTGCGGGAATTTCGCTGGATGATCAAGGTAGACCCTCTATTGACCCCGTTACCATGCAGGCATCAGATGTGCCGATTTTCTTTGCTGGTGACGTGCAGCCCGACCGGGCTCTGATGCACGAAGCAGCGGATGAAGGGCTAATGGCGGCGCACGCCGCGTTGTCCTACTTGCGCGATGAGCAGTGGCCAAGTGCATCACGCCGGGTACCGATGTCGATCTTGTTTACGGACCCGGATGTTTGCACAGTAGGGGTGTCCTACGATGTCGCGATGCAGAAGGGTGCGATCATAGGGTTGGCCGAAGGCAGTGGCAACGGTCGCTCCAAGATATTGGGTGCAAAAGATAACCTGCTGCGAGTTTATGCCGAGCCGGATACGGGCATCTTGCTTGGCGCCAGCATGCTGCTGACTCAAGGTGAACATATAGCACACCTGCTCGCATGGGCGATTCAGGCGAAGCAAACCGTCAATGAGCTACTGACCATGCCGTACTACCATCCCTCCATCGAGGAGATGTTGCAGAGTGCATTGAAATCGGCGTCCCAGCAAATCGGTACTTAAAGTGACCCACATTCATAGGAGCCGCTTATGACTGTCCATGCCCGTTCGATTCTTAGCTTTGTTCTCGGATTGTCGAGCTTAATGGTTGCGGTGCAAGTCCCCGCAGCTACTCCCTCTGAGGGATGGAAAGTGATAGATACCAGCCAAAGCTATTCGGAGTTGCTGAGCCATCTAAAAGAAGCTGTTTCCGAGAGTGACCTGCAAGTGGTATTTGATGTTGGCCCCACAGAGGCTGCAGCAAAGCGAGGTATCGACATTCCAGGAAACCGAGTGATTGGTGTGTTCAATAACGAATTTGCCGTAGATATTCTGAGTTTGAGTGTGCCGGCGATGATCGAAGCGCCGATCCGGTTCTATGTGACCGAAGGTGAACATGGCCAAGCTACGCTTTCATGGATTCAGCCTAGTCATATATATGCTCCGTATGCCGATTCTGCTGACACTGCAACAAGTGCTAAAAAACTTCGTGAAAAATCAAAGGAGCTTGATCTTCTCTTTTCGGAGATTGCAATAAACGCCACGCAAGTGAAGTAGAAGAAACGTATGCTCGCACGGGTTGCCATGGCTATTAGTCAAGAATGGCAAGCTTGGGGCCTCCTAACGAAGTAACACGATGCTCTAGCTTTCGCGTTCCCTATATAGCGTGGCCTTCGATTCGTAAACTGCTTGATTTAACTTCCTAATTATGATGACAGGTATGCAGCAAGATAATGAACTGAAAGTTGTGTTTCACGCCCCGACGCCGGAGGCGCTTCAGCGAGCGCGTAACAACGCGATGAACTTGAGACGGGAGGATCCTGGAGCATATGTGTGTATCGTCATTAACGCTGAGGCGGTCGCCGGAGCCTTGGATGAGGCGCATCCAGATGCGGATGAATTCACTTGGGTGTGTCCGAATACTCTTGCTCGAATCAATAGGGAGAATCGACCCCCACTTCGCTTACTGGATAGAGCCGCAGTCCTTGAGCTTGTTCGCCTACAACAAAGCGGTTGGGCATACATTCGTTCGTAGCTGTGTGTCCATCCGGCATATGGTGTTCCCAAGCGTACAGGCAGCTTCTTTCCCCGCCGGATATTTGCGTTCCGCTACGGTGTTGACCCTGTCTGGTGGCGTACACGCAATGACATTCGCGACAGGCCCGCTGCCTTCCTGGTCATTGGCGATTGTACAGATCGCATCTTTGGCGGTGCTTGTGCGTGTCGTTGGCGATGCCAAGTCGCTTAAACAAGCTGCCATACGGGGCTGGTGGTTCGGCGCGGTGAGCTTTGGAGTCGGTTTGTACTGGCTCTTTATTAGCATGAATCACTATGGAGGTCTTTCCGCTACGCTGGCTGCTGCTGGTGTAATTGCGTTATCGGCCTTCCTGGCTTTGTTTACCGGTATAGCATGTGCAATTTTTTCTTGGTTGCGGCCACCGTCTTTACGCACAGCGCCACTAATGAGTGCTTTGGCTTGGTCGGGAGCATGGGCAAGTATGGAGTGGCTGCGCGCTGTGGCCTTTTCCGGGTTCCCATGGCTGAATATCGGCTACGCTCATGTTGATAGCCCGCTGGCAGGATGGGCGACAGTCCTGGGCGTGCATGGTACCGCGCTGTCAGCTGCGTTCGTAGCGGCTGCACTGGCTACTCTTTGTTCGTTTCCAGCTTCTTTGCGCCAGCCTACCATTTTCACGCTATCCGGGCTGCTAGTTGCAGTTGGCGTGGGTGAGCTTTTGACTCATGTCGAATGGTCTTCGGCCGAAGGTAAGCCATTGAATATTCGGCTAGTTCAAGGCAATATTGAGCAGTCTCAGAAGTTTGATCCGGCATTGCTTGAGCTGGGCGTTGCCAGACACTTGCAGCTTGCGGCGAAACTGCCTCTTCCTGACGAACCAGCTCCCGATCTAATCGTGCTGCCTGAGACCGTACTACCAGTATTCCAGGACGAACTCGAAACCCATGTCTGGGAAGCGTGGCGCGACATTGCCGAGCGTCAGCACAGTACGATTGCTATGGGGGCGCCTCTTCGAATCGCACAACCGAGCGGAGAGTTTCGGTATACCAATAGTGCAATCGGTTTTGACGCTAGTACGCCGGTGCAGCAGTTGATAGAAGGCACGATGCCGCAGCGTTATGATAAGCGCCACTTAGTGCCATGGGGCGAATATGTGCCACCGGGCTTTGATTGGTTCGTGCAGATGCTCGACATGCCCATGGGCGAGTTCGACCGTGGTCCCATCCGACAGACTCCGTTCACGGTAGGCGAGCAGCAACTGGCTTTCAACATTTGCTATGAGGACGTGTTCGGGCCGGAAATTCTACCGGCGTTACTCACAAGCTCCGGCAGCGACGAAGGTGCGAGCGTTATCGTCAACATAAGCAATCTCGGCTGGTTCGGTGATACGTGGGCACTTCGCCAGCATCTACAAATCGGCCGGTTGCGCAGCATTGAGACTGCTCGACCTATGGTTACTTCCACCAACACCGGCATTACGGCAGCTATTGATCCGCATGGCCGTGTTCTAGCCGCATTGCCCCCGCACCGCGCTGGTGTGCTGCCGGTCACTGTGCAAGGTATGACGGGCCTGACTCCGTATACCCGCTTCGGCGATATCCCCGTGCTGATATTGGTGGCGGTCTTTCTGACGATTGCTGCCCGATGTCGTTATAGCCATCGCTTGTCGAACAGGAGGCACTCGAACGCGCCGGAGTCCTGCTACAGAAGTAATGGAGGCATTTGAGAGTCGGGACATCGATATTTGGGAAAACGCCTTTAACGGACTACGACACTTGCTAAGTGCTCGTGGGATCTGGTCAAGCTAATTAATGGAGAGTACGGTGGAACTGCGTCATCTGCGTTGCTTTCTAGCGGTTGCTGAAGAGCTCCATTTTGCCCGCGCCGCGGAGCGGCTCCACATCGAGCAGTCACCCCTGTCGCGTGCTATCAAAGAGCTAGAAGATGAGTTGGGTGTGGTGTTATTCGCTCGAACTACACGAAGCACTCGGCTAACTCGAGCGGGGCTACTGTTCTTGGAGCATGCACAACGAGTCTTCGTCGCCTTAGAGCAAGCCAGAGACAGTGTCAAAGCGGCGGCCAATGGCTTCTACGGTCAATTGCGCTTCGCGTTGTCCGATGGCATTACTCCATCACGCTTACCGACCTTGTTAGCGCTCTGCCGCCAGGAGGAACCTCAGATTGAGATCCGCCTATTCGAGGTGCCTGTGTCGCAGCAGCTCAAAGGGCTGCAAGAAGACTTGTACGATGTGGGGCTTGCACAATCCAATGAGGTTGGGGACGGCATAGTTGCCGAGCCGGTATGGAGCGACCCGCTGATGGTAGCCGTGCCGGCGAGACATCCGTTGCTGAGTTATAAGCGAATTCCTCTGAGTGAAGTCTTACGGTATCCACTTGTGCTGTGTGATCCTTTGGCGTGTGAAGGGTTCTCTCGTCAAATAGACCGGGTGTTGCGGCAGGCCGAAGTAGAGCCTCTAATCGCAGAGCGAGTTGCATCTTACGACCTGATGATGGCACTGGTGTCGGCGGGTTTTGCACTCAGCCTAGCTAGCGCCCCACATATTGCAGCAAGTCGGGAGCCAGGTATAGTGGCACGGCCGCTTGCGGGCCGCTCGCCGGTGTTAATGACGTATCTGCTGCGTCGGGATGACGAAGTTTCTGATGAGTTGGCCCGCTTTATCAAGCGCGTGCAGGCTATTGACATACTCCGTCAGCTCAAGCCGATGTAATCTGAGGTCGACTCTAAGGAGCAAATAGAGCCATGAAACGAGTCATCTTTATTTTTCTGGTAATCATGCTGAGCGGTTGCGGCCAGTCAGAAACGACTGAACAGAAGCCGGATGTCCCGACCGTAGAAGAGTTGGCTGCCGATCCTACGATGTTAAAAGAGCTACGCGGGCAGTGCAAGACGGATCGTACCAATATGGAAGATCTACTGTGTGACCGGGTGGCCCAAGCAACGCGCCAGCGCTTTTACGGGGACGGCACCGTACCTTACTCCCCACCGGATACGCAACCTAAGTTCTGAGTCGTCGGCATTTCCCTACGAACCCCATTTTTCTTTATCAACACGCCGTAACGCGCCCGCGCCTGCGGCGTTTTCTTTGTATTCGCCCCTCCATGAATTGATGCTTTTTTTATCAGCATTGTCCCGATAACAGTCTTTGACCAGCACTGATCTGGCACCGATCCTCATAGGCAGGCACATTCGTGTGCCGCTGTTGAGCGAGAAAGTCAGGCAAGAAAGTCGGAGGCTGGGTCATGCAAGGGACGAACGTACTGTTCGGGCAGATCGCCGTCGTATTCGGCATCGTGATCGCCGGAGTGTGGAGCGCCACACAATGGACAGCTGCCGCCCTGGGTTATCAGCTACGCCTGGGCTCGCCGTGGTTTGATTTCTACGGTACGCCGATCTATCACCCCTGGCGCCTGTTCGAGTGGTGGTTCTTCTTCGACGCCTACGCGTCGGAGGTCTTCAATACCGGCGGTGTGATCGCAGGCGGCAGCGGCCTGGTTGCCGTAGTGATCGCCATCGGCATGTCGATCTGGCGTTCGCGCCAGGCGCGGCTGGTCACCACCTACGGTTCGGCACGCTGGGCCGAGACTCGCGACATCCGCGAAGCCAGATTGACCCAACCTGTCGGCGTCTTCCTGGGTCAGCATGAGGGGCAGTATCTGCGTCACGAAGGGCCGGAGCATGTGCTGGCCTTTGCACCCACGCGTTCGGGCAAAGGCGTGGGCCTGGTAGTGCCTACCTTACTGTCCTGGCCGGCGTCGACCGTCATTCACGACATCAAGGGCGAGAACTGGCAGATCACCGCCGGCTGGCGTGCGCGCTTCTCGCACTGCTTGCTGTTCAACCCCACAGATAGCCAATCCGCAGGCTACAACCCGCTGCTGGAAGTCCGGCGCGGCGCGCATGAAGTGCGCGATGTGCAGAACATCGCCGACATTCTGGTTGACCCCGAAGGTGCATTGGAGCGTCGCAACCATTGGGAAAAGACCAGTCACGCGTTGTTGGTGGGCGCCATCCTGCATGTGCTCTATGCCGGTGAAGACAAGACGCTGCGCGGCGTTGCCAATTTTCTCAGTGACCCAGCGTGTCCGTTCGAGCTGACCTTGCACCGGATGATGACGACCCCGCACCTGAGCCCGGAGGGGGGCGAAGGCAGACCGCATCCTGTGGTGGCCTCCGCCGCCCGTGAGGTGCTCAACAAATCGGATAACGAGCGTTCGGGTGTGCTGTCCACCGCCATGTCGTTCCTTGGCCTGTACCGCGACCCGACGGTAGCCGAAGTCACCTCGCGCTGCGATTGGCGCATCGCCGACCTGATTGCCTCTGCCCATCCGGTATCACTGTATCTGGTGGTGCCGCCCTCGGACATTTCACGAACCAAGCCGTTGATCCGCCTGATTCTCAATCAGATCGGACGCCGGTTGACGGAATCGCTCGACGGCTCCGACGGCATCGAACGTCGCCACAAGCTACTGCTGATGCTCGATGAGTTTCCGGCGCTGGGCCGCCTGGACTTCTTCGAGACGGCGCTGGCCTTCATGGCGGGCTACGGCATTCGCAGTTTTTTGATCTCGCAGTCGTTGAATCAAATCGACAAAGCCTACGGCCAGAACCATTCGATTCTGGATAACTGCCATGTGCGCGTGACGTTTGCCACCAACGACGAACGCACCGCCAAGCGGATTTCCGAAACCCTGGGCACCGCTACCGAACTACGCGCCCAGCGCAACTATGCGGGACATCGGCTTGCGCCCTGGCTGGGACACCTTATGGTGTCGCGCCAGGAAACAGCGCGGCCACTCTTGACTCCTGGCGAAGTCATGCAGCTTCCGCCGGACGAGGCCGTGGTGATGGTCTCCAGCGTGGCGCCGATCAAAGCCAAGAAGCTGCGCTACTACCGGGATGCCAACTTCAAACACCGCCTGTTGCCGCCGCCCGTGCTCGCCGCCGGTCGCTATGCGGACGCGCCGCCAGCCCGTTCCGATGATTGGAGTGGTCTGTCGATTCCGGCTGTTCCCGTTGCGCCCGCCTCGGCGGGTGGCGATGGCATGGCGGGCGTGGCCGATGACGGCGGCCCGCGCCATCGGCCCGAGCTAGACGAAGCCGCCACCTACAGCCCGCAGCCAGAGTACCCCGCCAGCGACCTGGCGCTGCTCGATGACGACGATCTGGCGCCTGTTCTTCCCAGCCAGCTTGATCCGGCCATGCAGCGCGTGGCGCGGCTGGCTGTCCTCGACCCTGATGACGGAATCCAGTTATGAGCCGATATCGCCTGAATCTCTTCATCCACCCTGAACACGCCAAGCGCCTGGACGAGCTGGCCGCCAAGAAAGGGGTGTCCAAATCGTCCATCGTCGCCGCCGCCTTGGCTTCGTGGCTCTCGCCCGATGCCGGCGACCAGCGCGAAGCGGCGATGGCCAAGCGCCTGGATCGCCTGTCACGCCAGTTCGAGCGCTTGGAGCGTGACCAGAATATCCAGATCGAGACGCTGGCGCTGTTCGTGCGCTATTACCTGACGGTGAGTACGCCGGTACCTGAAGCCCATCAGGATGCCGCCCGCGCCCAGGGCAAGGCGCGCTTTGAGCAATTCATCGAACAGCTTGGCCGCCACCTGCTGCGCGGTCGCAGCCTGGTGCGCGACGTGGTGGAGGAACTGCATCCCGAGCCGATACGGATGGACGACGCGCCAGTGCATTTCGAAGCACAGGAGCGTGTCTCATGAGTGCTGTCCCGCAGTCTTCTTTGTCCACTTCGCTGGATCGCCGTATCCAGATGCTGCGCACGGCGATGGGGCCGGTGATCGCCGCCGCACTGGAAGACCCGGACGTTGTGGAAATCATGCTCAACCCCGACCGCAGCCTGTGGGTGGATCGGCTCTCGTCGGGGCGTACCCCCTTGGGCGTCGAACTGTCCGAAGCCGATGGTGAACGCATCATTCGTCTGGTTGCCGCCCACGTCGGTGCGGAAGTGCATCGCGGCCAGCCGCTCTTGAGCGCTGAACTGCCCGAAACAGGCGAGCGCTTCGAGGGCATCTTGCCGCCCGCCGCACCTGGCCCGGCTTTTGCGCTACGCAAGCGGGCAGTGAGCATCCTTAGCCTGGATCGCTATGTGGCCGACGGCATCCTCACTGCCGAACAAGCCGAGTTTCTGCGGCGTGCGGTACGTGAGCGCCAGAACATCCTGATTGCCGGCGGCACCAGTACCGGCAAGACGACGCTGGCCAATGCCTTGCTGGCCGAGATCGCCGCCACAGGTGACCGCGTACTGGTGCTGGAAGACACCATCGAACTGCAATGTGCCGCCCGTGACCACGTGCCGCTGCGTACCCGTGCCGGGGTCGTGTCGATGCAGGAGCTGGTGCGCGCCACCATGCGCCTGCGCCCCGACCGCGTGGTGGTCGGCGAGGTGCGCGGCGGCGAAGCCCTGGATCTCATCAAGGTCTGGGGCACCGGCCACCCCGGTGGCATCGCCACCATTCACGCGGGCTCCGCCTTGGGCGCGCTGCTGCGCCTGGAGCAACTGATTCTCGAAGTCGCGGTGAACCCGCCTCGGGCGCTGATTGCCGAGGCGGTCAACGTCGTGATTCACATCGCCGGACGGGGCCGCAAGCGCCGCGTGGACAGTATTGCCCGCGTCATCGGTTTCGATGCGGCGGGCTATCGCCTGGGGGATGCGCTGGAGACGCCGCTTTCTGCACCGTCACCTATTTCCGATGCCGCACCCGCTGCGGCGATCTTCCCATCCCCTGATTCCGTTGGAGAACTGCCATGACGCCTGCTGATGTATTTCGTATTTCCGTGATTCCGCTTTCTACTATGAACCGCCTGCGTCTGCTTGTCCGGCCTGCCGCGCAAGGGTTGCTGCTGGCCATGATGTTGATGCTCCTGGCCGGCGCAGCACACGCCGCTGGTTCCTCCATGCCCTGGGAAGGGCCGCTGCAATCCATTCTGGAGTCCATTCAAGGGCCGGTGGCGCGCATTGTGGCGGTCATCATCATTATCGCCACGGGGCTGGCGCTCGCCTTTGGTGACACCAGCGGAGGCTTTCGCAAACTGATTCAAATTGTCTTTGGTCTGTCCATCGCGTTCGCCGCATCTTCGTTCTTCCTGTCGTTCTTTTCGTTCTCGGGCGGGGCCGTCGTATGAGTGTCGACACCAAAGGCGCATCGAGCTTCGCGTCCGGCTTTGAAATTCCGCTGCATCGCTCGCTGACCGAACCCATCCTGCTGGGCGGCGCACCGCGCACCGTGGCCATTGCCAACGGCACGCTGGCGGCTGCCGTGGGGCTGGGTCTGCAATTGTGGATACCGGGCGTCGTGCTGTGGATCGTCGGCCACTCTCTGGCGGTCTGGGGCGCGCGGCTGGACCCGCAGTTCATGCAGGTGTTCGCGCGCCACATTAAGCACAAATCGTTGCTGGACGTATAAGAGGATACCGTCATGCTGAACCTTGCCGAATATCGCCAGCGTCCCGCCTTGCTGGCAGACTGGCTGCCCTGGGCCGGATTGGTTGCGCCGGGCATCGTGCTGAATAAGGATGGTTCCTTTCAGCGCACGACTCGTTTTCGCGGACCTGATCTGGATAGCGCGACCCAAAGCGAGCTGATCGCCACGACGGCGCGCTTGAACAATGCACTACGGCGCCTGGGGTCGGGCTGGGCGCTTTTCATTGAGGCCGAGCGCCGCCCGGCGGCGGGCTACCCCCATTCGGACTTTCCTGAAGCCCTGTCCTGGCTGGTCGATCAGGAGCGCCGCGCCGCCTTCGAAGAGGCTGGGAATCACTTCGAGAGTGCCTATTACTTGACGTTCGTGTTCCTCCCACCCGAGGAGTCTCGCGCCCGCGCAGCGGGGCTGCTCTATGAGAACCGTCCCGCCGAAGGCGTGGACTGGCGTGAGCGGCTGGCCGCATTCGTAGCGGAAACGGATCGCGTCTTTGATCTACTTGATAGCGTGATGCCAGAAATCGGCTGGCTGGATGACAGCCAGACGCTCGCGTACCTGCATTCCACCATCTCGACACGGCGTTACGGCATCGGTGTGCCGGAAGTGCCGTTCCATCTGGATGCGCTGCTGAGCGATTGCGCACTGGTGGGTGGGCTGGCACCGACACTGGGCGACGCACATCTGCGCGTGGTATCGGTGCGGGGCTTCCCGACGTCCACCTGGCCGGGCATTTTGGATGACCTTAACCGGCTTGGTTTTGCCTATCGCTGGAGTACGCGCTTCATCTGTATGGACAAAGCCGAGGCGGAAAAGGAGCTGCGCCGCCTACGTCGTCAGTGGTTCGCCAAGCGCAAAAATGTCGTGGCGCTGCTGCGGGAAACGATTTTCCAGCAGGAGTCGCCTCTGGTCGATACCGATGCCAGCAACAAGGCCGCCGATGCAGATGCTGCCTTGCAGGAGTTGGGCAGTGATCAAGTCGCCTTTGGCTACGTCACCACTACCGTGACGATGCTGGATGCCGAACCCGCTGCGGCCGATGAAAAGCTGCGCATGATTGAACGCGTCATCCAGGGCCGGGGTTTTGTGACGATTCCTGAGACGCTGAATGCTGTGGATGCCTGGCTCTCGTCCATCCCCGGCAACGCCTACGCAAATGTACGGCAACCGATTGTGTCTACATTGAATCTGGCGCACATGATGCCGGTATCAGCAGTGTGGGCTGGACCGGAGAAAAACAACCATCTGGACGGCCCCCCGCTGATTATCACGCGCACCGAAGGCGCCACACCATTCCGGCTGGTGACGCATATCGGCGACGTGGGCCACACCCTGGTCGCAGGACCGACCGGCATGGGCAAGTCGGTGCTGCTGGCCGTCCTGGCCAAGCAGTTTCGCCGCTATCGCGGTTCACGTATTTTCGCCTTCGACATGGGCCGTTCAATGCGCGCCACCATCTTGGGCCTGGGCGGGGAGCACTATGACCTTGGCAATGATGGTGAGATTGCCTTTCAGCCGTTGGCGCGCATTGACCACGACGGCTACCGCACTTGGGCCGCAGAATGGATCGAAGGTCGCTTGCTGCACGAAGGCATGGCCGTCAGCCCCGACGATAAAGTCGCCATCTGGTCGGCGCTGGGGAGCCTCGCAGGTGCGCCGGTGGAGCAGCGCACGTTGACGGGTTTTTCCGTGCTGCTGCAATCGAACACATTGCGCCAAGCGCTTGCGCCCTATGTCCTGGGCGGCTCACACGGCAAGCTGCTGGATGCCGACCATGACCGGCTGGGCATGGCCGACGTGCAGGGCTTCGAGATGGAAGAATTGATGCACAGTCCGGCCGCCGTGCAGGCGGTGCTGCGCTATCTGTTTGCCAGGTTTGATGAACGCTTCGATGGTGCTCCCACCCTCCTGATTCTAGATGAAGCATGGTTGTTTCTCGATGAACCGTCCTTTGCCGCTCGTATCCGGCAGTGGTTGAAGACCCTGCGCAAAAAGAATGTCAGCGTCATCTTTGCCACGCAAAGCTTGGCTGATATCAAGGATTCGAGCATCGCGCCAGCCATCATCGAAAGCTGCTCCAGCCGCATCTTCCTGCCCAATCCACAGGCGACCGAACCGCAGATTCGCACGATCTACGAAGGCTTTGGCCTGAATAGCCGACAGATCGAGATTGTCGCCACCGCCCAACCCAAGCGCGACTACTACTACCAATCGCGTCTGGGCAATCGTCTGTTCGACCTTGACCTGGGACCGGCGACGCTGGCCTTTGCGGGGGTGTCCACCCCGCAAGACCAGCGCGACATCGACCGAATCCTGCTAGACGCTGGGGTCCCCGGCTTTGCGGGCGCTTGGCTGCGCCATCGCGGTCTGGGCTGGGCTGCCGATCTGCTGCCCGATTTTCCCGGTCTCTCGCCCGTTCCCGAGCTTTCCCCTTCATCCCTGGAGAACCTGCCATGAAAACCCGCGCGCTATCCGTATCGCTTGCCGTCGTGCTTTCGATGTCGTTACTCGCTGTTTCGCCCGCCTGGGCCTGGAAAACGGTCTTTGATCCGTCCAACTATACGCAAAATACGCTGACTGCCGTCCGCACGTTGGAGCAGATCAATAACCAGATTAGCCAGCTTCAGAACGAGGCGCAGATGTTGATGAATCAGGCACGTAATCTGGCGAGCCTGGATTTCAACGTCGTGAACCGTCTGCGTACCGCGCTGGCCGCCACCGACCGTTTGATCGGCCAGGCGCAGGGGCTCAGTTACGAGGTGGCGCACATGGATCAGGAATTCGCCCGCCTGTATCCCGACCAGTACGCCGCAACTGTCAGCGGCGACAGTATGGCTCAGGATGCGCGGGCGCGCTGGCAGAACACGCTTAATGGCTTGTACACGGCCATGCGGGTGCAGGCGCAAGCCTCGCAGAACCTGCGCGACGATGAAAGCGCGCTGGCAGATCTGGTGAACCAAAGCCAGTCGGCGCAAGGCGCGTTGCAGGCCATGCAGGCGACCAACCAGCTTCTGGCTTTACAGGCCAAACAGAGCATTCAGGCGCAGCAGCTTCAGATTACCCAGGATCGGGCTGCCGCCTTGGAGCTGGCCCAGCAAGCCGCCGTGACCGAGCGCGCCCGTGAAGTACGGCGGCGCTTCCAGGGCAGCGGCACGCCATACACGCCACAGGCCGTGACCTTCTACGGCAACTGACCGGAGCGCTTGAGCCATGAACGACGTGGCGGTGATCGACCGTTTTCTCGCTACCTTTGCGCAGTACATCGACTCGGGGTTCGGGCTGCTGCAAGGCGACGTGGCGTTTCTCACCGCCACCCTAGTTGTCATCGACATGACGCTGGCCGGCCTGTATTGGGCAATGGGTCACGCCAGCGGCCAGGGCGATGACGTGATCGCCAAGCTGCTGCGCAAGGTGCTTTACGTCGGCGCCTTTGCCTACATTATCGGCAATTTCAACGCGCTGGCTGGGATCCTGTTCCGCTCGTTCGCGGGATTGGGGCTGATGGCCTCGGGCTCGTCGTTGAGCATGGGTAACTTTCTGCAGCCAGGGCGGCTGGCCAAGACCGGCATTGATGCCGCCGCGCCGATTCTGGAGCAAATCGGCGACATGGCGGGCTTTCCCCAAGTATTCGCCAACATCGACCCCATCGTGGTGCTGTTCCTGGCCTGGATGGTGGTGGTGCTGAGCTTCTTCGTGCTCGCCATCCAGCTTTTTGTGACGTTGATCGAGTTTAAGCTGACCACGCTTGCCGGCTTTGTGCTGGTGCCGTTTGCCCTCTGGAACAAAACCTCGTTCCTTGCTGAGAAGGTACTGGGCAATGTGGTGTCTTCAGGGGTAAAGGTGCTGGTGCTGGCCGTGATCGTCGGCATTGGCAGCGGCTTGTTTGCCGAGTTCCAGGTGCATCCCGATGAGCCGTCCATCGACTATGCGCTGGTCATCATGCTGGCCTCGCTCTCTTTGCTGGCGCTAGGAATATTCGGGCCGGGCATCGCTACGGGGCTTGTCTCCGGCGGGCCGCAGTTGGGCGCGGGCTCCATGGCCGGTGCCGCCGTGGGTGCTGTCGGGACTGCGGTTGCCATCGGTGCGGCCGCCACAGGGGTGGGTGGTGCGGTGGCGGCAGGCGCGCGCATGGTCCCGGGTGCCGTCCGCATGACATCCGGCGCAGCGCGCTCCATCGGTTCAAGTGTGGGCAGCATCCGGTCGGCCTCTCAGACAGGTCCTACAGCGGGTAGCGGCCTTAAAGGAGCGGCGGGGGTGACTTCCGCTTCTGGCGCCGGGATAGGTGCGTCCGGTGTTGCGTCATCTGAACCAGCCGGCACCGCACAACCGGCCTGGGCCAAGCGCCTGCACCGCAGACAACAACTGACGCAAGCCGCCACGACTGCCGCCCATGCTCTACGCGGTGGGGATGGAGGCGGCACGGGCCAAGGTCCGAGCCTTCGTGATGCCGATTCATAAGGAGAACAACCATGCGTTTCAAACGACCGCAGGTGCGCTATGCCGAGACACCGCAACCTGCAACCCCATATCAATCCGCCGCCCAGGTCTGGGATGACCGGATCGGTTCGGCTCGCGTACAGGCCAAAAACTGGCGGCTTATGGCCTTCGGCTGCCTGCTGCTCGCGCTATTCATGGCCGGTGGCCTGGTGTGGCGCTCGATGCAGTCCACGATCGTTCCCTATGTAGTGGAGGTCGATAGCCTGGGGAATACGCGGGCGGTCGGCAAAGCTACAGAACCCTACAGCCCGAAGGAGGCTGAGATCGTTACGCATCTTGAACGCTTCATCAAGCTTGTTCGCTCGCTTTCTATTGACCCCGTGGTCGTGAGGGAAAGCTGGCTTGAGGCCTACCGCTACACGACGGATCGCGGTGCCGCCGTGCTGAACGAATATGCACGGCAGAACAGTCCTTTCGCAAAAGTGGGTAAGGAGTCCACAACTGTGGAGGTCTATAGCGTGGTTCGAGCCAGCGACATGACCTTCAACATTCGCTGGATTGAACGGCACTACGCCAACGGCGCTCTTGCGTCCACGCAGCGCTGGTCTGCCGTCATCACGCTTGTCCATAAGGCGCCGAAAACAGAGGACGAACTGAGAAAGAATTCCTTGGGCCTGTATGTCCATGGATTGTCCTGGAGTCGAGATTTGAACGTGTCGGAAGGAGCACAGCCATGATTAATGTTGTCCGCATGTGGGTTGCCCCCTTAACCCTGATCATCCTCGCTGGGTGCGCTACGCACGGCAAGCCACCACCAGCCATTTCGCTCGATGAGCCGGTAGCCGCCGAGCTGCTGCCCGAACCACCCAGCCCGGTCGAAGTGATTGCCGTGCCCGAACCGCTGGCGCTGCCGGCGCAACTGAAACCCTTGCCGGACACGGATGCGGGCAAGTCCACGCCCGAACCCACCGATGAAACCGTCCGGGTGTCCCGCGCCAATGCCGAAGCGCGGATTGCGCCCACACGCGAAGGTTATGTCAATGCCATTCAGGTCTGGCCCTATAGCGATGGGGCGCTTTATCAGGTCTATACCGGCGTGGGCCGCGTAACGGTGATTGCGCTGCAGCCCGGCGAGGAGCTGGTGACGGTGGCAGCCGGCGACACCGTGCGCTGGATCGTGGGCGACACGTCCAGCGGCAGCGGCGCGGACTTGCGCGTGAATGTGCTGGTCAAGCCTATCCGCTCAGGCCTGAAAACGAACCTCGTCATTACCACCAATCGCCGAACCTATCTGCTGGAACTGACGTCCACCGAAAAGACATGGATGGCGTCGGTGTCTTGGGAGTACCCGAAGGATCGGATGCTAGCCTTGCACCGCCAGAACCGGGCCGCGCAGGCTGGCGCGTCCGTCGATACCGGGCTGGCGCTGGAGAGCCTGCGCTTTCGGTATGCAGTCAGCGGCAGCAATCCGCCCTGGAAGCCGCTGCGCGCCTTTGATGACGGACAGAAGGTCTATATCCAGTTTCCTGCAGGGATTGCTCAAGGGGAGCTGCCACCGCTCTTTGTGATCGGTGCTGAGGGCGACGGTCAACTGGTCAACTATCGCTTCCGTTCGCCGTACTACATCGTGGATCGACTCTTTGGCGCAGCCGAACTGCGCCTGGGTGGTGATCGAGGCGACGTGGTGCGCATAGAGCGTACCGATGGCGTGGCGCGGAGGAACTGAGTATGAGCGAGGAACACAGATCCGAACAAGCCACGCCACAGGCGACGGATAAGGTGGCCCCCGAAACCGTGGCGCTGCGCGCACGGCCACGGCCCGTCACGCGACTAAACCGTCGCATGCTCGCCCTCCTGGTGGCAGGGCTGTCGGCGGCGGTCTTGGGTGCCACCATCTGGTCACTGCAACCGCAGCGGCGCGGCGCGGGCGAGCACACCGAGCTGTACAACGTCGACCGGGTGTCCAAGTCGGAAGGGTTGGACATCTTGCCCGCTGACTATTCCATGCTGTCGGCCCCGGACGTGCCGTCCGATGTGCCGGAGCTCGGGCCGCCCCTGCCGGGCGATCTGGGGCCGGCCATCGTGAATAGTCAGCAGCCGGCGGTTGCCACCTATGCGCCGCCGGGGGTTGACGCGCAAGCTGCCGAACGCGAAGCGCGGCGTAAGGAAGCAGAAGCAGCAGCCGCTTCACCTGTATTCTTCCGCACCGGCCAGCCCACGGTAACGGCTGCGCAGGCGATGCCTGTCGCGCCCGGAATGGATGATTCCTTAGCTGCGTTCGACCCGTTGGCCGCAGGGCCAGCCTCGACGGAGGCGCAACCTACCGATCCCACTGCGGCACAGAACCGGCAAGACCAGAAAGAAGCCTTCCTGCAATCCGGTTCTACGCAAACCCGTAATTCTGGGGATTTGCAAATGCCGGCCTCGCCGTATCAGGTTATGGCGGGGACTGTAATCGCCGCTGCGCTGGTTACGGGCATCAAGTCTGACCTTCCGGGGGATGTGATCGGCACCGTGACTGAACCCGTCTATGATTCCGCGACCGGCAAGCACCTGTTGATTCCCCAAGGTTCGCGCATCCTGGGGCGCTACAACAGCCAAGTCAGCTATGGGCAAAGCCGGGTGCAGGTCGTATGGCATCGGGTCATCCTGCCTGATACGGCCTCATTGACGCTGGATAACCTAGTTGGTGCCGACCCGACCGGGTTCGCCGGCCTGGAAGACGATGTGGACTGGCATTGGAATCGCATCATAGGCGGTGCCGTGCTGACGACGCTCTTGGGCGTCGGAGCCGAGTTGGCCGCGCCGGAAAACCGGCAGGACGGCAACCGCGTCATCATCGCCGGACGCGACAGCGCCCAGGACAACATCAATCAGGTCGGCCAAGAGATGACCCGGCGCAACATGAACATCCAGCCGACACTGACTATCCGTGCAGGAATGCCGGTGCGCATCATCGTCAACCGCGACCTGGTGCTGCGACCGTACCAGCCGCTTTTCTTCAACAAGGGAGCGTCACACAATGACCACCACCCGAAAACTGCGGCTGGGACCGCTTCCCAAGACTGAAACTGTCAAGGTAACCTTCGTATGTCCGGCCAGCCTGAAAGCCGATCTCGACCGCTATGCAGCGTTACACACGCAGACTTACGGGAAAACCGTGAGTACAGTGACGTTGATCCCGCACATGCTGGAGGCGTTCATAGCGGGAGATCGTGGGTTTAGAAGAGGTGGCGAATGGAGCAGCAGGGAGAAAAATGGCTGATTTGATGCCTTTTGCGAGTGCAGTGCGCCAGTCACATAGAAACGTCGGAAAGCCAGGAGCGTGGTGATAAGATGCCTGGAGGCAGACGTATCTAGCCTAGCCGGCCACAGCCTTACGATTCCATGGCATACGCATCAACAGGCGGGCCATCCCGCAGAATCCAGATACACCAGCAAACACCAGGCCAGCGCCGATGGTTGCCGACAGCGCATGAAACCAGGGCGAGACTGTGGCGCCCAGCACAGCGCCCAACAGGACCAGCGAGCCTGCCGTAATCTGCACCTGGCGCTGCAACTCCATCGGCTGGGAAGTATCTGTCACCACGGGCAGCCCGGCCTTCTTCCAGGCATCGAGTCCCCCGTCCAGTACATAAGCCTCGCAGGCCGCACATGCGCTGAGTGTCTGAGCATTGATACGTGTGCGATTGCCGGAACGGCAGTGAAAGATGAGGCCCGCCGTGGCGTCGAGCGGTGCTGAGCTTTTCAGATCTTCCATGGGGACGTGGCGTGCGGCGGCGATGTGCTCGCGAGCATATTCGTTCGCTGCACGGATGTCGATCAGGATTGCGCCGTGATTCATAAGGTCTCGGGCTGCTTGGGGGGAAATAGGCTTTAAAGACATGAAAATTGACTCCGGACAGTCGGGTTCAGGGGCAGAAAATAGCCTTGAGTGTGGCAATGAGGGTGGCCACGTTTGGGTTGTCGATCCGATAATGCAGCGTTTGTGCCTCTCGGCGGAACGTCACTAGGCCCTCTTCGCGCATCTTGGCCAGATGCTGGGACAGCGCGGATTGGCTCAAGGGTACGTATTCATGCAGCGCACCTACCGTCATTTCCCCATGCTCGATCAGTAAACAGAGGGTCAACAGGCGGTGCTCATTGCCGACGGTTCGTAACATGGCAGCCGCCTGCTTCGCTCCGTCTTGTAGGAACTGCTTGTCTTTCATAGTCACAATCACAATTTATTTCGTATTTTTCTAATTTAGCATAAACTAATATATATTCAAGACTCCGTACCCCTGGATGGACAAGTTATGTTTCCTGCCGCTGACATTCAGTCCTTCTTCGATGAAGCCACCAATACGGTGAGCTATCTAGTTTCTGACCCATCCACCCGCCAAGCCGCCATCATTGATCCGGTGCTGGATTACGACCACCGCAGCGGCAAGGCTTCCACCACCTCTGCTGATCGCATGCTGGCCGCCGTCCATGCGCGTGAACTGCAGATTGCATGGATTCTTGAAACCCATGCGCATGCGGATCACCTGAGCGCAGCGCCTTACCTCAAAACTCGTACAGGTGCGCCTGTCGCTATCGGTGAGCATATTCGCGACGTACAGCGGATTTTCCGTCCAGTGTTTAACCTGGACGATGTTTTCTGCGACGGCAGCGAGTTCGACCGGCTGTTTCGCGATGGCGAAACCTTCCACATCGGTGCGCTGACCGTAGAGGTTATGCATACGCCAGGCCATACGCCCGCCTGCGTGTCGTACCGTATCGGTGACGCTGTGTTCGTGGGGGACACCTTGTTCATGCCTGATTACGGCACGGCTCGCGCTGACTTTCCAGGCGGTAGCGCATATATGCTGTACCTGTCGATTCGTCGGCTTCTGGCGTTGCCGCCAAAAACGCGTCTGTGCATGTGCCACGACTACAAGGCTCCGGGGCGCACCGAGTATGCGTGGGAATCGACCGTTGCCGAGCAGTGCCAGAGCAATGTGCATGTGCGCGATGGCGTGGGCGCCGAGGCATTCACCGAGATGCGCCAGTCTCGCGATGCCACACTTCCGGCTCCCACGCTGCTGCTGCCTTCCATTCAGGTCAACATCCGTGCGGGCCGCTTGCCGGAGTCTGAATCCAACGGCGTGCGCTACCTCAAGATCCCCGTCAGTTTGGCCGAGGCATAGGCCGGTTTGCTGCATCGGATGTGATCGAGTGAGGTAGAAAAGTGACGAGCGTGTGCGGGCACATGTAGCATAAGTCAGCGGCACTGCTATTGCAGACCTGACTTCGCCAACGGAGCAAGCTCGACCTTGACGTTAAGCTCCAATGCGTGGAGGTGCCAGTGATGTAGTCCTTCGCAACTGCTTGGGTGACCGTTTTAAGTCCAAATGCGGTCAGCCCGTCCATGACTGAGCTCGCTGCAAGGCAGACATCGCCCACAGAAACTAGAGCGATAGCAGCGGCTCGCAACATGAACATCCAACCTACGTTGACCACCCGCTCAGGGTTGCCAGTGCACATCATCGTCAACCGTGATCTGGTGCTGAGGCCTTACCAACCGCTTTTCTTCAACAAGGGGGTGTTCACAATGAGCGCGACTAAAAAAACAGCGGCTTGGGCCGCTGCCGAAGACCGAAACTGTTAAGTTAACCTTCCCGTGTCTGACTGGCCTGAAGGCCGATCTAGACCGCTACGCAGAGCTGCACGCACAAACCTATGGGGAATCGGTCGATGCCGTGACACTGATTCCACACATGCTGGAAGCGTTCATGGCGGGGACCGGGGGTTCACGAAGGGCGGAGGACGTCGTGTTGTGTTTGCATCAGAGGCATTGCCGCGAACGGCTTGGCCCCAGTTTCTGTCGGCCTTTCCGGCGTTTGCGTGAGGAGGGCTGGTTGGGTTAGAATAGTCTCAACACACCCGCCACACGTCCTATCTTCGGGTAGGGTTCTGCTAACGCAGACGTGCAAAAGGCGGGTTTTTTGCGCCCATATTACGCCCATGGCAATAAATCGCATTCCATTTAGCAAACCAGCGTCCTCGCCGGAGCAGCTTCTCCAGAAGCTGGAGCGGCAGGGGTTGGTCGTGGATGATTTTAAGCGTGGGCAAGCGCGTAATTACATGCGTTTCGTGGGCGGATATCGTCTCAAAGGGTACTGGCATCATCTGGTCGATCCAGTCACGAAAAACTTTCCCGCTGGATATCGGTTCGAACAGATTGTCAGCCGCTGCGAGTTTGATAGAGAGCTGCGAGCCCTGACCATGGCTGCCGTCGAGCGCCTGGAAATTGCGGTGCGGGTCGTGATGGCAAACCATCTGAGTCTGAAGCATTCTCCGCATTGGTTCCTGGATGGTAACTTGTTCAGGCAAGGGCGGCGGCAGGGCGCAGCTGAGCTTGTGGCGAAGATCGAGGCCGAGGTAGATCGAGCCCGCGACAAGACATTTGTGAAGCATTATTTCTCGCGGTACAGCGAACCGCATCTTCCGCCCAGTTGGTCAGTATGCGAGTGCGTAACCTTTGGGCTTTGGTCCAGAACCTATCAGTTGCTGAAGAATCCCGATGATCGCAAAGCAATCAGTCGGCGCTTCAATGTCGATGCGACTGAAGTATTTGAATCGTGGATTCATACTCTGACAGTTGTACGGAACATGGTGGCTCATAGCGGGCAACTGCTTCGCGTGACGCTTGGCGTTGCTCCCAGAGATTATCGTAAGGCAGACATTCGGTTTTCCGATTCAAAATCGTTCTATGCCGTGGCAACGGTTATCAATTACCTATTGCGACAAATAGGCCTACCGCTGGAATGGTCAGAACAGTTGAAAGCCCTGTTTGCCAAATACCCAGAGGTGCATTTGGCAGAAATAGGCTTCCCGATAGATTGGGGAAATCGACCAGGCTGGCTGTAATTAGCATCGGATTTTTCCGTTCAATAATTCTCCACTATGCGACGGATATGAGAAGCAGGCATTCCATACGGCAGGGCAATACAGCGTACCTCAGCGAAGCGCTGCAAAGTATGCCTGCATACCCTTGAATATGCTCCACGTTGATGACCAAATTCTTGGGACAAATTTGGGACAATTCAGTCGCTAAATCATGCCAATCGATGCCCATATCAAGCCAGAGACAAGTAAGGCGTAGTTTTATTAACTAATTGATTATAAAAGATAATTTCGCCTTTCTGTCCCCGACAGCAACTGCTCCTCCTCCACCATGGGGGTGTGTGTCGAGAGATCAGACTTTTGCATTGAAACCGATGGAATTCTGATTTTAAAAGTTGCACTTCTTGGCTTATGGGAGTGGCTACAGTCCCAGGTAGTGCGCAGGACTATTTAACCATGCCTGGTAAATGATGCGCATCCGGTCAGTTACCTCCCTTTACCTGTGCAAATTGTTGGCTGCACAGGTCTTTCAGTATCCGCGCGAATTTTTCTTCCGCCTCCAGAGGAACATCGCGTACGCGGCGTATCAGGCTTAGCGGCGGCAGTTCCCAATCCATCTTCCATGGCAGGACGCTTATGCCTCCGCGCCGCATCATATCCCGCGCGATGTCTTCGGGCACTACGGAAATGACGCCTTCGTTTTTGCTGAGCACCCCGTGCATGACATCGATGGAATAGGTTTCGATGATGGGTACGGGCACGGCGACTTGTGCTTGAGTGAACAGTTCGATCATTCTGGCTCCGACGGGGGTCGCCGGCATCCGGTCGGCGGCAGCAAGAATAAATCCGGTACCGCCTGGGGAAAACATGTGTTGCATGAGCGCCGGCTATTCATAGGCCAGGGCGAGGATGCTATTCGGCAATCCTTCGACGACCACACAACCATTCACGACCTGGGCCTGAGGTCGGTCATCAATGTGCCCGTCGTCGCGTGGGACACATGCTTGGGAACGTTCAACTTTCTGATGCGGGCCGATACCGTGGATGCACCCATGATCCAATGGGCGCAACTGGCGGGTCTCTTGGCCATCCCCGGTTTTCTGGCGCTGAACTCCGGCCGCTGAGAAGCCGCGGGCAAGTCTCCGGCATGGGGCATCGGCAGGCAGCGGCATGCTGCTTGCTGGCCAGCGGGCTGTCGTCCGCAGGGACGATACCTGTTCCCCCATCGTCAAGGAGGAAGCCGTAATGGCCGTCATCATTGAACCAAGATATTCCGAAGCGATTTATCCGCTGCATGCGCTGTTGCTGGCGGGAATCATCCCTCTATTCCTGGGCGCGGCGCTTAGCGATGCCGCCTATGCCTCGACCTATGAAATCCAGTGGAACAATTTTTCCTCATGGCTCATTGTCGGCGGCCTGGTTTTTTCCGGAATTTCGTTGATCTTCGCGATCGTGGACCTATGCCGCGCCCATCGCCGTGCACGGGGCATTGTCCTGTATTTCGCGATACTGCTGCTGACATGGGTGCTGGGTTTCTTCAATGCCCTGATGCACGCCCGGGACGCCTGGGCCAGCATGCCCACGGGCCTGGTCTTGTCGGTCATCGTCGCTGTACTCGCCTGCGTGGCGGCATGGTTCGGCTTTGGCACGCCGCGCGTCGGGAGAACGAGATGAAATACATTCGACTGCTTGCAAGCCTCGCGCTTTCGGCATTGTTGGCGGCCTGCGGAAGCGGCGATACGGAACCCGCGCAATATGGCGCCGCGCCGGAGCTCCCGCAGCCCGAACGCGGGCTCATGCCCGACATGGTCATAGCCAAGCCCGCACAGTGGGGCGATAAGCTGCCCACCGTGCCGCAGGGCTACACGGTCAGCGCCATCGCCAAGGACCTGAAAATTCCCCGTCAGACCCTGGTGCTGCCTAATGGAGATATCCTGGTGGCCGAGGGCCGAGGCGGCAGCGCGCCCAACCTAAAGCCCAAAGACGTTATCGCCGGCCAGATCAAGGCCCGGGGCACCAGTCCGGTAAAAGGCGGCAATCGCCTTACCCTGTTGCGCGATGCGGATGGCGACGGCGTCTATGAAATGAAGACAGTGTTTGCCGATAAGCTCAATGCGCCGTATGGACTGGCATTTGTCGATGGCAAGCTTTACGTCGCTGCTCAGGACGCCTTGCTGCGGTTTGACTACCAGGATGGCCAGACCGAGGCCAATGGGGCGCCGGAGAAGGTCACCGACCTGCCGTCGGCGATCAATCACCATTGGACCAAGTCCCTGGCCGCCAGCCCGGACGGCCAGACCTTGTACGTCGGTATCGGCTCGAACAGCAACATTACCGAGCGCGGCATGACGGCCGAGGTCGACCGTGCCTTGATATGGCAAGTGGATGCCCGCAGCGGGGCGCATAAGCCCTATGCCACGGGCCTGCGCAATCCCACCGCCTTGGCCATCCAGCCTGGCACCGGCCAATTGTGGGCGGTCGTGAACGAGCGCGACGAGATCGGCCCCAACCTGGTGCCCGATTACCTGACCGCTGTCCGCGAGGGCGGCTTCTATGGCTGGCCGTACAGCTATTGGGGCCAGAATGTGGATGATCGCGTTCGGCCGCAGAACCCGGACAAGGTCGCCTCGGCGATCAAGCCCGATTACAGCCTGGGATCGCATGTGGCGGCGTTGGGCGTTTCCTTCTCCGCCCCGTCGATGGGGCCGGAGTTTGCCGATGGCGTTTTCGTCGGCGAACACGGCAGCTGGAACCGGAAGGATCCCGTGGGCTACAAGGTTGTCTTTGTCCCGTTCAAGGATGGGCGTCCGGCTGGACCACCGGTGGATTTCGCCACCGGCTTTCGCGACAGCGACGGCACGACCCGGGGCCGCCCCGTTGGTGTGACCGTGGATCCGCGCGGGGCCCTCATCATTGCCGACGATCTGTCGAATACCATCTGGCGTGTGACGCCGGCCGCTGGCGGAAAGCCATAGCCGCCGCCGGCTGGAACAAGGCCGGTTTCCCTCGGGGCTTATGCAGGCGCTTGCTATTCAAGCGCCGCTTTTTCCCTCGGGCCAGTAATACTCGTCGCCGTAGATGCGGCCGCCGAATATGGCGGTGCCGATGCGCACTTCGGTGGAGCCTTCCTCGATGGCGATTTCAAAGTCGCCGCTCATGCCCATGGAAAGCCGGTTCATTTCGATGCCTTCGATGGCTTCGTCCTTCATGCGGTCGTGCAGCTGGCGCAGATTGCGGAAGCAGGCGCGCACGGCATCCTGATCGGGCGCATTGATGGCCAGGGTCATCAGGCCGCGCACCCGCAGCGTGGGGGTTTCGCGCACAAGGCGGCGCAGGAAGTCCGGCAGTTCGTCGGGGGGCAGGCCGTATTTGCTGGGCTCGGTGGACGTCTTGACTTGTACCAGGGCATCGATGGAACGGCCTTCCTGCTGCAGCCGCTTGTCCAGCGCGATGGCCAGTTCCATGCGGTCCAGCGATTGGATTTCGGACGCCATGCGGGCAACATCCTTGGCTTTATTGGTTTGCAGATGCCCTATCATGACCCAGTCTATGCCGCAGTCGGCCAAGGGTTCATACTTGCTGCGGATCTCTTGCGCCTTGTTTTCGCCGAAGCGCCGAACGCCGGCGGCCACCGCTTCCCGTATGGCGGATTCGCCGAAGGTTTTGCTTACGGGCAGCAGGGCGACGGAATCCGGCGGCCGTCCGGCGCGCAGGGCGGCGTCATCGATGCGCCGCCGCACCTGCACCAAGCGTGCTGCGATAGAGTTGTCTTCAGTCATGTGGACCATAGTCGGAGGTAAGGCCGCGAGGCACTGCTACAGCGAGTTTCGCAGGCCGGCGGTGATTTCATAGGAACGCAGCCGGGCCGCATGGTCGAACATGTTCGAAGTAATCATGAGCTCGTCCGCGCCGGTTTGATCGATGAAGGCCTTGAGCTGGCGCGCAACCGTGTCGGGTGCGCCGATGGCCGAGCACGACAGGACATGCTGCAGCAGATCTTGCGCGGCTGGTCCCAATTGCTGCATGTAGTTGCGCACGGGCGGCGGCAGGCGCGACGGCCGGCCGCTACGCAGGTTCACGAAGGACTGCTGCCAGGAAGTCGCCAGATACTGCGCTTCGTCGTCGGTATCGGCCGCGAACACATTGAATCCCAGCATGACATAGGGCTTATCCAGGCGGGCGGAAGGCTGGAATGTGTTGCGGTATAGCTGGATGGCCTGCATCAGCTGCTGAGGTGCAAAGTGCGAGGCGAAGGCGTAGGGCAGGCCCAGCGCGGCCGCCAATTGAGCGCCGAACAGGCTGGAGCCCAATATCCAGACGGGGACGTTCAACCCGCGGCCCGGAACTGCCTGGACCGTTTGCTGGGGTTCGTCCGACATATAGTCCATCAGCTCGAGGACATCGCGTGGGAACTCGTCGGCATCGGAGGCCAGGTTGCGCCGCAAGGCTCGCGCCGTGACCTGGTCGGAGCCCGGTGCGCGGCCCAGGCCCAGGTCGATCCGGCCCGGATACAGCGATTCCAGCGTGCCGAACTGCTCGGCAATGACCAGGGGTGAATGGTTGGGAAGCATGATGCCGCCGGCGCCCACCCGTATCGTGGATGTTCCGGCTGCGACATGCGAGATCAGGATGGCTGTCGCGGCGCTGGCGATGCCGGGCATGCCGTGATGTTCGGCCATCCAGTAGCGCTGATAACCCCAGCGTTCGCCGTGCTGGGCGATGTCCAGCGTATTGCGGAACGATATGGCGGCGCTGCTGCCTTCGGCGATGGGAGACAGGTCGAGTATGGAAAAAGGAGTCATGCGCCTCAGTGTATTCGAAACGCAGGGCTCATGAAATGCCCGGCCGGCTGCCCACCCGTGCGCCAACGACCATTTCGGTGATCCAGCCGACCAGGATCGAGGTATACGCCTGCTGGCTGGTTTTTTCGCTGAGGGCATGGTCGGCGCCGTCGACCACCCGGTGCGTCAGCGAATGCGAATTACGGAATGCCGCGCGGTAGCTCATGATGGTGGCATGGGGCACCAGGTGATCATGCTCGGATTCGATGATAAGCACATCGCCGGTAAAAGCGGCGCAAGCGGCCAGTGCGCGATTTTCTTCCGGCGTGACCGGCGCGCCGCGATATACGGCCAGGTCCTCGCGGTTCAACTGGCGCTTGGGTACGCTCCATTCCGCGTCCCGGTACAAGGAGGGTACGCGCAGCGACAGCCATTTCACCGGCCTTAGCGTGGTCAGGATGGTGGACAGATAAGCACCGTAGCTGGTGCCCACCACGGCGATGGCATTGGTGTCGATGGCGGGATGCTGCGCCAGCGTGTCGTACGCCGAAATGATGTCGCGCAGGTTTTCTTCCCGAGTCACCGTCTTTTGCCGTTCCGATCCTCTTTCGTGGCCGCGCAAGTCGAAGGTAAGGCATACGCAGCCCAGGCCGGCTATGCCCCGGGCCCGATCCAGGTCGCGCTCCTGGCTTCCGCCCCAGCCGTGAACGAACAATATGCCCGGCACTTTCGATTGCGGCGACAGGAAGGTGCCGGCGATGTGCTCATCGTCGATGACGATTTCAATGGTGGCGCTGCTAGTTCCCATAAGGTTCGACCCTTATGTATTTGCTGATCGGTCCGATTTGCGGGTCGACGCCGCGGTATATCTCCCTGGCTCCCGGGGGTGGGCGGGGACTGGAGCCGAACAGCTCAATGGTCGACGCGCGCACGGCCTGCAGCCCTTCGTCGGCATGGAAGGCTTCCAGCGCCGCGATTTCCGCCCCGCTGGCTCCACCGATACGCCATGACTGCTCAAGAACGCCGCAGCGCCGCGCCTTGCCCCGTCCGATTCCGATTGCAATGTCGTAATTGCGGCGCGATGCCAGCAAGCCGGGGTAGCAGGCGGTGGCGGCTGTATCGTAGATGCGAGCCTTGGCAATGGCCAGCCGCCATTCATCGCTCAGCTCAAGCTTGAGCAGTTGCTCGAAATCGCCGCGGACCACGATCAGTTCTGAGCCTCCGTATACCATTTCACCCAGATTGTCGGGGGTCAGGCATTGCGTTCCTACATAACTGGCGGTGAGGCCGCCGATGCGGACCTGGCCCACGCTGAAGGTCTCGACTTCGTCCAGGTTTTCTTCCAGCACCAGCCCGCACTCCGCTATGTGGCGGCTGTCCATTTGTTCCAAGAGCACCGTAAGCTCGTCCAGACTGGACACCAGCGCCTGGCCGCGCCCGGCCGTGGCCAGCACCGGTTTGATCCGGACTGGGCCTTGGCGCAGCAGCCGGATGCCGGCCCTTTGCGCATCTCCGATGGAAAAGGCGGTGATGCCATCCAGTACGCTGTCTTTGACACGCTGGCTGAATTCATGCGACCAGCCCTCTGGGGCAAAGGCATGCGGGTCGAGCAAGCCATGCGTGATGGCCTTGGTGGGAACGAAGGTATGGGGGGCGACGCCGCCAAACAGATCTTCTTCGCGGCGCACCCCCAAGCGTTGCGCCAGTTTCGCGCCGATGAGCGTATCGGTCGGGATGAGATAAACGGGGGCCTGGTACCCGATGCCGTCACGGTGCGCTCCGCCGAACGAGGCGCCCAATAGGCCGGCTATGCGCGTACCCAGTTCAAAATGCACCGCCCGTTCATGCTCGGGCTCCGCCTTGCGCGCCGCATAAACCAGCACGGTTCCGGGGGACGGAGGGTCGGGCATGCCCGCAAGCATAGTCATTCAGGCAGAACTGTCCGGCCTCTTGGTGGTGATGGAGACGGGGTCGCTGGCGGGGAAGGTTTCTTCCAGCCCCTCGTCCAGATCCTTTTCTTTCTGCTTGGAGGATTCTTTCCCTTTAGCACCCGGCGAGGCGGCTGCATCGGACGCCTCGATATCCGGCTTCTTGGTGGAGACCGAGACGGGATCGCTAGCCGGAAATGTTTCTTCCAGCCCGCTGTCCAACGCCTCCTCGCGTCCGGCCGGGTTGTCCTGCGTGGTCGGGAAAGGCGTTGGCGGCTCCTTGCCGGGTTTAGTCGTGTCGGACTTGTTCATGGCAGTGCTCCTGGTAGCGGGTGGAATGCGTTGGCGTAGCGGCGTTTGTACGCCGCTACGCGGGTTTCCCTTATTTGGCAATCTCGACTTTCGGCAAGGCCTTCAACTGCTCTTTTGTATAGCCTGACAATACGAGCTTGTCGCCGGTTTGCTTGATCTCGTCAAACGGAATCGCCACGCTGCGTTCCCCCATGCCCAGGAATCCGCCCGCGCCGACGATGAAATAAGCCGCCTTCCCGTCGCTCGCCAACACGACATCGTTGATGTCGCCGATTTTTTCATCTTTCTCGTTATATACCGCATTGCCCATGATTTTATCCTTGACGCTCCAGCCCGTAATGGCTTCGGTCATGGCTGCGCTGGCCGATGTGTCGGCGCCGCCCGCTGGCGCACCCGGGGGAGTCGTCGGGGCGGGGGCAGGCGTGCCTGGCGCGCCCGGCGTGGGAGCCTCGCCGCCTTGGGGCGGAGGTGTCTGCGCATAGGCGGATGCCGTAAATATCAAGGGAAGCGAGCATGCGGCAATGGCAATGGATTTTTTCATAGGGTTCTCCTGGTTAACGACCAACAGGGTCGTTTGGCATGCAGCAAGTATCGTGCCCTGAACGGCCCCGGAGCCGACGGGCATGGCGCTTGCTTGCTTCCGTTCAAGCAACAGGGCAGTCCGTTGCCGATCCAAAATTTATAAGGAGCGATTCCATGAGAACGATGAAGCGATTCGCGGTGGGTACCGTGACCTTGGTGCTGGCAATGGGCTTGGCCGGTTGCGGGGGTATGTCCCGGCAAGGCAAGAATACGGCGATAGGCGCAGGCGTGGGAGCGGTGGGCGGAGCGGTCCTGACCGGCGGCAGTACGCTGGGTACCCTGGGGGGCGCCGCCGTCGGCGGCGTCGTGGGGCACGAAGCAAGTAAATAATACAAACCTGTCCAAGTGACGAAGAGAGGGCTGATATGCTTTATACGATTGCGGTGATTCTTATCATCTTATGGTTGCTTGGGTTGGTTACCTCGTACACCATAGGAGGCTTTATCCATATATTGATTGTCGTGGCGATCGTCATGATACTGGTGCGCCTGATAAGCGGGCGATCACCTTGAACGACGCCGGCTGAATCAAGTCATCCACCGGCTGGCGCTTTTTTGCCGGCTTGTGGATGATTTTCATGCTGCTTGCTCAAGGGATTGATATTTCAAAACTATTTCAAGTAATCAAGCACTTTTCCCTGGCTTTGTCCACAGTTGGCGTGGATAACTCCGTCTGTTCCTGACGCCGCCAAAACACGGGTATCATTCGGCATACTATCCATCATTAGCGCCGCGGATATAGCCATGCTGGAAAAACTCAAGGACGTGTCGGCTTTCATGCCGGCTGTGGAATACCTGGCCCTGAACCTGGCGGTTACAGTGATTTTGCTGGTCGTCGGGTGGTCGGCATCTTCGCTGGCGGGCCGCAGCGTCAGGAAGCTGGCCGCCCGATCGTCTCGGGTCGACCCCACTATTGTCCCCATGGTCTATACCGTGACGGTATGGGCCATACGCATATTCGTGATTATTGCCGTGCTGGCGCGCTTCGGTGTGCAGACCGCCAGCATTATCGCCATGCTGGGCGCAGCCGGCTTGGCCGTCGGCCTTGCCCTGCAGGGGACTTTACAGAATATTGCCGCCGGCATCATGCTGTTGGCGCTGCGTCCTTTGCGCGCGGGCGAAGCGATTTCAGTCGTCGGCAAGGGCGATGGCACAGTGGCCGAGGTGGGGCTGTTCCTGACCCACCTGATCCAGGCCGACGGCATACATCTGACATTGCCGAACAGCACGGTGTGGGGCAGCACCATTATCAATTACAGCCGCAACGCAACGCGCCGGCTCGACGTGGAAGTGTCGGTGCGCTACGGCGACGATCTGGAACTCGCTTTGCGCGAGCTTATCCAACTGGTCGAGTCGCATCAATACGTCCTGGCCGAGCCTGCGCCGCAAGTGCTGGTCACCGGTTATCGCGAGAGCACTACCATCGTGACGATACGGGTATGGACCCCTTCCGAAAGCTATTGGGATCTGCGGTTCGACTTGTATCGCAACGCGTTGCAAGCCTTGTCCAGGGCCGGCTTGAAGGTGCCCATTCCCGTTAGCGAGGTTCATGCCAATCCGGTTCAGGCCGCCGCCCGTTAAGATAGACTTTCAGATTTTGTCGGCTATGGTTTTCAGGCCTTCCTGTATGAGGCCGGCAATTTCGCGCTGGCGCGTGGCGGGCATGCGTTCGGTGATGGCGGTGACGCTAATGGCCAGGTAAGGCTGGTTTTTGGTATCGCACAAGGCGCAGCCTACCCCCAGCGCGCCACGCACCGCATAGTTGCCCACGACGGAATAGCCCCGGGTACGGGTGTTCTGGACCAGTTGGCGCATTTCCCGGGTTGTCATGCCGCCGTATTGCTCTATCTGGTTACTGTTGTGCGCAATGATTTCGTCGACTGTATGGTCGTCTAGCTTTGCCAGCAGGGCCATGCCGCCCGACCCCACGCCCAACGGCTGGCGCTTTCCGGCGAAGGTTGCCAGGATCTGTACTGGGTAGGGGCCGATTTCCCGCCAGAGACTGACCGATTCATGCCCATCGCGTACGACCAGGAAGACGGCGTCGCCTGTCACGGTGGCCAGTTTCTGCATGACCGGGAAAGCCAGTTCGATGCGCGGATCGTGGTCGATGACAGAGGCCGCCGCGTTTTGGCTGGCAATGAAACGCTTGGTGCCGCCGACGTTTTTTACGAATCCACCCTCGACCAGGGCCGCCAGCAGGCGATAGACCGTGGGCCGTTGCAGGCCGGTGATCCGGGCCAGGCTGCTGACGTTCAGGCCGGACTCGGGGTTTTCCTGGAGGGTGCGCAGAATTTGCAGGCCGCGCCGTAGTGTGCGCGGGCCGGAGCCTGGCGTGTCAATATCAAAAGTGTCCACAGCGTGTACGTGTGTGTTTAAAAAATTGAAAATATGTCCGAGAATCTATCTGCAATTATAGAACTGTCCACAAGACGGACACTAATAGGAGGATACTACGTGTCAATTCGTACCAAATTTACCGTGAGCGCCAAGGCGCTCGCCGCAAGCATGCTGATTGCGGGCTCCTTGGGTTTTTCAAGCACGGCTTCGGCAGCCTACCCCGATCACGCCATTCGCCTGGTCGTTGGATTCTCCGCGGGCGGCACGACCGACGTGGTGGCGCGTATCGTCGGCAAGGAAATCGGCGACGCCCTGGGCCAGCCGGTGGTCGTTGAAAACCGTCCGGGCGCGGGCAGCAACATTGCCACAGAAATGGTTTCGCGCGCCGATCCCGACGGCTACACCTTGTATATGGTCGCCGTCACCAGCGCCATCAATCAGACCTTGTACAAGAACCTGCGTTTCGACCTGGTCAAGGATTTTGCTCCGATTGCGCTGGCCGTGCGCGTGCCCAATGTGCTGGTGGTCAACCCCAAGGTGCCGGTCAAGACCGTCAAGGAACTGGTCGACTATGCCAAGGCGAATCCGGGCACGCTCAATTTCGCCTCGTCGGGCAGCGGCACATCCATTCATATGGCCGGCGAGCTGTTCAAGCAAGTGGCGAATATCGATGTCGTGCACATCCCCTACAAGGGAAGCTCCCCGGCCATGACCGACCTGCTGGGCGGACAGGTGCAATTCATGTTCGACAATATGCCTTCGGCCTGGCCGCATGTGGAAGCCGGCAAGCTGCGCGCGCTGGCGGTGACGACGGCTGATCGTTCCAAAACGGCTCCGGACCTGCCCACCATGAAGGAATCGGGCTATCCGACTTTTGACGTGTCCTCGTGGTTCGGGGTGATCGCACCCAAGGGCACTCCGGATGACGTGGTCAACAAGCTCAACGCCACCATTCTGGCAGCCCTGGCCAAGCCCGATGTGCAGAAACGCTTGGCCGACCTGGGCGCGGTGCCGGCGAAAACCTCGCCCGCCGAATTCGGCGCGTTCATCAAGTCCGAAGTCGACAGCTGGGCCAAGGTGGTCAAGGCTTCCGGCGCAACGGTGGACTAAGCTGACGCAGCAACCCACGGTGGCCGGCTACTTCGGAAGCCGGCCATCTGGCATTTCATGGTCGTATTTACAAGCAGGAAAAGCATGATCTCCAAGATTTTCGACAATGCGCGGCAGGCTCTGGCCGATGTTCCCGATGGGGCTGTCGTCATGGTTGGCGGCTTTGGCCTTGCGGGCCAGCCCAAGGAACTGATCGACGCATTGCTCGACCAGGGGGCAAAAGACCTGGTCATTGTCAACAATAACGCGGGTAACGGAGACACCGGTCTGGCGGCATTGCTGGCGGCCGGACGGGTAAGGAAGATAGTGTGCTCGTTCCCGCGCCAGTCCGACTCGCATGTATTCGATGCCCTGTATCGGGCCGGCAAGATCGAGCTGGAACTCGTACCGCAAGGCAACCTGGCCGAACGCATCCGTGCGGCCGGTGCTGGAATCGGTGGGTTCTATACGCCCACGGGCGCAGGCACCCCGCTGTCCGAAGGCAAGGAGCAGCGTAGCATTAACGGGCGTGATTACATTCTGGAGTATCCGCTGCACGCCGACTACGCGCTCATCAAGGCCTTGCGGGCGGATCGCTGGGGCAATCTGGTGTATCGCAAGACTGCGCGCAATTTCGGACCCATCATGGCGACCGCGTCCCGTGTCGCGGTGGCTCAGGTGGACGAGGTCGTGGAGCTGGGCGCGCTCGACCCCGAGACCATCGTCACGCCCGGCCTTTTCGTGCAGCGCGTTGTCGCCGTGGGAGCATCAAAATGAATCGATTGAATCGTGAACAAATGGCGGCGCGCGTCGCGCAGGACATCCCGGAAGGCAGCGTGGTGAACCTGGGGATCGGCCTGCCGACCAAGGTCGCCAACTATCTTCCCGCGGATCGCGAGATCATGCTGCATAGCGAGAATGGCGTCATCGGGATGGGTCCGGCGCCTGAACCGGGCGCCGAAGACCCTGATCTCATCAACGCCGGCAAGCAGCCGGTCACTCTTTTGCCGGGCGGCGCCTATTTCCATCACGCCGATTCGTTCGGCATGATGCGCGGCGGCCATCTTGATATCTGCGTGCTCGGCGCATTCCAGGTGTCGCGTTTCGGCGATCTGGCCAATTGGCATACCGGTGCGCCAGATGCCATTCCGGCGGTGGGCGGGGCCATGGATCTGGCCATAGGCGCCAAGTCGGTCTACGTATTGATGGAACTCCTGACGCGTGAAGGGCAAAGCAAGCTGGTGGAGCGCTGCACGTATCCGCTGACCGGCGTGGGATGCGTCACGCGTGTCTATACCGACCTGGCGGTTTTCGACCTGAAGGACGGCAAGGTCGTCCTGGTCGATGATGTTTCGGGGCTGGGCCAGGCCGAGCTTTCCCGTCTGGCCGGCCTGCCTGTCGTATCGGGCTGAGGCTTAGCGCCTGGCCTTGGCGGCCGTCTTGATCATGGCCGTGCATAGGCCGCGCATCATGTCGACTTCGTCCTGGCTAAGGCCGTTGCGCCCGAACATGTGGCGCATGCGCGGCATGAGCTTCTTGGGGTGCTGGGGATCAAGAAACCCAACCTCGATCACCGCCTGTTCCCAATGGGCCATGAGCGCCTGAACTTTTTCGTTGGGGGCGGGCAGAGCCCCGGCTTCCGGGTGGCCCTCTGTCGTGGGCAACAGGGGCAGGCCGGCGGCGCTGGCCAGCGCATAACGCAGTTCCCAGGCGGCCAGCTGCAGGGCCTGGGCCACGTTAAGGGAACTGTATTCGGGATTGGCCGGTATATGGCAAACGCGCTGGCACAGGGCGATATCGTCGTTCGTGAGTCCGGAGCGCTCTGTTCCCAATACAATGGCCACAGGCCCCATGCCGCTTTGCAAATGGTTTCGGGTGGCAAGGGCGGCTTCGCGGATGTCGCATGAGGGTGGCCCCAGCATGCGTGCGCGCGCCGTCAGAGCAAAGGCCAGCGTCACCGGAGCCAAGGCCTGCGCCAGCGTCGGGAAGATGCTGACAGCCGCCAGGACATCGGTGGCGCCGCTGGCCAGCGATTGCGCTTCGGGAAGATCCAGGACGTCGGGAAAGCGCGGTGCGACCAGGCACAGATCGTGAAAACCCATGGTCTTGATGGCCCGGGCCGCCGCGCCGACATTTCCCGGGTGGCTGGGATGCACCATAATGAAGCGTACGCGTGAAAAAGCGTCGGCCTCGCCCTGGAAAGAGGACTGTGTTTCGGAAGAAAACATCTGTGTTTCGGGGGAAAGCGGCTGAGTCATTTAAAATACATGGTTTATCGTGTTGATGTCCGCCGATACCGCCTCGTGCAAGTACCGGATTTTGCAGCGGCTGGCTCTCGATATTTTTTGTTCAATTACGGAATTTTATGCACCCGATGCTCAATACCGCCATCAAGGCGGCACGCCGTGCTGGCACCATCATCAATCGTGCCAGCCTCGACCTGGAACGCCTGCAAGTGGCACGCAAAGGGCCTAAAGATTATGTCACGGAAGTGGATCACGCCGCGGAAGAAGCCATTATCGACGTGTTGCGCACCGCCTATCCGGACCATGGCTTCCTGGGCGAAGAGTCGGGCACGCACCTGGCCGCCGGCCAGTCCGGCGACGAGCAGGCCGAATTCCAGTGGATTATCGATCCCCTGGACGGCACCACCAATTTCATTCATGGCCTGCCCATTTATGCCATCTCGATCGCATTGGCGCAGCGGGGTCAGTTGACCCAGGCTGTGGTTTACGATCCTTCGCGCAACGAACTGTTTACCGCCAGCCGCGGCGGCGGCGCGTTTCTGAACGATCGGCGCGTCCGGGTGTCCGGGCAGTCGCGCTACCACGACGCCTTGCTGGGTGCGCATGTGCCGGGGTCCGCCTCGACCGTCGCCTCGGGTGCTCGCTTTGCGAGCATGCTTTCGGAATGCGCCGCGGCGCGCCGGCTCGGATCGACCGTGCTCGACCTTGCCTATGTTGCGGCGGGGCGGCTGGACGGCTTTTGCGGCTTGAACCTGAAGTCCTGGGACGTGGCCGCCGGCGGGCTGCTCATCCTCGAGGCCGGCGGCCTGGTCGCTGATTTCGAAGGCGAGCAGGGCTGGATGAAAAGCGGCAGCGTGTTGGCCGCAACGCCCAAGATCTTCCCGCAAATGCTGTCGCATCTACGGGATTGACCATCCATAACGGAGCCGCCTGATGGAGTGGATGCTGGACCCTTCCGCATGGGTCGGCCTGCTAACCCTTGTCATTCTCGAGATTGTCCTGGGCATAGACAATCTGATTTTCATCGCCATCCTGGTCGAGAAACTGCCCCCGGCGCTGCGCGACCGCGCGCGCGTGCTGGGCCTGTCGCTGGCATTGCTGATGCGCCTGGTGCTGCTGTCGGTCATGTCCTGGCTGATCAAGCTGACCGCGCCCTTGTTTTCGATTGGGCCGCTGGAGTTTTCGGGGCGCGATCTTATCCTGATCGTGGGCGGCTTCTTCCTGCTCTTCAAGGGGACGCTGGAACTGCACGAACGGGTGGAAGGCCGCAACGTGCATGCATCGAGTTCCCGCATGCATGCCAGTTTTTGGGTCATCGTCACCCAGATCGTCATTCTTGACGCGGTATTTTCGATAGATGCCGTCATCACCGCGGTCGGCATGGTCGATCACCTGGCCATCATGATGATAGCGGTGGTGATCGCCATCGGCCTGATGCTGGTTGCCTCGAAGCCGCTGACACACTTTGTGAACGCCCATCCCACGGTCGTCATCCTGTGCCTGGGCTTTTTGCTGACCATCGGCTTTTCGTTGCTGGCGGAAGGCTTCGGTTTTGCAGTGCCCAAGGGCTATCTGTACGCCGCGATCACTTTTTCTGTCCTGATCGAGGTGCTGAACCAACTGGCTCGCCGCAATATGCGCAAGATCGATTCCCGCCGGCCCTTGCGCGAGCGCACCGCCGAAGGGGTACTGCGCATGCTCGGCAAGCGCCCGGCGGCGGGCCCCGAGAAGGAAGCCGAAATCGAAGCGCCCGCGCAGGTATTCGGCGACGAGGAGCGCTACATGGTCAGCGGCGTACTGACGCTGGCCGACCGCAGCATTCATTCGATCATGACACCGCGCAATGATGTCTCCTGGATCGACCTGGACGACGATTCCGCCGCGCTGCGGGAACAGATCGCCAAGGCGCCGCACAGCTTTTTTCCGGTTTGCCGGGGATCGCTGGATGAGGTGATCGGCATAGGACGCGCCAAGGAAATGATTGCGGACCTCATTACGCATGGCACCATACGCCTGTCGCGCTTGCGCGATCCCATCATCGTGCATGAATCGATAGGCGTGCTGCGCCTGATGGATACGCTCAAGCGATCGCGCGGCCAATTGGTGCTGGTGACCGACGAGTTCGGCGCCATAGAAGGCGTGGTTACGCCCATCGATGTGTTCGAGGCCATAGCGGGCGAATTCCCGGACGAAGACGAGACGCCGGACATTGCGGCCGATGGCGAGAACCGCTGGCGCGCGGATGGGGCGGCCGACCTGCATCATCTTGAGCTGCTGCTCAATACCGATGGATTGGTCGACGAGGAAGAAGGCTATTCGACATTGGCCGGCTATCTGCTGGAGCGCTTCGGACATTTGCCGCAACCCGGCGATAGCTGCGAACTGCAACAGGAGCATGCTACCTTCCGGTTTACGGTGCTGCGCCTGGATGGACGCCGCATTGCGACGGTGCAAGTAGAGCGGCTGTATCATCAGGCCGACAACATCGACAACGAGAAAATATGACTGATAGTTTGTGGTTTATGTTTAAAGCCCTGTTCCTGGGCCTGATTGAAGGTTTTACCGAGTTCATCCCCGTATCCAGCACCGCCCATTTGCTGCTCATCGGCGACTGGATCAATTTTTCATCCGGCAACGACAAGGTGTTCGAAGTCGTCATCCAGTTCGGCTCCATCCTGGCTGTCATGTGGATATTCCGGGCGCGTCTATGGCAGTTGATACGCGGAACACTGTCGGGGGAGCGCAGCGAGGTCCTGTTCATGCGCAACCTTCTTATTGCCTTTCTGCCCGCGGCCGTCATAGGCGCACTCACGATCAAATATATCAAGATGCTGTTCCATAGTCCGGCTGTATTCGTGTTTACGCTGATAGCCGGCGGTTTGGTCATGCTTTGGGTTGAACGCAAACCCCAGTTTGCCAAGCAGACCGATACAACCGCAGATACAGTGCGAGACGATAGCGTGTCTTCGCAGCGCGCGACCGCCCATGCCCTCGAGGAAATCAGCTGGAAGCAGGCGCTGGTGGTTGGCTTTGCGCAATGCCTGGCCATGGTGCCCGGCACATCGCGCTCGGGGGCGACCATAATCAGCGGCATGATGGCGGGCATACAGCGCAAGACCGCCACTGAATTTTCATTTTTCCTGGCCATGCCCACTATGCTGGCGGCCACGGTTTACGATCTGTACCGCAACAGCGGCGCACTGGACGATACGCAGCTGACCGCCATTGTGGTGGGCTTTCTGGCCGCATTCGTAAGCGCCCTGGTGGTGGTGCGGGCCGTGTTGCGCTTTGTCTCGCGCCGCACTTACCGGCCTTTTGCCTGGTATCGCATCGCCCTGGGCATAGTGGTCATGGTGTGGCTGCTGGCACGCTGATAGCGCGGCAATTTGTGCATATTTCGGCGTCCCTGCAGCACGGACGTTTGCCGTTGGCCCGCATGACGATATAATTTGCGGCTAGAATTTGTTACCAATTTCATGGAACGAAACATCATGTCCGCTGACTGCTGCCAGAATAATCTCCGGGACATTTCGCATTTCGAGGCCGCGGTGCTTCGTTTCCGCAGCGAATACTACAAGCATTCGCCCGAACTCATGCATGCGCTGTCCACCAAAGGCCAGGCGCCGGCGACATTGATCATTGCCTGCAGCGATTCCCGCGTGGACACCGGCGTATTGCTGTCCGCCGAGCCCGGCGAATTGTTCACCGTGCGCAATGTGGCCAATCTCGTTCCTCCTTATCAGCAGGGCTCCGGTCTGCATGGCACGGGGGCGGCAATCGAATACGCGGTGCGCGACCTTAAAGTGGATCACATCATTGTCCTGGGCCACGCGCAATGCGGCGGCATCAAGGCTATGCTGGCGACGGCCGGCGGCCAACGCCTGGATCGCGAATTCATCGGCGAATGGGTATCGATGGCCATGAGCGCCACCGAGCTGTACTTGAACGCCGACAACCCCGATGAGCGCCACAAGGTTTCGCTGGAATTGCTGAAAGAAAATCCCGGCCTTGCCGAGCGCGCGGCGGTTACCGGTTCACTGCACAATCTGCTTAGCTACCCCTGGATCAAGGAGCGTGTCGAACAAGGCACGCTGGCCTTGCATGGCTGGTGGTTCGATCTTGAAACCGGCGACCTTTGGCGTACCGAGCCCGGCACGATGCAGCTCATGCCCGTCATTTGACGATTGCCGATGCGTAACGCCTTGCCTTTCATCGCAGGAAATCCGTTAGGAGCGACGCATGCGCAAGCCCGATAACATCGTCTACTGGATCAACGATCGCCTGCCCATTCCCACGGCGCTGGGCCTGGTGCTCCAGCAGATGGCATTTTTGGGCGCTTTGCTGGTGGTTCCCAATCTGTTTTTGCACGAGACCGGCTTCCATCTTGCGTCCGCCAGCTTCCTGGATGTCGCCGCCGCCTCGCTGATCGCAAGCGCTTTCTCGATACTCTTGCAGATATCGAAGCGCTGGGGCATAGGGTCGGGCTATTACTATCCGCTGCAAGCCACGCCCACCGTGTTCGCAGTCATGTTTCTGGCCAGCAGCCATCCGGGCGGCTTGCCGCTGGCCTACGGCATGGTATGCATAGCGGGATTGACCCAACTGGTTTTCAGCGTTTGCATTGTTCGTCTGCGCAGCATATTCACCGTCGAAATCGCCGGGCTCATGGTGATGCTGACTGGAGTCAGCATCGGTCAGATCGGCTTGAAGCTATTGTTTCATGCGACCGACGGCACGGGTGCGTCGAATGTCGACCTGACCGCGGCGGCCTTTACCCTGTTTGTCATGGTGTTCTGCCACATTTGGCTGAAGTCCCGCCTGCGCCTGTTCGCCGCATTGTTCGGCTTGCTTGCCGGCAGCATGCTGGCCGGCATGCTGGGTTTGATCCAGCCGGAGAGCCTGTCCTATATTTCCGCCGCGCCTTGGCTGCGCCTGCCGACGCTCCCGGCCTTCGGCTGGGATTTCAATATGGACATGGTGCTGCCCTACATGCTTATCGGGCTGACCTTTTCATTGATATCCGTCGGCACCCAGACGGTGGCCCAGCGCACCGCCGACGCGGACTGGCACAGGCCGGACTTGCACGCCTATGCCCGGGGATTGCGCGCGGAAGGACTGACGCACATATTGGCTTCTTTCATCAATGCGATGCCGCAATCGGCCAGCGGCGGCGCGGTCGGCCTGGCCGCAACCTCGGGCTCCGCCAGCCGCTACCTGGGCTATTGGGTGGCGGCTTTCCTTGTAATCACCGCGTTTTGCTCCAAACTGATCGTCTTGTGGCTGGTCGTTCCAGGGTCGGTCATTTCAGCCCTGCTGCTGTACTTGGCCGCCTTCCTGTTGATGGCGGGGCTGAAGCTGGTGGCTTCGCGCATGCTGGACGACAGGCGCTCGCTGGCCTTGGGCGTGGGCCTGATCGTAGGCGTATCGCATCGCTACATCGTGGCCGGCGTGGAAAATGCGCCGCTGGCCGGTTTCATGGATTTGGCTGGCGTGACCAACGGTACGCTGGTGGCGCTGGCCTTGACCATGGTGTTCCGCCTGGGCGCCTCGCGCCGGACGGTGCAGCGATTCAAGGTGGATGCCACCACGGCCGACGATTTGAACCTGTTCATGGAAAACCAGGGACGCCTATGGGGTGCAAGGCGCGATGCCGTTCAGCGCGCCGAGCAGGCGGCATGGCAGGCCTTCGACCTGTTGGCGCATAGCAACCGGATAGCCCCGGGGCAGGCTGAACTGGAAGTCAGGACGCGCTTCGATGAATATACCCTGCGGGTCAGGTTTTCGTACAAAGGCCTGGCTCTGCCAGCCCCCCGCGAGATGCCGCCGACCGCCGAGGCCTTGATCGACGATCCCGAAGCCACGATGCACATGACATCGTATTTGCTAAGCCGACTTGCGCGCCGCGTCCAGGTGCGCCAGCGCGGCGACACCGCTGGGCTTCAGCTGGATTTCGACGCCTGATTCAAATGCAAGCCGTCGGCATCGATGGCCAGCCACCCGCCGCGGACGGCGTCGCCGTGATCGTAATCCCAGTCAGGCAATACATAACGTTTGCGCGTCCTGCCGTCGACGGTCAGGCGGTGGACCTGCGGACGGTGGGTGTGGCCGTGAACCATGATGTCGGCATCGGCCCCTGAAAACGCCTTTTCTATGGCCGACTGACTGACATCCATGATGTCCATGGGTTTATGGCGATTGGACGCCATGCTGCGTTCGCGCGCCAGATCGGCAATGCCGCGCCGGGCCGAGAGGCTTAAACGCAGGAAAAGCCATTGCACGGCGGGGCAGCGCACAACGCGCCGGAAGCGCTGGTAAGCTCGGTCGGCGGTACAGTATTCGTCTCCGTGCGACAGCAGAATCTTGCCTGCATCGGTTTCCAGGCATACACGGTCGGGCAATACCTGGGCGCCGACATGTCCGGCCAGCACGCGCCCTATCAGAAAATCGCGATTGCCGCGGCCCAGCCACAATGGGATTTTTTCAGAGACCTGCCTGAGTTTTTCCACTGTTTCGGCCAGCCAGGCGGGAGGTGCCGATAGCGCCAGGTCGTCGCCTATCCATGCGTCGAATATATCGCCGCATAAAATCAAGGCATCCGCCTGGGCGCATGCCTTGTCCAAGAATTCGTGGAAAGCGCGGGCAGTGCCGGGCGTATGCGACCCCAGATGAATATCCGAGGCGATCCATACGGTGCCGGCGAGCCGGAGCTTATTCAACGACTGTGGCTTTCTCGATAAGGACATCTTCCGCCGGAACGTCTTGGTGAAATCCTTTGTTGCCCGTTTTCACGGCCTTGATCTTGTCCACGACCTCGGTGCCTTCCACGACCTTCGCGAATACGGCGTAACCCCAGCCGTTGGGCGTGGGCGAGGTGAAGTTCAGGAAGTCGTTGTCGGCCACATTGATGAAGAATTGGGCGGTGGCCGAATGGGGATCGGCCGTGCGCGCCATGGCCAGGGTGTAGCGGTCGTTCTTCAGGCCGTTGTTGGCTTCATTTTCGATGGGAGCATGGGTCTGCTTCTGTTTCATGCCGGCATCGAAGCCGCCGCCCTGAACCATGAAGTTATTGATGACCCGGTGGAAAATAGTGCCGTCATAGAAGCCTTCGTTGACGTAGGTCAGGAAGTTCTCGACAGTCTTGGGCGCTTTTTCGGCATCCAATTCGATAAGGATATCGCCCTGGCTGGTTTGCAGTTTGACGCGGGGAGTTGAGCTCATAGATTTACCTTGAGTAGGGGATGGTGAGACCGCTTGCGCAACACTGCCCAGGCACAGGGCGAGCGATGCCGCGCAGGCAAGGCCGAAAACGCGCAGCGATGGGCCGAGCGAGGGGATAAGTATTGAAGAAAAACGCATTCTAGTATCGCCTGGACGGTTGCAGAGAAAGATAGGTTTATTTTTTCAGGACTTCGGCGGTCTGTTCGGCCTTGGACCGGGCGCTGTCTACGCCCAGCCTTGCGGCATTGCGAAAGGATTCCTGTGCAAGCATAAGCTGTACCTGACCCAGATTGGCCTTGGCGGTTCCGTAGTTGGGATTGGCCGCCAGCGACATCGACAAGGCGTCGCGCGCCATGTCCAGCTTGCCCTGCTTGACGTATTCCGCCGCCAGGTTGTTCCAGGGCTCGGGCAGTTCAGGGTAGAGCGTGGTCATCTTAAGATAAAGGTCGATTGCCTGGGCATCGCGGCCCAGTGCAGCCAACGCGCGGCCATGCAGGAACATCAGTTGCACATCGGTGCCGATACCGCCTTGCTGTTCCAGTTGGGCGGTCCGCTTCTGGATGACTTCCAGGGCTTCTTCATTGCGGCCCTGGTCCAGCATCTGGCTGATGCGGCTGGTGATTTCGGAGGCGGTCAGGGGAACGGAGGTATCGACGCTGGGCGTGAGCGCTTCCAGCAGCTTGGCCAGGCCTTTCCAGCCGCCCTCGGGCGGAGGCGGGTCGTTGAATAGCTTGCCCTCGAAAGCGGGCTTGCCTGGACCATCTTCCAGTGACGCGTTAAGATCGACATGCGGCGCGAGGCCGGGCACCACCGCCTGCGCCATGGCGGCTTGGACCGAAAGTCCGCCCAGAACAAGGACGATCGCTACTGCAGGGCTCAAAATTCGAAACACAGGTTATGCACCTATATGTAAGGGTTGTGTTGCTGGCATGGCATCGGCATAGAATAAAAAGCGGGCCGCGCAGGGCAGCGTCGGTTCCGTCCGCTTGCTATACTTATCGACCGCCATTTTAGCCTTGCTTGCCGGCTCGCGCCGAGTTTACCGCAACCGGGCCTGTACCGATCAGGCCCGCAATCGTATTTACCGACAGACATTTACCTGTACATGCTGCACATTTATAACACCCTTTCGCGCACCAAAGAGCCATTGAAAACCGCAGAGCCGGGCAAGGTCAGCATGTATGTATGCGGCATGACGGTCTACGATTTCTGCCACCTGGGCCATGCGCGCATGCTCGTCAGCTTCGACGTGGTGCAGCGCTGGCTGCGCCATAGCGGCTATCAGGTCAGGTATGTGCGCAACATCACCGATATCGATGACAAGATCATCCGCCGCGCGGTGGACAGCGGTCGAAAAATGAGCGAGGTCACCTCCTTCTATATCGACGCGATGCATGCCGATGAGCGCGCGCTGGGTGTGCAGACCCCCGATTTCGAGCCTCGCGCCACGGCGCATGTGGGCGACATGCTGGGCATCATCAAACGCCTGGAAGACAAGGGCCTGGCCTATCAGTCCGAGGACGGCGACGTCAACTACGCCGTGCGCGATTTCCCCGGCTATGGCAAGCTGTCGGGCAAGTCGCTGGACGATCTGCGGGCCGGTGAACGGGTCGCCGTGGCGTCCGCCAAGCGCGATCCACTGGATTTCGTCTTATGGAAGGCGGCCAAGGCCGGGGAACCGCCTGAATCCAAGTGGGAATCGCCCTATGGCCTGGGCCGGCCCGGCTGGCATATTGAATGCTCGGCCATGAGCCGCGCCCTGCTGGGTCAGCCCCTGGATATTCATGGGGGCGGGCCGGACCTTAAGTTTCCCCACCACGAAAATGAAATCGCCCAAAGCGAAGGCGCCTTCGGCGGTACGCTGTCCAAGGTGTGGATGCATTGCGGTCCCCTTATGGTCGATGCCGACAAGATGTCCAAGTCGCTGGGCAACTTTCGCACCATACGCGCCACCATTGCCGCCGACCCGGGCTTGCCGGACGGCCAGGCCTCATATGACGTGAATCCGCGCGAGGCGGAAATGCTGCGCTTTTTCATTGTGCGCAATCATTACCGCAGCCCGCAGAACTACGCGCCGGACAATCTGTTCGATGCGCAGAGTTCCCTGGATCGCCTGTACCAGACTTTGCAGAATGTGCCGGCCCAGCAGGCCGACATCGACTGGACACATCCCGCGGCGCAATCATTCCGCGCCGCCATGGACGACGACTTCAATACCTCGGGGGCCGTTGCGGCCCTGTTTGAACTGGCCGGCGAAGCCAATCGCGATGAGTCCGGGCCGGCATCTGGCCTGATGCGCGCGCTGGGTGGCATACTGGGGCTGCTGCAAACCGATCCGGCCAGCTACCTGCAGTCGCCCAGTCGATATCATGGCGGCGCGGCGGCCGCCGCATCCCTGCCGGGCGAACGAATTCAGGAGCTGATTGATTTGCGTGCCGCCGCGAAGAAGGATCGCAATTTTGCCGAAGCGGACCGCATCCGCGACGAGCTCCAGGCGGGCGGCATCGAACTCGAAGACAAAGCGGGCGGCGTCACCCAATGGCGTCGGGCTTGAGAAAGGGGAGGGTCATGTCAGAAAGCCTAGACGCAGGGCGTGAAAAGCCGGATTTTTGGGACGAGGCGTCCACGCAGCTCATGGGGCGCGATCGCATTCTTAAAAAGCTGATCCCCCGCCATAAGTCCGAATGGCTGGCGCCGGCGGCCTCGCCGTTCGTTACCCTGGCGCGTGCCATCGTGGGCCATCAGATATCGGTCAAGGCGGCGGACGCAATGTGGGAACGCTTTACCGAAGCCTGCGGAAGAGACCCCTCGCCGCGCTGCGTCATCCGGCTGGCCGAAACCGATATCGGCCTGTCTGGCTTGTCCAAGCGTAAAGCCGAATACATCCTCGACCTAGCCACGCACTTTTCCGAGAAAAAGATAAAGCCCGCCTCCTGGAGCGCCATGGATGACGAGGCGGTCATTGCGGATTTGTGCGCCATACGCGGCATTGGACGATGGACCGCCGAAATGTTTCTCATCTTCAATTTGCAGCGGCCCGATGTCCTTCCGCTGGACGATGCGAGTCTGCTGAAGGCAATTTCGTTACACTACTTTAGTGGTGAGCCCGTTTCGCGTTTCGAGGCACGAGAAGTTGCCCAGGCGTGGGCGCCTTGGCGCACCGTGGCGACCTGGTACCTATGGCGCAGCCTCGATCCCGCTTCGGTGCAGTATTGAACAACGCGAACGCTCTAATCTGGAAAACTAGCCCTTATGCGTAATACCTTCCTGGAATTTGAACAGCCCCTGGCCGAACTCGAGAACAAGATCGAAGAGCTGCGTTTCGTTCAAACCGATTCCGCCGTCGATATCTCGGAAGAGGTCGGGCGTTTGCAGCAAAAAAACCAGGCGCTCGCCAAAAGCATTTATGCCAAGCTCACGCCCTGGCAGACGGCACTGGTGGCGCGCCATCCGCAAAGGCCCTACACCCTGGACTACGTGCGTGAAATCTTCACCGATTTCCACGAACTGCACGGCGACCGCATGTATGCCGACGACCTGTCCATCGTGGGCGGCCTGGCCCGCTTCAACGGAACGCCCTGCATGGTGGTGGGCCATCAGAAAGGGCGCGACACCAAAGAACGCGCCATGCGCAATTTCGGCATGCCGCGTCCCGAGGGCTATCGCAAGGCCCTGCGTTTGATGCGCCTGGCCGAAAAATTCCAGTTGCCGGTTTTTACCTTTGTCGATACACCGGGGGCTTATCCAGGCATTGGCGCCGAAGAGCGCGGCCAGTCCGAAGCCATCGGCCACAATCTGTATGCCATGGCCGAGCTCAAGGTGCCCATCATTTCCACCATCATCGGCGAAGGCGGCTCCGGCGGAGCGCTGGCCATCGCGGTGGGCGACGTGGTCATGATGCTCCAGTATTCCACCTACGCCGTCATTTCGCCCGAAGGCTGCGCATCTATTTTGTGGCGCAGCGCCGACAAGGCGTCCACGGCCGCCGAAGCCCTGGCGATTACCGCGCCCCGCCTTAAAGAGCTGGGCCTGATCGACCGCATCGTCAACGAACCGGTGGGCGGCGCCCATCGCGATCCGGTGGTCATGGCGCGCCAGCTCGGCCGCGCCTTGTCCGATTCCCTGCGCCAACTGTCGGGCATGTCGGCCGAGCAGCTCATCGATCAGCGCCTGCAACGCCTGATGTCCTACGGCCGCTTCCAGGAAGCGCGTTAGGGCGGACATGCTTACCGGGGCCTTCTGGCGGACCTTCGGGTCTGCCGCCATGACCCAGGCGGTAAGCCAGGCCCTTGCCGCCTTGCCGGAACATCCTCGCCGTATCGCCGTCGGCTTGAGCGGCGGAGCCGACTCCGCCATGCTGGCCGTGCATGCCGCCTTGCATGCGCGACGCCACGGCATTGAACTGCATTGTTTCCACATACACCATGGCTTGCAGGCGCCGGCCGATCGCTGGCAGGCCCATGCGCACGATCTGGCGCAGATGCTGGGCTTGCCATGCCATAGCCTTACGGTATCGGTCGATCTGGGTACGGGCAGCGGCATCGAGTCGGCGGCGCGCGATGCCCGCTACCAGGCATTCGACCGATTGGCGGCGCTGGCCAGTGTCGAGCATGTGCTGCTGGCCCATCACCGCAACGACCAGGCTGAAACGGTCTTGCTGCGCTTGCTGCGCGGCGCCGGTCCTACCGGCTTGGCCGCCATGGGGCCGCTGATCCGGCGCGGCGGCTTGACCTACCTGCGGCCATGGCTGGACATCGAGCGGGCCGCCATACTGGAGCAAGCTCGGGCATTCCACGAAATCAGCGGTTGGGAGCCGGTGCAGGACCCCACCAATGCCGACGATAAATACACGCGCGCCGCCGTTCGCGAACGCCTGGCTCCCGAGCTGGACCAGCGCTGGCCGGGCTGGCAGGGCGCCTTGGCGCGCCATGCCCGGCAGGGCGCCGAAATTCGGGAAGTCCTTGATGAAGTGGCTGGCCTGGATTTCAACGGGCTGGATCCAGGCGCCGACGGACGGGATTTCTCGCTGGCCGCCTGGCGCCGGCTTTCCGTCGCCCGGCAAGCCCTGGTCTTGCGATACTGGCTCGCGCGGATGGGGCAGCGCATGCCGACCGATGCCCGCCTGCAAGACCTGATGCGGCAGTTGCGCGGCCTGCATGCCCTGGGACACGACAGGCAGATGCAGGTCAAGCATGGGCAGGCCTGGATACGTTGCGCCAAAGGCCGCGTATTCCTGGATGCGGGGCCTTCGCGTTAAAAACAGCCCCCGCGAAACACGCTAAAATAGTCCGTTTTGCTTGTCCGGCGCGTTAGCGTCCGTGCATAAATGGTCCGGCACTCATCCAGATTAGTGTCTCTTTAACGCAGAGTAGAAGATGTCCCTGATTGTTCACAAATATGGCGGCACGTCCATGGGCTCGGTGGAGCGCATCCAGAACGTGGCGCGGCGCGTGGCCAAATGGCATGCGGCCGGCCATCAGGTGGTCGTGGTTCCTTCCGCCATGTCGGGCGAAACCAACCGCCTGCTGAGCCTTGCCAAGGAAATTTCCCCGCAGCCCGATACGCGCGAACTCGATATGCTGGCCGCCACCGGCGAACAAGCCAGCAGTTCCCTGCTGGCCATGGCCCTGCTGTCGCAAGGCGTGGCTGCCCGCAGCTATACTGGTTGGCAGGTTCCTGTCCGCACCGATTCGTCTTATACCAAGGCGCGCATCCGCTCCATCGATGACACCCGCATACGCGGCGACCTGGATTCCGGACGAGTGGTCATCGTGACCGGTTTTCAGGGGATAGACGACGAGGGCAACATCACCACGCTGGGCCGTGGCGGTTCGGATACCTCTGCCGTCGCGGTCGCCGCCGCCCTGAAGGCCGACGAGTGCCTAATCTTTACCGACGTCGATGGCGTGTACACCACCGACCCCCGTGTCGTGCCTGAAGCCCGCCGCATGAATGTGGTGTCCTTCGAGGAAATGCTGGAAATGGCCTCGCTGGGCTCCAAGGTATTGCAGATACGTTCGGTGGAATTCGCCGGCAAATACCATGTTCCGGTGCGTGTCCTGTCCTCGCTGACGGACCCCCTGATACCGCTCGAAGAAGAAATGGTTTCGGGCACCCTTATTACTTTCGAGGAAGATCAAAAAATGGAAGCTGCCGTCGTTTCGGGCATCGCCTTCAGCCGTGACGAAGCCAAGGTCACTTTGCTAGCCGTACCCGACACCCCGGGCGTAGCCTATTCGATCCTGGGCCCCGTCGCCGCCGCCAATATCGACGTCGACATGATTCTGCAGAACCAGTCGGTGCAAGGCACGACCGACTTTTCATTCACTGTCAACCGCAACGACTTCGCTCGCACGCTGGATCTGCTCAAGAACCAGATCGGCCCCGCCGTGGGCGCCGGTGAAATCGTCTCCGACGACAAGGTCTGCAAGGTGTCCATCGTGGGCATAGGCATGCGCAGCCACGTGGGCGTCGCCAGCCTGATGTTCCGCACGCTGTCGGAAGAGGGCATCAATATCCAGATGATCAGCACCAGCGAAATCAAGACGTCGGTCATCATCAACGACAAATACATGGAACTGGCCGTGCGCGCCCTGCACAAGGCTTTCGGTCTGGATCAGGATAAAAGCCAAGCCTGATCATTGTTGTTCGGCCGTTGTTCGTGCATCTGGGCGCTTTTGAATTGTCCGCCTTCCGGGGCATCAAACAGAATCGCTTTTTATCGTGCTAGAATAGCGGCCTATTTCCGGAGACGTGGCCGAGAGGTTGAAGGTACTCCCCTGCTAAGGGAGCATACGGCTTATACCCGTATCGAGGGTTCGAATCCCTCCGTCTCCGCCAATTTGGCATCTACAGTAGTACACCGTAGTATAAGAAGCCCGCATAGCTAAACGCTCTGCGGGTTTTTTGTTGTCCCGAGTAGTCCATGATGGTCTATAGCCATATACCCCCAACTAGGGGTACATTTGGGGGTATGTCTCGCACTACCTGAAAAAAGTACCCCCAATGGCACTCACAAACATCCAATGCAAGCAGGCTATATCCAAGGCAAAGCCCTATAAGCTGGCGGCCGGGGGCGGCCTGTATCTGCTGATCAACCCCAATGGCTCCAAGTATTGGCGATACAAGTACCGGTTTTGCGGCAAAGAGAAAACCATGGCGCTCGGGGTATATCCAGAAGTCACCCTGGCCAAGGCAACAGCGGCCCACCAGGTAGCGCGAGATATGCTGGCGGCCGGTACTGACCCCATGGACGCCCGTAAGGAGCAGAGCCAAGATAACGCTCTGACGTTCAAGGCGGTGGCCGAAAGGTGGCGAGAGCACTGGAAGGTCGGCAAGACAGAAAAGCATGACATTGATGTATGGCGCCGCCTAGAAATGGATGTGTTTCCGGCTATTGGCAATAAGCCTGTATCAGACCTGACAGCGACTATGGTCCGAAAGCTTGTCAAAGCAATTGAAGCGCGGGGGGCGTTGGATATGGCTAAGCGTCAGCTGCAAAAGTGCAATCAGATCATGCGGTACGCTGTGGCCCACGATCTAGCCGAGCGTAACCCGGTAGCTGATATACAACCATCTGACATTCTGCCTGCACGCAAAAAGCGCAACTATGCCCGCATTGACGCCAAAGAGCTACCGCAGCTCCTACGCGACATAGACGGCTACGTGGGAGGCGAGCATACTCGGCTGGCCATGCAACTGATGGTGTTGACCTTCGTTCGTACCGGCGAGTTGATTCGCGCCAAGTGGGACGAGTTCGACCTGACCGCGTCGCGTTGGAATATTCCTGCCGAACGCATGAAAATGCGCAGCCCTCACATTGTGCCCTTGAGCAAACAGGCATTGGCCGTGCTGCGCAAGCTGCAAGCGGTCTCTTACAGCCGCGAATTTGTTTTCCCAGCAGATACTGGCAGACCCACTCACATGAGCAATAACACCATCCTGGGTGCATTGCACCGCATGGGTTACCGAGGCCGAATGACTGGACATGGGTTCAGGGGTGTGGCATCTACCATATTGCATGAGCAGGGCTGGCCTCATGAACACATCGAGCTGCAGCTGGCACACCAAGAGCGTGACGAGGTATCAGCGGCTTATAACCATGCCCTGTACGTTCCTCAGCGAGCGAAGATGATGCAGGCCTGGGCCGATCACCTGGATGCCATACAGGTCGATAACGTGGTATCGCTGGGGGTGGCCAGGGCTGGTTAAAGCGAAATCCCGGGCGCTTCCTTTTTTGACGGGTAACACAGGTAACAGGGTAACAACCGCATAAACAAAGGGCTAGAGCGTTACCTATATAGTTTCTTTAGAGGTAACACAGGTAACAGGTAATAGGCCCTCTACATTGCCTATTTCATTGGCGTTGGCTTTTTTGGGAAATAACAATATGAGAATAAGCATCCTTTTCTTGGCGCTCATCTTCGGGGCTCCTGTCGCAGCAAATGAGGCTGAGGTCTACGTGTCGCTCACGAGCGGGAACCATGTTTATCCGATGTGCCAGTCAACCGCGAGCGCAGCAAACAAGAATAGCTGTGCTTGGTATGTGAAGGGGGTTATTGAAGGCGTGCAGGTCCATGCGCAGCCATCGCAACCAGGCTATTCATTGTTATGCATGCCTGATAACCTGCCTGGCGCCCAATTGACGGGCGTCTTTGGTAAATATCTGGAAGATCACCCCGAGCAGAGACATGAGCCGGCCCTGGCCTTGGTGGTTCGGGCGATGACGGCGGCGTTTCCATGCCCCTAGCAGGCTGTGGATAACTTTCCATAATTATTTTTCAGGACCAAACGCCCATTTGGCTATTTATTGCCCACTGTGGATAGATCACGCAAACCCGCGTCGTTGCTGTGTTTCTCGTTATGTGTACAAGAGTTGTTCACATAGGCGCATTCTCATAACGGGTCTTATGTCAACTATATGCGTACAAATAAAATAAAAACGTTTGCATTAAGAGAAATTTAAGTCTATTATGAAGCCTCGTTCTCGCACACGCGAGGGCACCAACGGACACAGTAGGCAGCATGACACCAGATGAATTTACCGCAGCGCTCACCGCGTTGAGTTGGAAGCAAAACGACTTCTGCCGTATGGCCGGCGTGAATAAGAGTACCCCCAGCCGCTGGGTGACGGGCGATGTACCGATACCTGATTGGGTGCCCAAGTTCCTGGGCATGGCGCAAGAGGTCAAGCGCCTGCATGACACCTATGTAATACCACCCAAACCGGGAAAGAATACCGACGCCTGACGGTATCAGGCAAAGCGGGGGCAGATGGTATTGCAGTACCAGGCGCCCCCTGACCATCAATCACTATTGAGGAGTAAACGATGGCTACGACGACTATAACCCCTAGAGCCAGCGGGATGGTGCGCGGTATCGATGCCGAGACCGATTTCACGCAATGCTTGAAAGCCCGGTCCGCACGTATCATTACTGGCACGCGTGATGACACCACGATTCACCTGGAACACCTCCAGTACCGAGAGTTGGCAGCAATGTGTAAGGTGCATGCTGGCAAACCGCTGAACCTGGCATCAGTCAGAGATATGGAAGGCGACTGGGGGCGAATCAACTATTGGGCCCTCCCGGTTTTGGACGATGTGACCCAGGCAGAGCAGCAATATCGGGAGCAGGCTTACATATTCCTCGTCAATCGTTTGAAAACTGGCGCAGTGCGAGCTGCTGGCGTGCGGCGCCCAGAGTGCGACTGGTCGCAGCTTAAAAATAGTGAGATTTATCAATTCATCGTCTGGCATGAGATTGGGCACGTTCGAGACAATTTCCATCCGATGCAGTTCCTGTTCAGGCAGGACTTGCCGCCGGAGGCTGTGCAAGCAAGTAGAAAAGCCGCCTACATCAACGAAGTCCTGGCTGACCGTTATGCTTGGGAGCGCGTCAGGCCCGGTCAATCAATGCCGCTGACGGAGCAAGGCAAGCGCGATGCAGACCAGATTGAGCGTGATATCGATGAGTTGAGTCGCTACTTTACCCGGGATAAATTCCCTCACACGCCCCTGGAGGCTGACCAGTACAGAAGCGTGCCGGCCTACATGCTTTCGTCCAAGCGCAAGGCCGCCTATGTCGGCCCGGACATTAACCCCGAGCTACTGAAGCGAGAAATTGATTACTACCGAGCGGCTTCCGAAAGGCGCGGCGGTCGCATGAGCGGGGTGACGCTATAAGCCACTTGGCCTTCATTGAGTGCGACGGAGCCCCTAAAGCAAACGATATATTGGAGTTGTCCATGATGAAAGATGATTGTTCGATACTACGCCACCCGAATGCAGGTGGCTCGCCTGTTATTAACCCGCGCATTCGAGGGCGAAAAAAGGGAGTGCCGACATTGGCGATGGCGAGGCGGAAAAAGGTTGCTGATGCGCTAAAAAGAGAGTCCGGCAGTCTGTATGGGCGTCGATACGACGAGGCCAAGGAAAAGGCCTTGCAAAGCCCGGATGCTGGATTACTGACCCAATTGAAAGAATTGCAGGCTGCGGCGATGGGCTTATTCACAAGAGCCTGTGACCTAGAACATAGCATTGTTCGTCGTCACGATTCCACGCTTCTGGACCGGGCCCACAAGACCAATTAATCCCTTACGCCAGCGCCTAGCCCGACGGGGCGAAAAGTCGGAAAGTCCACCGGTCGGCGCTGGCTCCTTTGTTTTTATGGACGACATAGAGTAATCGCGCATGGACGAGCATAGTAAACGAGACGGTAACCGCCTATATCCGGAGAAGGAGCGGATATCAATACGACAGCTAGCAAAACGGCTCGCTCAGCGCGAGGCTGAAATCGAGGCGGAAATGTTGGACGAGTATGGCGAAACTAGCGATCTGCGTACAACCATTAGAGCCACCATTGCGGAATTGGGGTGCGACAGTGGGGTCCCTATGGTATCTCGCATTGCTCAGATGTTCGAGGATAAAGTAATGGATGTGTACAGCTATGCGCACGGGGCTGAGCCATCAGATTGCTCTGATATTGCCTCGGCTCCTGATGAGTGGTGGGTTTCGATGGCTGACGCTAATAAACTGGTCGCTTTAACCGCTGAGTACATCGAGGAAGCGGTTCGATTTGATGCTGAGGAAGATCTCAAGCGGCGTGAAGGTAGGCATAGCTTGCGAGAAGCTGCTGATGTCATCGCGGGCCCGTTGGGTATTTATGATTTGATTTTGGCAAGGTTGGAAAGCGCGGCTTTAAATGGCGAGCTGCCTGTCTATAGCCCTGGCCAGCTCGTTCGCCACGAATACCCGCCTGATGGTGTCGTGCGTGGGTTTTACGAGGAGGCGTATTGGAACGATCTTAATGCATGGCTAGCTAAGCATGAGCCGCGCGTTAAGCACCGATTTGAGGCGCCACATGGGCTCCCCATTGAGGCAATACCTCTCTCATCGTCTCCCCAGGATGCCATTCCTTTGGAAGACGAGACACATACCGTTTCAATGAAAGCGGCAGCACACTCTTTAACGAGTAAAGCGATGCAACAACCACAGGAGCCTGATGTAATCGCTTGGGACTTACGCCGGCCGAATCGGATGGATACATTACAGGCGATGATTTACAGGGTAATAAAGACAGCACATGATGCGGGCCGACCCAAGCCTCGGGCTCGCGAAGTAATGGATGAGATCGCAGCTGCAAAACCGAGTGATTTTATTCAAATCATCGGCGGGGATCTTGAGTATTACGATTCAGACGGCAATTCCAAAACAGCAACGGCCCAGGCAATAGAAAAACGAATAGGTCGATTGACAGCGTCTTAGAGTCGCTAACGCGCCGCTAAGGCCGCTAATTCGCCGATAGTGCCGCTTTCATTCACGTAGCGGCCTGTGAGCAAGACACTCTCATTGTGTTCAACCACATGAGAGTACAGCAGAATGCACACAGCCCTACACAAGCCGGTATGTACCGCACCGTCTATTAAGCCGGTAAACGCCCCCACCGTAACTGAGACCTTCGCTGCAACGCTACCAGGAACTGGCTATGTTCGTTTGCCGACCGTGGCCGGTGTTTGCGGCTTGGCTAAGTCCACCGTCTGGAAGTGGTGCGCCGATGGCAGATTCCCCAAGCCCGTGAAGCTTTCCCCGCGCGTTAGTGCGTGGCATGTGGTTGAGGTTCGCACTTGGTTGGCCGATCCTGTCGGCTGGCAAGCTGCCAATGTGAGGGGTGTGCAATGACTATTTGCATTCATTCTTCCGAAAGCCTGCAATGCGCACGGGCTACCTACGAGCATCCAGGCGGCTCAAGCATCATATTCAATGCTGACCAACTGCTGATGACAGCACAGGATGGCACAACAGCCGTTAACGTCGAGATCGGGCCACTTGGGATGATCAAGCTTGGCCAAGCGCTGATTCGGCTAGGCAACTCGTGGCAGGAGGATCAACAATGACTCACTCCACAAAAGCCAACGCCCTGCGGGAACAGGGCGTAGAGGCAGTACGACAAAACAGCAAGCAGCCTCATTTTAGCCCCAAAACCTCCATGGCGCATACTGCATCGGTGGGCTTGCAGCATGTTAGCGGCGAGGCACGCATCGATAGTCGTGTGCTTGCGGGGCACCTGGGCAATAAGCATCAGACAGTGCGCGAGCTACTCACTGACTACGCTGATGACTTTCGCCAGCTTGGAATACTCCGGTTTCAAACCGGAGAAATCCGGGGACGGGGGCAGCCTGAGCGCTACGCCTTGCTTAATGAGGATCAAGCCTATCTACTGCTGACCTATAGCCGCAACACGGCCAAGGTTCGTCAGTTGAAGGTGCGTTTGGTTCAAGCCTTCAGGCAGGCACGCCAAGCGCAGGATCTGACGCAAACCGAATACCTTCCCACTTACCATGCTCTGCATGAGGAAATCAGCGCCTTAGCAGCTGGGTCGACCAATGAGCGCTTTGTTCACGTGAACGTGAACAAGCTGGTTAACAAGGCGGTTGGTATCGAGGCAGGGCAGCGCGATCGTCTGGATCTTCCCCGGCGCTCTCTAGTGGTGGCAGCGCAGTTTCTGGCGAGTATGGCCATGCGCGGCGCCACAGATCGCAAAGACGGTTACTCCAAGGTCAAGATCGCCCTGGAGCGTCTCGGTGTGACATTGCTGGAGGGCGGTCCTCATGCGTAACAGCAAATCTACAGCTAGTGAAGCGCAGCGTCAGCGAATTTTGGACGCTTTGCGCGTTGGCCCCAAAACCAGCTACGACCTTCGTCGCATCGGATGCTATCAAACACCCACACGCATCCTCGAGCTACGTCGTATGGGTTATGCCATCAGAACGGAGTTTGTCACGCTGTACGACCGTGATGGTTATATGCATCCTCGTTGCGCACGGTATCACCTGGCGGGGGAGCAGCCATGACGTACGACCCAATGCAAAAGCATGAGCAGTTCATCATGGATATGTTGCTGCCAGCCATCGTAGATCATGCCCGCAATATAGGTGTCAACACCGACGAGGCCGCGCTGGCGGCATTCCTGAGCTTGGGAACAGTACTGCAGTCGACAGGGCTTAGCACTGATGACTTGATGGCTGCAGTTAAGGCCAGCGCTCCCACAACACACGACGCGCCGGAGGCCCTGCAATGAAAACTCAGCAGATAGTCCCGCCTTGCTCATGGCCCTTGCACAAGGGGGCGCAATGAATGTCGAAATTCAAACGCAATCGCAGCGACGGGAGTCGTTTCCTGCTGTTGCCCTTCACAGTCTTGGAAAGCCCCGCCTACTTATCGCTAACAGGCCAGCAGCTACGCTTGCTGATCGATATAGCCCATCAGTACAAGGGCGACAACAACGGGCGCCTACTGGCCGCTTGGACGTATCTAAACGAGGAACGGGGGTGGGCGTCCAAGCAAACCATTGCAACGGCGCTAGAAGCACTTTTGAGCCGTGGCCTGATATTCAAGACGAGACAGGGACAACGCCCCAACAAGACGAGTTGGTACGCAGTCACCTGGCAACCGCTGGATTATCACCCCGGCATGGACGTGGGGCCGCAGAGCTTGGAAAGGGCGGCCTACAAGACTTGGAAGCCGCACACTGCAAAACAGATTCAGACCCCCGATTAATGGACACATACAGACCCCTACAGCCCCGATTATCGGGGGTCAAGAATCGCTATGTGTCCAATTATCAGGGCTATGCGGGCTGTTTTCCCCTTTCTATGTGTCCAGTTTTCGTACACCTATCTAGAAATACCATCTACAGAGGAACGAATGTAAACACAGAGCAGCGGTACAGGCACGGTTCTGGCATCGACTTTCTTTTGAAGGGGTGTGTATGAGCAACTACAACCCCTACGTGAATCTGGCCGCACTAGCAGCAATCAACGTGCTTAAAGATGAAGACCCTCATTCAGAAATATATGTGGTGCTTGAGGTCTGTGTGCATATCGGTGCGAGTCAGGCCGGCATGTGGCTGATCGCCGGCAAGCCGGGTACGCGTAATCAGCTAATCGACTTGGTTATGGCTGGCGTGATGCCAATGATCACAAGCCCGTCGTTGCCGCAGGAGCTTGTCAGCAAAGCTCTGCCGCTAGACCGGGTACGACTTCTCATTGAGAAGGGCTTTGACTGGCTTGTGAAGTTTGAGATTGACGATATCACGCCGACCCTTGTGGATGGCCGACTTACTGTGGAGGCTATATGAGCGACAAGATTAACGATCAGATCCCCGATCTGAATATAGAGCGCATTGTGGATGGAACGGGAGAGGGCTTGATTCTGCTTGAGCAGGAGAGCACCGGCAACATTGACCGTGTCGCTATCCACCCGATTCACCTGCGGTACATGGCGGAAAAATTCGGCCTGGTTGCGTCGAGCGATCCACAGGCGCAAAGAACCATTGCCACATTGCAGCGCCGCTTACTGATGCTCAATGATCGGGTGGCGCATTTGGCTGATTACCTAGCGAATCACTCTGATCACAAGCATGCCGACCTCATGTACGAGACGACGTACGCACGGGCAACGGCAGATCTTGGCGCTGAATATTGCATTGAATTTGAACAGGAGGAGGCCGTTAGTGGCACAGAAACGCACACCTAAATCGTCTGACGGGGTTGATAGGCCAGCAGATAGCAGCTTACCTACCCCTGAGCGTGACAGGCGCCTTCCCTTAAAGACAGCTCAGCACGTCCGGTCAGAGCTTGCCCGCGTTTATCGGAGCATGAAGCATGGTGACATCGATCCATCCATTGGAACGAAGCTCACTTATGTGCTGGTGGCGCTGGGCAAGATGATTGAAGTGGGCGATCTGGAAAAACGTATCGAGGCGCTTGAGGACCAAAGGAGGCAAACATGAGCGCACTAGAAAGAAGGGTCATGAAACTTGAGCAGGTACATACGGGTGTTAAAGACCGGCTCTTTGTTTTCATCGTGCCTTTGGCATCAGAGCCGAATGGACTTATTGGGCATGAGCCGATAGGTCTGTCCCCAATGAGTCGGTCTGGCCCTTTCTTTCCTCGGTTGCCTGGCGAGTCAACTGAAGATATGCAGGCCCGCGCAGTGCGTGAGCGTCCAGATGTCCCCGCGTGGGTCTCCCGTTATGAAGAAGCCGAAAACCAAACCCCCGGCGTTAGCCAATCCAAAGCGGTCCCAAATCCGGTATCGCTTAGCGGTTCCTGTTTTGGGACTGCTTCACCCCCGAACGAGGTTCACCCCCGCACACAGTTCACCCCCCACGATAAAGGAATGCTATGAACACGACTTTCACGGAACCCGTGCTCGCGCCGGATATTCAAAAGAAGCGGATGCAGCTTATGCACAATCAGGCACTAGCCCAACGGCTTATGCAATCCGAGATGCCACAAGGCCAGATGGTCAGCGGACACTACGTAGCGCCGAACATCACCCAATATCTCGCGCATGGACTCAAGCAGTACATGGGAAACAAAGCTCTGCGCGATCTGCCGGAGCAGGCCGCCAAGTTACAGCGGGACGAAAGCAACTGGTGGGCCGGACAGTTCGGCCTTGGTAAGCCAACGCCGCAGGATTACGCCGCAGGCCTTTCCTCTGATAGCCCACCGCGATTATCAGGGGCTCAGGCCTCCCCCACAGATGCGGGGGGACCATCTCCGCAACAATTGGGGCAAGCATTGGCACAAGATGGTGTTCAGCAGCCCCTCGCGCATCAGCCCATGCCACAGGGACAGCCACAAGCACAGCAACCACAGCGGCCGCAAATGCCGCTATTGCCCGGACGATCCGCTCAGGAGTCATTACGGGCGTTCCAGTACCTTGGCCCGAAAGACTACATGAGGCTCGTTGTCCAGCAAGGCGCCCCCACTGACACTCAGCGCGATCTAATTGCTCAAGGCATCCAGCCAGGCACGCCCGAATGGAATGAAGCCATGACGCGGGTCAACTTCAAGGGTGGGTATGTTGCGCCGGTGTCGGCAGCGCCCGGTACCACGCTTATTGATCCGCAGACCAACAAACCCACGTTCGCAGCGCCACAAAATGGCATACAGACGCAATACGGCCCGAATGGCCCGCAATCGTCAGTCGTGCCTGGTTATGCAGATGCGAACGCAGCTGTGCAAGGTGCGGAGGCCAAAGCCCTGGAAAAAGCCAAGGCAGAGGCAGATCTGGCGGAAGTTGTAGACGAAAACGGCGGCAAGCGATTCGTTCCGAGGGCGCAGGTGCTTGAAGGTGGCTACAAATCAGCACCGAGTAGCGCCAACGCCGCCTACGATGAAGCGCAAGCCAAGCAGTATTCAACGCTTAGTGATCAACTCACCAAGATGGGGATGGAGGCTCCCATGACGCTAGCTAAGCTTGATCGGGTTGAGCAGCTCATCGGTGACTTTGATGGCGGCAAACTGACGGGCATTGCAATGTCAGCGGCAGAGATTGGCAATTCCCTAGGAATCAAGCTCGATCCGAAGTTGGGCGATAAACAGGCCGCCTCTGCACTCATGAACGAAATGGCGCTCAAGCTCAAGAATGCAGGAGGAGCAAACCAGATGCCCGGTGCAATGTCAGATGCTGATAGGCAGTTCCTGCTTACGATGTCGCCACAGCTGAGCCAAAGCTCCGAGGGTCGAAAAACGATCATCGAGACGTATCGGGCGCTGGCGCATCGCGAGCAACAGGTTGCCCGGATGGCTGATGCATATCGTGAGCGCAACAATGGCCGCCTGGATGCTGGCTTTACACGGCGATTGTCAGGGTGGTCTTCCAAATACCCTTTATTCGGGAGTAATAAATAATGACAACGGCAAAAGAGCTATACGCATATGCACAAGACCCCAAAGTCCGGAAGTTCCTGGATGTCATTGCTCAGGCAGAAGGCACGACAGGCTACGACACGGCTTTCGGGGGCGGCACAATCCCCTCATTGGCAGATCACCCTCGTCAATTGCACAGCTTCACGCAAACCGATGGCAAAGCCAACAAAACCAGCGCGGCAGGCCGGTACCAATTCCTGCAAGGGACTTGGGACGATGTGGCGGGCAAGCTTGGATTAACTGACTTCGGGCCGGAAAGCCAGGACTTGGCAGCCATCGAACTAATGCGCAGAAACGGCGCGTTAGATGCCGTGCTCGCTGGTGACTTTGATACGGCTATACAGAAATCTGGTTCTACTTGGGCCAGCCTACCAAGTAGCCCTTACGCACAACCCAAACGCCCCGATGGGTTTATCTCCAATGCATTAGATAAGGCGGCAACCATGGTATTTCCAGCAGCGCAGGCCGGGGAGGTTTCTGCAGATCCTTTCGCTGACATCTTCCAAGCACCTGCTGAACCTGGCGCCATGGCAGCGCAGAGTAATGCAGCGCAGGACGCTTACGCGGACATCTTCGCAGCGCCCCCACCCATACCAACGTCGAATGCGCCAGCATCGAAACCGGAAGGCTCCCTTGTTGATAGCGCGGTAGACGCTGCCGCAGGCTTTGGCGTAGGCCTGGCTCAAGGTGCGGGCAACATCATGATGGGTGGACAGCACTGGGTTGGCAAAGGCGCCAAGGCCTTGGGCTTTGATGAGTTTGGAGACTTCTCCATAAACAGCGCTCAGCAAGGGCGCGATAGTATTGATCAATGGGCTGCACCGTATGCCGAGGCCGCGCCTACCGCCTCATCTATCGGCGAGCTTGGCGGGGAGATTGCCGCAACACTTCCGGTAGGCGGCCCGCTGGGTGCGGGAGTCAAGGCACTTGCGCCCTTGCTGGGTAGATCCGCACCATATGCGCAAGCCCTCGGCAATGCGCTTCGTACTGGCGGCATGCGAGCCGGGGCAGGCGGGGGCGCTACCAACATGGGAATACGGATGGCAGGGGGAGGGATTACCGGAGGGGTTGCCGCAGGATTGGTTGATCAGGATAAAGCAACGACGGGGGCGGTTTACGGGGCGCTCTTTCCGCTTGGAGCAAGTGCTATTGCTGGGCCCGGTAAGGCGCTGCTCGAGCCGCTCTACCAAAGCGGGAGAAACCAGATCCTTGGCAGGCTCTTGCAGGAATCTGCAGGCGGCCAGGGTGATGATGTGGTGCGCAATCTGCGGCAAGGACAGACCCTGGTTCCCGGCACACAGCCCACAGCGGCGGAGCTGGCTCAGAACCCCGGCATAGCAGCGCTTCAAAAGACCGCGACACAGGTCGAGCCTGGCGCTATGAACGAAATGACTGCCCGACAAGCCTCAAATAACGCAGCCCGGGTTGCAGTGCTGGACGATATGGCAGGCACACAAGGCCAGCGCGAGTTTTACGATCAGGCACGGCGAACGGCGGCAAACGAGCTATACGATGATGCGTTCAGGGTTAGCATGGATAGCCTGGCGCCGCCCCAGCTTGAGGAAATAAACAAACTGATGGGCATGCCAGCCATTCAGGACGCATTAAAGCAAGCCCGAATCAACGCAGCTAACGCCGGGGTAGATATCGCCAGCCCGTCAGGCAGCTTGCGAGGGCTGCACGAGGCCAAGCTTGCCATGGACGATCAGATCAGCAAGTTGCTAGGCGGCACGGCTGCCGAGGCGAATAAGGCGCGGGGCATCACCACGGCGCGTGATCGCCTGGTCTCCTTTATGGAGGGTGTATCACCTGCTTACCGGGAGGCGCGTGCAACGTTCTCGGAAATGAGCAAGCCCATTAACCAAATGGACGCCATCCAGGATATTGCCAAGCGAAGTATCAACCCTTTGCGGGAAACGCTTTACCCGAACGCGCTTGCCCGGGCGCTCAGGGACCACGACCTTGCGGGCGTCCTTACCAGCGAGCAATTGTCCAAGCTCAACGCAATCAAAGACGACCTGGCCAGGCTAGATTTCGCCAATAGTTCAAATCGGGTAGGCTCTGACACGGTGCAGAAACTGGCCTTCAGCAACATGCTCAATCAGGCGGGTATCCCGAGCGCTATACGAAACTTCGGGCCGGCAGGAGTTGTCGGGAGCTTGCTTGAGCGAGGCGGCCAGGCCGTATATGGAGGCGCTAATAAGCAGATGACTGCACAGCTTGCCGAGGCGTTGATGAACCCTAGGAGCGCGGCTGACCTTATGGCGCCGTCCACGATGGCCACACCTAAGATGCAGGCACTGGCGGCCGCCTTGAGGGCATTGGAAACTACAGGGTATCGTGCAGCGCCGGTGATGGGGGCGCAGTAGTGGTTGTGCTGGCGCTTCAGGAAGGGATGCCCTGCAGTTCAAGGGCATCTTCCTTTAATCTAGTGAGGCCGTCGATCAGCGATGATGAATTTGCAAGCCGCACGAGGATGCGATTAGTTCAATAGGGCAAAAGAAAACCCGGCGCGGGTCCGGGTTGGGGGATGGGGGAAGTTGTGGTTATGCAATATCAGATATATGCAACCTGACCACGTTTCCGTCAGTATCGACCTCTGGCTTGGCATCGAATGAAATAGACGATAATTGGCTCATTGAAACGACATATGGATTGCCGGGCCTTTTGCCAATAGGGTCGGTGATGGTAGCCAATGTGCGGCGGCCTGTATCAGAGCCATCCAAGAGGACTTTGCATGTGCCGCTCTCCATATCCATTTCGGAAATCACGCCTGTAAATTTTCTGCTCGGCTCAATGGTGTTTATTGAGTTATCAGAGAATCGCGCTTTTGCGGCCTTGTCTAAAGTGACATATTCCTCGGAATCTCTAAATACGGAAATGGTCGCGCAGCTTTCGTCAATAGGTGCCAGCGCCTGGCGGCCAGAGGGACGCAGGGAGTCCATCATCTTCTGTATCGTTGCAAGTAATTGCTGAGTCGTTTCCTTGTTCTGCCCCATGGCGAGCTGAAGGGCGTCATTTAGGTATTTCAATTCCTCTGCCCTCCTTTTTCCGAAAAAATAATTCATTAGAGCAACAAGCAAAGCCCCGCCTGTTCCAGACCAGAGGTATTCGGAGCTGGCAACTCTAGCAATCCATGCGCTAACCTCATAACAGTGGTGATCTTTGGTCGGGGTGGCAAAGACCTTCACCGATAGGGCATCGTACTGCTTATTATAGTTCCCGGTGTAGGCGAAATGGGCGAAAACAGCAAGGACTCGCGCGAACCCCTGCAAAGAAATGCCCAACTGGCTCAAGTCGATTTTATGCGCTTCCGCATCCAAGCCATCGTACCGAATCGAATACTCCGAGCCTTTTTCAGACTCCACTAAATCATTCAAATCCAATCCTCCTCACATCCCCACATCAAACTAAAATAATTGTTGGTTGAGCCTATAGGGTCGGTTCCGATCTTTCTTGCCTTGCATTAGAGAAGGTTGTCCAGTCAGCGTAGTACGTGTTTTTTACTCGTCTTGATAATTTAAGGTATGCCGTCCAAATTCCGGCATACACAAGGCCGCCCATCATGCCGCCGATAATTTCAGTGGAAAAATATTCGGATGCTTCCATCTCCAGGAAGGTTATGGTCGCGTACATGTCTATGGCGAGCAGGGCTATAGGGCAAATCCACATAACTGCTATTGCCGCGCTGACTGATGAGGGGATAAAGTGCCGCATCAATGACCATCCGGCCCAAACTAGGGCAATGCTATAAGCTAGCACTGCCATCCAGATCGCAGTTTTGTAGTTCCCCCATTGGGCCAGATCCACTATGGTGGGGTACGCTCGCTCGGCATCAGAAATATTCCGTGCGGTTTCCCCTAGTGTGCGAAGTGGACTGAACACCATCAGCGTCAGGACAAAAAAGAAAAGCCATCCGTGTACACCCTTGAGGTCGGCGTTTTTTGCTACTTGTCTAGATGCCTTGCCCGGAGCTGCTAGCTTTTTCGCCCGCAAAGCTTTCCGCTTGTATGGCCACAAAAAATTGCGGCCCATGTCCTTGTTGCCAATAAAGCCATCAACCACCCATACGACGCTCTGCATTAGAGCAAAGATGACTGTGACTACAGCTAAAAGCCCAAACAATGCACCCCATTCTGGGCGCGCCTCAAAAAGAGCGACATAAGCAAAAATCACAATGCCAATTAGCAAAATGACCCAAGCAGTCCCAGAGATTAATTTGGCGATGCGGCTTACCCCTTCCGTGGCATCCATTCCAGCACCTTTTTATATTTTTAAATCAAAATACACTTTTTGAGACATTCTAATCCACTTGGCCCGGAGTTTCGGTACCAATACGCACACGCGCATGATGGGGGAAATTTAGCAGTCCATAAAAAGGGCGACGGGACAGCCCCAATATCGAAAACAATCAAAGTAAATCAATTCCCTCTGCGTGTTACCCCGGTTACCTGTTACCTGCGGGCCTGGGTAACGCGCAAACCCGCATGGATAAAGGCTGTTACCCCTGTTTCCCATGTTTCCCAGGAAAAACAGGGGCAGGCTAAAGTAGCCCGAAGTAGCCAGGCAGGCCCTACGGTTCATAGCTTTATGAATGGTCGTGCCACTAAAGTACTGCGCTTTAGTGGCGATGGCGGCAACCGTCCCTAACCGCTTCTTACCAACGAGAGATTGTGTGGGCATTTTCTGTGTACAGTTTGGGGTACCCGTTATCGCTTAATAGACTGTACAGTTTGGGGTAGGGGTTATCGATCCACAAAACTGTGGAGCGAACCAATCCAGCGCCAACCGTCTGGGGGTACATTTGGGGGTATCTTTATGAGCGAATATTGCTAAGTCGTTTGTTTATGCGGCTTATAAGCAACGATGTGAATGTCTCCGTCCCGCCAGTGATATAGCAAAACGCGCCTTTCGGGGCGCGTTTTTGTTGGTGTTCTATTAATTAACGGTGGGATCGGATTTCTTCACCATGAACGGTAAAGAGACGCTCATTAAATCCGGTTAATCACATCGGCTCTTCCCCATAAACGGGGGATGGGCACTCATCAAACACGGTTAATGACACCGTTCCAACCGCACAGGGCCAAGACCCGCAGGCGGTAATTCTCAAAATTCCTGAACCCAAACGCCCGGCGCGAGATCATCTCCATCTTCGTGTGGAACCCTTCGGTAATCCCATTGGATTTGGAGAAGCGCCACATGCCGACAATGGGTTCCAACCACGATGTTAACGTAGCGGCCAAGGTTTTGGCCGGACTGTTGGCAAACTGCTCGATGAGCGCCAGAAACCGTGGCAACAGTTTCTTGGCCCGTTTGGCCT